>JAFQZQ010000003.1 GCA_017405845.1 Mogibacterium sp. | reverse complement strand
TGTTGTGTTTAAAACACATACGTGCATATTTGAGCTTGACATCGCTGAGTATCTTAGTTCCTTTTCTTCCCATATGAAAACTCCCTTCACAAGTAACAGTGTTTTTGTTTTTCACTGTCTCTCATAAAGGGAGCGTATCATATTCCCGTTAACGGTCTTTTTTACTTGATTAGTTGTTTTCTGCGGTTGTGCTGAAGATGCGGTCTTTCTTCTTAAGAAGCGCCGTGCAGAGCAGCTCGCCCAGCACGTAGCATCCAGCGATCTCACCGAGCAGTATCTGGAACATCAGTACCGGGATCGCCACATCCACCACGCCGTAGCCGTACTTGAGTACGAAAGGCACGATGAGCGCGTTTGCAACAACTGCAGGAAGCGGTACGAGCCAGCGGTTTTTGCGGAGCATGTAACCGAGGACTGCGCCAATGAGCGTAGCCAGACTTCCGAATATCACGTCGAGCATGATGCCGCCTCCGATGAGGTTAGCGATCACACAGCCGATGAAAAGTCCCGGGATAGCTGCAGGAGTGAACATAGGCAGTATGCACAGTGCCTCAGCAATCCTCACCTGCACAGGGCCGAATGATATCGGTGCAAAAACCATTGTGAGAACCACATAAAGAGCAGCGATGATAGCGCCCTGGGTGATCCTCAGAACTTTTGGATCTCTGTTTTTCATTTAATTGTTTTCTCCTTTGGTTTTAATATTTTAGAAGCAGGATATCGGACCCGAACTGCTTCAGACGCCATTTTCTGCGGGCGTCCGCGCAACATTGTACAGTAAGCGCAACACTATGTCCAGTAAAAATTTTGTTACGTGCGCTTATCAGTTTTATTTGTTCACCACGTTTACCGGGCTTCCCGATGCCCAGGCACGGATATTATCTGCTGTGATATCCATAATTCTCTGTCTGGCGTCCTTTGTGGCCCAGGAGATATGAGGTGTTATTATGCAGTTTTTGGCCGTCAGAAGCGGATTATCGGCCTTTATAGGTTCTGTCGATACCACGTCTACTGCCGCTGCATATACCTTGCCGCTTTCGAGGGCTTCGGCAAGATCCCGCTCATTTACGAGAGGCCCGCGGCTGTTGTTTATCAGTATGACTCCGTCTCTCATCTTAGCTATGTTTGCCTTGTTGATTATGCCCTCTGTCTCAGGGAAGAGCGGGCAGTGAAGGAATATAACGTCTGAGCGCTCAAAAAGCTCATCGAGTTCAACATATTCAGCGACTGCCGCACCGTCATCAGACTTGAATGAGTCATAGGCAAGCACTTCCATTTCGAAAGCGCCCAGTATCTTCGCCGTGGCCTTACCTATCCTTCCGAGGCCTATGATGCCTGCAGTCTTGCCGGCGATCTCTATCATAGGATAATCCCAGAAGCACCAGTCAACGTTGTTCTGCCACTTACCCTCTTTTACAGCCTTGTCATGATGCCCTATGTGCGAGCAGATCTCCATCAGCAGGCTGACTGCATACTGGCTCACGTTCTGCGTACCGTAAGTAGGCACATTTACTACGTCAATGCCCTTGCTTCTCGCATACTTTACATCGACAACGTTGTAGCCTGTAGCAAGCACGAATATGCCCTTCAGATTATGACAGCGGTCCATTGTAGCAGCACTGACCGGCGTCTTGTTGATCACGGCGATATCCGCATCGCCTATTCTTTCTGCTATCAGGTCTGATTCGGCGTATGCCGTCCTGTCGTAAACTGTCAGCTCTCCAAAAGCCTCAAGAGGTTCCCAGCTCAGATCTCCCGGATTCTCTGTGTATCCGTCGAGCACGACTATTTTATGTTTATTCATTGCACTTCCTCCGTGAGAAAGAAACAGCCGCCGCTGCATGCGGCGACTGTCTTTTCCTTTCAAATGATCGTCTTATTCTGCCTCTGCCGGAGCTTCTTCTCCAACCTCAGGCTCTTCGAGCTCTACTCCGAGGTCTTTGAGGATCTCTCTTGCCTTTGTGCATGCCGGGCAGTCACAGAATGTTTTTCCTTCTGCCTTCATTGCCTCTGCATGAGCCTTGATTTGTGCCGCAGCTTCCTCGCCCATGGCTTCTTTCATCTCAGGCTTGCTGAATGTATCGATGACTTCGTCAAGTGAAGAAATGCCTGCTTTGAGCTGCTTGATAAACTCATTCTCTGTTACCTTGTCTACAACAGGAGCAGCTTTCTCAAGCGCCTTATCCTTAAACTCTTCAACCTTAGGTGCTGCCTTCTCTTTGAGCTCATTTACTACAGGAGCAGCCTTCTCAACGAGCTTATCAGCGCCTGCGGAAACCTTTTCGCCTACCTTTGCGAGCTTCTCGTTAACTTCGATGTTCTTCTCGGAATACTTTTCAGCAAACTCGCCGATCTTGTCCAATGCGTCTCCGCCCTTTTCCTTTAATTCGTCAAACTTATCGCCGTACTTCTCATCTGCCTCTGCAAGCCACTTTTCCGCAGCTTCCTTGAGCGGTGCATATACATGGCCGCCGAGCAGTTCCTTTACTTTATCAACTGTTTTCTTATCTGCCATCTTATTACCCTCCTGTAAAATCAAAGGTTTTTAACAAGTGTAAGTATATTGGTACCGTCTTTATACTCGTATTCGACAGCATCCATGGTCTGCTTGACCATAAAGATGCCGAGTCCTCCGATCGGACGGTCTTCAGCTGAAAGTGTCACATCAGGATCATCCTTCGCGAGCGGATCGTAAGGATGGCCGTGGTCAATAAACGTGATCTTCACCTGTACAGGCTCATCGCTGACTCCTACGCGGACTACAGCTCTGCCCTTTTCAGGATGATATGCATATTTGCAAATGTTTACAAAGACTTCCTCGACTGCGATATCGATCTGCATCTGGGACTTCATGGAGCAGCCGACGCTTTCGAGGTTCTCGTCTACGAAAGCCATTACTGCATTCAGGTTATCCTCTGTGGCCTCAATATCGAGCTCGTTATGAAACTCAGCCTTCTCAAGATCGTTGTCAAACAGAAGCGTATCGTACTTATCGAGGAGCTCGATGAGTTCGGACTTCCAGAGCTCGATCTCAGCGCGTTTATGCTCGTCCTCGAGGCCTCCGCGTCTGATCGATCTTCTGATCAGCCTTGTGTAGCCGATTATGCGTGCCTTGTCTTCGACGCTGCGGATCACTTTCTCGTTGTCAGTATTGAGGTATGCCCTGAGCGTCTTCTCCCAGAACTCTCCTGCCAGTTCGTAGCTGAATCCCTGGAACGACTCTATTGCATCGTGGTCAAGTTCGAAAAAGCCCCTGTACGCGTTGAACATTGAGCCGAGCTCAAATATAGGATTGCCGACCGCCAGAGTATCCATGTCGATCAGCAGTACTTCGTCATCCTGAAGCTCGAGGTTCTTTGTGTGATAATCGCCGTGGATCATGTGGTTGTCGTGCGGCACTGCCTCAACAAGAGCAAGCAGCTTTTTGCCTGATTCCTCAGGCAGATAGTCCTGCATGAATTTCGCCCACGAAATGGCTGTCTCCTTCATATCAGGGAGCTTGCCTTCAGGTACTTCTGTGCTGTGGATGCGCTTCAGCATCTTTACATACTCTTCAACGCACCAGTCAAGCTTTTCAGGCTCAGACTTAAGTATTCTGGAGAACGATCTGGCGTTCAGAAGCTCAAACACCGATCCGTAGCTGTCTCCTACCTTCACCACATCGTAGGAGATGGCCGTAGGTATGCCGAGGATCAGCGCCAGCCTTGCCACTTCACGCTCATGCTGAATCTCATCAAGAGCATCGGCGTGATTATATACCTTCACAACGTTGTCCTTGTCGATCCGGTAAAGGCTGCCGTTGGCTCCGCGTCCGATTTCTTCACAACCCTCGACTGATACTCTGCGGTATGCCTTCTCGACCTTCATCATTTCCGTAAATCCGGTCATGTCAAAGACCTCATATACATCGGATTTAACGTTGATGATGCTGAGATCAGGATGGGTCTTTCTAAGGCGGAGTATTATCCTGAGTCCTGCACTGGAAATATAATCCAGATTCTCTGCGTCGAGCACAATGCGGGAAGGATTCTTTTCTTTGATCAAATCCATTATCTCGCTCTCGACACCGGCAGCGTTACCTGAGTCTATTCTGCCTTCAAGTCCAATTGTTAATTTGTCATTATCCCAAGAAGTAATCATCTTCCGTAAAAACCCCTACTCTATGGTCAGAATATCTGAGAAACCAGTTACATCAAAGATTTCCTGGATCTCATCCGAAACGTTCCTAACAACCATGGTGCCCTTGTCGTTCATTGTCTTCTGAGCTGACAGAAGTACACGAAGGCCTGCACTGGAAACGTAAGCCAGATTGCTGAAGTCAAAGACCAGTTCAGTGATACCGTCGATGCTTGCCTTGACCTCCTCCTCAAGCTGCGGGGCTGTGATGGTGTCAAGCCTACCGTCAAGAACGAATTCAAGTTTTGTTCCCTCAAGATTTTTCTTGATGTCAAGCATATGCAGTTCCTCCTTTATCAATATGTACCGCCGGAAAAGTCCTTTTCCGCCTTTTAAATCATTATTCCGTTACATTATACAACAATTTGCCTGTCTGAATCTACAATTTGATGTCTTAATAGATAAGCGTCTTGTCGCCGGACGGAGCCTTCACGATCCTGTGCGCGCCACCCTTCCTGTCGGTAAGCCTCTTCTCGTCTACAGGATGCTCCGTTATCATGAGCGGTATGCCTCTTTCATCGGAAACACCGGTTTCATGTGAAGGCATGTAGATCTCCGCGCCCATCTCCTCATAAGCCAGTCTGGCCTGTCTGTTGAACACGTTGAGTCCGTAATCTCCATACACCTTGACCCCCGCATCCCTGAATCTGGCGATCCAGCCGGCGTTGCCGCAGAGTATTCCGCTGTCCCTGCACGCCTCTGCTATCTCATCAAAGTGCATCTCTATGAACCTGTCCAGGCTGCCCTTCGAGACGTTCATGATGTATGGTACTGATCCCGGCTTCAGCTCACTGCCGCCGGTCTCCATGAACCTCTCAAGCGCCACCGGCCTGATGCCGCTCTCGTTGATCCTGTGCTGCCAGTCGTCAGCTGTAAAGGCTCCGGAGCCAAGCTCCTCGCTCTTTCTGATATCAGCGATTTCCTCTCTTGTGAGGGCAGGTCTTCTGTTCTTCACAACATGCTCCCTGCGCCTCTTCATGAGTTCGTCCGCCGCCTCGCGCCTCATCCTGTTAACAACGGAAAGAGGCATCATGATATCATCGTCAATCTGCACATCTATGCCTGTTAGTCCCGGTGTATAGACGGTATCTCCGAGCCTGTTGAGGGAGCTTTCTATTCTTTCACTGTCAGTCGCTACCTTTTCGGCATACTGTACCTTGTGATCTGAAACTATCTCAACGCTGTTGCCGTTTTTGACATCGTTCATCACGAGCACCGGGAACTGTCCCGCACGCGCTGTGAACACCATTGTAACAGGCAGCTTTTTCTCAGGTACATCCAGGGCAGCTTCAAGGAGTTTTTTGTCCGTAACCTTGCGCACAGTATCGCCCGTAAATGCTCCTCTTTCAAAGTCTCCCGCCAGCACACAGCCAAGGCCGATATCTTTCAGATATGTGACGACTCCGCCCGCAGGAGAGCTTACGAGATAGTCTGCGTCCTCTCTTATGAACTCGATGCCGTCCCCGTTGTCCAGGGTGATACCCTGCTCCTCTGCAGAATGAGCAAGCTCTATGGCTACAAGCTCTCTTCCGCGTTTAAGAGCTCCTCTGGCTGCTGCCTTCTCGTCCCTTTCACTCACCTTGTTTTCGCTGTCGATGACCGCTATGACGCGTCCGATGCGCAGGCCCTGATTCTTAGGGCTCGATCCCGAGAGAATGTCTTCGCCCGGGTTTCCGAACAGGTATCCCTCGGTGAAATCACCGCGGTTGAAAATCTGCCTCAGCTCGAGCATGTCGCCCTCTTCTACGTTGTAAAGCTCTGCGGCCTTTTCTGCTCCGTGTTCCGCAGCCAGCTTTTCGAAGAGGTCGATATACTTACGGTATATTCTTGTGACGACCGCAACATACTCAGGGGTCTTCATGCGCCCTTCTATTTTGAAAGATGCAGCTCCCGACATCACGAGTTCAGGGATATGTTCTATGAGACACAGATCTTTAGGGCTGAGAGCGTAGTAGGACTCTCCGTCATCGCCCCGGTATGCGTGTCTGCAAGGCTGGGCACAGGTGCCGCGGTTTCCGGTACGGCCGCTTCCGCCGCCTAGTACCCTGCTCATCTGACACTGCCCCGAATAGCACATGCACAGAGCTCCGTGAACAAAGACCTCCACATCCATTCTAGGCTCCAGCGAATCGCAGTACTCTGCGAGGTCTTTTATCTCCTCAAGAGTGAGCTCCCTGGCGGGAACCACCCTGCAGAATCCCATCTGAGCCGCCGCAAGAGCCCCGCCCTTGTTATACAGCGTGCCCTGTGTCGACAGGTGAAGCGGAAGATCAGGCAGGTATTTGTGAAGCAGCCTCGCAAGACCCATGTCCTGCACTATTACTCCGTCCACTCCGAGTCCGTAGATGTAGTTGCAGTAGTCGAGCGCTCTGGCGAGCTCATTATCCGCAATGAGCGTATTGATCGTCATGTATACTTTTACGCCGTGGGAATGAGCGTAATTTATGGCATCAGGAAGCTCTTCATCACTGAAATTATCAGCGAAAATCCTGGCGTTGAAGGCCATGCCTCCCATGTAGACCGCATCCGCGCCGTTATTGACAGCGGCTATCAGATGAGCCTTGCCACCCACGGGTGATAATAGTTCGGGTTTCTTCATGTCATCGTCCTCCCCTTTGAATATAGCACATAATGCAAGGAAGTCTACAATTTGTATAAAATGATAATCACATTGTCAACCATCTTGATAATGCTTAAACGCGGTATTACACTTTAACTAACTAAAGAATCCGGCAAGTGTACCGGAGTCCAAGGAGAGAGGAGCAATGAGTACAAAGGACACAGTCCTTGCTTTGTTTGAGAAGAACAAAGGGTTTTTTATATCCGGAGAGAGGATAGCACAGGAACTTGATATTTCCAGGACCGCAGTATGGAAGGCGGTAAAGAAGCTTCAGAGTGAAGGCTACCAGATCAAGGCCGTCACAAACAGAGGTTACTGTCTGGACAAGGAATCAGACGTACTTACCGTGCGTGGAATACGCAGTTATCTTGATGACGGCTGCAAGGAGCTCAGACCTGAAGTGTTTGTCAGAGTGGATTCTACCAACACCAAGTGCGTTGAGAAAGCCGAGGCAGGCGAACCTGAAGGGTATGTTGCAGTAGCCGGTTCCCAGAGTGCGGGCAGAGGACGCAGAGGAAAAGCATTCTTCTCCCCTGCTGAAAGCGGTATATATATGAGCATACTGCTCAGACCTGAAGGACTTACCGAGAATCAGGTGCTTCACTTCACCACCATGGCTGCAGCTGCAGTAAGCGAAGCCATCGAAGCTGTATCAGATAAAAAAGCCGATATCAAGTGGGTCAATGATATCTTCATCAACGGCAAAAAGGTTTGCGGTATTTTATCTGAAGCTTCCTATGGCGTACTCACCGGCAAGCTCGAGTATGTGATTGTCGGCATAGGTATCAACGCTTACGAGCCAGCAGGCGGATTCCCTGAATCGATAGCCGAGATCGCCGGATGCGTTTTCGATGAGCCTGCTGCGGGCCTTAAGAACCGTCTCGCTGCTGAGGTCCTCAACCGTTTCATGGTATACTACAGACACCTGCCGGACACACCGTATTCAGACGAGTACATCAAACGCTCGATGGTGACCGGAAAAGATGTAACGGTACATAAAAACAAGGAGAAACTCAAAGCCCACGTTCTGGGGATAGACGAAGAATTCGGACTCAAGGTCCGCTACGAAGACGGAAGCGTAGAGGTCCTGAGATCGGGCGAAATAAGCATAAGGATATAGACCACACGAAGCCGGTTGCAGTTGACAACCGGCTTCTTTGATTATACGATTTTCCTGCAACCTGCTGAGATCGGAGGCTTAAATGAAAGAATTCACACCCGTATATATACCGGTCGGCGTGCCGACCTTCCACCTCGAAAGCGCCGGTGATCTGTTCGAGAGATCTATAAAAATGCTGCGCGCTGCAGATCCGGCTTTTGCCGTTCCGGATGAAATGCTGCTGTCCGTAGACGCGATGAACGCGTATATGGCAGATCTCGAACCGGACCTTATCGTGTTCCAGGATCTTACGTTTGCAAACGCGGCGTATATGTCGAACGTGATGAAGCGCTTCGACTGCCCTGTCCTTTTGTGGACTCTCCGCGAGCCTGTAATTGATGGTACGAGGCTCCGCCTCAACTCGCTGACAGGAGCTTATAGCGCGGCAAACGCCATGCGCAGCTTCGGTAGAACCGACTATGAGTATGTCTTCGGTTCGCCTGAAGAAGATGCGGTGATCAGAAAGGTGGATGCCTGTGTAAAGGCTGCAAAAATCAAAAAAGAGATGCAGGGACTCAGGCTTTGCACTGTCGGAGAAGTACCGCAGGGATTCGATTTCGGAACCGCTCATGAGGACGAGCTCAAAGATGTATTTGGCACCGAGCTCTGTTCTGTAAGCGTCGAGGAAATGATAGAGCGCGCAAGGTCTTACAGCGATGATGACTGCAGTGACTACATGAAGCGTTCCTACGATCTCACAAGCGGACTCGATAAGACTCCCGAAAATAATCTCAAGGATCACGCCCGTCTTTATAAAGCCTACAGCGAGTATATACGCGAGAACGGCATAGGTGCCCTTGCATCCCGCTGCTGGCCGGACTATTTCACAAAGTTCGGAACTCCTGTATGTGCCGTGCTGTCCATGCTCAATGACGACGGAACAGCCGCTGCATGCGAGGCGGATGTTTACGGCGCCCTTTCGATGTGGACAGGAATGCAGCTCTCTGGCGCACCGGTTTTCTTCGGTGATCCCGTCAGCCTTAACGAAGAAGAGAATACTCTCACATTCTGGCACTGCGGCACTGCGGCATGCACTCTGGCACGCAAGGATACAGGCGCAGTTGTAGGAGTACATCCTAACAGAAAGATCGGTCCGGCAATGGACTTCGGCTGCGAGGCCTTCCCTGAAGCTACCATATTCCGCATAGGCCGCGAGCCGGATGGCACATATCGCTTCTTCATACTCGAAGGCGAAGCTCTGGATAAGCCTAAGCAGTTCACCGGCACTTCGATAGTGATCAAAACAGCGGCTCCGGTGCGTGAAGCCGTTGAAAAAAGCGTGCTTGACGGTTTTGAGCCACACTTCGTGGTAATGAAAGGACATCACGCAGAGGCCCTGAAAGCCCTTGCGAGGATGTTCGGATTCAAAGCTTATCTATACCAATAACTTTTATTTGTAATCAAAGAGCTGCCGTTACGGCAGCTCTTCTTTTTTATTATTCAGCGGTTTTCATCCGCTGCTTTTCTGAATAAATCCCTGTATTTACTTTCAGATCTGTAGAACACAGGGAGCTTTCCGAGAGGTGCTTCCATTCTTATTTCAGAATTTCCCTCGTATGCCTTGCCGTCCCAGAATCCCGTCCATTCGCCTTCAGGCAGATACACAGTCCTCTCCGACGCATTCTTCTCTATGACCGGGCACACATAGATGTCGTCCCCGAAGAAATACGAGTACTCATCCCTGCTTTTGGAATAATCCACCGCATTCCAGAAGTCCGGCTTCATTACCGGTATACCCTCGGCCGCCTGCTCTAAGCAGTGTTCAATATATGGCCTGAGTGCAGCGTGTATGTTCGTAAGGCGCACCGTATGCGGCAGAACGGCAGGAGCATCAAATTGGCTGTTTGCCCACGGCCTTATAGACTCATGGCTCCTCATCAGTGGCGAGAATGTGTTCATTTCCATCCAGCGGATAAAGAGCTCATCGTCCCTTTTCAGCTTGCCGATAGAGAAGAATCCGCCTATGTCGCTGTGTACGAGCGGCACTCCCGAAAACCCCAGCGAGAATGCAGCCGGCATCACACATGGCATTCCGTAGTCCTTTGTCAGATCTGTATGCTGGTCTCCGTTCCACATTATCGGCGCGTAGCACTGCTCTCCCAGATAGCCCGAACGCGTGAAGAACATCACGTCCTTGTCTCCATACTCCTCCACCGCCTCGCGGTTGATCCTTGCCCAAATCACAGGCCAGAGATTGTGCATCTCTGCCGGGTCGCCGTCGTGAAGTACACAGTCCGTTGGCAGATATTCGCCGAAATCCGCCATCCAGCCCTTTACGCCGATTTTCAGCATGTTCTTCTTTATGAGTACTTCCTTTATGAAGCGCACAGCCTCAGGATTCGTGAGATCGAGCATACCGGCATCGAAGGTGGTGGACTTCATGTGGCATATGCTGCCATCCCTGTTTGTTATGAGCCAGCCCTTCTCAGCGCTTTCCCTGTAGTATCTGCTTCCTTTTACCAGATAAGGATTCAGGTAAGCGATGAACCGCACGCCCCTTCTCCCGAGCCTTTTAATAGCCTCAGGCAGATGGTGATACAGCTTTTCGTCGTATTCGTAGTTCCACCACACCTGCTTGCCCATTACAGTGCGGTTCTCTCCGCACCAGTCCTG
>JAFQZQ010000013.1 GCA_017405845.1 Mogibacterium sp. | reverse complement strand
TTCCGCTGGACACCTATCCTTTTGACGAACAGGGCAACCGGATGAAGGTGCCGCATAAGCCGGTGCAGACGGCTCTCATCTACACCATGAACTGTCCGGAGGAGCTCTCTCATAAGGTTGGCTAATAGAAATTGACCTTTCGCGTTTATTTTTCTGCTTAAGATACAACTGATGGTTTTTCTCTACATACGAGAGCGAATCCCAATTCTGATTATCTCTTGAGTAATCCATATGTGAATCCTTTCATCAGAACAATCTGAAGCGGTTTTTCTCAAACTCCAGGAGCCCTTCGTCCCGCATCTTACAAAGCTCGTTTGACATGGCGCTCCTGTCAACAGAAAGGTAATCCGCCAACTGCTGCCTGTTAAATGGAAGGGTGATGCTGGCGCTGTTTTGCTTTTTGGCTTCCTCAGACAGATATGAAAGCAGTTTTTCTCTTGTTGTACGTCTTGACATGTAGTCCAGTTTCTGCACAAGGCCCCTGTTCTTTTCGGATATGGCAAAGAACAGATTCTGTACGACCATGGTATGAAAGCGGCATGCAGATGAACATGTCGAAATCACACGCTTCACGTCAAAGAAAAAGACGGAGCTGTCCTCCACAGAGATAACATCATTCAAAAGGGTTCCGCTCTCCGGTGCCACATAAGCTTCGCCGAAGATCTCTCCGACACCGATGTGCCCGAGGATACTGCGGTTCCCCCAGTAATCATCTCTCTGGATATGCAGCCTGCCTTCTGCAAGGACGAGAATGTCACTGAGATGTTCGCCCTGCCGCAGCACATATTCGCCCTTTTTGTATGTAAGGAGCCTTGCCTCCAGGCAGGAAAGCATGGTGCTGATATCATCATCGCCCACGCCGGAAAACAGCTTCGTCCTCTTTAGCACAGGAACAAACTCTTTCATAAAAGTTCCTTTCTGTTGTAAATACAACCGACTCGTTTGAAATATCATACTATAATCAAGGCACAGAATCAAGAGAAACCAAGGAGGAGCAAGGAAATGATCCGTAAAATCATAAAGATCGATGAAGAAAAGTGTAATGGGTGCGGACTATGCGCCAGCGCCTGCCATGAGGGAGCCATCGACATCATAGATGGAAAGGCCAAACTGGTCAGAGAGAATTTCTGCGATGGTTTCGGTGATTGTCTTCCGAATTGTCCTACAGGTGCGATCAGCTTTGAGGAGCGTGAGGCTCCTGCTTATGATGAAGCTGCTGTAAAGGCGGCACAGCAGGGAGGGAAAAAGATGGCTGTTGAAGATATCATGCAGATCGAAGACGAAACAAAGCGCAAGGAGGCAATGATGGCGCATCTTGCGGCAGGAGGAGAGCATCCTGCCGGTGGATGCCCGGGCTCCAGGATGAAGCAGTTTAAGCGGGAAGAAGCACCTCAGCCCGAAGCTGTCACAACAGGATACCGTCCTGTCTCCCGTTTGAACCAGTGGCCCTGCCAGATCAAGCTCCTTCCGACAAAGGCTGCGTTCTTTGAAGGCGCGAAACTGCTGATCGCGGCAGACTGCACGGCTTATGCATACGCCAACATGCATGAGGAATTTATGAAAGGCAGAATCACACTGATCGGATGCCCGAAGCTGGACGCTGTGGATTATACCGAAAAGCTGACCGCGATCATCCGCGACAACGATATCAAAAGCGTGACCATCGTTCGTATGGAGGTTCCCTGCTGCGGCGGACTGCAGAGAGCAGCCGAAAACGCACTTAAGGCAAGCGGCAAATTCATTCCCTGGCAAGTCATAACGATCTCCACGGACGGACGCATTTTGTATTAAGGAGGAAGCTAAAGATGGAAAGGAAAATGTTTTGTTTCCAGTGCGAGCAGACAGCCGGATGCAAAGGCTGTACCGGCGCTGTTGGTGTTTGCGGCAAAAAGGCAGATGTTGCAGGTCTTCAGGATAAGCTGACAGGTGCTCTGATCGGCCTTGCCCGTGCGACAGATGGCAACACTCAGCCGACTGATAATACCTATAAACTGCTGATCAAAGGCCTGTTTACGACTATTACCAACGTAAACTTCAATGAATCCACTATCCAGGCTCTGATCGATGAGGTACATGCGGAAAAGCAGACCCTCGTTCCCAACTGCTCGACCTGTGCGTCTCCCTGTGGCAGGAACAATGATTATGATATGGCTGATCTTTGGGACGCGGATGAAGATATCCGCAGCCTGAAGTCCCTGATCCTGTTCGGGATCCGAGGTATGGCAGCCTATGCTTATCATGCCGGAGTGCTGGGATATACTGATGAGGCGGTAAACGAATTCATTGCCAAAGCCCTCTTCGCCATCGGCGAGGACTGGGGCATGACTGAACTGCTCCCCATCGTTCTGGAAGTCGGTGAGGTCAACTTCAAGTGCATGGAGATTCTGGATAAGGCCAACACCGAGACCTATGGTAATCCTTCCCCGGTCACAGTACCTCTTATGGTCGAAAAGGGTCCCTTCATCGTGATCACCGGCCATGATCTTTATGATCTGAAACAGCTGCTTGAGCAGACAAAGGACAAGGGGATCAACATCTACACCCACGGTGAAATGCTCCCTGCTCATGCATATCCAGAGCTTCGGAAATATCCGCATCTGAAAGGCAACTTCGGTACTGCCTGGCAGAACCAGCAGAAGGAATTTGCGAACCTTCCCGCACCGATCCTGTTCACTACAAACTGCCTGATGCCGCCGAAGGACAGCTATAAAGACCGCGTATTTACCACAGAAGTAGTATCCTATCCGGAGATCGTACACATCGGAGAGGATAAGGATTTCACTCCTGTCAT
>JAFQZQ010000012.1 GCA_017405845.1 Mogibacterium sp. | reverse complement strand
TCTTGGCCAGATATTCATATCCACCTCGACCACTTAAGTATTCCATAACCACTTTACGTTTAAACTCAAAACTGTATTTTGCCATATTAAAACTGACCCCCTTCAGCTAGATTTTGGTCTAACTTTTGGGGGTCAGTTCATGCTCTGCAGCCTCCCTCTTTGTAATAGCCATTGCCGTATATGATTTGATTTATTGAATCGCCGGTGAATAGTGCGCGCTGTAGCTGTCGAGCCACCAGTTGATATGTTTCTCAACTGCTTCTACGATGTGCTCTTTGTCGCGGGATTCGAGCAGGGCGTAGATGGCTTCCAGCTGTTCATTCATTGACTCGGCGGTCTCGAAACGGGACTGCCCCAGATAGAATGACGTATAGAGATCACGGAAGGTCATCAGCAGCATCGGCGATACGATATTGCCGCATGAGAATGAGACCTCGTGAACAAAGTCGAAATAAAGGCCGGCGCGCTCATGGACGTTTACAGACCCGACATAGCGGTCCAGTATGTCTTTGATGCGGGCCAGTTCCTCATCCGAAGCGTTGGTGCATGCATCTTCATAGAAATGGAATTCCAGCACCTTTCTGAGGTCGGCAAACTGCCTGATGATGTGCATGTCATAACCTGTACCGGCATACTTGATAAGCTCTGTAAGCGTATTGACTCCGCCGCAGCGGGCATAGTCGGCAACAAAAGTGCCCTGACGAGGAACTATTTTTACAAAGCCAAGATCCGCCAGGCGCTTCATGCCATTATGTACAACAGCCAGGCTTACGCCCATTTTTTCGGCAAGAGTACGTTCGGTCAGGAGGCGTTCGCCTTCCTTGAGCTCGCCCGTAAGTATTTTTTCTTCGATCGTCTTGACGAACAGATCGGTCATTGATGGAACTTCTAATTTCTCGAATGTCATACCTTTCCCTTTGTCCCTTTTACTCTGTTATATATGAATTGAAATGCGTACAATTTGTTTGTGATATATGTGAATCAATTTTGCAAATTGCTGAAAAACCGCTTGAAATTTCAATGAGTTCAAATATGCTTGTGAATCCTGATACATCACAGATATATTCTATTGGTTTCAGACTGGACTGTCAAGTTTGTGAAAAAAAGATCGGTGCTTTCACGCCTGGAAAGAAAATGTGATATCATACAAAAGAACTAAACAGAGGATGGTACGGGAAATGAAAAACCTGCAGTGGTGCATTTACACATACAGACATAGAAAAGCGTTCGAATACTGTGCGCGCAAGCTCATTAAGGAGCCGGCATTGCGTGAGGAAATGCTCCGCAGGGCCAGGGTGCATGACATGGACAAGATGATCATGTATCTGTTCCTCGACCAGAAGGAAGCCCAGGAGATG
Organism: Mogibacterium sp.; assembly: GCA_017405845.1. GTDB lineage: Bacteria > Bacillota > Clostridia > Peptostreptococcales > Anaerovoracaceae > Crickella. The sequence continues at coordinate 27,980 of JAFQZQ010000012.1, read as the reverse complement.
CATGTGAAAACCCAGCCTCATCATCTTGAGAACCAGCTGCCGAGAACCTACGAGGACTTCGTTGAGACGGTAATCGACTATGAATGCGCGCCATATACAAAGCCAGACAAGCCGCTTAATGCCTATGACTTCACAAAGGTCCTGGTGGACTGGAAGGCGCTCGACGAAGAAACGGGAGACAAGCTGATCGGTATAATGGAAGAGCTGGGCATAGCAAACTCAGACTCATACGCAGAGGATGCAGAAGGGCAGGCATATATAAACGGAATCGGCGAGGTGACCGAAGAAATGATATACGAGGAAATCCTGCGGTATGTAAATGAAAACCCGGATAATGAACTGAACGAAATACTGGAATATGTTCACAATAAAAAATGAGTCACGAGCGGACTCATTTTTTGTTTTCTGAATCGTCCTGTCCTTCAGGGAAAAGTGACAGTGGTGGGCGGCTGTACAGCTTATTCAGAGCCTGTGTGTAGTCCCTGACTGTAGCTATATATCTCATGGCATACTCATCAGGGGAGATATCGGGCTCATTCTTCATCCAGTCAACGAACGAGTCGAATGTAGCGTATGTGACTATCTGCATTAGCTTATTCTTCAATTCATCAGACTGACACCACCCGGGAGTAGACCTGTCTAAAAGCGGATAGAGCCAACTGTAGCAGTGTTCTCTGAACCCGTTCTGCCCTGTAATCTGATAAGCGCGAATGTAAAAATCTCTGTGCGCATAAAGATCGCGGCAGAAAAGAGGGAAGTAATCTATGATCGTCCAGTCCGGATGGTCATCGAAGTCATATTTGAAATCCTCCTCATATATCCATCCGAGGAGGTCGTATTTATCCAGAAAATGTCTGTAAAAATTGCGGCGGTTTATTCCGGCGCGACTGCAGATATTCTCAATGGAAATCTTTTCAAATTTCTGCTCAGCCATCAAGCTTCTGAGGCTTTCGGCCAGAGCCTTTTTTGTTTTATATGATCTGTTTTCCATACACTTATTCAGCCTCTATACATATCTCTGATTACATTAATTATATTTTTTCATTCACTTCAGAATCAATGCAGGCAGCGCAAAAAACGTCACATTTATCCGAAATTGTGACAAACGCCACAATTGCAGTCTTTTGCGCGTTTAGGGGGCAAAAGGCGTCCCATATAATTAGTACAAACAGTTAGATTTACTGATCAAAAGAGGGAGACGATTCATGGCAAAAGAATGGAAAAAAAGCGGATGCCCGTACTGTTCTCTCAACTGCACACTGGAGGTGCTGGTCGAAGATGACCACATCATAGATGTAAGACCAAACCCGGACAGCAATAAGGAACCGGGAGGCTATTGCTGCAGAAAAGGACGGTCTGTCAAGTACTGGCAGGACAATCCTGAGAGACTTGATTATCCGCTCAAAAGAGTGGGCGATCATTTTGAACGCATCAGCTGGGAACAGGCTCTCAAAGAGATAGGCGAAAAAGCAAACAAGATCTATGAGAAGTATGGACCTAAAGCTTTCGCGTTTTGCGGGTTTGGAACTGCCAGCGGTGCTGTTGAGGGCGTAGCTTTCAATGGCATAAAGCAGGCGCTCGGAGCACAGTATTACTACAATCCGATCGGATTCGAGTTCATGGGATTGTACTGGTCACTTGGAAGAATATTGGGCAATCAGAACATGTATCCGGAACCTGATGACAAGAATATCGATACGGTTATTTACTGGGGCGCTAACTCATATGTGGCAAATCATTTCATTCCTGCTCATCGCTTCTACATCAAGGATATGTCAGAGCGTGAGGATAAGAAGGTGATCGTAGTCGATCCAAGATTATCTGAGACAGCAAGAATGGCAGATATGCACATCATGCCAAAGAATGCGAGCGATCCGCTCTTCATCCGCGGACTCATCGCGATGATACTCGACAAAGGGCTCGAAGATAAAGAGTTCCTGAGTAAGTTCTGCGGCGACTGGAGCAGTGCTAAGAAGTGGTTCGAGGGATTTGACTATAAAGAAGCATTCAGGGTATGCGGCGTACCGTATGAGCAGGCTGCAGAATTTGTGGATATCCTGACAACGACCACATGGGGATGCCATGCCGAGCTCGGCATGATCTGCGGAAAGCACAGCACGCTCAACAGTTACATGCTGCTGATGCTGATGGCTGTGACAGGCAATTTCCTGGTAAAAGGCAACGTCATGATTGACGGACTCATGCGCGGAGGACCTACACCGGACGAAAACGACCCGTCTGTCTGGAGACTTGAAGAGACAGGCATGTTCCCTGTTCAGGGCACATATCCGGTAGCAGCTTTCGCTAAGGAGCTTCTCAGCGAAAAGGAGACGAGGCACAGAGCGGTATTCGTCTGCAAGGCGAATCCTGCAAGAAGCTACTCTGACTCCGCTGCAGTTGAAAAGGGCCTGGAGCGTGCAGATCTGGTAGTAGTCATGGAGATGACCATGACTGAGACAGCGCAGCATGCTGATTACGTTCTGCCGGGCAAGACCGGATTTGAGAATCACGATTTCAGCTTCTTCCCGTTGACATATCCGGAGGTAGTCTGGTTCCTCAGGCACCCTGTTATCGGGCAGATCGGAGAACGCAAGGAGAATGCAGAGATCATTCTTGAGATAGCAAGAGCCATGGGACTTGTTCCTGAGATGCCGGGCTGGCTTGTGAAGCTGGCTGTAAAGTCCTGCGAAAAGAAGGATCTTCCGCTCTTCATGATACCGTTCACAGTGTATCTGAAGAAACATCCTGACTATGAAAAGTCAATGGTGCTCATGCTTCTCGATGTGTTCTCAAGACCTGAGTGCTTGGGTTCGGCATCAAGAGCATCAGCGAGAATAATCGCGGCTATAGACTATATGCCTACGCTGGGTGTTCCGCAGAGAGGCGGATATAAGGGCAAAAAGAGATATGAGCCTCTTAAAAATGTTGAGCAGGCTAAGATACTGTACGACATGAATGTCATGGATGAGGTATTCTGGGCAGCTGACAAGGAGCCAAACGGTCTTGTCGTAGGATTCGTCGAACCTGATCCTGAAAAGCGCGCAAGAGACCACATCTTCTATCCGTCCAAGAAATTCCGTCTGTTCGATCCTGTTGTAGACAAGGCTCTCGAGGAGCATGTTCCGGAGAAAGTTGAGAAGGAACTGGAACTTGACGGAGAATTCGATATGGTCATCTCGTCCGGAAACCACAAAGACAGCGGAATGGACAACTACATGAGAAATCCTGATACATATGTTTTCAGGAAACCATACGAACTGACAATGAATCCTGATGATGCAGCAGATAGAGGTATCGAAGACGGCGAGGTCGTCCGCATCGTGACAAGAGGCGGATCGATCGAAGCTCCGGTCATGATCAGCTACCGCGCCAACAGAGGCTACGCGATGATCCCGCATCACTTCGGATATGACACACGTAAGGGCAGGTATGGTGAACCTGCCAACGCCATAACAACTTTTGAAGACCGGGATATGATAACAGGCGATCCGGCTGTCAGATACGTTCCCGGCAGGATAGAAAAGATCCAGTAAAGGAGGTAGATGTAAGTGGGAGAATGGAAATCGACAGGTTGTAACTTCTGCGCCATGGCCTGCAATATGCAGGTATATGTAGAAGACGACCACATATTGGATGTAAGGCCTGATCCTAATCCGACAAGGACTGAAATTCCTTATTGTTGCAGAAAGGGAAGGTCAATCAAGTACTTTCAGGAGAATCCGGAGAGACTTAACTATCCACTGAAAAAGGTAGGTGACCATTACGAGAGAATATCGTGGGAGCAGGCCTATCGCGAGATAGGTGAGAAGGCCAGAGCGATACTTGACAAGTATGGTCCGAGGGTATTTGCGTTTGTAGGCGGAGCACTGGCAAACGATCAGTCAGACTATGCCATGGCTTCGTTCATATGGGAAGCAATAGGAAGCCAGTATATCTACACTCCGGCAGGACTGGAGTTCATGGGTCACTGGTGGTCGAACGGCCGTCAGACCGGTAATCAGGGATATTTCTGGGAAGAGGAATATGAGGGCTCTGATGTATTCGTTCTCTGGGGAGCGAATTCCTATGTGTCTCACAACCTTATCTATGGTAAAGGCCGTTTCTTCTTCAAAGAATGGGCTGAGCGTCCTGACAAAAAGGTCGTGGTAATAGATCCGAGACTGTCAGAGTCGGCAAGAATGGCGGACATGCATATACAGCCGCGTCCGGGCACAGATGCAGTTCTTGCGCGTGGACTTATCGCTCTTATGCTGGATCTCGGAATTGAAGATAAAGAGTATCTGCGCAAATGGTGTTCTGACTGGGATAAGGCACGCAAATGGTATGAAGGCTTCGACTACAGAAAAGCCTTTGAATTCTGCGAAGTGCCTTACGAGCAGATGGAAGAGTTTGCAAAGATGATGAAGGGAAAGACGGTAACGATCCACCAGGATCTCGGAATCTTCTGCAACAGACACAATACAATTTCCAGTTTTCTTATCAATACTGTCTGTGCAATTACAGGAAACTTCCTGCTCAAGGGCAACAAATTCCTTGAACAGTCAATACTGTTCGCGCCTCTTGGATGGGACGAGAGAAAGGAAGGCGTATGGCGCACAGTTGAGACCAACCGCTTCCCTGTAGGAGGTTCATACCCGACCGGAGTTCTTGCCAGAGAGATGCTGTCAGACAAGGTCGACAGACACAGAGTGGTATTTGTTACCAAGTCAAATCCGGTTTGCTCATATCCTGATTCGCTGAGTCTGAGAGAAGGATTCGATAAACTGGATCTGATGGTAGCGGTTGATATCGTACCGACTGAGACAACTTATCATGCTGACTATGTTCTGCCGGGCAAAACCGGTTTTGAAGATTATCAGTTCTCAGCATTCACGTCATGCGGCACATTTATGAAGCATCCTATTATAGGACAGATCGAAGAGCGTGAAGATGACTGCAGGATTCTTCTGAATATTGCTAAGGCAATGGGTCTTGTTCCTGAGGTACCTGACTTCATCTATAAGGCAGCAGCCAAGAGCGTAAAGGACAGAGACATCCTGCCGTTCCTGATGAAGACCATGGGCTGGCTGAAGACTCATCCGAAATATGAAAAGTATTCGACACTTATCATGATAGACGCGCTTTCACGTCCTGAGGCACTCGGCAATGTAGCCAGGACCCTCATGAGGATGGCGCTGGTCATTTCACCGCTCGGAGCAAAGGACGACTGCGAGAGAGCAGGCTTCTATCCGCTTAAGAAGTACAGATTCCTTACAAAGCTCGGACCGGCCAAGGCTTTTGCAGACATGTCCAAGATGGATCAGACCTTCTGGGCTGTAGACGACAACCCTAGCGGAGCAGTCATATCTGTTACGCAGCCGGATCCGGAGAAATATGCAAGAGAGCACATCTATTATCCGGACAAGAAGATCCGTCTGTGGGATGAAACAATAGATAAGCACCTTGAATACATCACACCGGAGAAGGAAGCAGCCGCACTCGAGGAAGAGACAGCAGGCTATCCTCTGCTGATATCCTCTGGTAACCATGAAGAGGGCGGAGTAAACGGATGCATGAGAAATCCTGATACATACGCTTATAGAAATCCTTATACGATACTTATCAATCCGGCAGATGCAGAGGCTATCGGAATAGAAGATGGCGAAGAGGTCAGAGTATCCACAAAGAGAACATCGATCGTAGGTCCTGCTGAGGTCACATACAGAGCACCAAAAGGCTACACTATGATGCCTCATCACTACGGATATGAGAAGAATGGAAAAATCTACTACGGTGAAAAGGCCAGCCAGATCGTAAGAGGCGTGGACATGGATCCGATTACGGGCAACCCATATCTGAGATTCGTACCATGCAGGATAGATAAGATTCAGCAGTAGTCATGTGTTCAAAGGGAGGATGAATCAGTGAATAAATATAAAGAAGGAGCAGATATCCTGGACGCACTGAAAGCAGTTCAGGCTAAGAAGGGTTACCTTTCTGAAGAGGACATCTGCAGCGTAGCTAAGGAGTACGGCAGATATCCGTCAGAAGTATATGAAACTGCAACATTCTATACGATGCTGCATGTAGGAAATAAAGCAGAGCACGTGATCGAAGTGTGCGGAAGCACATGCTGCGACGCAGGCGAGTCTGCACCGCTTATGGCTGCTCTCGAGAAAGAGCTCGGCATCAAGGCAGGCGAAACTACAGAGGACGGAAAGTGGTTCCTCAGAAGATGCGAATGCCTCGGCAGATGCGACACAGCACCTAACGTGATGTTCGACGGTGAACTCATCACCAATGCAAGGGCAGAGGACGTGATCGCTAAGATCAAGGCAGCGAAGTAAGAAAGGCAGGGCAAACAGAAATGAAAGAAGTAAGAATCACCCTGCGCAACGCAGGAAAGATAAATCCTGAAAGCATAGAAGATTACATCAAGGCCGGCGGATACGAGGCTTTAAAGAAGGCTAAGACCATCGACCGCAAGGCACTCATCGACGACATCGAAGGCGCAAGTAAGCTGAGAGGCCGCGGAGGCGCAGGCTTTAAGACCGGACTCAAGTGGAGCGGAGCCTACGGAGTAGACAGCGATGTCAAATACGTTGTCTGCAACGCAGATGAGGGCGAACCGGGAACATTCAAGGACAGAACCATCATCGAGAACGACCCACATACACTCATCGAAGGTATGCTGATCTGTGCATACTGCATCCAGGCTAAGGAGTGCTTCATCTACGTAAGAGGTGAGTACACTCACTGCATCGAGCTCCTGAGGAAAGCTGCAGCAGATGCAGAGGACAAGGGCTTTACAGACGGAGTCAAGGTGAATGTAGTAGGCGGAGCCGGTTCATATGTATGCGGAGAAGAGACGACACTCCTGACCTCTCTCGAGGGCTACAGAGGCGAGCCGAGACTTAAGCCACCTTTCCCTACAGTGGCCGGTTACCTCGGCAAGCCTACTGTAGTCAACAACGTTGAGACGTTCGCAACAGTACCTGTCATCGTAGACAAGGGATCGGACTGGTTCGGAAGCATCGGAGCTCCTGAATATCCGGGAACAAAGCTGTTCTCACTTTCCGGTGACGTCAAGAACAAGGGCGTTGTTGAGCTTCCTACAGACGCAACTCTGAGAGACCTCGTAGAGGGATTCGGCGGCGGAGTAAGAGAGGGCCACAAGATCAAAGCCATCCAGATGGGCGGCGGAAGCTGCGGCTTCATCACAGAGAAGGAACTCGATACACCGCTCGACTTCGAGTCGATGAGAGCAATCGGAGCATCCCTCGGATCCGGCGCAGTACTGGTACTCGACGAGACTCACAACATGGCTGAGTTCGTAAAGGGAACATCGCATTTCTTCGCTCATGAGTCATGCGGCAAGTGCTCCCCATGCAGAGAAGGAACTTCAAGGCTTGAAGAAGCTGTTGAAGACATCCTGAATGGCGGCGACCTCAATAAGAACGTTGCACTCATCAATAAGCTGAACGATGTGATGAGCATGTCGTGCTTCTGCCCGCTGGGACAGGGTGCATGCACACCTGTCGTCTCGGCGCTGAAGCTGTTCCCTGAAGATTTCAAAGCAAAGAAGGAGGCGTAACCATGGCTGAGGTAAAACTGACTATAAACGGAAAACAGATCACAGCCGAAAAGGGACAGACGATCCTCCAGGCTGCAAAAGCAAATAACATATATATCCCTACACTCTGCCACTTCGAGGGCATCGAAGGCAGAGCCAACTGCCGTATCTGCGTAGTTGAAGTAGAGGGCATGAGAACATTCCAGCCGGCCTGCGTGACAAAGGTAAGCGAAGGAATGGCAGTCAATACGGAGACAGAGAGAGTAAGAGCGGCAAGAAAGGCTACGCTCGAGCTGATCATGGCTCACCACGCAGTAGACTGCCATCACTGCATGAGAATCGGATCATCCAGCGAGCAGTCACTCGATCCTAAGTTCTGCGAGATGTGCTTCTGGTGCGACTGCGAGAGAGACGGATTCTGCGAACTGCAGACTCTGAACAGAGAGTACCACGTAGACGTGCTCCCATACATCCAGCACGAGCACGACTATGAGACAGATGATTCCCTTGACAGTGTCATCAGGAACCCTAACAAGTGCATCAAGTGCAGAAGATGCGTCGATGTCTGTGGTGAGGTCCAGACAGTTCACAACCTGTCGATGGCCAACAGAGGCAGAGACATCATGGTAGTGCCTGAGATGGGCAAGCCAATGGCAGAATCCGCATGCGTACGCTGCGGACACTGCGTCGATGTATGCCCGGTCGGCGCTATCTACATGAAGGAGCACAAGGATGAGGTCATCTACATGGCTCACTCATATGAGGATGATGTAGTTGCGCAGCTCTCCGACGATGTACTTCCGGAACTCGATAAGCTCTACAAACTGGAGCCTGGTACGATCCGCATCGGACAGGTAGTATCCGCACTCCACAAGATCGGAATCAAGAACGTAGTATCCGACGAGCACGCAGCATTCCTGGCAGCACAGCAGGCAGCTGAGGTCATCGACAAGAAGCTCGGCAAGGAGCCTGTCATCATCACAGACAGCTCTGCTGTGATGAACTTCGTTGACAGATACTTCCCTGAGATGAAGGGACAGATCAGCAAGTACGACAGCAAGCAGGATGTATTCGGCAAGCTGGCTGAGGAATTCAAGGGCGAAAAGAGACTCAAAACTGTCAATGTCACTAACGTGAAAGAGGCAGGCGCTGAGGCTAAGGAGACAGGTAATGTCGACTATGCAATCAACGCGAGAGAGCTCTACCGCATCTTCATGAGAACAGGCGGAGCTCCTGCAAGAAAGAATGTATGTGCATTCGACAAGAGCTGGAATGACGGAAGCCTGCCATACGCACAGCTCCTGAAGAGCAAGGCGTGGAATCTCGAGTCTGATCCTGAAGAACTCGCAGTTCTCGTTGACGGCAAGCCGGTAAAGTGCGCAGTAGCGCATAACCTCGGACAGGTAAGAAAGCTCCTCGAAGGAGACTACAAGAAATACGACATCGTAAGACTTATGGCATAAGCTTTATTCATTGCTTGGGCCCCGGATCATAATGGTCCGGGGCTTTTGCATGCAGCATGTGTTACAATAAGCGGGAGAGATTATCGTTTGAGAGGAAAGCTATGAAGGTTTACGTTCTTGTAGATAATAATGATGGGGATGGCCTCAGCGGCGAATGGGGACTGTCTTTTTATATCGAATATAAAGGCAAGACTGTGCTGCTTGACACAGGGCTCTCGCCGCTGTTTGCGGAGAACGCCGAAAAGATGGGGCTTGATCTCAATGACGTCGAATATGCCGTGCTGTCGCATGCTCACGATGACCATGCAAACGGGCTTGACACATTCTTCGAGAAGAATGACCACGCGCCGCTGTACGTTGCGCAGGGCTACGATGAAAACTGCTATGACTTATATGACTATGGGTTCCAGTATGCCGGGATACCGCTGGGCATAATGACGCGCCATGCAGACAGAATAATAAAGGCAGATCCGGATATGTACATTTCAGATGGCATCAGACTGCTCGGACATACAACTCCGGGGCTTGAGGAGCTGGGGCTGCAGGAGCACATGTATCTGAAGCAGCCGGACGGAAGCTACATCCCGGACGACTTCGGTCATGAGCACAGCCTGGTATTTGAACTGGATGATGGAGTGGCCATCTTCAACAGCTGCTCGCATGCCGGAGCTGACAATATTATCAATGAGGTGATGCAGGTATATCCGGACAGAAAGATCGTTGCGATAATAGGCGGATTCCATCTGTTCAACAAGGACGATGATTATGTAAAAGCCTTTGCACAAAGAGTAGGCGAGACAGGCGTGGAGGCCGTGATCACGGGCCATTGCACCGGCGACAAGGCGTGGAACATACTACATGAGGAGCTGGGGGATAAGGTTATAGGCTTCAGGACCGGCCTGGTGTTTGAATTGTAAACAAAAACTATAGAATTTAGCGACAATAATGCAAAAAGCTTGTTGCCTTTTATTGCGCTTAGGAGTAATATATGCAAGGTATTTTGGAAACTGTAAATGATACAACAGTTTCCTTTTTTATGGAAACGATATCTACACCATTTTCGGTATAGAGAGGGAGGTTTTAAATGTTATTTCAGCTTTACAGCAATCATGCGGTAACGCAGATCGTTGGCTGGGTTCTCGTATTCTGTGGACTCATTGCCATGAACGAGATCGGCCGCAGAACAAAGGAGGGTGGTATCGCTGTATTCGTAGTGATCCCAACTATCCTGACAGTTTATTTCATCCTCGCACATCTCGGAATGTTCGGCGGATCGGAGAACCCGACAGTCGCATTCATGGATGGATGGTTCCACTACTTTAAGCTCTATGCTGCAGACATCGGCTGCGTAGGCTTCATGATGATCAAGTATAAGTGGGGAATCGGCAAGGAAAAATGGTTCAAATGGTTCCCATGGTTCATCGTTGCAGCAAACATCATAATCGCAAACGTTTCCGACATGGAGTCCGCTCTTGCAGCATTCTCCATCACAGGAGACTTCAGCGGTGCTTGGTGGGCATCCAATGAGGGCGTATTCATCTACGGTGGTTGGTGGAACCTGGTAAACGCACTTGCAGGAATGATCAACATCTTCTGCATGACAGGCTGCGTACACCTGCTCACATCGAACGACAAGAACCAGTCCGATATGCTCTGGCCTGACATGACCATCTGGTTCATCGTTGCATACGACATCTGGAACTTTGAGTACACTTACCTCAACCTGCCTACACATTCATGGTACTGCGGCGTTGCTCTGCTTCTTGCTCCTACATTCGCAAACGCACTGTGGAACAAGGGTGCATGGATCCAGAACCGTGCTAACACACTGGCAATCTGGTGCATGTGGGCTCAGGTAGTTCCTGCATTCCAGCTGTCCAGCAGATTCGCTGCTGCTCTGCCTTCGGTATATGCAGGCGCAACAGCTAACGGAATCACAACAATGGATCTGTATGATAAGGCAATCACACTGTACAATGCAGGCGCCGGCAAGACTGCTCAGGCAGGACAGATCATCGCTGACATGGGCATCACAGCTGATCCTAGAGCACAGGGCGTTGTAGCCATGCTCGCAATCGCTGCAAACGTTATCTGCATCGCAGTAATCATCAAGCGTTCCATCGAGATGGGCAAGAACCCTTACTCAAACGATGTGTTCGCAGGCACAAAGGATTACGAAGAAGCAATGGCAAGAGCCGAGGTCGCATAAGACACAGGCCTGCAGTTGCAGCATTCAAATCATTGACAGAAAGCGCTCTGAATTCAGGGCGCTTTTTTCTGTTCAAAATTTCGTGATTTGTAGAGTACCATGAATAATCTGTTATAATAAAAGAACGACAAAACAGGACTGGAGTATGACAATGAATAAAAAACTGGTTTTTCTGGATGTTGATAATACGCTGACACATGCGGGCGGCTACGTTCCGCCGGAAAGCGCTCAGAGGGCAGTGGACAGGGCACGCGAGCTTGGCCACAAGGTTTTTCTGTGCTCGGGACGCAACTACGGCATGCTGGAGCCTATGATGAAGTACGGCTACGACGGAGGTATCTCGAGCTGCGGAGGATACATCTTCGCAGGCGATAAGGTGCTGAACGACTGCCCGATGACAGAAGAGCAGAAAAACAAACTGATAAAGATGTTTACCGAGAATGGAGTGTATCTCTCGGTCGAGGGAAGGGACCTCACATTCAACGATGAAAGAGCGAGGAAGTATCTCGAGATAGACCGCGAGGGCTATGACCAGGTGCTCGGCATGATAAGAGCGGTATGGGTAAACCTCGGACCGCAGTCTTTAGCTGATTATGACGGCAGACCTATCTACAAGATCGTGTTTGCCTGCTCGAGCATAGATCAGATCACTCCGGTAAAAGAGGCCCTCGATGACGAGCTGGAGTTTATCGTGCACGACTTCTCGCAGCCTGACTGCCTGTTCGGAGAGGTGGTAAACAGAAAATTCGATAAGGGCAGCTCTGTGCGCCTGGTAGCGGAAAAGCTGGGATTCGACATGGCTGACACCATCGGCTTCGGCGACAGCATGCTCGATATCGAGATGATACAGGCCGTGGGCACGAGCGTGTGCATGGACAACGGCAGTCCGAAGCTCAAAGAGATGAGCGACCTCATCTGTCCGAGTGTGGATGAAGACGGGATCGAATGGGGATTCCGCAAACTGGGACTTATCTGACCGGTAGTTTGAATATAAAGGATTTGTAATTGATGAAAATTTGTGTTTTTTCCGATTCTCACGGCTATGCCGCAAATATGATAAACGCGATCGAGCTCGAGAAGCCCGATCTTTGCTTCTTTCTCGGAGACGGCGAAAGGGACATCGCCAAGGTGGAGGCCAAGTATCCGGATCTTCCTGTCTATGCTGTAAGGGGCAACTGCGACTTCAGATCCGACATGAAAAGCCTGCTTATCTGCGTGGTTGACGGAGTCAAGATATTCATGACGCACGGCCACCTGTCAAATGTGAAGTACGAGTACGAATATGACACGCTGACATCACAGGCGCTCGAGGCAGAAGCGCAGATAGCGCTGTTTGGTCATACGCACGATCAGCACCTGTCCGAGAACCGCGGAGTGATGCTGCTGAACCCGGGCTCGGTAGGCCGCGGCTATTATCCGAGCTATGCGGTACTGACTATAAAAGACGGTTTTTACAACGCAGATCTGAAGGCAATCTGATTTGTCTTCTTCACTATTTGAACGCATTTGCTGTTGCGGTTTGGAGTATAATAAAAAACAGTAAGAGTCCATTGAATCAGCACCAAAAAGTGGTATCATTGGTCTCTGAACGAATGGCGTAAATCGCTGACCGGAGGGTATAAAAATGACTATCGAGGTAAACGAAAAAGGATCAAAAGAGTTCTACAAAGAGTTTGTAAACATTCTCACACAGTACAGGCAGCTGCTGTACAAACCACAGGATAAGCTCAGGAACAATTACAGTAAAAACATCTTCCTGACAGTTGCCATGGTGGCTCTTTTCGGTCTGAGCCTTTACGGCGGCATCAACGATTCGTTCAACACAATGAAGATAATGGTCATGGTACTTTCCACTGTGGCAGTGGTATTTACGATCATGTATCTTCTCAGAATGAATAAGGCTGTAAATGAATATATGAACGATGATCGTCCGTCAGTAGTGACGCTCGATGACAACGGGGTCGAGATCGAAAAGAGCGGCTTGCAGGCCATCAGACTGGCATGGGACAATGTTGCTTTCGTCAGAGTGTTCAACGAATCCACATGCTTCTTCTCGAAGGATCTCAACGGCATCGTTCTCGCAGTAAACAACAAGTATAAGAATGAGCTCCTTGACTACATCAAAGACAACAACATCAAGGTGTTAGTAGTCAGATAAGAATATTAAAGAGGTTATTGAAGAATGGACAAGAAAAAGACTTTCAACGAAAAAGATTTTGAATATACGATCGTTATGGACGCGAGCTATATGGGACCGAACGTGGACGATCTTAAGAAAATAGATGAGGATGCAGGCAAGGCGGCAGACATGATCGCAGATTATGAGATGCTGTATTTCGATTACGAAAAAATGATCCTCAGGGACCCGACCGTACTCGACAAGGATGACGCGTATCCGCATTCGTATCAGTGGCGCGTAGGCGACAGATACGATCCTGGCAAGATCGAAGCTCTTCAGGAGGCACTCAACAACAGATCGAGAATTTCGGATACTCAGGCCTACAAAAAGTACCTCGAAGATATGAAGAACCGCAAGTTCAAACCGGAGTCCTGGGACTGATAACTACAACTGAAAGGATCATATACGAATGGCAAATCTTGAACAGCTTAAAAAGGACTATGCAGAACTCGTTGTAAAACTGGGAGTAAACATCCAGAAGGGACAGAGACTTCTGATTACAAGTGAGGTAGAGTGTGCGGATTTTGCAAGGCTTTGCGCTGAAGCCGCATACGACGCAGGCTGCAAGGAGGTCCTTTTGAACTGGCGCGACGACGAGCTTACGCGCATGAAGTATCTTAAGGCGGCTGACGAGGTATTCGACAGCGTCGACCCGTGGATAGTTCAGCGCAACAACAGCCTGGTCGATGAGGGAGCAGCGTTCCTCAATATTTACGCAGAAGACCCGGAAAGCCTCAACGGAGTAGATCCTGACAGAATCAGGAGGGCGCAGATCAGCAGCGGTAAGGCACTCGAGTATTATCGCGATAAGATGATGAGCAGCGCCTGTCCTTGGTGTGTCTGCTCTGTTCCTTCCAGAGCGTGGTCGCGTCTGGTGTTCCCTGAGCTCAGCGAAGAGGACGCCATGACAAGAATGTGGGAAGAGATCCTCGCGTGCTGCAGAGTAGACGGCGGAGATGCCATCAAGAATTGGAATGATCATTCAGACGAGCTCATGAAGCACGTCGATATCCTTAACGAACACAACTTCAAGACACTCAGATACAAGAATTCAGCCGGCACCGACCTTACAGTCGATCTGCCGGAAGGACATTTCTGGGCAGGCGGTTCGGAGAAGTCCGGCAACGGAGTCATATTCTCGCCTAACATGCCGACCGAGGAAGTGTTCACGCTGCCTGACAGAAACAGCATGAACGGCACAATCGTTTCCACGAAGCCGCTCAGCCACAACGGAACCGTCATTGACGGCATTGTCTTCAAGGTTGAGAACGGTAAGATAGTAGAGGCACACGCCGACAAGGGCGAGGACATCCTGAAGGACGCAATCAGCGTAGACGAAGGAGCTTCGTACTTCGGCGAGGTAGCGCTCGTTCCTTACGATTCGCCGATCTCCAACAGCGGCGTTCTCTTCTACAATACACTCTTTGACGAGAACGCATCGTGCCACTTCGCGTTCGGCGAGGCATATCCGCAGATCAAAGGCGCCGAGAACATGACCAAAGAGGAGCTCAAGGCACGCGGCGCCAACATATCCATGACACATGTCGATTTCATGGTCGGCTCCGAAGACCTTGAGATCACAGGCATCACACACGACGGCAAGGAGGTACCGGTCTTCGTGAAGGGTAACTTCGCCTTTTAAAAAAAGGTGCCTGTCCCCGGAAGGGGCGTCTAACTCGCAAGTAAATACAGCCTCTGATCGCTGCGGTCAGTGGCTGTTTTTTCGTGGGCTGTCATGTGTTAAAATCAAATCAAAAATGGGAAAGGGGGAGACTTATGATTTATCTGTTATACAATCCATTGGCAAATAATTCTAAAGGGGAGCAGGATGCCAGGCAGTGGGCTGCCGACAACAATGCAGAATGCAAATTCACAAGCCTTCTGGATATTGGGGATATGAAGGCGTTTTTTGAAGGTCTCAGCGAAGGAGACGAGGTCATACTGACCGGCGGCGATGGAACAATGAACCGTTTTGCCAATGATGTATATGGCTACGAGTTCAGGAACCCGGTTTACTATGTTAAATGCGGCAGCGGCAATGACTTTTACCGCGACAACGAGAAGTATGCCGTAAACGGAAGAATCGATCTGAGACCTTTTCTTAAGAACCTGCCGCTGGTGACCGTAAACGGGATTCAGAGAAGGTTCGTGAACGGTATCGGATACGGAATCGACGGAGAGACCTGCCGCATCGGAGACATACAGAGAGCTACATCGGATAAGCCTGTCAGTTATTCAAATATCGCAGTAAAGCTGCTTCTCGGCAGTTATAAGCTCAAAAAAGCTACTGTGATCGTAGACGGCAAGGAAAGCAAGTTCGAGAACGTATGGATGGCTTCCACGATGAAAGGCCGCTATTATGGAGGCGGTATGATGGTAGCCCCTGATCAGGACCGCTTTAACGAGAAAGGCACGGTCACATGCGTTGCGCTGTACAAGAAAAACAGGCTCGTGACGCTTATGAGATTCCCGTCGCTCAACAAGGGAGAACACGTTAAAAAGAAAGACTGGGTAACTGTCCAGACAGGAAGCAAGGTGACTGTCTCGTTTGATCAGCCATGTGCTTTGCAGATCGATGGTGATGTCATCGAGAACGTGCTGACATACACCGTTGAGACAGGTGTTTGATTACAGGAGCGTGCCATGGACAGATATGATGTAATAGTGATTGGCGCAGGTAACGGCGGCCTTGGAGCCGCATGTAAGGTGCTGAACGCCGGAAAGACCTGCCTTGTATGCGAAAAGCATAATTTGCCCGGTGGATTTGCCACGAGCTTCGTGCGCGGAAGGTTTGAGTTCGAGGCATCGCTGCACGAGTTCAACGGCATTGGAACTCCTGAGCAGCCGGGAAGCACACGTCTGCTTTTTGAGGAGCTGGGTATCGCGGACAGGATCGAATGGATACAGCTGAAGGATGCTTATCATCTGATCTCTGAAGCAGAAGGCTATGACTATGTGATGCCATTCGGATGGGAAGCTTTTGCAAAGGCCAACAACCGGATCCACCCGGACGGCGAAAAGTATATAAACGAATTCTTTAATCTTTGCCGGCAGATAAAGGAAGCGATGGCCTACCTGAGCGAGTGCAAAGGAAAGCCTGATCCTCAGGTGATGATGGAGAAGTATCCGGATTATCTCGCCTGCGGGTCGTACTCAGTGAAAGAGGCCTTCGAGGCGCTTGGATACCCGAAAGAGATAGTCGACAACCTCAACACCTACTGGTGCTATCTTGGTGCGGATGCAAACAACCTCAGCTTCCTTCATTATGCAAACATGATATACAGCTACTTCTCGATGGGAGCCACCATCCCAAAACACCGCTCACACGAGCTGGCGCTGGCTTTTGAGGAGCGCATACACGAGCTCGGCGGCGATATATGGTTCAACAGCGAAGTAGTGAAGATACTTACTGACGAAGATGGGCACGTCTGTGGTATCAGACTCAGGGACGGCAGAGAAGTACAGAGCAGACATGTGATCGCTAACTGCTCGCCGCATATCGTATACGGAAAGCTTCTGGACAGCGAAGCAGTGCCTGAGAGAGCCATCAAACTCACCAACTTCAGAAAGTTAGCGGGCAGGGGCTTTACGGTATTTCTGGGCCTCAGCAAGTCAGCGGAGGAACTTGGACTTAAAGACCACAATTACTTTATCTACGACACCACAGACAATGTGAAGCAATACGAGTCCATGAAAAGCATAGGCAACACAGCCGCGCAGGCGACGGTCTGCCTGAATAACGCGGACCCTGATTGCTCACCTGAAGGAACATGTATCGTATACATGACAACGCTCTTCACAGATGACTCATGGAGCTCCGTAGATGAAGAGGACTATTTCAAAACCAAAAATAAGGTTGCCGCAAGCATGATCCGGAGATTCGAGAAAGCAACGGGGACCAACCTTCATGATCATATCGAGGAAATCGCTATCGCTTCGCCTGAGACATATGCCAGATACTGCGGACATCCGCAGGGAACTGTCTACGGCTACGAATCGCAGTACTACGACGGCCTGATGAACAGGATCCAGATGGTAGAAGAGGACAGATTCGTACCAGGGCTCAGGATAGGCGGAGGCTATGGGGAAAGGCTGCTGGGCTATCCGAGCAGCTTCAAATCCGGCGTAAATGAAGCCGGACGCACCCTGAGAGATATTGAAAAGGAGGGCAGGTAGCATGGCTTTTAAGAGAAGTAATGTTCCCGGCGAAGATATAAAGCTCGCAATGGGAATGACGGCTAAGCGCCGTCAGCTGATAGACGAAACACCTGCCACGCCACTGGTTTATGAATACGGAGTGAACCGGCTGGCAAAGGCGCTGCATCCGGGCTACGTGAAGGCATTAATAGCAGACAAGGTATCATGCAGTGCGGACTGCTGGAAGATCACTCTGGCGTCAGCAGGCGGTGTATTCCCGTATTTCCGTGCCGGCCAGTTTATAACTTTAAGCTGTAAAGCCGGCGAATCATTCCTGAGCCGCCCGTACTCGATTATTTCGTCGCCTAAGGATGCTCTTGCCGGCAAACTCGAGATAATGGTGCAGAGGAAAGGCTTATTCTCTTCATTCCTTATCGACGAGGCTCCGGAAGGCACTGAGTTATGGGTGGGGGAGCCATCAGGTGACTTCCATCATGATGACATCCGCGACAGGGGCCATATACTGGCCATCGCAGGCGGCAGCGGTGTAACGCCGTTTCTCTCAATGATCAAGGCTGTCAGCGAGGGCAGCGAGAAATTCAGGCTTACTCTTGTGTATGGCGCACGGACAAGAGCTCATATCCCGTTTGATCCGGACGCATTCAAATGCGATGGTGTAGATGCAGTCATTGTACTCTCTGAGGAGGAAGCAGAAGGTTATAGGCACGGTTTCATCACGGCAGATCTTCTGAGTGAATACATAGATGACGACACAAGCGTTTTCATGTGCGGGCCTGATGCGATGTACAGATTCGTCAGAGGCGAGCTGCAAGGTCTGGGATTTGACCCGTCAAGGATCCGTCAGGAGAGAAACTCCGTCGGAGACCGCAAAGTTGATGAAATCAAGCATTTCAATCTCATTGTGCACATTCGCGATGCAGTTTATGAGCTGGATGCGGCCAATAATGAGACCCTTATCACAGCTCTGGAGCGCGCAGGCATACCTGCGGTAGTAAGATGCCGCAACGGCTCGTGCGGATTCTGCCACAGCAGAGTTCTTAACGGAGAATATTTTATTGCCGCCAAGGACGATTTCCGCAGATCTGCAGATAAAAAGTTCAACTACATCCATCCATGTTCCACATATCCGGAATCCGACATTGAAATCGACATTCCGATAATGAACCCATGATAACAGGGGGGCACTGAAATGATTGTTTTTATAGCGATTTATCTGATAGCGCTTTGCTGCTATTTCAAGACACGCACATCAGGAAACAAGAAGGCCAGGGCCATTAACAAGTACCTGATGGCCACCATGTATCTCACATTGGCATTTGTGACCTTCTTCAACAAATACGAATTTGCAAGCTACCAGCTCCTGCTGATGGCAGCCCTGATACTGGCTTGGCTGGGGGATATATTCCTCGTGTTCGACTTTGGACGCGGAGGAGACTTCTTCCTCGCGGGCAACATCTGCTTCACCCTGTACGAGCAGGTAGTGCTTATCGACAAGGGCGGCTATTGGTTCAACGACTTTGCCTGGACATTCGCAGTTGCAGGAATAATGCTGGCAATCGCCATTTTCTCAAGCGGACGCTGGCCGAATAAGATCAAAATGGGCAAGATGCGATGGCCGATGATGTTCTATCTGTCATCGATATTCATGCACGGCATCACCGGCCTTGCGCTGATAATAATGATGCCCGGCACAAACTTCGCGTTGATGGGCCTGGGGTCGTTCCTGTTCATGGTATCTGACATTATCCTGAATCTTTACAGGTATGTATTCAACAACAACAAATGGATGATCAGGGCAAACAGCCTCACGTACTTCGTCGGTTTGCTCCTTATAGTCTTAAGCACGGTTTACGTATAGTCATGGAATATTACAAAAAGATCACAATGAAAAACGGGCAGGAAGCTCTGCTCAGAAACGGTACGGCTGCGGACGCTGCAGATGTTCTCGATTGTTTTCTCCGCACACACGCAGAGACGGACTTTCTGTTGTCTTATCCCGATGAAGTCACGTTTACCATCGAGCAGGAGGCGGACTTTCTTCAGAGCCGCAGCGACAGCCCTGATGCGATCGAGATAGTAGCAGAAGTGGACGGCAAGATCGTTGGGACCGCCGGGATAGGACCGGCAGGTAACTGCTACAAGGTAAAGCACCGCGCCGGGTTCGGCATCAGTGTGCTGAAGGACTACTGGGGCTGCGGGCTCGGCAGAGCTCTTACCGATGCCTGCATAGAGTGCGCGCGGAAAGCCGGATACACTCAGCTGGAGCTTGACGTGTCGGGCGACAATGCAAAAGCCATCGCAATGTATAAAAGCGCGGGCTTCAGGGAGTTTGGCCGCAATCCGAAAGGATTCCGCTCGCGCGAAAGCGGCTTCAAAGAGCTGATAAGCATGTTTGCAGAGCTGTAAAGGGTGGACTGAAATGTACAGAGAGAAAGTAACAGTAGGTGCGGGTACTGAGTATCCGCTCAAAGGCTTACTTACCATACCTGACGGAGCGACCGGACCTGTACCGGCTGTAGTGATGGTGCACGGCTCGGGCTCCAGCAACATGGACGAAAAGGTCATGAAACTTACGCCTTTCAGGGACCTAGCTGATGGCCTGGCTGCTCACGGCATAGCGTCGATCAGATACGATAAGCGCAGTTTTGCGCATGGGCGGAAGATGCTGAAGAATCTCGGAGCCGGTCTGACGGTCCGCGAGGAGACGATCGAAGACGCAGTGCTTGCGATCGACATGCTGAAAAGCGACAGGCGCATCGACAGCGATAATATATTCATTCTCGGGCACAGCATGGGAGCCATGCTCGCGCCGAGGATAGACGCGGAGGGCGGAAACGTCAAAGGCCTAATAATGATGGCCGGCACACCGCACCGCCTCGAGGATATCGTGATAAGGCAGCTAAAGCAGAGCCAGGATCCAAGCGGAAATCCGGCACTCAGATGGGTGACCGGTCTCGAGGACAAGATCTTCTCGAAGAAATTCGACGGACTGTACGAAATGAGCGATGAAGAGGCAAAGAAGAAGAAATTCGCCGGCGGCATGACGCTCTACTACTTCAAGGAGATGGGGCAGAAGACCGCTTCAGATTATCTGCTTGAGAGCAGCAAGCCTGCGATCATCATGCAGGGAGGCAGGGACTTTCAGGTGCTTGCAGACGATGACTTCAAGGCCTTCAAGGAGCAGCTTGCCGGCCGTGACAATATCACTTACAAGCTGTATCCGGATCTGAACCACTGCTTCGTCACAGCTATATATGATGATATTTTGAAGGCGTCAAAAGAGTACAGCGTTGAGCGCCATATCGGAGAAGAGGTAATCGGGGATATTGCGAAGTTTATCGCTGAAAAAGAAGGAACCAAGTAAATGAGAAAATTCGCAGAAAAATCACCTGTAATAATCGCATTTATAGTGATGCTCGCAATCATGGCGCTTTACGCATTCAAGCTTGTAGAGAGGAATACTATTGAAAAACAACAACACTGAAAGACTATATAATATATTGCTGCCGATCTGGCTGATCATATTTCTGCCGACATATATTTGGATCGTGCTGATCCCGCTTAACTACCTGATCGACAGGGTGGTGCTGCGCTGGAGCCTCGGCAGCATGCCTGACAAAGGCCTATTCTGCAGAAAGCACACGTGGAAGATCTGCCTTGCAGGCTTTTTATGCGACCTCATAGGAGCATTGATTCTGCTGGCTGTTATGCTTCTCGCCGGAGACGGCGGCAAGGCGCAGAGCCTGATTTACGCAGTAACATTTGATCCATTTTCGAAGCTTGCCGGACTTCTTATAGTAGCAGCGGCAATCGCAGTCTCAGGAGCCTGCATCTATTTCATAGACAAGTGGATCCTTGGCAAGACCGGCCTTGATGCTGAGCAGGTAAAGCGCTCAGCCATAAGGCTTGCCATAATAACCGCACCTTATTTGTATTTGCTGCCATCGCGCCTGCTCTATGAAAGCGGGGCTATGGGACTATAGTTAGACTTGACTAATAGGGACAGTCCCCGTAAGGGGAGTCTAACCGGGGACTGTCCTCTCTATCAGGGGAAAGGAGCACGCATGTTTTACGTAAGCGAAATCACACATGAGGCGCCGGCTGAATTCGAAAACGAAACGCAGCGCCGGATTTACGAGACACTCGCAGCGTTAGAGATCCCGTTTGATAGGGTAAAAAACGATTTCATCATCTCGATGGAGGACTGCGAAGAGGTCAACAAGAAGCTCGGAGCCACAATTGTTAAGAACCTCTTCCTGTGCAACCGCCAGCAGACGGAGTTCTATCTCTATGTGACAAGGGACAACAAGAGATTCAAGACAAAATACTTCTCTAAGGCGCTTGGCGTGTCGAGACTGTCGTTCGCTCCTGAGGAAGCGCTGACCGAGTATCTCGGAGTCAAGATCGGCGCGACCAATCCGTTCAGCCTCATTTACGACAAGGACTGCAAGGTGCACCTCGCGATCGACGAGGACCTTATGGACTACAAATACTGTGCATGCAACGATGCTACAAACACCGCGCACATCAGCATACTCATGTCTGATCTGCTCGAAAAATACCTGCCTTACACGGGACACGAACCTGTGATCGTACACGTAGACGAGGACCCTGAGGAATAGGTTAAAAAGGGAGGGACTTATGCTATACGTTCTGATTATTCTGTGCGTCGCGCTGGCGGCAGTGTTTTTGCGCACCGAGGCAGCCGGGCAGTATGTGAAAGCCGTGGTCCTGAAAGGACTGGCGTCGCTGTGCTTTGTCGCTATCGGGCTGATCTGCAACCCGGGCGGGCCGGTCGCGAAAATGATAGTCCTGGGACTCATCTTCGGCATGGTGGCCGACGTGCTCCTCAACCTCCGCATGGTGTTTGAGAAGAAGGGGCAGGCGATATTTCTGGTAGGCATACTGGTGTTCCTGACCGGGCATATCATGTATCTGGCGGCCGTGATGCCGCTGTGCCCGTACAAACTTGCTTGCATCGCCATAGGCGTGGTGCTGACCGCGCTTCTGATGGTGTGGATCTTCAAACGCGTCACGGCCAAGCCGGCGTTCAAGATCTTCGGCGTGGTGTACATCGGCGCGATCATGCTGCTCAACTGCGTGGCAATCGGCAATCTTATCGCATCGCCTGAAGCGTTCACCGGAGTGTTTGCTGCGGGAGCCGCGCTATTCCTGATCAGCGACATCGTGCTTATACTCAATACATTCGGCAGCGAGTTCAGGCAGAGCCTGCGCAACACCAACATCTCGCTGTACTATCTGGGGCAGCTGCTGATAGCGTTCAGCCTGACCCTGCTGATATAAGGAGAAACATGATAAAACTTTGCATCTTTGACCTCGACGGCACTCTGGTCGCAACGCAGGAGTCCATAGCACGGCCTGTGAATATGACTCTGGCGCTTTACGGCCTCCCTGAGCAGCCTGTAGAGGCCTTTAATTACTTTGCCGGGGACGGCATAAAAAATACGCTTAAAAGAGCTTTAATCGCTTCCGGCGACACTTCAGCATCACATCTCGAGGAGGGATTCCCGAAGTGCCGCGCCTGGTTGCAGGAGGACCCTACGTATCATGTAGTGCCTTACGACCACATGGCGTGGGCACTCGGAGAGCTGAAAAAGCAGGGTATAAAAACCGCTGTTTTAAGCAACAAACAGCACTTAAGCGCCATCAACGTGGTGGAGACCATTTTCGGAAAGGGAGTCTTCGACCACATTCAGGGTCAGACCGACCTCATACCGATCAAACCCAACCCGACAGGAGTTTATGAAATACTCAGCCTGTTTGGCGTTGACAGGAGCGAATGCCTGTATTTCGGAGACACCAACACCGACATGCTGACGGGCAGGAATGCCGGCGTCACCACGGTGGGAGTCACCTGGGGCTTCAGGCCGCGGTCGGAGCTTGAGGAATACAGCGCCGATATAATAATAGACAGCGCGGAGGAGATCCCGGCGCTGTTAAGGAAGCTTAACGGGGACAGGCCCCGTTAGGCATATTTAACCGGAGGACTAGATATGACATTAATGGAAGCTATAGATGCCAGACACTCGGTGCGGGCATACAAAACCACACCAATAGCTCAGGATGTGCGCGATGATCTCAATGAATTCGTGCGCTCATGCAACAAGGAATCGGGGCTCAACATCTCGGTCAAGTACGGCGACCCGACCGGATTCGACTCCAGGCTGGCGCATTACGGCAGTTTCAGCAACGTCAGCAACTACATAGTACTAAAGGGGGCCAAGCGCGAAGATTTCGACTTCATCTGCGGTTATTACGGCGAAAAGATAGTCCTGCACGCGCAGCAGCTCGGCCTCAATACATGCTGGGCAGCGCTCACGTTCAACAAGAAGCGCGTCAAGGAACTCGTGCCGATGGGCGAGCAGCTGTGCATGGTAATAGCTCTCGGTTACGGCGAAACTCAGGGCAAACCGCACAAGGGCAAGAGCCTGCACGATGTTATCGATGTGAAGGGCGGGATGCCGGAGTGGTTCGTGGCAGGAGTGGAGGCTGCACTTAAGGCACCAACCGCAGTGAATCAGCAGAAGTTCTGCTTCATGCTCGAGAACGACGAGCCGTCCGTGAAAACGAAGGGATTCGGCACTTGCTTAAAGGTTGACCTCGGCATAGTGGCATATCACTTTGAGGCTGCAACAGGCAAAATGGTTAGAATAGCTTAACGGGGACAGTCCCCGTTAAACACCTCTAACGGGGACTGTCCCCGTTTCATCAGTAAAGGGACTGAGATGAATTACAGAAAAGACAAATACGGAAATGAGTTGTCACAGCTCGGCTACGGCTGCATGCGCTTCACGAGCAAGGGCACCAAAATCGACTATGCGAAAGCTGAGCGCGAGATACTCCGCGCGATAGAGCAGGGCGTCAACTACTTCGACACGGCTTATGCTTATCCGGGCAGCGAGGAATGCCTCGGCCGAATACTCGCGGAGAACAATGTGCGCGACAAGGTCAACATAGCGACAAAGCTGCCGCAATACTTGCTAAGGTCGATGAAGGCCATCGAGAAGACTTTCAACGAGGAGCTCTCGCGTCTCCGCACCGACCACATTGATTACTACCTGATGCACATGTTCACGGATATCTCCGAGTGGGAGCGCCTTAAATCGCTGGGCATTGAGGAGTGGATCGCCGCGCGCAAGGCTGACGGCAGCATCAGGCAGATCGGGTTCTCGTACCACGGCGATACCGGGATGTTCCTGAAGATACTCGACGCCTATGACTGGGACTTCTGCCAGGTGCAGTACAACTACCTCGATGAGACCAGCCAGGCCGGCCGCCGCGGGGTTGAGGCTGCCGAAGCGAAGGGGATCCCGGTCATCATCATGGAGCCTCTGCGCGGTGGCAAGCTGGTGAACCTCCCGGTGAATGCAAAGCGCGCGCTCACGGACAGCGGCAAAGGCTATACCGCCGCGGAGCTCGGTCTCAGGTGGCTGTGGAACCAGAGCGGCGTGACTGTGGTGCTCTCGGGAATGAATTCCCTGGAGATGGTGGACGAGAACATCCGGATCGCATCAGATGCCGCGCCGGGATGCTTCGACGAGAGCGACTTTGCCCTGGTCGAAAGCGTCAAAAGGATCATCAAAGAGAAAGAGCGCGTCGGCTGCACGGGCTGCAGATACTGCATGCCTTGTCCGAGCGGAGTCGATATACCCGCTAATTTCCACTACTGGAACCTCATGTACATCGAGGGTAAAAAGACTCCGGTGCGCTTCGAATTTGCTCGCAATGTGGGAATGCAGAAGCAGACCGGTTTTGCAAACCAGTGCGTAGGCTGCGGCAAATGCGAGAGTCACTGCCCACAGCACATACAGATCCGCGAAATGCTTAAGAAGGCGGATAAAGAATTACGACCACTGCCATACAAAGTTTTGTTGCCGGTGGTCAGAAAGGTAATGTCAAGATAAATAATGGATATACTGAAGATAATTGCGGAAGAATCGGGAATCAAACTATGGCAGGCGGAGGCAGTCACTGAGCTTATAGACAGTGGCTGCACTATTCCGTTTATAGCGCGTTACCGTAAGGAAGCTACAGGTGCTATGGACGACGAGGCTCTGAGATATTTCGACGAGCGCCTCAAGTACCTGCGCAATCTCGAGGACCGCAAAAAAACTATAATTACAACTATTGAAGAGCAGGGAAAGCTGACGAACGAGCTGCGGGCGAAGATTGAGGAAGCCACAACGGCGGTCGTCCTCGAAGACCTGTACAGGCCGTATAAGCCGAAGAGAAAGACCCGCGCGGACATCGCAAAAGAAAAGGGACTGCAGGGCCTTGCAGATTACCTGCTCTCAAAGGACGCAAAGGAGGATCCGCTTGAAATCGCCAAAAACTACATCTCCGAGGAGAAGGAGGTGCCTGACGCGGAAACAGCCATCAAGCTGGCTCAGGACATAATCGCAGGCGATCTGTCGGACAACGCCGACTACAGAGAGTGGATCAGGAAGAAGACTTTTGACAGAGGTTTCATCACGTGCAGCCTCGGTTCTGAAGGCAAGAAACTTGCGGAATCAGGCGAGCGCTCGGTGTATGAAAACTACTATGAATACCGCGAGCCTGCAGCTAAGATACCGGGGCACAGAGTTCTGGCCGTGAACCGCGGCGAGAAGGAAAAGGTGCTGTCAGTATCTGTTGAGGCCCCGTCGGATGACATACTGGACTACCTCGGCCGCAGAACATTGCGAAAAGTAGCGGATATTTGCGCACCATACGTAGAAGAAGCAATCGAAGATGGCTATAAAAGGCTAATTGCGCCTTCCATCGAGACTGAGATCCGCAACACCCTGACAGATGCCGCAGAGGAAGGCGCCATAAAGGTCTTCGGCTCCAACCTCGAGCAGCTGCTGATGCAGCCGCCGGTCAAGGGCAAGACCGTTCTTGGCTGGGACCCGGCCTTCAGGACAGGCTGCAAGCTGGCGGTCTGCGACCCGACCGGAAAGATCCTGAAGACGGCCGTCATATATCCGACGGCTCCGCAGAACAGAGTCGCAGAGGCAGAGAAGGTGCTCGAGCAGATCTGCGACAAGTATAACGTCGATGTGATCTCCGTGGGCAATGGTACGGCGTCGAGGGAGTCCGAGAAGGTGATAGCGGACTTCATCCGCAGCTACGAAAAAACGCGCCGCGGCAGAAAGCTGTTCTACGTGATAGTAAATGAGGCCGGCGCTTCGGTGTACTCGGCCAGCAAGCTCGCGACCGAAGAGTATCCTGATCTCAACGTAGGTGAAAGGAGCTCCGCCTCGATAGCGCGCAGGCTGCAGGACCCGCTGTCCGAGCTCGTAAAGATAGACCCTAAGGCGATCGGCGTGGGGCAGTATCAGCACGACATGAACCAGAAACGCCTTGGCGAGGCGCTCGCGGCAGTCGTGGAGAAGTGCGTCAACATGGTTGGCGTGGACGTCAACACGGCATCGCCGTCGCTCCTGGCATACGTGTCAGGCGTGAGCAAACAGATCGCCGCAAACATCGTTAAATACAGGGACGAGAACGGCCGCTTCAACGAGCGCAAGGAGCTGCTCAAGGTGCCTAAGCTCGGTCCAAAGGCGTTTGAACAGTGCGCCGGATTCCTCCGCATAACGGACGGCAAGGAGCCACTCGACGCAACAGCGGTGCATCCTGAAAGCTACGAGGCCGCAAGAGCGATCCTGCGTGAGTGCGGTTACGACATAAGTGACATCCTCGGCGGAAAGGTGAAAGGCCTGGCAGGTAAAGCGAAAGTCGCGGAGAAGCTCGGCATCGGCAAATACACATTTGCCGACATAGCCGCAGAGCTCGAGAAGCCGGGCAGGGATCCGCGTGACGAGGTGCAGGCGCCGATCCTCCGAAGCGATGTGCTCGATATGTCTGACCTGGTGCCGGGAATGGAGCTGAAAGGGACAGTGCGCAATATTGTGGATTTTGGCGCATTCGTGGACATAGGCGTTCACCAGGACGGGCTCGTGCACATATCCGAGATGTCCGACAAGTTCGTAAAGCATCCGCTCGACGTGGTAAAGGTCGGGGACATCGTGAACGTAAAAGTGCTGTCCGTTGACGAAAAGCGCGGAAAGATCGCTCTGACGATGAGAGTCTGATCACCAGCAGAGCCGGCAGCAGAATAGCGCCGGAAAGCGCCGGAAAACGCAAAAAAAAACCATAAAAACTGGACATTTACTTTTTCAATTTACGAGCGCAAAAAATCAGAGGCCTCGCAAAGGCCTCTTTTAGTGTCCGTTTTTAGAGACACATAGCCCTTTACAATGTAATTGTCGAAACACACTTTGTAGCTGTCAAGAAAAGTGGACAGAAAAAGTATTAAGAAAGGAATGGTAAATTCACGAAAGTAGACATATTCAATAAAAGCGCAGAATGAAATGCTTACGCAAGGTGGACTCCTAAATTTCACCATCATGAGAGGTC
>JAFQZQ010000011.1 GCA_017405845.1 Mogibacterium sp. | reverse complement strand
CTTTTTCAAATGGATTAAGACGTTTTCTGCTCATTGGTTTCTCCTTTATGAGGATCGCGGTGATCTCTCTGAGTGATTAAATGATAGCAGTCTACTGTGAATTAATCCATTCGCCGTGTCCACTTTTAGAATAGCAGCACTTAAGCCTTCAAAACAGAGGATGCATTGTAAAAAGGAGGTTCGAGTTATGAAAACCTATACAGTTACTAGACACCTGACCACGATTCTGACAGTATTCGCAGTAATCTTTCTGATCGCAGGCTGCGCTTGCTAAACCATGTTAGCGAAAACCCATATTGCAGTCGGCGTGGCTGCAGCTTATTCAATAGTGAGGCCCGAGACGGCCGCCGAGGCTCTGCCCGTGATAGTGGGCGGAGCTTTAGGCAGCCTCATTTGCGATTTTGAATTTAAAGGGTTTGGCCACCGCGGCTTTTCGCATTCACTTCTGGCACTTGTGCTTGAAACCGCAATTCTGCAGCTTCTGGTCCCGTCAGCCGCATTGCCGTTCGCTGCGGCATTCGCCTCACACGTGCTCCTGGATATAACAAATAAGAAATCGGTGAGGCTGTTCTATCCCGCAAAGTGGGGCATCTGCCTTGGCTGGTTCTATGCTGACAGGCTTGCAAACAAAGCGTTTGCGACTATCGGCATCATTTGGCTGCTCCTGACATTTATCATGATCCGGACTTGAAACTGCTAACCTCTGTCGATAAAATTGTAGCAGACGTGTTACATAACCCTGACTTATCGAGTAGGCACAGCAATTATAGCCAGAGTAAAAACGCGATACGAGCGTAACCGAAGAGGCATAGCCGGAAACACCGTCGTAACCGAAGAGCCGGAATTTGAAAGGAGAAGGAAAATGGCGACTATAGAGGAACTGATCAAGCAGTACGAAACAGACCCTGAGCTCAAGGCAGAGGTAGAAAAGATCCTTGAGGACCAAAAGATAACAATCGGTGAATTCATGGGCTTCGTGAAGAAGCACGATGTCGAGATTTCACTGAGCGACTTCCCGAAAGTAATACAGGAAGCCAAGGACGCAGGGCTGATTAAGTAAGATCCAAGCTACTGCACAATAACATTTATATTGTAAAATCATACAGACGTTGTCTGCCATTGCAGGCGGCGTCAGTTTTATTCTTGTCCGGTTACGTTGGGAGAAGAATGTGATAGAATTAGCCAGATGAATTCAGCCAGTCGGAGGCCGGCCAATGAAGATTACGGATCTGTACATACGAACAATAGATGACCTTGAGACTGCGGTTACAGAGCTTGGAATTCTGCCGTTTTTCATGAATTCCCTCAGCGGTTTTTCTATTGATGAGCATGTTGATCCGGGTATTTGGTTCACCGGCGAGGATGGTCCGTGGGAGTGGAAGGGCCCTGTTATACAGGAGCTCGGCTGCGCGTATGGCAAGTTTTTCGAAAAGAAGGCCGCGTACATAAGTCCGGAATGGTTTGTGCATTTTGCTAACTACCGCCGCGACGGTTACGACTTTGACGCACGATTTGATGACGGCCTTGTATTCCACGGCGACAAGGTAATGTACGATCTGATCGACTCCCATGCGCCGGTTCTTTCGAAGCACCTGAAACAGCTTGGCAACTATCGCAAAGGCGGCAATAAGGGGTTCGATACCATCATCAACCGCCTGCAAGCTCAGGGCTATGTACTGATTAGTGACTTCAGGTACATGGTAGACAAGGACGGCAGGGAGTATGGCTGGGGAGTAGCGGAGTACTCCACGCCCGAACATTTCATGGGCAATGACTTCATCCGCAACGTCTATGGCTGCAGCCCCGAGGAGTCTTACGACAGGCTGTTTGAGCACATGAGAGACATATTGCCGGGAGAAGATGAGGAAGCAATAAAAAGATTTCTAAAGTAAAGGGGAGAAAGCATTATGAAAATCGCAGTACTTAACGGAAGCCCTAGGGCCGAAAACACCGCAGCAATGGTAAAGGCTTTTGCAGACGCAGCACAGGAAGCAGGACACGAGGTAGAGGTCCTGCACGTAGGAAGGATGAAGATAGCAGGGTGCCTCGGATGCAACTACTGCCACACAAAGGGAGAAGGAAAGTGCATCCAGCAGGACGACCTGGCAAAGCTGATGCCGGCGTACCTGGAAAGCGACATGATCGTTTACGCATCACCAATTTACTACTTCGGCATGTCTGCCCAGATGGCAGCAGCAATGCAGAGAGTTTTTTGTATCGGTAAACCGGCAAAGGCAAGCAAGGCAGCGCTTCTGCTCAGCTCAGGATCCCCTGGCGTTTACGAAGGAGCTATCGCAACTTACAAGATGGCGATCTCGTACATGGGTATGGAAGATATGGGAATCGTTACAGCTGCCGGCGAAGAGAACGGATCGGAAGCCAAGATGGCTGAGATCGCCGCTCTGGCAAAGAGCCTGGGTTAGTCATTGTAAAACCACATCAGCATCAGATAAGTGAGTTTGTTATACGACGCTATACCTTCAGTCTGTCCGTTCGACTTCAGGTAGGCGTCGTTTACTTTATCCTGAACTTCCG
Organism: Mogibacterium sp.; assembly: GCA_017405845.1. Taxonomy (GTDB): domain Bacteria; phylum Bacillota; class Clostridia; order Peptostreptococcales; family Anaerovoracaceae; genus Crickella. Next base: position 77,368 of record JAFQZQ010000011.1, on the reverse strand, counting down.
CGGCCTTTGTCTCATGGCTCGCCCAGAATTCATAGTTTTCATTCAGTTCATCCGCCGCATCTTTCGGAAGACTCTGCAGCACTTCGCTGTATCTTTCCGGATCTGCGCGTCTTAGCTCGCTTCCGGCATAGCTCCAGGCGATCAGCCAGCCGCTCCGCCTGAAAGCCGGATCTTCAGATCCTACGCACGCCAGCCATCCTATATAATTCGCTTCACCCTCGTTCATGTAACCCTTCAGGTGAGACAGCTCATGACAGGTGGTGAAGGGATTCTCCATTCCGGGCATTTCTCCGTTCACATTTGCTTCGATCGTGAAAGGAGAGTAGATGCCGCTCACGCCCATACCTGAGAAAAAGCCCGAGATCAGAGCCATTTTTTTAGGTTGCGGATAGTAACCCGACAGGCTGCCGTACTCCAGCCCAAGCTTTTCCATAGCGGATACCGCCGACTCCCTGATAGCTGCCGGATTCGGATAGGCGAAGTTCTCGCCGCCCGGATTATCCTCAAGCTGTTTCGAGGCATACTCACAAAAGTCTGCGAGCTGGTCGACCGTGAATGAGTCCTGCGAATAAACCTCCGGATCCACAAACGGCTCCCTGTAGTAATTGACACCGCAGTTGGCGGCATAGAGGAACACCAAGAGTGAGACGATTATAAACAGGTGCCTGAAGAAGCGCCCCAAATGCCTGCGATTGATCAGAATGTCCGCAATCAAAATAAACGGCAGCAGCACGCATAAGGCCTCGGACACCGAAAACGGAAAAACTCCCGAAAGCCTTCCCACGGTATTCACAAGAACCGGATAAACGCTGCTGCTATACCACTCTGCAAACCCCGGAACGCACCTTGCCATAACAAAAAGCAGTACCGATACGCCAAGCAGCACGGCAGCAATCACGATGCCCGCTCTGTATTCAATTCTCTCTCTTTTCACTGAACCCATAACGGAATTATAATACAAGCGGGAGTCATTCTGCGGCACAAAAATAAAGGAGCGGCATATGGAAAAATTCGTACATACCGTCAAGTACTACGAGACCGACCGGATGGGATTCACACACCACTCAAACTACGTGAGATGGATGGAGGAAGCCCGCGTCGATTTCATGGACCAGCTGGGCTGGGGCTATCAGCGCTTCGAGGACGAAGGTCTCATCTCGCCGGTGACAGCTATCGAGTGCAAATTCAAACACAGCACAACATTCCCTGACAAGGTGTACATCAACGTGTCGGTGGAAGAGTGCCGCGGAATAAAACTCAAACTGAAATACAGCATGACGGACGAAAGCGGAAAGGTCGTCTGCGAAGCTGCGTCAGAGCACTGCTTCTTGAACGCAGACGGCAAGTTCGTCAGAATAAATAAAGAATATCCGGAGTTCTACAAACTGATCTGCGACTTGATGGAGGAATAGCGCGCCATTGATCGCCCATCGAGAGCCCATTGACGTCCATCATGCGGTTAGCTTGTTTTAACCGACCGAAAATGCCTGTTTTGTCAAGGTGAAACCCCGAGTTATCTTGAACTAACCGGGCAAATTCGACGATCGATACAAGGTTTGCCCTCAAAAGAGCACCTAAATCCGCGTTTTGAAAACGCAACCTTGACAAAATCCGTCAAAAGCAGGGGATGATACAAGGTCTGGCTATCAAGACATCCGCGCAGCCCGCGCTAGCAGCCGGATAAGTCGAAATATCACAAACAGAAAGCCGGAGGCCGCCATAGCACGCACGGGAACACCGCACACTCCGAACCTCGCTATCCCGTGCGCGCTCGAATCCGCATTGTTATTACGTCACGCACAGCGACACTCAAGCTCACCTTGAATTCCCCGATTGAAACTTCAAATTGCTCTCGCTACAATTATCATGAGCAGCCTCTTATCATAATCATGTAAGGAGATTGTGATATTGCGAGTCAGAAGGGAGACCATCTGGCTCAGAGAAAGGAGGCTGTCATGAAAAAGGGAACATTTTGGCTGAATGAGAACAAAAATGGCGGAGTATCGATCGGCATCGAGGACTACGAAGTTGAGGCTTTTGGCGGCTGCGATTACGAATGGATCTACACATTTGACACAGCCAACACACTGAAGCTTATCGCAACGTTGTCAGCCAATAATAGCGGGTCTTTGGAGCAGATGATAACCGAAGAGTTCGGCATCCATCTGGACAAGAAAAGCATGAAGATGTGGCTCGATCAGAACGATATCAAATACGAATTCAACTCATGGGTACACTGAAACATATAGTGACGCAGGAGGGCACAATGAGCATTGGAACAAACATCAAAAGAATAAGAGAAGAGCGCGGGTTCACGCAGGAGCAGCTTGCGGAGAAGCTGGGCGTAACATTCCAGGCGATATCGTCCTGGGAGCGCGATGAATACAGGCCGGAGTTCGATACCTTCGTAAAGCTCACGGAGATCCTGAATGTTCCGGCGACATCCATCATAGAAGACAAAAGCGCCACCTTTACCACAAAGGATGTCATCTATAACTGGGAGCACATGAAAACCTTCGTGAAGACGACCGCCAGAAACTTCAAAATGCTGAACACGCTCAAGGCTGTCGACTTTGCCGTCGAGGCGCACGATGGTCAGACTCGCAAGAAGTCCGACACCCCGTACATCTACCATCCGCTCAACATGGCCTGCCACGCGCTGTCCATGGGGATCCGGGAGGACGATGTGATAGCAGCGATCCTGCTCCACGATGTGGTGGAGGACTGCGGAAAGACGCTGGACGAGCTGCCGGTCAACGACGAAACCGAAGAGCTGGTGCGCCTGATGACGAAAGACAAAGCGTCGAAGCTCAGCAGAGACGAGTTGCTCGATCAATACTACGGCGATCTTGCGGAAAACCCTAAAGCCGCGCTGATCAAGTGCATCGACAGATGTAACAATATGACGACGATGTCGTGGGGCCTCACCCGCAAGGGAATCTACCGCTACATAGAAGAGACGGAGAAGTACTTCCCGAAGCTGCTCAAGGTGGTAAAGGATGAGCCGGAGTACACCAACGCATCATGGTTGCTGAAATACCAGATGGAGAGCATGCTGGACATCTATAAGCGTTTGATGTAGGGCTTATATAGGGGCGAGAGATGAACAAAGAAGATCTTAAACAATATCTTGCAACGAGACGTGCAGGCTGGCCATACGAGGACAGCTATCGTGTGGATAATATGGGCGGGCATCGCTTTGTCGTCAGGATAGGCGATGAGCTCGCTGGCCTGTCGTACGCAGAGATCAGCGGTGACGGCAAAGAGGCAGTGATGAAGATGAACCTCAAGCGCCAATATGCCGAGTACGGCATTGGCACCGAGCTTCTGGAACTGCTAATGGAAGACCTGCAAAACTCCGGGTTTGAGACAATAAGGTACTCGATACCTCCGGAGCGCTATGCGTTTCAGATATACAGGAATCTGGGATTCAAAGTGGAAAGTCAGGATGAAGAGGCTGTCAGATTCGTCTGGAGAAAGGCATGAAAACAATTCTTATTACAGCTTTTGAGCCGTTCGGTGGTGAATCGATCAATCCAACTGAAAAGGTGATCGGCATGCTGCCGGATGAGATCAGCGGGCAGCGCATTCAGAAACTTGTGCTGCCGGTGGAGTTCGGGAGAGCAGCGGACATTGCTATCGCGCAATACGACGAGCTGAAGCCGGATGCCGTTATAATGCTTGGCCAGGCCGGAGGCCGCAGTGCCATCACGCCGGAAACAACCGCCAAAAACCTGATGAACAGTACAGCTCCGGACAATGCAGGCCATAATGCCGACCACGAGAGAATCAGCGACAAAGGGCCTGACACCCTCAGCTCCACTTTGCCAATAGACAAAATAATCAATGAAGTCAATGCTCACGGAATACGCTGCGAAATCTCCCATGACGCCGGCATATTTGTGTGCAACTCGCTGTTTTACAGCATGCTCAGGCATAATGGAGGTGAAGTTCCAACAGGCTTCATCCACGTGCCGTTCGTAAAGGAGCAGGAGCACGATGATAAACCGTTCATGGAGATCGATGACATCCTCAGAGCCATAGAGGCAATAGTGAAAGTAGTATCATAATTGTAGCGGATATATCGCTATTATTAGCTTAATCATTATTGGATAAGACACAGATTTGAGGATAGTGATGAAGAAAACAGCGTTTTTTATAGCTCTAATATTGGTTCTTATGTTTTCTGTTCTGGCTTTATCCGGGTGTGGTGTTGATACGTCTCAGCTTACCGGAAGTGCTTCGATTACGTCAGAAGAGGCTCAGAACAATACCGAGGAAACAGCTGATTACTCAGAGGATTTGTGGGAAGACGAAGAAGACCAATATGAGGAGGATTATGACGAAGTTGAGGAGGACGCTTCCGATATAGACGAAGATGATGATTTTGATGGCGAAGAAGAAACGATAGTTGAAGAATCTGAACCAACTTCAACTTATGTTCTAAACACAAATACGAAAAAGTTCCACTATGAATACTGCCGTAGTGTTGATCAGATGAAAGACAAGAATAAACGAATTATTGAGGCAACAAGGGATGAAATAATAGAAATGGGATATGATCCTTGTGGGAATTGTAATCCATAGTAGTAGACTAGAATAAAGTTGTAAATAAACCAGTAGTATTGGAAATAGTGAAGAAAAAACCACATAGCAAAATACTCACGATAGTCTACAAGAACATATCGATATTCAACATTTTTCATATGAAATTGAAGTACGCCGTTTTCCATGAAATTTCAATGGATTGACGGCGCTTTTTCTATAATAATAATGAATCCAAGTCAGGAAAGCAGTGACTCGCGGCTGGCTCGACCAAAGTAATTTATACCACCTTCCTACCGCTGAAGGAGGTGATGGCCATGGTAGAGATTTACGGAGGGAGGGGCCAGAGATGGTGAGAGTTACCATTACGCTCAGCCGACGGGCTGTGCGCGTAACGATCTACATCAAAAAAGCCGCCAGTTCACGTAACTAGGCGGCGACCAGAAATCGGTCGAGTTAGTCGTTGACGAACGACGCTCTTCCTGACCCAATTATAATCGCTAGAGACAGGTGGCCGCAAGGCCATTTTTTTCGCATTAAACCTGCAGATTAGGGTAATATATAGGTGAGTGAAAAAGGGGGACAGGCCCCCGTTAAAGACAACTAACGGGGCCTGTCCCCGTAAGCGTCATCTAACTTAAGGGAAAGGATTTTAGCGATGGATAATCTCGAAAAGTATTTTGACAAAGCAAAGAATATGGCCGGTGACGCCGGCGATAAGGCCAAGAGTATTGCGGGTGATGTTGTAAGCGAAGCAAAGGAGAAGGTGCAGAGCATTATGCAAGGCAGCGGGGCCGGCAAGGAGATCCGACTGGGTATTGAGCAGCTCGAGGTTCTGCCTGAGTTCGACGGATCCATATTGTACAAGATGGAGCTCGAAGCGGCTGCCAGCTATCTGCGAAGCCTTCTTTACATCATCGAAGACGACAGGATCGACAAAGATTCCGTAGCAGAAGAGGTCAGAAAGGTACTGGCCAAAGTGCAGCCGGATTCGCAGGCCTCAGAAACAGAAGAGCAGCAGGCAATTGAAAATGTGAAGAGCATCGTTTACAGCGCCTGCACAAAGGCTCTGGAAACACTGTAACCGGGTGCGGATGGGGCTTATTAGCCCGTTCAAATGAAGGGAGTGGATTATGAGCAAGATAGTTAACGAAGCAAAGGTCAAGAATCCTCTTATAGTAGGAATTCGTGAGCAGCTGGAGCACCGTGCGCTTTGGATGTACCTTCTGTGTGACGAGGCAGAGAAGCACGGTCTCAAGGCAGAGGACTTTGCTCCTGATGCGATCAAGAGATGCGGACTGTATCAGGGCAAGAATCTCGTGGCGAAGGGCGGAAAGGGTCAGTCCTTGAAAGGCCTGAAGAAAGCTCTGTTCGGGTTCTTCGCGCAGAAAGTGTTTGAGATGGACATCCTCCGCTGCGATGACGATCACCTGGACATAGATTTCCACTACTGCCCGCTTGTAAAAGCCTGGCAGAAGCAGGGCTGCAGCGATGAGCAGATAGCGATAATGTGCGATCATGCCATGTGCGGTGACAGAGGAATCGGCGAGTGCTTTGGCGTGGAGCTGGATCTTCCGGGAACGATCGCGAAGGGTGATCCGACATGCCAGCTGAGGTACGTAAGGAGATAATCGAGGGCTGATAATATGTGGAATTGTCCGAAGTGCGGCCGCAGTTTTGCCAGAGAAGGCCAATCGCATTACTGCGGAAAGATAGAGACCATCGACCAGTATATCGATGAGCAAGATGAATCGGTCAGGCCATACCTGAACGAAGTGAGGCAGATCATCCGCGAGGCTATCCCCGAAGCGAAGGAGAAGATCTCCTGGAGCATGCCGACCTACTGGAAAGGCGTAAATATCATCCATTTCGCAGCATCAAAGAAGCATCTGGGGCTGTATCCGGGAGGAGAAGCAACAACGGTGTTTGCCGACAAGCTCGAAGGCTTCGATGTGAGCAAGGGAACTATCCGCCTGCCATACAATAAGCCGCTGCCAAAAGAGCTGATAGCGAAGATCGCGGTTTGGTGCTATAGCCGGTATGCAAAATAGAGGAAGATAAACAATGGCTGAGATAATAGATCTTTATACAGTTGACCGCGAACTGACCGGGAAGACCGCAAATCGCGGAGACAAGCTTGAAAAAGGCACATACCGTATGGTGGTCCATGTCTGCATCTTCAATAGCAGGGGCGAAATGCTGATACAGAAGAGGGCTGACGACATAGTCCGCTGGCCTTCGTATTGGGATGTCAGCGTAGGCGGGGGTGCCAGCGCCGGAGATACCAGCCGGATGGCGGCCGAGCGCGAAACAGCCGAGGAGCTCGGCCTGAGCATCGACTTCAGCGACAGAAGGCCGGTCATTACAGTCAACTTCTCAGAAGGCTTCGACGATTTTTACACCGTAGAGAAGGATATATCCTTCGAAGATCTGCACCTGCAGAAAGAGGAGGTCGCCACTGCAAAATGGGCGAGCCGTGAGGAAATCGAAGACATGATCGACGATGGCAGCTTCATTCCATACCAAAAGGACCTGATCGGATATCTCTTTTTCGCCAGAGAAAGAAGGGGAACGTGGAACCTTTGAAAAAGATAAGCAGGATTCGTACCGGAGGCCAGAGTGGTGTCGACAGGGCGGCGATGGACTTCGCCAGAGAGCATGGGATTCCTCTGTGCGGATGGTGCCCTAAAAATGGCTGGGCAGAAGACTATCCTGATGCGCCCGGTCTGCTTGCCGACTATCCGGAACTTACGGAAACTCCCTCGGAAAACACGGAGCAGCGGACAAAATGGAACATGCGTGACAGCGACGCGATCCTCACGATAATACCTGCAGGCTCCGATCCTTCACCGGGAACAGAGACAGGTCTGGCTGAAGGAGAAGCGCTTGGCAAGCCAATGTTCACTGCAACAGGAATGAACGATATTAAAGATATCGTAAAGTGGCTCAACAGCCTTCCGGATGGAACAGAACTTTGCATCGGAGGGCCTCGTGCAAGCGAGTGTCCGGACGCTTACGACATTGCAAAAGTCATTCTTAACGCTGCAATAATGGGGATTAGAGGTTATGAATAAAAAGGCGTTATCAATTTTGCTTATATTGACGATGCTGGCAGCAGCAGGCTGCTCTTTATCCTGTAATTCACCGAAAAAGGATAAGTATTCGATTGCAGATTCCGATTACAAATGTATCGAATATGCGTCAATGAGTCCCGAAGAGATCGTTGCAAATCTGTCGCTTGAGCAGAAGGCGGCACAGATGGTAATGCCCGCTGTTTATAAAATCAGCCCGGATGATATGAAAGACAACGATTACGGCAGTATACTCTCAACGGTCGGCAGCGTAGATGCCGCGTCCTGGCGAAGCATGGTGGACGAGTATCAGAACGCCGCGCTCCTATCGGATGCAGGGATCCCCTATATCTACGGGCAGGACGATGTTCACGGCGTGAATTACTGCTTGAATGCCGTCTATTTCCCACACAACATCGGACAGGGCGCAGCCAACGATGAAGAGCTCGCGTACCAGGTCGGACTGATCACGGCTGATGAAGCAAATCTCTGCCACATGCTTTGGAATTATTCTCCGTGCGTTGCGCAGTCCGCAGATCCGCGCTGGGGAAGAACTTACGAATCCTACGGTTCGGATCTTGAAACGATCACAAAGCTCAGCACCGCTTATACAAAGGGCCTGATAGACGGAGGCCTGGTCGTCTGCGCAAAGCATTATCTTGCGGACGGAAACGTGGAATATAACACGGGTGAGGATGGAGATACCGATATGCTCATCGACCGGGGAGACGCCAGACTCACCGACGATGAGATAAATGAGCTTCTGAAAGTATATCAGGCACAGATCGATGCCGGCGCACAGACCATCATGATCAGCCATTCATCCTTAAACGGCGTGAAGATGCACGAAAACAAAGAGTACATCGTGAAGCTGAAAAATGAGATGGGATTTGAAGGTTTTATCGCAAGTGACTGGGAATCCGTGCAGCATATCTCAGGCGCGTCCTATAAAGAGCAGGTCATCACCAGCATTAACGCGGGGATCGACATGTTCATGGAGGTCGAAAGGTTCGATGAGGTGATTCAGATCATCACGGATGCCGTAAAAAGCGGTGAAATCAGTGAAGAACGCATTGATGATGCTGTAACGAGAATCATCAAAGTCAAAAAAGAGGCGGGACTGTTTGAAGATCCTTTCCTCGAGAAAGCGGAGACAAAGCAGAAGGATACCGGTTCTCCGGAGTACAGAAAAGTTGCGGAAAAACTGGTTGAGGAGAGCCTTGTCCTCCTGAAAAACGATGCGGAAGTTCTTCCTCTAAAGGAAGGAATGAAGGTATATATAACAGGACCGGCTGCGGATGATGCCTCAGCACAGTGCGGTGGCTGGACTATCGAATGGACCGGTTCTTCAGAGAAGGATATTGCGGGCGTAACGACCATACAGGATGCTTTTGAACGTTACGCGGAAGATTACGGAATTGAAATTATTACCAACAAGAGTAAAGCAAAAAAAGCCGATGTGGTACTGCTTTGCGTAGGTGAACAGGCCTATGCGGAGTGGAACGGCGATACTGCTGATATGGAGCTTTGCGGCGCGCTTGGTCTTCCTGACAATAAGAAGGCCATCGAAGAAGCGAAGAAACTTGGAAAGCCTACCGTTGCCTGCATCATTGCCGGCAGAAACGTTATCATCGATCCCGAAGACTATGATCACTGGGACAGCGTGGTAATGTGTTATCTTCCGGGCTCGGAAGGAAAAGGAATATCCGATGTATTATGCGGATGCTCGGATTTCTCGGGCAAGCTCCCATCACCGTGGTACGGCAGTACCGACCAGATCGGAACCGATAAATGCTTCCTGGAACGCGGCTACGGCCTTTCATACGGAAGCAGCTTCCGGGCGAAAAAAGAGCCCGAAATGATCTCGGACTAGAAGCTGGTTATACATACAGAATACAGACGTCTCCTACGGGAGGCGTTTTTTCTATTCGCAAAAATTACAGCGCCTATAGTAAGAAACATTTTTCTTACGACGAGGCGCTGTAGTGTTTCAAATATGGCATTGACCTCGTCGTTACAACGAGATGTATAGTTGGAAAGAGAGGTATGCAATGTCACTGAATACAATCCGGGAAGTCACTGAAATAACAGGAATAACAGTGAATGCATTGAGGTATTACGACAGAAAAGGGTTGCTGCATCCTACAGTTCGCAATCCGGAAGGAAGAAAAGAGTGGCTGTATGATGACGAGGCAGTAAGAAGGGCGAAGAGAATATTACTTCTGAGAAGGTTAGGGATACCTGTTGAGAGCATAGCTATTGTGATTGAAAAAGCGGACAAAATGGATGAAGCCATACTCAGATCCCGTCTCGAAGAACTGCGTGAGGAACGGCAATTCTTGGATGACCAGATCTCACTAGCAGGCATGCTGCTATTGCTGGATGAGATCTCTTCAGATGCTGAAATCAAGGAGGATCTGCTTGACAAGTTGTTTGAGAAGACTTGTCTTGATGAATAAATGATCAGGATGTCAAAAAGGGAGGTATAAATACGATGAAGAAAATCATAGCGGTAATAATTGCGCTGATACTTGTGTTTGCTTTCATTGGTTGCTCAAAGGATGACACAACACCAGCAGTGCAGGAATCTGAAACAGTCGAAACTTCTGATACAGCCGAAGAAGAGACGGAGTCACCGGAAGCATCGGATTCGGAGGATGAATCTTCAGATGAAGGGCTGATTTCACCGGAGTTTAAGGAGACAATGGATAATTATGAGGCCTGGTTCGATCACTACTGTGATGTAATGAAGAGATACAAGGAGGATTCAACCAATCTTGAGCTCTTAAGTGAGATGACAGACCTGATGTCCGAAGAGGTAACAATGCTTGATGAAATGGAAAACATGGATCAGGATGACATGAATACTGCGGAGCTTGCATACTATTTAGAGGTGACAGCAAGAATAGAGAAAAAGCTTCTTGAAGTGGCTTACTAGCGTTATTACGGAAAACCAGTATAATCCCTGTGGCATCCGCAAAACAATATGAGGCTTTTATGAGATAACATAAACAAGTTAGCAAGTCCCTGCTATAATAATAAAAGAATCTCAAAAGAGATATCTTTCTATTCTAAAGGAGCTTGTTATGAATATGTATAGAGAGGTCAGAGATAAGCTGGGACTAACACGTGATCAAGCCAGCGAACTACTCGAGACTATAGAACCAAGTAAATTAGAACGTATTGAGAGTGAGAAACAGCTTCCGAGTCCGGAAGATGTAATGATAATGGCGGATAAATACGGAGAACCTAATATTCGCAATTATTATTGTGCCAATCAATGCCCTATGGGACAGCGATATGTTCCGAGAATTAAGTTTATTGATTTAGAGAAAACTGTACTGAAGCTTATCGCCTCTCTTAATTCAATGCATGCAAAACAAGAAAAATTAATTGAAATTGCAGAGGACGGTAAAATATCCGATGATGAGATGATGGATTTTATCGGCATTCAAAAGGATCTTGAGAAAGTGTCGTTAGCTGTAAGCGCCATGGAAGTATGGACAGAGAAAATGATGTCCAGTGGAATTATCGACATGGAAAAATATAAGGAGCTGTTAAACAAATAGCAGTGCATTTATGCCGAATGCAGGGTGCTGAAAAAAGCACCCTGTTTTTTTATATTCAATGATAAAAAGCAAGGCTTATTTTAACAAACGTTGCCATGGTGGATTATATACACTGGGAATACAATATAGACACAAAGAAGAAAGGAACAAAAGATAATGATCATAAGAGAAAGAGTACTGGAATCAGTACTAGCAGCCAAGATATATAGTAACCCGAATTTGGCTAAAGAGTTTGGACTTGAGATTAGTCCAGAGGATGGGTATCTGGCAAAGAAGAACCTTGATAATAGAATAAACACTCAATCCGCAACATCATCTACAGAAGCATAAAATGATCAACTTCTGAAGCGCGTCTGCTAGATTTACTCACCCGGCTGGTGAGAGTAGGAGAAATGATTGATCAGCTCTCGCTACACCTCCTTTCTACTCCTTTCAATCCCAGCGGTGTCGGGCCGGGTGGGATACGCTGGGTCTTAGAAGAGATCTAAAGTAAATGATAGTTAATAACTAATGGGAAGGTTTGAAACATAGAGGAGAGTATGACGGAGGTACATTATGAACACTATTTTCTTAACAGTACCGGCAACGGAAAAGGCCGAAGAATCAGTAAGCCTAGAAGGCTTCAGGGAAAAGGCCAAGGAATTCCTTGGAGATGAGCGAGTCAGAACAACACTTAAGGTAATATCGTGTGTCGCTCCACTTGCAGCAGGTCCAATGGCCTCGGCAGCGGGAAGAGTACTCCCGACAGTAGCAAAAGGATTGAAATATGCACCACACGCAATAAACTGCGTAATGACACTAACTCAAGTATGACACTGACTACTAAAGCAAACAAAGATTAAAAAACGCTGAATGAATTGAATATATGGAGGTAACAAAATGGAAAACTATGATATCAACACAGTAGGAAGAGGACCTGCAGTACATGGAATAGAATGGACTATCGAGGGATGGAAGCATCTCGGAAGTACAATCAAAGAGAGTTTTTCGGCAGTTGAAAAAGCATATGATCCGGTTCAGGAAATGCTGGCAAAGGAACATGAAGTTTTTCTGAGAATGGCGGAAGATAATAACAGCTCGGAAGATACTCGAAAAGAGTTTGCAAAAAACGCTAGAGAATCTAGTACTGCGGCACAGACAGTAGCTTCAAATCGCATGACTGATGTCCTGAAAATTGTTGGGGCTTTTGCCACTGTTACTGCAGTAGCGCTAGGAGGACCACAGTACATCAAATACATTAACAGATAAAACAGTCATAATTGTTTGATGGCCACATTTCGTGGCCATTATTTTATATAAGTTGTTCATATATGAATCGAAAGAAGTAAAATAAATACATAGATAGTGAAAGCGTTCATAGCTTCAATAAAGAAAGGAATAGCATGATGGCGAATAAATTCAATTTAAATAAGATTGCAGGAAATGCAAAAGACATTGCAAAGAAGGGAATAGACAGTATTGATGTTGATGCAATCAAGGGAAAAGCTTCAGAAATCAAGGAATCTGTCGAAGGAATGAAAGATGACCTCGAGTTTAAACTTAAAGAACTCGATATTCAGCTTGAGAAGTCGATCAATGCATATAATGAAGAATATGCCAGAATGGAAGACGAAGGACTCAATCTGTATATACAAAGGACACGTGCAGTTGACGTTATCGATAATGTGACTGAACTAGTTGGCAGTATTGCTAATAGTCCGAAGTCTTTTGACAGCGATTTTGAAGAGATCAAAAAGAATAAGCTTGTGTTTAAAGGAGCAGAGGCGTTTGCAGAAAAGGAACTTCAGGATGCGCGTAAAGCTGCCGGAGGTGCAGGAGCCGGTATAGCAGCTGGTGCAGCTGTAATGAGCGCAGCCCCAACAGCAGCAATGTGGATTGCGACAACATTCGGAACTGCTTCTACAGGAACTGCCATATCTACATTATCAGGAGCTGCTGCAACTAAAGCTGCGTTGGCTTGGCTTGGAGGTGGTGCCCTTACTGCCGGTGGAGGCGGTGTTGCAGCAGGAAATGCACTTCTGGCTCTTGCCGGTCCTGTAGGAATGGGTATTGCAGGAGCGAGCCTTCTCGCTTCGATAGCGCTATTCTCTCGCAAAAGGATACTTAACAATAAGGAAAAGAACAAAGAAATAGAGTCTATAAAAGAGAATACAGCTTCTCTTAAAGTAGTTACTGAGACTATACATACGATCAATGCAGAAACGATAACGCTCAGAGAGGAACTTGGGAAGCAATTCTCAGAAAATATGAGGATGTTCGGTTCTGATTATAGGTCACTTAGTGAGGCAGATAAGATGTGCCTAGGCGCGATGGTGAATAATACCAAGTCACTGTCAGCGCTGTTCAGCAAGACTGTATAAGGTGTTGGCTATGGAAGGAAACAATAAAGCACAAATCAATTTACGCGAAATGCTACAGATGTGTCGAAGCATATTGAATGATCTCAACAGTAACACTTTGTTTGCAGTGATGCGAGAACAGAACATCAATTTCGGCAATGCGCTCAATCTAATAGAAAAATACTTACCTGCAGCAGAGAATATGCTGGATCAGGATAAAACAGATTTAGGCATTAAAACAGCAACGATATTTCTAATCAGCTTGTGGTCAAGAATTAAACAAGGCAGCTCAATTTCTGAATTTACTAAGGAAGACTGGAACACTGTCATAGGCAATGCAGCTGAAAAAGCAGTCGCGATAGATCCAAGAGAGTATTCTTCTATGGTATTTGACTTGTACAGGAGATCAATATCATATGCAATCGATCCTATGCGAGAAAACGCAGCAGCAACTGTGATTAACAGGTTGGAAGAAATCGTCTCGTTGATGAAGGAATATGCCGAGAAACTTGAAATGGGAGATATGCCTGAGGTTAAGTTTATAGAAGAAAACCTATGGCTGAGCCTTGAAGCGTTATTCTTGGTGATGACGGACAGAATGAGTCACACACTGCTTCCTGAAAAAAGAAGAGAACTCGCAGAAGCTGTAAGTGCGCTCATATTCCAGAAACTAAGGTATAGCCATTATGAAGAAGAGCTAGCTGTGATCGACGAAATCATGGAGCATCAAGCTGAACTTGATCAGAGATTGACCAAACAAGTTAATGCATACATTAATACATTGAAAGAAGAACTCGATGTATTCGATGTGCTGGTTGAAAGAGCGTTCAGCACTAAGGACTTCCAGGATGCATTCAGGGGATCGATAGATCTTGCGGAATCGCTTGGTGCAGAAGATATACTACTCACAGAAAATGATGTCGATAATTATTTCTTATCATAAAACTCATCACTAGAGTGGTATTTATTGTGCATCCAATTTGTAATCAATATCGTGTATCCAGCAATTTACTTTACGTCGGCATCTGGCATAAAGCTGGCTGCCGATTTTTTAATGGGCGTTTTTTGACACACATGCTTCTGTAGACTGTAGGTGTCAGAAGAAGATTGACAGAAAGGCGGTAACGGAAATGGATACATCAAAAGTTGATTTCATCATGGACATATTCAAAACTCTATCAACCGAACTGCCGGAGCAAATGCTGTACCGCGAAGACGGTGACAGCATCGAACTGAAAACTCTAGATAGTATCGGAAACTGCATGCCGCTGGAGCTACTGAATAACGGGTGGCAGCTGATTGGCAGTCAGGTAGCAGAAGCAGCATAGTATTAAGAATCGCTATTTCCTCTGTAGTGGGAGTCCGGCTTCATAATTATTCAGAAGTCCTCAGCCGGGCTCCCGCTCTCATTTATAAAGACCTGCGAAGGAGTATAATTACAACAAGCGGGGGTGCTATAGAAATGAAATTCATTCTGGAATTGATACTGGTAGTACTTGGGCTCTCAATCGGGTTCCTGTTTTTTCCTGCGCTTATAGGAGTATTTATTGGACTTACGAAATACGACGATGGAAACACCTTAGGAGGGATCATCGCAATCACTATAGGGCTTGTAGTCCAGGGCTTGATGTTCCTTTTTATTTACTTAGACTCAGGCAGCGGATCCGGTTCCTCACACGATGAAGATGGAGAGTGCCCGTATTGCGGAAGCGGCGATACAGACGGCAATCACTGCTATACATGCGATGACGATTTCTAGCTGAAAAATGGTACAATGTGCGTAGCAGATAAGTGAAAATGCATGACAGGTGACGATCATGGCTAAGAAACTAAAACCGCTGAGAAGAGTTACAAAAAAAGCGCGTAGAGCTGTTAATAACGCTGTTGTAGATAAGGCTGTTGATTCTGTGATCAATAAGTACATTTCTCCGGAGGAAATCATAGCCCAGGTGATCAAACTGCCAAACGTAAAGGTCGACAGGGCGGCATTTCTTCATAGAGAGCTGATCAAGGCTTACCCGGAAGAGACCGTTAAAACTGCTATAGAGTACAACCCTGCATATGCGGGAATCGATAAAGAAGCAATCAATACAATAGCAGACCAGGTAATACAGTACGAGACGAATAAGGTGTCGAGTATATCTTTCGCGGCTGGTCTGCCGGGCGGGATTGCTCTGGCTGCGTCAATACCTGCAGATGTGATCCAATACTTTGCATTCACAGTAAAAACCATACAGGAGATAGCTTACCTGTATGGTTTTGATGAGCTTGATTTCGAAGACGAAGAGGCCGGTTCGTATGCCATGGATCAGATCCTGATATTCCTCGGAGCCATGTATGACGTGCAGGGTGTTGATGACAGCATCAAGGTAATAGCGGATGCGGCTGCCAATAAGACATCGAAAGCTCTTGCCAATGAGGCGCTGACAAAAACCGCAATATACCCGGTCGTCAAAAGAGTTACGAAAGAACTGAGAGAAAAAATAACGAAGCGCTTCTATGTGAAGGGAGTAGCGAAAATCGTTCCTGTCATCGGAGGAGCTGTTTCCGGAGGACTTACATATGCTACATTCAAACCGAACTGCATGCGGCTAAAACGAAGCCTCTGGGATCTCGATATATGCGATGTTGGATTCTATGAGAAAGAGGGTTAAAAGCAAATATAAGCCTGAGGAATAAACGTTAGTTATAGATGGGAGGCTAAGCTTGAAGAAGGGAACAAAAGTTATTTTGGTGCTGCTGTTAGCTGTATGTCTGGCGATAAGCAGCTTTCTGGCCGGGAGAGTCGTAGGGCGTGATCAGGTCACCAAAGAGAATGATGCTCTGCATGCTGCCAACCGGAGCAGTGTCGCGAATATGATAGTCGAAGATGGTCCGGTATATGTCATAGGTCATAAGAACCCTGACTCGGATACCGTCTGCACCGCCATTGCATATGCGAGGCTCCTCAACTTGCTTGGAGTCGAGGCTGAAGCAAGGGTAACAGAGGATGTGAGCAATGAAACAGCGTTCATCCTGAGCGAGGCGGGCGTGGAGCAGCCACCGGTTCTGGAGGATGCTTCGGGAGAAGACATTTTCCTGGTCGATCACAGCGAATACGCGCAGGCTGCAGAGGGCATGAAAGACGCGCATATTGTTGGCGTGCTCGATCATCATGGAGTAGGCAGCGTAAATACCGGACATCAGCTGGTATACGAGGCAAAACCGATCGGAGCCACAGCTACCATCGTATGGCTGGACTATCTGAATTACGGCTTCGAGATCGACAAGCGCACAGCGCACATTTTGCTTGGAGCGATTCTTTCAGACACAAACAGTTTCACCGGATCAACTACGACAGATGCGGACAAACAGGCAGCCGCTGATTTGGCTGAGATTGCCGGAGTCACGGACGTCGAGGACTTCGCAAAGAAGATCCATCTGGAGGCTCTTTCTTATGAAGGAATGAGCGACGAAGAGATACTGTTCTCTGATTATAAGGAGTATGAGGCTTCCGGAGTTACATACGGCATTGGTCTGGTGAACGCCTATGATGAGGAAGTCGCGGCAGATCTGGCGGAGCGCATGAAGGCAGCGATGACAGACGGTGCCAAAAAAGTGGATGTGGATATGCTGTATGCTTCAGTGGGAATCCGCGAGGGTGATGTGAAGATTGATTATATTGTTCCGCTCAGCGGAAAGTCGGAAGAAACCCTAAAGGCAGCATTCCCGGATTATGATGAATATAACGGGACTGCGTATATATACAGAACAGGACTCGGCAGAAAGACAAAGTTTGTACCTGGAATTACGGATTTCCTTGGAGCGCATCCACACGAGTAGAGTGTTAAAAAATAACTCAGCAACTATAACGCCCATCGAATAATGAAATTGATGGGCGTTATTCTAGTGTCCCAAATGCAGCCCAGCAAGTAAGGCTTGGCCGTGTTACATAAGCAAAAATAATGATAGTCATTAAAAGAAACGTCCAATCGATTGCAGACGTAAAAGAAAAATAGCTGATTCATGTTATAATTAAAAACAATGATTATTACTGAATACCGTTATTTGTGATTGCTTTAAAAGGGCGGCTTTATGAAGATTATCGATAACATTACGTATCTACTGAGAGATGACTTAAAACAAACAGTTAAGAAGAATAGCAAGGTGTGCCTATAGCCGCATCTTGCTTTTCCATGTATGCATATAATGAATTGAAGAAATTAAACAAGGTGCTAGAAAATGTCAACTAATAGGCAAGATGAACTAGTGCGAGAAATGCATTCCTTAAAGCTCTATCTGAGGAACATGAAGATAATCAAGTTTCGAATAAGCTCGATTAAGGCTTGTAGGTCAAATGGACTGCCTAGTAATTATTCTTTCTTCAACAATGTGGAATTTTGCGTTTTGCAGATTCGGAAAATACTCGAACTAATTGCCCATTCATCCTTGATATCTGATGCAGAGATCTATAGGCAACAACTTGGTAAAATAGAAAAAATGTGGAATGCAAAGCTCATCTTAAAAGATTTGGAGCGTATCCATAAAGATTTCTATCCTCAGCCAGTTTCGCTTGATCCTGATGATGAGGTCTACGAAAGGTTGGTTGATAAAACAGAGCCGTTTCTTACTAGGGATGAGTTTGTAAAAGTATATGATAAATGTGGGAAAATGCTTCATGAGTTCTCGCCATTGGAAGCAAATGAAACAATAGAAAACGAGTTTAGTGTAGTATGGGATAGTATCGATGAGTGGGTTGAACATATAGTTCAGCTTCTTTCACAGCATATCATCTGCCTGTATAACGAACACCTATTTTATATCAAATTAGGTGACAGCGATACAGAACCTACAGGTAGATTAATGCAGAAGGAGAGTGCAAATTAATGGAAAAAATGAGAATGGAAACACAAGACCTGACAGAGGCGAATGCAGAGAAAATAGGTGCGTTGTTTCCGAGCTGCATTACAGAGATGACTGATGAGAACGGCCAGCTGAAAAAGGCTATCAACTTTGATCTGCTTCGTCAGATGCTTTCTGGTTATGTGGTGGAAGGCGATGAAGCATATGAGTTTACATGGGTGGGTAAAAAAGCCGCTATAGTGGAGGCTAATAAGCCTATCCGCAAGACGTTGCGCCTGTGCCCTGAGGATAGTGTGGATTGGGATACCACAGAGAACCTTTATATCGAGGGTGATAATTTTGAGGTGCTGAAACTCTTGCAGGACAGTTATCTTGGACAGCTATAAGTCGTTGTTGGAAAAGGTTATGAGATAGCAGGCAATGAAAGAAAGGTGACGCTGGTGGACAACGTAGATAAGTATTCGGTATCACAGTATTCTGTGAAATCTTTGCTCGGTTATATTGATGCTGGTGATATTGCAATTCCAGAAATCCAGCGCCCGTTTGTATGGAATGCCACTCAGGTCAGAGACTTGATTGACTCTTTATACAATGGGTATCCAACGGGCTATCTGATTATCTGGCAGAATCCTGATGTCAAACTGAAGAACGGCGAGTCAGCTGTAGGTAAAAAGATCCTTATCGATGGGCAACAACGTGTCACGGCTATCATGACAGCCATTGCAGGCGTAAAAATACTGACGGAGAACTATACGGAGAAATGTATCCGCATAGCATTCAATCCTTTGGCTCAGCCTGGGGAAGAACGTTTTGCTGTTACTACACCTGCGCATGAAAAGAGTTCTTTCTGGATCACCGATATTTCTGAGGTGTTCAAGCCTGGATTCCAGAGCTGGACCTTTATGCCGAAGTATATGGAAGCAAATCCTGACGCTGACCCGAATGTGGTTGGCGAGGCTATACAAAGACTTACTTCCATAACCGCATGTCAGATTGGTACTATTGTTCTTGATCCCGGTCTAGATATTTCAGAGGTTACAGAGATTTTTGTTCGTATCAACTCTCAGGGCAAACGTTTGAATGAGTCTGACTTTGCAATGTCGAAAATTGCTGCAGATGAGGATCACGGTGGTAATACTCTCAGGAAAGCGATTGACTATTTCTGCCATCTTGCTGTTGACCCGGCTTTCTATACGAAGCTCTCGACAACTGATAAGAGTTTCATGCAGTCAATATACGCTTCGAAGCTTGCATGGCTTCAGAATGATTATGATGACATTTATGATCCTGATTATAACGACATGCTGCGTGTATCTTTTATGCATATGTTCACTAGAGGTCGCCTTGGCCAGTTAGTAAGCTTGCTATCTGGTCGTGATTTTGAAACCCGTACATATACAGAAGAAATTGAAGCAGACAGTTTTGAAAAACTCAGTGCAGGTGTTATGAACTTCATGAATGAATATAACTTTAAGAACTTTGTTCTAGCTATTCGATCTGCTGGCTTCATTTCTCCAAAACTGCTTCGCTCGAAGATGACATTAGATTTCTGTTATACATTGTTCTTAATCCTTCAAAGGACTGGTGAGGTGGCAAAGACAGATATAAAACACTATGTTCAGAAATGGTTCGTTCTTTCTACATTAACGAGCCGTTATGTTGGTTCGCCTGAAAGCCAGATGGATCGTGACTTAAGAGAAATCACCACCAAGGGATTTGTTCAGTTTATGAAAGAAGCGGAGGATGCTTATTTATCAGACGCTTTCTGGGAAGTCAGACTGGTACAGTCATTAGAAACATCATCTGTTTCTAGCCCTTACTACAACACATATGTTGCTGCTCAAAACTATTTTGGTGACAGATCTCTACTATCTAACAGTTCCAAGGTCTATGATCTTGTAGCGGTAACTGGAGATGTCCATCACATATTCCCTAAGAAGTACTTGCAGGATAATGGATACAACGACAAGAATTTTTATAATCAAGTGGCAAACTATGCATATTTGGATACGGGAGTAAATATCTCGGTTGGTAAGAAAGAACCAAAAGAGTATTTCTCAGAAGCTTTAGCTGGATGCAAAGACACACAGACTGTAGGGACTATAACGGAGGAGGCTGATTTCTGGGCTAATTTGGATGCGAATTGCATTCCCCATGAAGTTGTAAATATGACCTATGCTGACTATTTGGAATTCTTGAAAAAACGACGTGCAATGATGGCTCAGAAGATACGCAATTATTACGAAGCTTTATAGGATTAACGATTGACATTGTAGAGCTGTAAAAATGGGGAGGCTGCCTAAGGATACTATTATCAATAATGCTGTTCTGATGAAGGAGTGGGATTTCGAGAAAAATGACCCTCTCGGATTTAACCCGGGAAAAATTGGAACGGCAAGCCATTATAAAGTTTGGTGGAGGTGTTCAGAAGGACATTCATGGGAGGCGATGATTAGTAATAGAGTACGCCATGGAAGAGGCTGCCCATATTGTTCGCACCAATTACCGATAAAAGGCGTAACGGACTTAGACGCTTGCTATCCTGAATTGGCTAAAGAATGGCATCCATCGAAGAACGATCTAAACCCTGATGAGGTCATGCCGGGTACACATAAAAAGGCATGGTGGATCTGCTCTCGTGGCCACGAATGGCAGGCAGAGGTCAAATCTCGTACTAAAGGTGCTGGCTGCCCCTATTGTGCGGGAAAGAAAGTGCTTAAGGGGTTCAATGATCTTGCAACTCTTAATCCTGATCTAGCTGCAGAGTGGCATCCAACAAAAAATGAACAATTAACACCTGAAGATGTAACCTCATCAAGTGGTAAAAAGGTGTGGTGGTTATGCATGAATAAGCATGAATATGCAGCAACGATAGATAGTCGCAGGAGGGGAACCGGATGTCCTCATTGCTTTAAAGCAATGAGATCATCATTTCCCGAGCAGGCTATCTTTTATTATATTAAGCAGGTTTTCCCAGATGCTGTTAATTCATACAGAGACATTTTCAAATCCTCTATGGAGCTGGATATATTCATTCCATCCATTAGTACTGGTATTGAGTATGACGGCAAGATATACCACTCGAATCCAACGATACGACTTAGGGATTCAAAGAAGTATAAGATATGTAAAGAAAACGGGATCATGCTCGTTAGAATAGAGGAAGCAAAAAGATATACACCTCTTCTGACCTGCGATCATAAGATCGAGATTACTGATGCAAGCGATAGGAATCTTAATTGGGCGATTAATAATCTATGCTATCACCTCGGAAAGATTGTGACCCCAGATGTTAGACGTGATCGCAAGAAGATATTGGAACTTCTTGATAAGAGGAGGACATCCCTTGCAACCGAATATCCTGAGATAGCATCGGAATGGAATTATGAAAAAAATGATCCGCTTGTGCCCGAAAACTTTGCTCCACATGCAAACGAGCGAGTCTACTGGATTTGCGGCAAATGTGGTCATTCCTGGAGCGCAGCGATTGGTGATAGGACTGGAGAGGATAAGAATGGATGCCCTGTATGTAATAGAAAAAGAGGAAGGAAAAAATCCAAGGAGAAAATCATTGCCAAAAGAGGCTCGCTAGCAAAAACAAATCCAGAGCTAATCAAGGAATGGGATTACGAAAAAAATACAATAGAACCAGAGAGGATTACGGCTGGAAGTGGTAGGAAAGTACATTGGATATGTAAAACTTGCGGCTATGGCTGGGAAGCCTCTGTTGATCATAGGGTCAATGGACGGGGCTGCCCTGTTTGTAGCAACCGTATTATTATTCCTGGACACAATGATTTTGCTTCACAGCGACCGGATCTCATGAAAGAGTGGGATTATGATAACAATTCAGATCTAGACCCGACGTATCTTGCGTTAAGAAGCGGGAAAAAAGCTAGCTGGAAGTGTTCCAAATGTGGTAGCAGGTGGAAAGCAACGGTAGCATCGAGAACAACTGGGAGTGGTTGTCCTGAATGTTTTGCCAAAAGGAGAAAGGCAGGTTTAAATAGAAAATAGTTAATATCTGATCTTGTTGTCAGTAAGTGATGATATATGTATAAAGCATATAGATTATTACCGGAGTAGCTCACCTCTGGTTGTGTTTTTTTGTGAAACAGTAATAGTTAAAAGAATAAAAGTATTTGATATAATTATTAAGGTTTTATCACTCCGGTTCTTTTATAGACTAAAGCTAGAAGTCGTTTATTTTTAATAAGGAAAATATCTTAAATGGGAAATAACCCTCGTTGTTTATACAATAATAGCATCATCGGCTTTCTTGGTGATTCAGAGCTGTCAATACTGGGCGCACTTTGTGATCATTACAATGGCGTTGCCTTGACTACGACACGGGAAGCCTGGAAGGGCGAAATCGACATAATGAAAGAGGCCCTATCTTCTTGTGGAGAGACGGACGGACATATTGTATTTGAATATGATATTCCACGCCTCGGGAAGCGCATAGATGTAGTCCTCCTTCTCAAGGGGATTATATTTTGCATTGAGTTTAAGGTAGGCGAATCGCACATATTAGAAGCTGATGTGGATCAGGTTCTTGACTATGCTTTAGATTTAAAGAATTTTCATAAATTCAGTCAGGATAAGCTGATCGTTCCGATTCTAGTAGCAACAAAGTACAAGTCATCTTCTTCAGTGATTCAGATGTCAGTATATGATGACAGAGTGGTAAACCCGTTAGTTACGGGTGAAACTAATCTATTCACGATAATCACGAAAGTCTTGAATAAGTATCCTGATGAAGCGCCGGTTGTTCCGAACTGGATCATCAGTCCATATGCTCCTACACCTACAATTATTGAAGCTGCAAGGACTCTCTATGAAAACCATTCTGTTGAGAACATCACTAGACATGAGGCAGACGATGTATCTACGGACAGAACTATTAGATATATTTTGAATGTAATAAAAGAGAGCAAGGAACAGCAGAAAAAGAGCATTTGCTTCGTGACGGGAGTTCCAGGTGCTGGTAAAACACTGGTAGGTCTGGATGTAGCCGTAAAACAGACGTATCAAGGCCAGGAGAAGCCCGTTGAAGATGAAGGGGCTGTGTATTTGTCAGGTAATGGCCCGTTAGTCGCTGTGTTGACAGAAGCACTTGCGCAGGACAATTACAAGAAATGCCGTGAGAAAGGGGAGAAAAAGAAGCTTACAGTCTCTCGTAGAGAGGTAAGCAAATCGATACAAATTATCCACCGTTATCGTGATAATATGCTTGCGAAGATCAAGATTCCTGTCGAAAACGGTATTCTTGAAATAGATCCGGAAAAGGCGGTAAGGCAGGAGAAAGCCGGCTTTGGAGAAGTTGAGCATGTTGCCATCTTTGACGAAGCTCAACGCTCATGGACACACAAAAGGCTTGCCGATTATCTCAAAAGAGGTGGAACATATGGCAACAAACTCAAAGTCGCCGATTTCCCAATGTCAGAAGCAGCATTCCTTATATGGTCACTTGATCAGAGAGAAGACTGGGCTACAATAGTATGCCTTGTTGGTGGAGGTCAAGAGATTAATACCGGAGAAGCCGGAATCGCTGAATGGATAAAGGCGGTAAATGAGGAGTTTAGTCACTGGGAAGTCCATATTTCTCCACAATTGACAGAACCTGAATATGCAGAAGGAAGGGTTAATGAACTATTAAAAGATAACCCAAATGTAATTTTCTCAGATGACCTGCATCTTTCTGTTTCTTTGCGCTCATATCGGGCTGAAAAGGTTTCAGCATTTGTACATGCTCTGCTGACCTTTGACAATAGTGCATCGACTATATACGAGGAAATAAAGGACAGGTACCCGATTGTATTAACCAGGGATATGGCAAAAGCAAGAAGATGGCTTCATGAAAAGGTAAGGGGTACTGAGCGTACTGGCGTCCTTGTCACAAAAGAGGCTGCAAGATTTAAACCGTTGGCTATTCACATTTTGCCATCAGATGTTGAAAATGCAGTCCATTGGTTCCTAGATGATAAAGCAGATACTAGGTCTTCGAATTACTTAGAAGATGCTGCTACAGAGATACAGGTACAAGGCTTAGAATTAGACTATACTTGTGTTCTTTGGGATGCAGATATGCGGTTTGAGAATGGGGAGTGGCACTATTATTCATTTAATGGAAATACAAAATGGATAGAACAAATAGGAAATACCGAAAACAAACAGGATAAGCTTAAATACATGTTGAATGCATATCGTGTATTACTGACACGTGCTAGAGCTGGCATGGTTATATGCGTACCTGAGGGTAATCCTAATAAAACTCTAACAGGATTTTGGGAAGACAGTACGCGTTTACCTGAATACTATAATGGAACTTATCAATATTTGAAAAGTATTGGGCTTCAAGAGATATGAGCGACAAACGCACCAGCAAATACATAAGTCTAATACTTCGGCATCATCCCGAGGCCATTGGCATCTCTCTTGATGAGCATGGTTGGGCTGTTGTCGACGATATGATCAAAGGTGTCAATAAGACGCATCCTCTGGACATGGAGTCTCTTGAGAGGATAGTTGCTCAGGATGAAAAGCAGCGCTACTCCTTCAATGAAGATAAGACTCTCATCAGAGCCAATCAGGGGCATTCGATTCCGGTCGATGTAGAACTGCCTGAAGTGATTCCTCCGGTGGTTCTTTATCATGGAACGGGAATGAAATATAAGGAATCAATAGATGTACAGGGGCTAATCCCGAAGTCCAGACTGTATGTACATCTGTCCGGAGATACAGATACTGCAAGAAAAGTAGGACAGAGACACGGAAAGCCGGTGATCTACACTGTCGATGCAGCAGCGATGCATGCTGACGGATATATATTTTATCGTTCGGTGAACGGAGTCTGGCTGACTAAAGAAGTACCTGCTGAATACTTATCTCTTTTATAATGAGACCATTGGTGAATTAATGGGCAGTCCAATTATTACAGTCGATCTCCACGGCCTGTTCCGTGAAGAGGCAATAAAAGTTATCGGTAAAGCACTTAAAACCGCAGATAACAGCACCTATCAGATCAAGCTGATCCATGGCTACAACCGTGGTACCAGCCTGAAAGACATGATAATAGACGAATTCAAGTATCATCCTAAGGTCCTGCGCATACAGCCGGGCGATAATCTTGGGACTACGATACTTGTTTTGCGTGAGTTATAAAGCGTAACGCACTGTTGGCTTATACGAGGTACAGCTATGAGCTTTAAAGACTTCAACGACGAAGGTCCGGGCACATTCGGATGGGACTTTGTACTCGGCGGCAATACGACCGGGCTCTTTCCTGATGAAACGTATACCGAAGTGGACGGAGATACTGTTACGCAGGTGACGTATACTCACACCGGTGGCGGCAAATATGAGCCATCCCACATCGACAGCTTCAAAATCAGCCCGGATGATGAAGATACAGGAAAGCCGGAATAGTGAAAATGAGACGAGACAGAAGCAGAGAACTGAATATGTTACAGGAGACTTTGCAGATCCTTGAGCAGGGCTATTATGTCAAGGATGGCAAAAGGATACAGCTAAAGCTTTCAAAGAATGAGATGGAAGAGATTCAGGTTTATCTTCCGGATCAGGTGAGAGAAAACAGCAACCACAAAGAGTTTGATCCCGGATTCGTATTGGGACGCTGCGGCTATGGATGCACGAATATAGACTCTTTTTCAATGGCAAGGGAGCTTGCTGAACACACATATCTGTTCAGTAAACAACACCCTAGGGTTCTGGTAATGAATCTTGCTAATCCTGTCAATCCGGGTGGTGGTGTCCGAAGAGGTGCCAGAGCTCAGGAAGAGGACCTCTGCAGAAATAGTTCGCTCCTCCTGTCGCTTGAAAGTAAAGCGGCGAGCAGCTATTACAATTACAACAGCAGCCTTGATACATATATGGGCTCCGATGCGCTCATGATAACACCGCAGGTCGAGATCATACGTGATGAAAACGGGGAATTGCTGGACGATACTGTCATTGTCTCTGTGGTTACTTGTGCTGCGCCGATGGTGACATACGGTTTGGAAGGCATGAGCGATGCTGAATACAAGCAGATGATGTATGACCGCATCACAGGTTTGCTTAAATGTGTTGCATATCTGGGCTATAAAGTCCTTGTACTTGGTGCATGGGGCTGCGGAGCTTTTGACAACGATGCAGCTGTCATCTCAGATCTGTTCTACAAAGCTCTTAAAGAACTTGACTATAACGGCCACGGCCATTCGGATCTGTTCAGAAGGATAGACTTTGCGGTGCTTGACTGCACGAGAGACAAGTACAATTTCAATCAGTTCTACCGCAACTTCTCTTATGATAATTTCTATAGGGATGAGAAGCAGCGCGCGATCGACGAGGCGATGGAGCGTATCAGAGAGACTGAAGTAAATCTCGACAAAATACGCGGATGCATGATCGGCGGTGCCGTAGGGGATGCGCTTGGTTACGCTATCGAATTCAGCGGAGAAAAGGAGATCTTCAAGAGATTTGGCAAGAACGGTATAACTGAGTATGAGCTGGATCCTCTGAGCGGCAAAGCGCTTATCTCTGACGATACTCAGATGACGCTCTTCACGGCAAATGGTCTGCTCGTCGGCGACACGAGAGGTTGCATGAGAGGTATACGGAGCTGGCCTAGAGTATATGTCGAAAATGCATATATGGACTGGCTGCGCACACAGGAAATGACATTCAGGAAAAGCATGGAACAACCTCGCAAACCTATGAGAGGCTCATACTCGTGGCTTCTTGATGTGCCTGAGCTGTATAAAAGAAGAGCGCCGGGGAACACATGCCTTTCCGCTCTTAAATATGGGCAGACGGTGGGACCTGACAATGACTTTATCAAGGCGCATTGCAACGACAGCAAGGGCTGCGGAGGCGTCATGAGAGTAGCTCCACTGGCACTGAATTATTCGGAGATGGATATTGAAACCCTCGACTATGAAGGCGCGCAGATAGCGGCAATCACGCACGGGCACTCGCTCGGATACATGCCTGCGGCAGTCCTGACGCACATTATCAGCCGCGTAGTATTTTCTGAGAAAAAGATGTCCCTAAGGGAGATCGTTGCTGAAGCTGAAAGAACAACTGAATCAGTCTTTGAGGGAGACAAGCATCTGAAAGAACTCATCGATCTTATAGATCTGGCAGTTGAGTTGTCGGAGAATTCGGATACTGATCTTAACAACATACACCGACTCGGTGAGGGCTGGGTTGCAGAAGAGACACTGGCGATTTCCATCTACTGCGCTTTACGCTATCAGGACGACTTCTCCGCCGGAATCATTGCCTCCGTTAATCATAAGGGCGACAGCGACTCCACCGGAGCAGTTACCGGCAATATTCTCGGAGCGCTGCTTGGATATGATGCGATCGATGATATATGGAAGAAGGATCTTGAGCTGCATGATGTCATCATCGAGATGGCGGATGATCTCTGCCACGGATGTCAGATGGACGAATACAGCGAATACGAAGATCCGGACTGGTTCCGCAAGTATATCGGAATGAGGTGGAAGGAAGATAGCCCGGTAAATGAGGATGCCGAAATGGACATTGAGGACTTCATACAGTCACCGGGATTCTATGAAATGAATAAGGTGTTGAGGAACGGAGAGCTTTTCTAGAAAAAGTGACGTATATGCAGAAGCAATGCATGGTAATAGGCGGGCGTGAGTGCCTCATATATGATTGCGGTTTAGCAGACCTGTTGCTTGTGCAGCCGGTCGATGATCACGATATCGCGGTGCTCGACAGCGAAGTTGCAGAGATAGCAAGGCTTGCTGAGGGTACCGGCTTTACATTAGCTGCTTTTAAGGTAAATGGCTGGAATGATGACCTTTCGCCATGGGAGGCACCTGCGGTATTCGGAGACCACGTCTTTGGCGGTCTTGCGGAGTCGACACTGGAGTATGTAAAAGACACTTTGATCCCTCAACTGACCGGTGGCAGGAACGTGCAGATTTGTATT
Source organism: Mogibacterium sp. (assembly GCA_017405845.1). Taxonomy (GTDB): domain Bacteria; phylum Bacillota; class Clostridia; order Peptostreptococcales; family Anaerovoracaceae; genus Crickella. The sequence goes on along the minus strand of JAFQZQ010000011.1, from coordinate 49,035 downwards.
GGCGGCTATTCGCTGGCTGGCTTCTTTGCCCTGTGGGCGGCATATAAGACGGATATGTTCATGGGAGCAGTCGCGGCATCGCCGTCAGTATGGTTCCCGGGCTGGATCGAATATGCGCAGAGCCATCAAGTAAAAGCGGGTAGCGTGTATCTTAGCCTTGGCGATAAGGAAGAGAAGACACGCAATCCTGTAATGAGGACCGTTGGGGATAACATCCGCAGACAGTATGAACTGCTGCAGGCAGATCCGGGCTGCAGTGACTGCATACTTGAGATGAATCAGGGCAACCACTTTAAAGAGCCGGATATACGGACAGCCAAAGGCTTCGCCTGGCTGCTGAATAAATAGATGAAGCAGATAATCATTCACGTGGATATGGACGCGTTTTACGCATCGGTAGAGGTGCGTGACGATCCGTCGCTGGCAGGAAAGCCGCTTATCATAGGCGCGCTGCCGACTGAGCGCGGAGTGGTCGCCACCTGCAGCTATGAGGCGCGCAAATACGGGGTCCATTCCGCAATGAATATCAAGGAGGCATACAGGCGCTGCCCGCATGGCATCTATATGCATCCTAATTTTGAGAAATACAGGGAGATATCCGCTCAGCTCCGCAGGATCTGGTACGACTATGCGGTCAAGATGGAGACCATAGCTCTCGACGAAGCCTATCTCGATGTGACATACAGCGCAGGCGACTTTGACAGAGCAGGCGAGATGGCACGCGAGATCAAAGCACGCACACGCAGTGAGCTCGGTCTATCATGCTCGGTAGGCATCGCATATTCCAAGACAGCCGCCAAAACGGCCAGCGAAGAGAAGAAGCCCGATGGCTACTTCGAGATAAGAACACCTGATGACTTCGTGAATCTCATGATTGACCGCGATGTGAAGTCCCTTTACACCGTGGGGGCGAAGACTGCGGAGAAGCTGAACCGGATCGGCATATATACGGTACGTGACATACGCGAGCGTAAGGACGAGATCCTCGAGCGTTTCGGCAAGCACGGGCAGCTTATAACCGAGCTTGCATTCGGCATAGACGACCGAAAGGTGATAGAATACAAACCTGAGGATGCCAAGTCGCTCAGCCGCGAGGTCACATTTCAGGAGGACACGGACAATTACCGGATGCTCGACGATGTGCTGGTGCTGCTGGCGCTTTCAGTTGAAGAGCGGGCAAGACGCCACGGCCTGCACGGCAAGGGCGTAACGCTCAAGCTGACATACTCAGACATGCAGAGCATCACACGGTCGAAAGCGATCACAACAGCAGACATTGACGCGGCTGCCATATACAGAGAAACGTCGAGGCTGCTGGAGCAGGTTGAGAAGCGTCCGGTCAGACTGGTGGGAGCAGGCATATACAACCTGTCCACCGATGAGGGCCGCCAGATGACGCTCGATGACTACCTGAAAGATCCTGAAGAAGATCAGGAGCTCATAACGAAGCGGCTGCAGGAGCTTCAAGAGAGATACGGACTCGACTTTGCCGGCCACCTTGAGGATATTTATCACGGCAGAGTTCTGTATCGTACGATAGAATATATGCGAAAACACTTTAACGGATAGGAAAGATGGAAAACAGATTTAAACCGGGAGACATCGTGCAGCACTTCAAGCGCGGGATGATCAGCGCAGAGGAGCGCGATGCAAATAAATACCTTTATGAAATAATCGGAGTTGCGACTCACAGCGAGACACGCGAACCTATGATGGTATACAGGCCGCTCTATGAGGACGGCGGCATGTATGTGCGACCGCTCGGGATGTTTCTGAGCGAGGTAGACCGCGAGAAGTATCCTGATGTGAGGCAAAAATACAGGTTCGAGAAGGTCCAAGGGTAGAGAATGCTATACATAATCAGACACGGTAAGACAGAACAGAATAAAAAGATGCTGATGCAGGGCAGGAGCGATCATCCTCTGAACGAGGATGGCTTTGCGCAGGCTGAAGAAGCCGCAAGGCGTTTTGAAGAGATGGGCGTAAAGATAGACAAAGTCTATTCGAGTCCGCTCATCAGAGCCGTTCAGACAGCAAAGGCGATAGCGCCGCATCTTGCCCCTGTCTTTGACGACAGGCTGATTGAGATGGATTACGGTCCGTATGAGGGCATGGATCTTAGAAATCCGGCGCCTGAAGTCATCGCGTTCTTTATGGACTTTGTAAATGTGCCGGCACCTGAAGGCATGGAGCAGCTGCCCGCTGTTGTAGCGAGAGTTGGCAGATTCCTGGAGGAGATAAAGGAAGAGGCGGCAGACCATAATGTCCTTATCTCGACTCACGCCATAGCCATGAAGGGTGCGCTCGAGTACCTGACCCCTGATTCGCATGGCGGCTACTGGGCAAAGAACATAGGCAACTGCGATATCTATGCCGCAGATGTAAGGGATGGAGCATTTACCGTGCCTGTGCGCATCGATGACGGCAAGGAACGCTGGGAAGGCGCTGAATAGGCGGGCATTGGAAAGACAGGAGAAAAGGGTATGGAAGTAAGACTGGCAGGGCTTGAAGACATGGAGGGCGTAAAGGCTCTTCTCAGAAAGTATCATCGCGACACTATATCCGATGAGGACCGTCCGGACGGGTTTGTGACGACAGCGATTACGGATGAGCAGCTGACTGAACTGATCGAGAAAGAACATGGCGTGACTATCATCGCTGAGCCTTCAGAAGAAGGGCCCGACAAAGTGCTCGGCTTCTGCTTCGCGGCTCCGTGGGAGTACTGGTCAGCCTGGCCGCTGTTCAGGCATATGATAGACATAATCCCTGATTATGAGTTTGAGGGCAGAAAGCTGGTAGTAAGCGACACGTACCAGTACGGCCCGATGTGTGTGGACAGATCGATACGCGGCACGGGAGCTTTTGAGGATCTCTTCTTCGCAAGCCTTGATCAGTTCCGCGACAGGTTTCCTGTGATGCTCACGTTTGTAAATCAGGTCAATAAGAGGTCTGAAAACGCTCACAACAATAAAGCTCACATGGAAACGATAGGTACGTTTGATTTCGGAGATAACCATTACTTTCTTATGGGGATACGCACAGATGCAGCAGACAAATACCATGATAAAATTGATTAACGGAATTGAGTTACCGCACATAGGATTCGGTACATATAAGACAGGAGCAAACTGCGTCGATGCAGTGCGCGAGGCAGTCGCCTGCGGATATCGTCTCATCGACACGGCTTCGGTCTATGGCAATGAGAGGGAAGTGGGCGAGGCTGTCGCGACATGCGGCACACCGCGCGAAGAGCTCATCATAACCACCAAGGCATGGAGGACACAGCTCGGGTACGACAACGTGCTTCGCGCATTCGATCAGTCGATGCAGAAGCTGAAGATGGATTACGCGGACATATACCTTCTTCACTGGCCTGCTAGGGACTATGGAGTCGACAGAGACAGCTGGCGCGCAATGGAGCGCCTGTACGACGAGGGTCTCGTGAAGGCAGTCGGTGTGAGCAATTATCTTACGCACCATCTCGAAAACCTACTGGCAGTATGCAATGTGCCGCCGATGGTAGATCAGCTGGAATTCCATCCAGGATATACGCAATGGGATACCGTATCTTTCGCACAGGAGCACGGGATCTGTGTTGAGGCGTGGAGCCCGCTGGCAAGGGGAAGAGTAAACGAGGATGATCTGCTTGTTTATCTCGCTGAGAAGTATAAGGTTTCTATACCAACGCTTTGCCTCAGCTTTGCATGCCAGTGCGGCATTGTTCCTTTGCCAAAATCATCCGATCCAAGCAGAATAAAACATAATCTTACAGTGATTACACTGGATGAAGAGGACGTTAAGAAGATACTGGCGATGCCTCAGTCCGGTTGGTCAGGTGAGCATCCGGATCTTGAGCCGAAGAAATCGGTGCAGGTACCGGATTAAGGGGAAAAGATGAAACAGGAAACGATAGACAGAATAAGAAGATTCACTTCAGACAGGGAATGGGAGCAGTATCATACTCCGGCTAATCTTGCCAAGAGCATATCCATAGAGGCAAACGAACTGCTGGAGTGCTTTCAGTGGAGCGATACAGACTTCGACCTTGATCATGTCAAAGAAGAACTTGCTGATGTGATGGTCTACTGCCGCAACATGCTCGACGAGCTCGGGCTGGATGAGGACGAGATCATCAACAGCAAGATGGACAAGAACGAGGCGAAGTATCCCGTAGAACTGGCTAAAGGCAGTGCAGAGAAATACACGGAGCTTAAAAAACATGACAGAGAAAGATAAGATGCTTGCGGGTGAGCTGTACGACCCGACAGATGAAGAAATCCAGAGAGAGCAGGCGGTCTGGAACGCAAAGCTGTATGAGCTTAATCAGCTTCGTCCTGACCAGGTCGATGAGATGCGCGCATACATGAAAGAGGTGTTTGCTGAGTGCGGAGAGCATAACTACATTCAGCTGCCATTCTACGCAAACTGGGGCGGACATCACGTGCACTTCGGCTCCCACATATATGCTAACTTCAATTTCACGTGCACCGATGACGGTCATATTTATATTGGCGACTGGTCGCAGTTCGGACCTAACGTGACAATAGCTACGGCGGGGCACCCGACAGAGCCTGAGCTCAGAAAGGATCCGATGTTACAGTACAACAAGGACGTGCACATCGGGTCGAACGTCTGGGTAGGTGCCGGCGCAGTCATACTGCCGGGAGTCACTATTGGAGATAATACAGTTATAGGAGCAGGGAGCGTTGTGACCAGGGACATTCCGGCGAATGTGGTCGCATACGGAAATCCGTGCAGAGTTGCAAGAGAGCTGAAATGACTAAGAAAAGACGCATTACATTCAATTCACCGGTTGTACTGAGCTTTGTGATAATAAGCCTGGGTGTTATGGTGGCGGATATGCTGACTCTCGGAGCCAGCACCAAGATGCTGTTTCTGACATACCACTCGTCGCTGGCTTCACCACTGACTTACGTGCGATTCTTTACGCATGTGCTCGGTCACGCCGGATGGAGCCATTACATCGGCAATATGATGTACATGTTGCTCCTTGGACCGATGCTCGAGGAGAAATACGGATCGAGAGCTATCATCGAAGTGATACTCATCACCGGACTTGTTACCGGACTGGTCAACTGGTTCCTGTTCCCTGGCATGGCGCTTTGTGGCGCAAGCGGAGTGGTTTTCGCATTCATCATGATGACATCATTCACCAGCTTCAAAGAGGGAGAGATCCCGCTGACCGTAATACTTGTGGCAATCATCTTCATCGGACAGCAGGTCTATGAGGGCGTTTTCATACAGGACAACATCTCGAATATGGCGCATATACTGGGCGGCATAATCGGTGCGATGGCAGGATACACATTAAACAAGAAGGAATAGACTTATGAGCAGAGCAGACAGAGCAGAAGAATTATTCAGGCAGGGATATAACTGCAGTCAATCGGTATTCGCGGCATTTGCCGATGTGGTCGGCATGACGACTGAGGAGGCCGCCAGACTGGCAAGTCCTTTCGGCGCAGGTTTCGGAAAGCTGCGCGAGGTTTGCGGTGCTGTGAGCGGCATGACCATGGTTGCCGGAAAGCTGTGCGGTTACGACGACCCTGAGGACAGGGAAGGCAAGATCGCGCTATATAAACTCATCCAGACTATGTGCGCTGAGTTTGAGGCGAAGGAGGGCACCATAATATGCAGGGAGCTGCTTGGCCTTAAAAGGGGCGAAGATCTGGGCGAGCCGGCCGTGCGCACTGAAGAGTATTATAGGAGCAGGCCTTGTGTCGGCGCTTGCCGTACGGCTGCAGAGATAGCTGAGAAATATCTGCTTAATGGGGAAAGGTAGACTGAGATGATCGATGCTAAAGAAGCAAAACAGAGACTCATGGAGGGCAACCGCAGATACCTTGGAGCAGACGCTCCGCAGGGAGACATATCGCCTGCGATCCGCATGGATACGGCCGAGAACGGCCAGCATCCGTACGCGATAGTCATCACATGCTCGGACTCGCGCGTGATACCTGAGAGCATTTTTTCGGCGGGAATCGGCGAGCTCTTTGTGGTGAGAGTTGCCGGCAATGTAATCGATGACCACCAGCTCGGAAGTATTGAATATGCGGCCGACCATCTGGGTACAAAGCTCATCGTCGTGCTCGGACATACGCGCTGCGGCGCAGTCGATGCGGCGATCGGAGGCCATGCAGGCGGCTTTATCGATTCGATAGTCAAGGATATTACACTCGCGATTGGCGGGGAGACCGATCCGTTCAAGGCGAGCTGCCTCAACGTGAAGCACGGAGTTGAAGTGATCAGACACGAGCTCGAGATCCATCCGGTGCACGATCCGGAGGGACTGGTAGTCGCAGGCGCGATCTATCACATCGAAGACGGAAGAGTAGAGTTTTTAGACTAGAGAAAAAGAGGAAAACAGGACATGTCACCATTACTGATGAAGGCTGTCATAGCCATAACGCTTGCACTCGTTTTCTATACGATAGGTGTATGGTCAGAGCACAGGGCGAAGCTGCTTAAGCCTCTGCATCTGGCATTTTTCTGGCTCGGTCTGTGCATGGATACAGCCGGAACAATGATGATGTCTAAGCTGGCCGACGGGTCCGGCGGAGGACTAATGAGCGCACACGGCATCACAGGCATGATCGCAATAATACTCATGATGATCCATGCGGTATGGGCGACTGTTGTGCTTGTACGCAAAGACGAGAAAGCGGCGCATACGTTCCACAGATTCAGCATTGTGGTATGGGTGATCTGGCTCGTACCGTTTGTGCTTGGAATGATGATGGGGATGAGATAGAAGGGGGACTGTGATGGAATTAATGGACGCGATGCTGCAGAGACACAGCATTCGAAGATATGCAGACGAGGCCATTCCGGAAGAAAAACTCGAGAAGATACTTGAAGCAGGGAGGCTGGCTCCTACAAGCATGAACCGCAAGCCTTGCGTGTTCTGTCTGGTAAAGGACAGAGAAACTCTTGAAGCGCTGGCATCTGCAAAGAGTGCGGGCGCAGCTATGCTTGCAAGTGCCGGTGCGGCTATAGTTGTATTTGGCGATTCAAACAAGGCAGATACCTGGATAGAGGATTCATCGATTGCTTTGACATATATGCACCTTATGGCGACTGATCAGGGTGTAGGATCGTGCTGGGTCCAGATGCATATGAGAAAAGATGCTAACGGCGGCGATGCAGAAGACAATGTGCGCAGAATCATGTCGGCACCGGATTCATACCGCGTGGTTGGCGTACTGTCGCTTGGTGTACCGGCGGAGTAAAGCAGGCACAAATGAAAGCAGTTGTCATATACCTTGTGATCATCAATATTGTGGCATTTTGCATGTACGGCCTGGACAAGTCTGCGGCAATAAAGCAGAAGGAGCGCATACCCAATAAGGTGTTGCTGTTTATGGCGGTTATTGGCGGTTCCGTAGGAGCGTTGGCCGGGATGTACACCTTCAGACATAAAACTAAAAAATGGTATTACACGCTTACAGTGCCTGTGATCCTGATGCTCCAGATAACAGCGGCAGTATTACTGCTTAGCAGCTGTGGCGGCGGATTCAGGCAGATATCGCAGGATGAGGCGTTGCAGATGATGAAGGATGAGTCCGGTTATCTTATCGTGGACGTGCGAAGGCCCGACGAGTTTGCCGAAGGACACATCCCCGGTGCTGTAAATGTACCAAATGAGACGATACAGGAAGCAGAAGATGCGGACGGACTAGCCGATGCACTTCCGGATACGGAGCAGATGCTACTGGTATATTGCCGCACGGGAAGGCGCAGCAAAGAAGCATCGCAAAAGCTGGCAGATATTGGGTACACAAATGTGTATGAATTCGGTGGAATCAGCACGTGGACAGGAGATATTGTTACAGAAGATGAGTGATCGATACGACGGTCATGGCATATGGGGCCTGACCGCCAGAATAATAAGAACGTATATCTTAGAAAGAGGTTCAAACAATGGACAGAATACCTAATGATCCTTTCATGCTGTACAGCTTTGTAAATATGAATCTTCGTGACAGATTTGATTCACTAGAAGAACTGTGCGCAGCATACGATGCAGATATTGAAGCAATTACCGCAAAGCTTAAAGCTGCGGGCTTTGAGTACGATAAAGAACGCAATCAGTTTGGATAATCCCCATGATTTTGATGAACGATGCTGCAATTGAATACATGCGCAGACTCGGATTCAGGGATGTCGTTCTGGATGTCATCAGGTATACAACGTGATGCGATCCTCCTAGAATGGAGATATCGGTAAGTTTTACTGATGGGGACGGAACTGAATACGCTGACGGTTATAACCGCTATGAATCGCCGATCGGTTACGTATATGTGCCGGCCAAGGGCGTGATCATCGGGGAGCCGGCTGTCATACGCTATGAGAAGCACCCGTGGATCGAGACTTTTGAGCTGGACGGGATCAGACCTGAGCCTGCCCGCCGCGAAGGCTTTGGAGAAAAGAGCCTTCAGGGCTTTGTGATGTCCTTGGGCAAGGTGTACGATGACGTCCTCAGCGACTATAATTCTTTTAATGGGGAAGGCGGCTTCGATGCTGAAGGTTTCTTCGGGCATGTCGCAGACCGCATGATTGCAGAAGCGGAGATAGATCCTGCGCAGTTTCGCAGGTTCGCGGGATTTACGGAAAACATGTGGAGGCTCGGCGATGAGCCGTCGTATAAGCTGGCAATGGAGACCATAGTGCCTAAGCTTAAGGAAGACAAAAAAATATGGGGCAAGTTTACAGCTAACATCACTGAAGAATTCAGAGATGTGCTGGAGTGATAAATGAAAAGGGAACTGGAACATTTTAAAATAGGGGATTCATACGGGGGCAATCAGGACTGGTTCAGGACATTCATGATGCGATTAGGAGGCTGCGGGGCAGAGACTGCCTGCGACAGCAGCCTGTATTTTGCGATTCACATGGGCGTTGAGGGTATTTATCCATTTGATAAAGAAAACCTGTCTAAGGACGATTATGTGGATTTCGCGCACATGATGGAGAAGTATCTGTGGCCAAGATTGTCGGGCATCAATCGACTGGACATCTTTGTTGACGGGTACACGAAGTATCTGAATGACAGAGGAGTGACCTGCATAGGCATGGATATGCTGGATGGCAGCGAAACCTATGAAAATGCGGCCGCAGCCGTTATGAAACAGATCGATTCGGGTTACCCGGTCCCGATACTGAACCTGAATCACAAGGAGAAAGCCTTCAAAGACTACGAATGGCACTGGTTTCTGATCAATGGATACGAAGAGACCGATAACACTTTATTTGTAAAGGCGGTGACCTACAGCGGATTCCAATGGCTGGACTTCCGGAAGCTGTGGGATACAGGCTTTGCAAATAAAGGCGGACTGATACTTTATAGCTTGAAAGGGGGACGGACACATGAAGATTGATGTAAACGGGATCGAGCTTTATTATGAAAAGTGCGGACAGGGCAGGCCTCTGATTCTGGTACACGGCAACAGCGCTGACCACAGGGAGTTCAAGGACTCCATATGGCTGCTCAGAAGGCACTTTACGGTATATAACGTGGATTCACGCTGCCACGGACTCAGCACAAAAGTAGATGAACTTCACTATACCGACATGGCTGATGATATGGCAGCCTTCATGGAAAAGCTGGATATAAAGGATGCTGTATACTTTGGTCACAGTGACGGTGCCATCATAGGTCTGCTCACTGCAATGCGTACTGACAGGATCGGGCTCCTGCTTGCCGGAAGTGCAAACATGACACCTCAGGGCGTGGCGCCATGGCTCGCAGCGGGACTCAAGGCAGTATGCAAGGTTATTAAGGACCCGAAGCTGGTCATGATGACAAGGGAGCCGAATATTACCGCTGAAGAGCTCGCGGCTATCACGACACCGACGGTAGTGATAGCCGGCAGTAATGACATTGTTGACGAGAAGGAGACACGTGCCATTGCAGAGGCTATACCAGGCGCTAAACTGCGTATTCTTGAAGGTGAAGGCCATATAAGCTATGCCACTACCGGGAGCCATCTTGCGGATATCATAATGGAAGAGGCCGGGTTAAGAGAACCCGGCATGGGCGGCACGCTCACGAAGCCACAGAAGAAGATCCTTCTGGCGGCTCAGCAGGGAGAAGTCGATGCTGTTCTGATGTACGAGAAACTTGCTGAAGTCGTGAAGGACGAAAACGATAAAAAGGCGTTCACAAGACTTGCTTCGGACGAGGCAAGGCATGCAGAGGTCTTCTTCAGATATACCGGGAAGACGCTCAGGGCCAATCCGACCAAGGCCATTGTCATACCGAATCTTTACAGGACGATCGGCAGGGAAAAGCTGTATCCGATCATTGCAAAAGGTGAATATGATGCGGCCGATAAGTATAAGAATATAGTCGCTGATTTCCCGGAGGTGGAGACTGTGATGAACGATGAGACTCATCATGGCGATGCTGTAATGGGGTTGTTGAAGTAAAGCTGAGAGGTTTAAAATGAAGATAGTAGCAGTAAATGCAGGTCCGCGTAAGGGCTGGAATACAGACACACTGATAACAGAAGCCATAAAGGGTGCTGAGGCAGCCGGAGCTGAAGTGCAGAGATTCGATCTGTTCAGACTCGAGAAGTACACAGGCTGCATATCGTGCTTCGGATGCAAAAGGGAGAAGAACAAAGGCCGCTGCATTTGCAGAGACGGTCTGACACCGGTGCTTGATGCGATCCGCGAGGCTGACGGGCTCATCATCGGCTCACCGAATTATCTTTCGGGTCCGACCGCGTCGTTCAGGGCTCTGTATGAACGCCTTATCTTCCAGAATCTCACATATAATCTCGAGACACCGTGCTGCAATACGCATCCGATCCCGGTGATCTTCATAATGACCAGCAATGCACCTGACGACATGTATCTTGAAATGCTGAAGGGCTATCAGCAGACGTTCAGCGGATTCGTCGGACCGACAGAGCTGCTCGTAAGCGGTGAGACTCTGCAGCTGAAAGACTACAGCAAGACCGACTGGCCGTGGACGATGTTCGACCCTGAAGCCAGGCAGAAAAGGCATGACACGGTATTTCCTGAGGAATGCAGGAAGGCATTTGAGATGGGAGAAAGGCTCGCAAAGAGAGCATGAGCAATCTTATAACACGTACAACTGAATTGGCTATGTCGGTCACTCTGACCTACATAAAACCGGGCGATACTGTCGTTGACGCGACCTGCGGTACCGGGCGCGACACCATAGCGCTGGCCCGCGCAGTCGGAAGCGAAGGCAAGGTGTATGCATTCGACATACAGAAGAACGCGCACCTGCTTACTGAAGCGCGGCTGAAGTCGCACGGTTATTCGAATGTGCATCTGCTGATGCAGTCATTTGTTTCGATGAGCGATCACATAGCGGAAAGAAGCGCATCAGCGGTCGTATTCAATCTCGGATATATGCCGGGAGGCGATCACAGCATCACTACGACTGCCGACACAACCTTGAAGGGACTGGAGTGCGCACTGCGGACCATACGCATCGGTGGCATAGTGACTGTCGTTATGTATGACGGCCATGAAGCGGGAGCTGAGGAAAAACAAGCTGTATTGGAGTGGGCTGAGGAGCTCGACCAGAGCAAGTACCACGTGGCGTTTGTAAGCCTGCTCAATCAAAAGAACAATCCACCGGAAATACTGTGGATAACAAAGAAATGAGGACGCGAAAATGTTAAGTTCATTTTTAGGCACAGCCAGTGCAAGTGCAAATTCACTTGAATCGAAACTGATGCTGTACATCATTGCAGGCATCGTAATACTGGTTATTATCAACCTGCTTCTTGATAGCGTAAGGAAGTATATCAGAGGTCTTGACACTGCGGCTCTCGGAGTGCTATTCCTTTGGCTTGGATATGAATCCACCAAGCTCAACCTGATAAGCGCTCTGGCGAATCTGCTGTTCCTTGTCGGAGGCACGCTGCTTGCGATGGGCATACTCATATTCGTGATAATCAGACTGATCAAGCGCAGCCGCAAGGTCAGAAACAGCAAGCCTCCGATGCCGAAGGAAATGCCTAAGCCAAAGGAGCCGGCTCAGGAGGAAAAGCCTGCTGAGGAGATCAGTGAGGGAAAAAATGAGTGATTCAAAATCCTGCGTTGACTGCGGCGTTCTGAACTGCCAGAAGAGAGACAAGGAGTATCCGGACTTTTGCCTGACAACGGAGCTGCCTGCAGAAACCATAGAAAAAGTGCGCCGGCTGTATGAAGAGGACGAAAACAACAAGGTGTCCGTCATATCCGCGCAGATCGAGAACGAGTTCTACCTGAAGTATACGAGGGTGGAGGAGGTCATCGAGTTTGCAAGGCGCATGGGGTACACGAAGATCGGCATCGCGACCTGTGTCGGACTCATCGAAGAGAGCCGCACGCTGGCACGCATACTTCGCAAGCACGGCTTTGAGGTTTACGGAGCAGTCTGCAAGATCGGCTCCTTCCTGAAGACCGAAGTCGGAGTACCTGAATCCGATATCACCCGGACCGGAGCCGTGATGTGTAACCCTATAATGCAAGCCGAGGTGCTGAATCAGGCAGGTACCGACTTCAACGTCGTTATGGGACTTTGCGTGGGGCACGACAGCCTGTTTTATAAGTACTCTAAGGCACTAGTCACAACCCTGGTCGCCAAGGACAGAGTGCTCGCGCACAATCCGGTAGGAGCGCTGTATCAGGCAAAGGCGTATTATAAGAAGCTAGAAATGGAGTAGGCACGTAGATGGAAATCTTAATTTTTGTTGCAGCTGTCGTAATAGCAGCTATATATCTTCTGATAATGAGATCACACCAGAGATACTCAGAACCCGGATCGAAACAGGACATCCGCAACGAGGAGCAGTATGGAGCTCCTGTAAAGCGGCTGTACACTTCATCGAAGGTGTTCACTCTTCATCACCGCATTGAGATCACCGACGAAAATGAAAAGGTTGTTTATCGTGCCGAGACGAAGTTCCCGTCGATCCACGACAAGACAGACATCTTCGATGCGAACGGGAGACATGTGGCATACTTTGAACGCAAGCTGATCACACTCCACGAGGTTCACTACGTGGACATGGATAACGGCAAGAGTTTTACACTTTCCAACGAGTTGCTGCACATCATAAAGGATGTTACCAATATTGAAGGCCTTGGCTGGAGGATCGAGGGCAACTTCCTGCAGCTGAACTTTACTATAAAGGACGCGGATGGCGAGCTTATCGCGCTTGTGAGTCAGAAACTGATCTCACTGCACGACAAGTACGCACTCGACATATATAAACCTGAGTACGAAGAGGAAGCTGTGGCACTTCTTATAACCCTGCAGCACATGGTGAACGACAGGGAGAGCGCTGCATCAGCCGCCTCAGGATCGAGCTCATCCGGGAATTAGAGTTCCTTAATGGGGACAGGCCCCGTAAGGGACCTCTAACGGGGCCTGTCCCCATTAGTTACCATTAACAGCACTATTAAATATCACACATATAAAGAAAGAAGGACTAAGAAATGGCAAAAATCACAACACCTGCAACTGAAGCACTTGATGCAGTAAACGCAAAGTACGAATTTCTCGAGGCACCTGGAGCCATCAGCGGCGAAGATTATTTCAGAATGCTCGGAGCAGACAAGGCTGACAGACTCTTCAAGACTCTTGTAATGAAGGGCGATACGACCGGCAGCATCTATGTATTCGTGGTTCCTGCTTTGGCTAAGCTGTCGCAGAGACAGACCGCAAGAGCTCTTGGCGAGCATGCGCTCGAGATGATCAAGCCTGTTGAGCTCAAGCAGCTGACAGGATACATGCACGGCGGTACTTCACCGCTCGGAATGCTCCACCAGTACAGAGTTATCTTCGACGAGTGCGCAGGTGACATGGAAGACGTAATCATCAACGGCGGCGGTGGCGGATATCTTGTGGAGCTCACACTGGACGAGTTCGCAAAGGTGCAGCCATACGAGCTGATGCCGCTGAAGAAATAAAAATTCCAGCGTAGATAAAAAACAGAGGGTGATGGCATGAGCACTATAGACATTAAACTGATAGGCATCACGGATCTGGATGCGGATTGCATAGTAAATGCTGCAAACAGCGGTCTTGCAATGGGAAGCGGTGTTTGCGGAGCCATTTTCCGTGCCGCCGGACCTCGCGAGATGCAGGCAGCGTGCAACAAGTTGGGTGGCTGTCCGACGGGCGGCGCAGTCATCACGCCGGGCTTTGCTCTTAAGGCCAAGCACGTGATCCACGCAGTTGGACCGATCTGGAAAGGCGGCCGCGACAACGAGGCAAAACATCTCTACAATTGCTATACCGAGTCGCTCAACAGAGCGAAGGAGAACGGCTGCCACTCGATAGGCTTTCCGCTGATCTCGGCAGGAATCTTCGGCTATCCGAAGGCCGAAGCCTGGCAGGTAGCGATACGCGCATGCCGCGACTGGATCAGCGACAATTCTGATTATGACATGGCTATCACTTTTGCCGTGCTTGATAAGAAGATCCTTGAGCTGGGCCAGGGCGTTCTTGGTCTCGGCAAAACTGGATGGTAAAGGCTCAAGTCTGCGACAGTTATGGACAGAAAGAGAGTCAGATGTTTTGTAAATATATTTCTGGTGCTTACAACCATCGGCGCATGGCTGGTGATGTGCTTTTCAGCGCCCGGAACCCTCGCGCTTAACGGTTTCGGCAGCCTGAAGTATTTCACCGTACAGTCGAATCTGCTTGTCGGATTCGTTGCTATCGCCTGGCTGATCTGCACCGGAAAAGGCGCGAAGGCAGGCGCCGGTAGCGCGAAAGGCTCCGACTCTGTGATCGCTCGCATCGAGCTGCTGAAGTATATTTCAGCTGCAGCGGTTGGGCTTACATTTACCACAGTGATCGGCTTTCTTGGACCGATATACGGATACCCGGCCATGTTCGAAGGCGCCAATCTGTTTCTTCATCTTATAGGGCCGATCGGCGCAATGCTTGAGATCATCTTTCTGTCCGAGGCGTCATTTACACGCAAAGAGAACAGACTGGTTATGATTCCGTCGCTGCTCTATGGCCTAGGATATCTGGCAAACAATCTGGTCAATGGCTTTGGAGAGTGGCCCGACACAAACGACTGGTACTTCTTTTTCCACTGGGGCTACCCAGTAGGGATGCTCATCTATGCGATCCTGGTGACCGTTACATGGCTGCTGGGATTCATGATGCGCAATCTGCAGCGGAAGAGGGCCAGCTGATAGAACCATTTACTGACACAATTAATCGCCGCAAGGCGATTTTTTTAATGTGCATAAGATTGCATAAAAGAAGTTCGTGTCGCTTCCCGGGAATTCGGGCATGAGGCACGAACTTTTTCGTAACTGCACCGCGATATCGGAGGTACAATAACGAACTCATTCTTTTTATCCCGGCTGCAGTTTTCGAATTGGCTCTATATTAAGGCGTCTACACTGTCAAATCGTGCGACAAATCTCATAAATCTGGAGCCGGATCCGGATCCTGCCAAAAACGCATAGATGTAATATTCGCGATTGTGAATAAACTTACGGGAAGGCTGCTCCGGATCGTGTGGCAAAAAATCGTGTTCGTTACGCACAGGGGGAAATGGGCTATGAAGCACGAATTTCTTCGTGCCTGTACCGCGATTTCTGCGATGCAATAACGAACTGAACTTTTCCGGTCCTTGGCAGATACCCGGCCATGTGATATATGGCGGCCGGCTATGTGATATATGGCGGCGCGAATGCGATATGTGGTATGATATTGATGTAAAAGAATGCTTTGAGGTCAACGGTTTATGCGGCTGTTCATTGCAATCAATCTGAATGACGAGATGAAGGATGCGCTCATGGATATCCAGGATACCATGAGGACTTACGGTGTGCGGGGGAAAGAGACCCCGCACGAGAATATGCACCTGACTCTGGCGTTCATAGGGGAGTATGATGACCCGGAGCGTGTGAAGGAAATCGTCGAAAGCATTGAGATCAGGCCGTTTGAGATTAGCCTGAGTGGGATCGGTGCATTCGGGGACCTTTGGTGGGTCGGTACGGATAACAGCGCGCCGCTGATGGCTGTAAGCAGAAGGCTGCGGCGAGCCCTGGCAGAGGCCGGCATACCGTTTGACAGAAAGAAGTTCTCGCCGCACATTACAATTATAAGAAGGGCAAGCGGCGCGCTCTCTAAAGAAGCGGCCGGCGAGATCGCCGATGTGATTGCCGCTTCTATGACAGTTGATCACATATCGCTGATGCGCTCCGACCGTGGCAAATACGGCATGGTCTATACGGAGCTTTGATAGAAAGGATAGGAGGACGAAATGGAATTTAACACAGAAATCTTTTCACAGTTTGACAAGAAATGGGCTCTGCTGAGTGCCGGCCCGATGGCTGCTCACAACACCATGACAATCAGCTGGGGCAGCATGGGTACGCTTTGGGGAAAGCCGATTGTAACTGTGTATGTGAAGCCAATCAGATTTACGCATAAGTTCCTGAATGAGAATGAGTATTTCACAGTCAGCTTCTTACCTGAAGAATACCGTCAGGCACTCATGAAGATGGGTGGTATTACAGGCAGACACCATACAGATAAGGATGCTGCTGCAGGTCTGACAGCAAAGGATCTCGGAGAGGCAGTGACTTACGAAGAGGCTGAACTCACATTCCTCTGCCGTAAGGTTTTCTGGCAGGACATGATAACCACACATATGCCTACTGAGATCGTAGAAGAGTTCTACACACCTGACGAGCCGCACACACTGTATATCGGCGAGGTCGTCGACATCATTAAAAAGTAGCTCGACAAGGATTCTGTTGGGATGACAAGAGAACTAAAAGGGTCAAAACAGCCTATCGTGGCGATATGCTACGATTTTGATAAGACGCTCTCGCCGGATAACATGCAGGCGCAGGGTTATCTTCAGGCAATCAAATATGAGAATCAGGATGAGTTCTGGGCGGAGACCATGGATCTGGCGCGCACCCACGACATGGATTCGAACCTGGCGTGGATGTACCTGATGCTGAAGGGTGCGCGCGGCAAGGAGATCTTCCGTCGCGAGATGCTTGAGCACTATGGCGCCATGGTGGAACTTTATGATGGGGTCGCGGAGTGGTTCGACCGCATCGACCGCTACGGTGAAGAGCGAGGTATCGCTGTGGAGCATTACATCCTGTCGTCGGGCCTTCGCGAGATGATCGAGGGCACATGTATTGCGGGCAAGTTCAAACGCATCTATGCGAGCTCGTTCTATTATGATGAGGCAGGCGTGGCGATATGGCCGGCGCAGGTGGTCAACTTCACGGACAAAACGCAATACCTGTTCAGGATCTCAAAGGGTGTGCTCGACGTGAATGATCCGGCCGTCAATGACTATTTTGAGCCGGATGAGATCCGCGTGCCTTTCACCAACATGGTGTACATAGGCGACAGCGAGACCGACATCCCGTGCATGAAGCTGGTAAACACTTATGGCGGATATTCTGTAGGCGTTTACGACCCGGATACGGGTGATAAGCGCAGGGTGCTGAAACTGCTCGACGAGAACCGCATCGGTTATTACGCTCCGGCGGATTACACCGAGGGCTCTGAAATGGATAAACTGATCAAAACTGTAATAGATAATACTGCTGACAAGGAGGCAAAGAATGGGTAAAGTTAATGACTTTTTGACAGAGGCCGGCGTTTTCTATCTGGCAACTGTTGATGGCGATCAGCCGAAGGTAAGACCGCTTGGCGCTCATATGGAGATGGACGGAAAGGTCCTCTTCGGTGTTGGCGATTTCAAGGATGTATATAAACAGCTCGTAGCGAATCCGAAGGTGGAGATCGCTTGCGCAAAGCCTGACGGACACTGGCTCCGCTACACGGGGAAGGCGGTATTTGAGACTGATCCGAAGTACGCTGAGGCGAACCTCGAGGCAATGCCGATGCTGAAGAATATCTACAATGATGAGACAGGCCACAAGCTGATGATGTTCCACCTCGAGGATGCGACTGCAGTTGACATCCCGATGATGGGACCCGGCGAGGATCTTCTGAAATAGAGGAAGCGGAAATGAGAAAGATTCTGATTGTAGTCGACATGCAGAACGACTTCATCGACGGTGCGCTGGGCACTGCCGAAGCGGTCGCTATTGTCGAGAATGTAAAAGCAAAGATCCGCGGGTACGATCCTGCGGACGTGTTCGCTACGATGGATACCCACACTCCTGACTATCTCAATACGCAGGAGGGGCGTAACCTTCCGGTCCCGCACTGCATCAAGGGTACTGACGGATGGCAGATCCGCAGTGATATCGCGGAGCTGCTGACTGATGCTCACATCTATGAGAAGCCGACTTTCGGAAGCCTGAAGCTCGCGAAAGACATCGCGGGGATAGCTGCAGCAGAGGATATAGAAATCGAGATGGTCGGGCTTTGCACGGATATCTGTGTGGTCTCCAACGCGCTGCTTCTTAAAGCGGTCATGCCGGAGGTAAAGATCACGGTTGACCCTGAATGCTGCGCAGGCGTGACTCCGGAGTCGCACGAGACAGCGCTGATCACGATGCAGATGTGTCAGATACAGTTCCCGGAAGCAGAAGCTGAATAACAGGAGACAGATTATGAAGACTTTAGTAGCATATTTTTCGGCGAGTGGAAATACCGCGTCGCTGGCAAAGAGATTAGCAAAGGCTGCAGACGCTGATCTGTTTGAGATCAGGCCGGTTGAGCCTTACACAGATGCGGACCTCAAGTGGACGAACCCGCTCGCAAGGTGCAATAAAGAGAAATTCGGAAAGAAGAGCGTGCCGATCGAAGGCCGCGTCGATAACTTTGACGAATACGATATGGTATACATCGGATTCCCGGTATGGTATTATGCTGCACCGAATATCATTGAGACTTTTGTGAAGAGCTATGATTTCAGCGGCAAGAGGGTGGCGCTTTTCGCGACATCCGGTGGCAGCGATATAGCAAAGGCACCGGCTAAACTACAACCTCTGATGAAGGGCGAGATCGTAGGCGCCAAGCTGTTCAGTCCGGACGCCGCATACCCTGAACTGAATGTCTGGACAAACAGCTTCAAGTAGTTTGACAGACGGACAAGTTCACCAAACTGACGCACAGAACAAAAGGGAAAAGGGAAATGAGAATCATAAGAGATGAAAACATGAATACGGACAGCCATGTCGGGATACTTGAGGTGAAGTATCCCGATTTGGCAGAGTGGGATACGGCTGCCTTCGAGCAGATGCGTGACCGCGAACTTGAAGTGATCCGCAAGGAGGGCGAGCAGTATGACCGCGAGACATGGTTTCGCCAGGATCCGTACTTCAGGTATTTCCGCAAATTCAAAAAGACATATCCGATTATGATGCAGGTGGAGTCGTTCCTGCTGAAGGGACGGCCTTTCCCGGAAGAGCGATACGTCAATGCGGTCGCTTTTCTGACGGAGCTCAAAACCAGAGTGCTTGCCGGCACACATGATGCGGACAGGGTGGAGGGCGACATCGTCTTCTACACCGAGACTGAAAAGGTGCCTTTCCCGAGCATCCACGGCAGTGAGGGACACAGCTATCCGGGCGATGTGACCGGCCGCGATGACGGCGGGGTCATTATCAGCATGATAGCCGGCGCGGACAGCCGCACCTGCCTGCAGGATGACAGCAGCCACGTGCTCTATCTGATATTCGGATCACCGGGCATGACGATCGAGGCTATAGATGAATACCTCGATCAGCTCGAAGAGTACGTTAAGGTGCTCGCTCCGGCTGCTGAAACCGAGAGGCATTTTGTTTAGAGGTAAAGAATGGAATACAGACAGTTAGGCAATACAGGACTTGAAGTTAGCGTTATCGCGCTCGGCTGCGAAGCTTTCGTTGAAGACAACAGCACCGCGAAGTCGTTCCTCGACATGGCAGAGGCAGCAGGTGTCAATTACTTTGACCTTTTTTCGCCGGATCCTGCAGCAAGGTCTGCACTGGGTGAGGCGCTGAAGGGAAGGCGCGAGAAGTTCATAATTCAGTCGCATATTTCGTCTGTCTGGAAGAACGGCCAGTACGAGAGAAGCCGCAAGCTCGATGATGTGAAGGCGGCGTTCGAGGACTCGCTTGAGAGACTGGGCACTGACTACATCGACGTGGGTATGATCCACTACTGCGATGCGGAGAGCGACTGGCAGACTATCAAGGACAACGGAATAGTAGAATATGCGAAGCAGCTTAAGGCAGAAGGAAGGATCCACCACATCGGCCTCTCGTCGCACAATCCGAAGGTGGCCATAAAGGCGATCGAGGAGGGTGATATAGAGGTGCTGATGTTCAGTATCAATCCTGTTTACGATATGCTGCCGGGCACTGAGGTCGTTGACGATTTGTGGGCTGACGAGGTGTACGAAGGCGGATTCGTCAACATGGACCCTGAGCGCCAGAGACTGTACGAGCTCTGTGAGAGCATGGGTGTCGGCATAACGGTCATGAAAGCCTTTGCGGGCGGCGATCTGCTAACGGCAGAGATGTCACCTGCAGGAGCGGCGCTGACTCCTGTGCAGTGTATAAGCTACTGCCTCTCAAGACCGGCTGTCGCAACGGTTTGCTCAGGCGCAAGGAATGATGAGCAGCTGGCTCAGAGTATTGCTTACTGCGACGCGACAGAATCCGAACGCGATTACGCGGAGGCTTTCGCGAAGTTCCCGAAGGTCAGCTGGAGCGGTCACTGCATGTACTGCACGCATTGTCATCCGTGTCCGGCTGAGATAGACATAGCGTTCGTCACAAAGCTGCTGAATCTCGTGATCGCACACAACGAGTCTAACGGCATTATGGAAGGCACTGAAGGCTTCCGTGTTCCGGACCTTGAGGCCGGGCATTATAAGGCGCTTGCAAAGCATGCGAGCGACTGCCTGCAGTGCGGCATGTGTGAGACGAGATGTCCGTTTGATGTAAAGATACGAGAGAACATGAAACACGCAGCTGACGTGTTTGGTTACTAAAAGAGGTTTCAAATGAAAGACCTTGAAAAACAGACATGCAGAATAGGATTGGTTCAGGCCGAACCGGTGCTCTTTGATAAGCAGGCGAGCCTTGAGAAGGCGCTCGGATACATCGATGAGGCAGCGGCCAACGGAGCTGAACTCATAGTCTTCCCGGAGCTGTTCATCCCGGGTTATCCGGTCGGAATGAACTTTGGCTTTAGTGTAGGCAAGAGGACTGAGCCGGGCAGGGAGGACTGGAAGCGCTATTACGATGCCTCTGTTGTTGCAGGCGGAGCAGAGTTTGATAAGCTCGCTGAGGCAGCAAAGAAGACGGGCGCATATATAAGCATTGGATTCTCCGAGCGCGATGCGGTGGGCGGAACGCTCTTTAACAGCAATGCGGTCTTCGAGCCGGATGGCTCGTGCAAGGTGCACCGCAAGCTCAAGCCGACCGGATCGGAGAGGCTCGTTTGGGGAGACGCCAATAAGTGCTACTTTCCTGTAACTGAGAGCCCCTGGGGTCCGATGGGCAGCCTGATCTGCTGGGAAAGCTACATGCCGCTCGCGAGAGTCGCTCTGTACGAGAAGGGGATCACCATCTACATCTCGCCTAACACCAACGATAATCCTGAGTGGCAGGCGACGATCCAGCACATCGCTATCGAAGGCAAATGCTACTTCGTAAACGCTGACATGATAATCCGCAAGGACTCATACCCGGCCGATCTGAATGCGGCCGAGATAGAGAATCTGCCGTACTGGGTGTGCCGCGGAGGAAGCTGCATAATAGATCCTTACGGTCATTACGTGACCGATCCGGTGTGGGACGAGGAGACGGTGATCTACGCTGATCTCGACATGACCCTGCCGGCTGCCTGCAAGATGGAGCACGACGCAGTTGGGCATTACGCAAGGCCTGATGTGCTGAAACTGACAATTGACGATAAATAGGAGAAAAGAATGATAACAGGAGAAAAGAATGATAACAGGAAAACAGAGAAGTGAACTTAAAAAGATAGCTCAGGAGCTGAGACCGACTGTAATGATCGGCAAGGAGGACATCACTCCTTCGGTCATCTCGGCCATCGACGACTACCTGAATGCGCACGAGATAGTAAAGGTGCAGATCCAGGAGGGCTCACTTATGGAGCCAAAGGACGCTGCGAACGAGATCGCTGAAGAGCTCGGAGCTGAATTCGTACAGGCTATCGGAAGAAGATTCGTGCTTTACAGAAGAGCAGCGGATCCTGACAAGAGAAAGATATTCATTTAGTGGGTCAGAGACGATATGACAGGAAAGTTTTGCAGGGAATGCGGCACCGCGCTGGTGCCTAAAGAGCTTAAGAATGAGGGGATCGTGCCATTCTGCCCAAAGTGTGAGCAGTTCAGATTCCCGCAGTATAACGTTGCGGTAAGCATGATAGTCGTCAACGAGGAGAAGGACGAGATACTGCTGATAAAGCAGTACGGCAGATCTACTTACATTCTGGTTGCCGGCTATGTGTCACGCGGAGAGGCTCTCGAGGATGCGGTCAGGAGAGAGGTCAAGGAAGAGACCGGCATGACCGTTACGCACATTAAGTTCAACCGCACGCAGTTCTTCGAGAAGTCGGACGCGCTGATGTGCAACTTCACTGCCTTTGTTAAGGATGACAGCGAATTCGATCCGAATTACGAGATCGATTCGTATGCCTGGTTTACGCGCGACGAAGCGAGGGCAAACGTCAGGCCGGACAGCCTGGCAAAGTATTTCCTGGTTTCATATCTTGACGAATAGAAAGGGGACGGGACTATGAAATTCAAAATGATACACGAGAATTACAACGTTGCTGACCTTGACGTGTCGCTGGCTTTCTATGAGAAGGCGCTCGGCCTTAAAGAGATCAGGAGAAAGTCGGCTGAGGACGGCTCGTTTATTATTGTTTATATCGGTAACGATGAGGCGGATTTTGAGCTGGAGCTTACATGGCTGGCAGAGCATCCGTTCAAATACGACATAGGTGAGGAAGAATTCCATATGGCATTCAGGACGGACGATTTTGAAGCTGCGCACAAGCTTCATGAGGAGATGGGATGCATAGCTTTTGAGAACCATGACATGGGCATCTACTTCATTACGGATCCGGACGGATACTGGCTTGAGGTGCTTCCTCCGAGAGACTAGGAAATTGAAGAAGCTTAACTGGATAGAAATCACAAGTTTATATATAGGAATAATAATGGGAGCGGGCTTTGCCTCGGGCAGGGAGTGCTGGCAGTTCTTCGGCGTATTCGGAACTAAGGGATATGCAGGAGCGGCGGCGAGCACGGTCTGCTTTGTGCTTCTGGCGTGCATGCTGACGTTTATAGCACGCAGCAAGGGCACAGCAGACCTCGGCCGGCTCATTTGCCCGGTGGAGAGCCGGCCGGCCTATGAACTCATAGGCTGGGTGCTCGCCGCCATATACTATTCCATGATAATCGCAATGACCGCCGCAGGCGGATCGCTTTTGAACCAGCAATTCGGTATAAGCAAGGGGGTTGGCGGAGCCATTATCGCTCTGCTCTGTATCTTTACGGTTCTTGGCGATTTTGAGCGCGTTTCAAAGATATTCAGACTGATGGTGCCTGTGCTCTTTGTTGTCGGCATAGCCACCATACTGCTTACGATCAGGGCGGACTTTCCGCAAAGCGGCCCTGTTGAGGGCTTTACTCCGGGCCGCATGTCGCCAAACTGGCCGGTATCCGCACTGGTATTCATGGCTTACAACACGACCGGTATGATCGCGATGGCGGGCAACTCAGCCATCAATGCAAAAGACAAAAGGAACGCGTATGCGGGCGCCATCGCAGGCACGCTGTGCCTGGGCGCGCTTACCATACTGCTGCTGCGCGCGCTGCTCTGCGACATGCAGTTCAGCTCAGAACTCGACCTTCCGATGCTGGGATTTGCGGGCAGGCTCTCGCCGGTACTCGCCATAATCTACGCCGTGATACTCTACGGCGCGGTGTACTCGACAGGCGCAAGCACATACTATGGCTTCAGCACCAAGCTGAAGGACAGCAGATACAAAAAATGGATCATAACCGGCGGGGCGGTGATCGGTTTTCTGCTTGGACTCACCGGGTTCAAGCGACTTGTCGAATTCCTTTACCCGGCGCAGGGATATATCGGGATAGTATTCATACTGCTGATAATAATTAATTTCATCAGAGAGCTTATAAAACCCTCTGCGAAAACGGAGAATTAAATGAACAATGATACCAGAAAGACTTTAGAGGCTCTGGAAAGGGGCGAGATCAGTGTCGATGAGGCGCTTACACGCATCAAGACCGAGCCGTTCGAAGATATAGGTTATGCGATGGTGGACCTTCACCGGAAGGTGATGCAGGGTGCTGCCGAGGTCATCTACGGTGAGAGCAAGACTGCGGAGCAGATCACCGGCATAGTTGACGTGCTTGTGGAGAAGGGGCAGCTGCCTGTACTGGTTACGAGGATAAACGAGGCGAAGGCTGAGGCTTTAGCCGCGCGCCACGATATACGTTACAGCAAGGAGGCGCGCATCGCCGTCATAGGCGATCAGCCTGAGCCGGACGGTATCGGTCCTATCGTTATCGCCACAGGCGGGACGAGCGACATACCTGTAGCTGAAGAAGCTGCCATCACTGCGGAGACTCTCGGCAATGAGGTCGTGCGTCTTTATGATGTGGGCGTTGCCGGCATACACAGGCTGCTTGCCCACAAGGAGTACATAACACAGGCTTCCGTTATAATCGCCATTGCAGGAATGGAAGGCGCTTTGGCAAGTGTGGTAGGCGGACTTGCAGACTGTCCGGTCATAGCCGTGCCTACGAGTGTCGGTTACGGAGCTGCTTTTGAAGGACTTTCGGCTCTGCTCTCGATGCTCAACTCATGTGCGAGCGGAGTCGCCTGTGTAAACATCGATAACGGCTTCGGTGCGGGATTCATCGCAAGCCGCATCAACCACATGCAGATAAAAAAAGGGACTGAGAAATGAAAACAATGTATATAGACTGCAGCATGGGAGCCGCAGGCGACATGCTGACAGCTGCACTGCTCGAGCTTATTGACGAAAGCGAGCGAGCAGGCTTTATTGAGGAGTTCAACGGGCTTGGCCTGCCCGGCGTTGTGATGCAGGCCGAGACTTCAGTCAAATGCGGTGTAGAGGGCACACGCGTACATATGCTTGTCCATGGAGATGAGGAGGACGAGCATCTCCACGACGGACATCATGCTCACCATCACACTCACGACGGTCATGCCCACACCCACAGCGACGGAACATCCCACACGCATACTCATAACGGTGTAGCTGAAATCAGGCATATAGTCGAATCCCACCTCAACGTTCCGGCGAATGTAAGGGAAGACATCCTGAAAGTGTACGATATAATCGCAGATGCTGAAAGCAAGGCACACGGAGCACCCGTCACTGAGATCCATTTCCACGAGGTGGGCACTATGGATGCAATCGCCGATGTGACGGCTGTCTGCCTGCTCATCGACCGCATAAAACCGCAGAAAATCGCAGCATCACCGGTCAACGTAGGCGGTGGCACTGTCAAATGTGCGCACGGCATACTGCCTGTCCCGGCTCCTGCGACTGCAAACATACTGGAGGGCATACCGTCTTACTCCGGAGATATAAAGAGCGAGCTCTGCACACCGACCGGAGCTGCGCTGCTTAAGTACTTCGTGGACGTGTTCGGCGACATGCCGCAGATGCAGGCAGAGAGGGTCGGACACGGCATGGGAATGAAGGATTTCGAGCGCGCAAACTGCGTGAAGATAGCGCTCGGAGAGGTTAACTATTTTCCGAATGGCATTGACCGCTGAGAGAGCGGAGGAATATAATTAATGCGATAATTAATACCCGCGCGCCGTATGGCCGCCTTAAGGAGAAAAGAGGTGTAGAATGGGAATTTTTGATAAGCTCACAGGTAAGGAAGCAAAAGCTAAGGCAGAAGCTGCAGCAGAAGAGGCAAAGGCAGTAGCTGAGAAGGCTGCGGCAGAAGCAAAAGAAGCAGCAGCAAAGGCAAGAGAAGAAGCATTCAATAAGAGAAATGAAGCGGTTAAGGAAGCTCAGCAGCTGAAGATCGCTGCAGAAGAAGCCGCTGAAAAGGCAGCAGCAGAAGTAAAGGCTAAAGCAGAAGCTGAGGCTGTAAAAGTTGCAGAAGCTGCAAAGAAGAAAGCAAATGAAAAGTTCAAACTCGCTGTTGACGGTGACTTCGGTCCTAAGTCGATCAAGGCTGTACAGCACATCCTCGGCTGCAAAGAGGACGGAATCTGCGGAACAGAGACGATCAAGGCTATCCAGAAGCTGGTAGGCGCTGAGGCTGACGGAATCTGGGGAACACAGACTTCTAAGGCACTTCAGAAATTCCTCGGCGTGGAAGCTGACGGAGTTGCAGGTCCTCAGACATTCAAGGCATTCCAGAAGTGGGCAAACAAGGAGCTCGGTTTCTAGACCATAAACGGCTCAGTTATATGAAATAAATAGCCAGTCAAAAATCCCTCCGGATCACATCCGGAGGGATTTTGCCGTTAAACATGTTAAAGTACTGATTATGCTTTATGAGCCTTAATATCAGCAGCTTCCTCTTTGGCAGCTTCAGCTACAAGAGGTGTTTTGATCTTGCTGCCTGTAGCCATGACTGCAGCATCGGTTTTGGCTACGTGCTGTACCAGATCGATAACCTTGTTGGAATAACCCCACTCGTTGTCGTACCAGGCAATAAGCTTTACAAAACTGTCGTCCAGCATGATGCCTGCTTTTTCATCAAAGATGCATGTATTGAAATTTCCCCTAAGGTCAGCTGAAACCAGTTCGTCACTGTTGTATTCAATAATGCCCTTCATAGGACCCTCGGCGGCAGCTTTGATGGCATCGCAGATTTCCTTATAGCTTGTCTTTTTCTTAAGCTGAGCGGTCAGGTCAACAACTGAGACGTCATTGCTAGGTACGCGGAAGCTCATGCCGGTCATCTTGCCGTTCAGTTCAGGGATGACTCTTCCTACAGCCTTGGCAGCGCCTGTTGAGGATGGGATGATATTATTGAATACAGAGCGGCCGGTCCTCCAGTCGCGTCCGCCGTTGGAATCTACCGGTTTCTGCTTGGATGTAGAAGCGTGTATGGTCGACATCAGAGCCTTCTCGATACCGAATGCTTCGTGGACTACTTTTGTGAGTGGTGCAAGGCAGTTGGTCGTACAGCTGGCATTTGACACGACAGTCATGGTAGCAGGGTCGTACTCTTCATGATTGACACCCATTACGAATGTCGGGATGTCATTGGACTTGCCCGGGGCAGTCAGAATAACTCTTTTTACACCGCCGATGAAATGACGGGAGCAGGCCATCTTTGTAAGGAAGATTCCTGTGGATTCGATCACATACTCTACGCCGCAGGATGCCCAGTTGATGTCTGCAGGATCGTCTTCGGAGAACACGTGGATGTCCTTGCCGTTGATGCGGATCCCATCGTCCGTCGCTTCCACGTCTCCCATGAAGCGGCCGAATACTGAGTCATATTCCACCTGATATGCCATTCTCTTGAAATCAGCATGATGCAGATTGACGGCTGCTATCTCGATATCAGTATCTCTCATCTCGAGACTGCGTATGATGACTCTGGCAATACGTCCAAAACCGTTGATTCCTACCTTGATCTTTTCACTCATTACAATACACTCCTAAAAAATACAGTTCATAAAGCACTAACAGATGAATTAGAAAACTAATTATTATGCTCTAATCCCATACACATGCTAACATGAAATAAATTTTTTCAATAGTTAATGTTATTAAATCCCGGCTTAAGAGCACATTAACCTATGTGCTGAGGACAGCCTTTTGTAAGGCCGCCATGATGTGGTAGAATACGTAGGACATATATACAGAAAGCAGGTGAAAGGCATTTCCAGAGTAGTTGTCGGGCTGTCGGGTGGAGTCGACAGCGCTGTAGCAGCATATTTGCTGAAGCAGAATGGCTATCAGGTTATAGGAGTAACACTCAGGACCTGGGAAGCTGAAAGCGGCGCGTACAGCCGTTGCTGTGAGATAAGCGATGCCCGAAGGGTGGCCGCTCAGCTTGAGATACCGTTTTATAATATCAACAGTCTTCCGGAGTTTAAGGCGCATGTTACGGAACCCTTCATTCAGGCCTACATCAAAGGTCTGACCCCGAATCCATGCGTTGCCTGTAACAGGTATATCAAGTGGGAGAGGCTGCTTGCTTTCGCTGACGAAATTAATGCCGAATATGTTGCAACGGGCCACTATGCGCGCATCGAAAAGACTGAGAACGGCAGGTATACTGTAAAGCAGGCTGCCGCGGCTGCAAAGGACCAGACCTACATGCTCTATCAGCTGACTCAGGAGCAGCTGGCCCGCACGCTGATGCCGCTTGCGGAGTATACTAAGGACGAGGTCCGCAGGATCGCAACTGATGCAGGCCTTGAGGTTGCCGGCAAGAAGGACTCGCAGGAGATTTGTTTTGTGCTTGACGGAGGCTATGCCGAATATATTGATGCACATTACGATGGAAAGCTCCCGCCACCGGGTAATTTCGTTGACGGGGAAGGCAGGGTGCTCGGCCGCCACAAGGGTATAGTTCATTATACTGTGGGGCAGAGAAAGGGTCTCGGACTGGCACTCGGATATCCTGCTTATGTGAAGCGGATCGATGCTGAAAACAATACAGTTGTGATCGGGAACCTGGAATCCGTGTTTGAAAGCCGCATTCTGTGCAGAGAAGTCAACTTTATGGCGATTGAAGACATAAAACCAGGCGAAAAAGTGCGGGCTTTCGTAAAAATAAGATATCATCACGCTGCGGCGCCGGCGGTGCTGGAACGTGTTGACGATAATACAATATCCGCTATATTCGATGAGCCGGTAAAGGCGCCGGCGCCGGGACAGTCAGCAGTCTTCTATGACAGTGACAACAGCGTAATAGGCGGCGGAATAATTCAGCAAAATCAGTAAAACGGAGGTTACTATGGATATATACGAAGAAATTGAACTGAACGATTGCCCGTTCTGCGGCGGAGCAGGTTTTCTTGATGACGGAAACGGCTGGTGCTGGACTGTTACATGCATGGACTGCGGATCGCAGACAGGTGAGTTTGCTTATAACAGCCCTGAAGAAAGAGCTGTGGCTGCACGCAGGGCTGCTTATGTATGGAATATAGGAAAGGTGATAAGAAGCGATCTGGGCGAGTAAAGAAATAATTCGCTTTATTTAGTTCTTTTCATTGTAGACTGGACACATTAATGATAAAATTATACAGCAAATGTGCCTAATACGAGGCACAAATCAACAACAAAAAATATTGCTGGAGATTAATATCAGCGATCATGTGATCGCAGGGGATCGAAATGATCCAGAGGAGGAATTACTAATGAAAGTAGCTATTAACGGATTTGGACGTATCGGAAGACTGGCATTCAGAAAGATTTATGCTGACAAGGACATTGATATCGTTGCAATCAACGACCTTACAAGCCCTAAGATGCTTGCACACCTGCTCAAGTATGACAGCGTTCAGAAGAGATTCGACGCAGCAGTAGAAGCAGCTGAAGACGGCATCGTAGTAGACGGCAAGTTCATCAAGATCTATGCAGAAGCAGACGCATCCAAGCTCCCATGGGGAGAGCTCGATGTAGACATCGTTCTCGAGTGCACAGGATTCTACACATCAAAGGCTAAGAGCCAGGCTCACATCGATGCCGGCGCTAAGAAGGTTCTCATTTCGGCTCCTGCAGGCAATGACCTTCCGACTATCGTATTCGGAACAAACGATGATGTCCTGACAAAGGAAGATACAATCGTATCCGGAGCTTCCTGCACAACAAACTGCCTTGCTCCAATGACAAAGGCACTCAACGATTACAGACCAATCCAGACCGGATTCATGACAACTATCCATGCTTACACAGGTGACCAGATGATCCTCGACGGACCACAGAGAAAGGGTGACCTCAGAAGAGCAAGAGCCGGCGCTGTAAACATCGTTCCAAACAGCACAGGCGCTGCTAAGGCTATCGGCCTGGTAATCCCTGAACTCGCAGGCAAGCTGACAGGAAACGCTATGAGAGTTCCTGTTCCATCAGGCTCCATCACAATCCTCGACGCAATCGTTAAGGACGACACTGACTCGGTAACAGTAGAAGCAATCAACGCTGCAATGAAGGCTGCAGTTACAGATTCCTTCGGCTACACAGAGGACGAGATCGTTTCAAGCGATATCATCGGAATGAGCTATGGTTCACTCTTCGATGCAACTCAGACAGTAGTCATGCAGTGCGCAGAGCACCTCTTCGAGGTAAGAGTAACTTCATGGTATGACAACGAGATGAGCTATGTAAGCCAGCTCGTAAGAACACTGAAGCACATGGTAGCACTCGGCTAATCGAACGCAAAAACTCCAAAAGAAAAACTCCGGTGCAAACCGGAGTTTTCTTATGCAAAAATGTGGTATTATTAGCGGTGGAAGACATAGCTGAAAAAAGAGGTAACGACTATGTATTACAGCGAAACTGAAGCAAGAAATCTCGTCATCGAGGCGGGACTCAGACTTCTCGAAAACAAGCTCATCGCCCGCACCTGGGGCAACATCAGCGCCAGGATCAGCAAGAACGAGTTCATCATCACTCCGAGCGGCAGGGCATACGACAGACTGACGCCGTCCGATCTTGTGAAGGTAAAGGTGAGCGACTGCTCGTACACCGGAAACATAAAGCCGAGCAGCGAGAAGGGCGTACACGCTGCAGCCTATGCACTGAGACAAAACGTAGGATTCATAATCCACACACATCAGTACTATGCGTCGGCTGTAGCAGCTGAGTGCAGAACTATCAGGACTGCTCCGTGCGCTGCGTATGCGCTACCGGGAACGACCAAGCTTAAAAAGGCGGTCGCAGAGGTGATAAAGAGCAATCCTTATCAGAACAAGTTCCTGATGGCACGGCACGGCACACTTATACTCGGCTCCGACATGGAGGAAGCGTTCGAGAGAGCAGATGCTCTTGAAGAAAGGTGTAAGAGTCTGGTTGAGGCCAGGGTAAATCTGAACGCTGCTGAGGCTCAGAGCGCTTTCGACACATCGAAGGTGAACATCAAAGCGCTGCCTTTCGTAAAGGTGGTGAGCGATCCGTACATAATGAAATGCTGCGAAAAGGGCAGTACGGTCGGTTCATACATCGATGATTTTGCGCAGATAGTCGGCCCTGACATGCAGGTTGTGGAGTGCGACGAATGGGCTGTTGAGAGAACCCTCCTAGGATATTCCACAAACCCGAGAGCGAGAGGACTGGCAGGGAAGCTGCCGATGACAGGTGCTCTTGACCGCATGGGCGGACAGCAGCCGGCTCTCAATTCGGCGATAGGCCGCAACGCGGTACTGGTGAAGGGCGTTGGCGCTGTGTGCGCAGGCAAGACCGCATCGGACGCAGAGGCGATAGCCATGATAGTCAGCAAGAACTGTGCGGCTGCATGCTACGCCAAGTACGCGAGACCACTCGGAAACATAGATGCCAGACTGCAAAGGTACATATACCTGACAAAGTACTCCAGGCAGATGGACGCATAAGAATATGAAGAACAAGGGAGGCTGAAAGGGAGAAAAAGCGCGAATGAGCTTACTGAAATACGTTGACAGAAAGAATACCAACTGTGCAAAGTGGGACGGCCTGGAGCATTCGTTCAGCAGGGGAGACCTGCTTGCGATGTGGGTCGCAGACATGGACTTTGAAGTGCCTGAGTGCGTGAGCGATGCCCTCAAAAGCTATATCGAAATGGGTGCGTTCGGATACTACATCCCGCCTGCTGACTACTTCAATGCTTTCATCGACTGGGAGCGCAGATACCACGGATACGAAGTGAAGCGCGAATGGATGCGCTTTGCTCCGGGCGTCGTGCCTGCCTTCAACTGGCTGGTACAGATCCTGGCCGGAGAGGGAGAGGCGGTAGCTGTTATGCCGCCTGTATACTATCCGTTCATGAAGGCTGTTGAAAACAACGACAGAAGGCTCGTTGAGGTGCCGCTTCTGCTTACCGATGCCGGATATGCGATGGATTACGAAAGCTTTGAAGAAGCCATAGTCCGTGAAGACGTAAAGGCCTTCATATTCTGCTCGCCGCACAACCCGATCGGAAGGGTCTGGAAGAAGGACGAGATCCGCCGCGTGCTGGACATCTGCAAGAGGCACAATGTATACGTGATCTCCGACGAGATCCATCACGATATCATAATGAGCGGCCACACGCACATTCCGTCCGCAACGGTCTCGACATCATATGACGATATACTCGTGACCCTTACGGCAGCGACAAAGACATTCAATCTTGCGGCTGTTCAGAACTCGATTGTTATCATTCCGGATGAGAATATCCGTGCAAAGTGGGACGCATTTGCTCAGGGCATCAGCGTCACGGGCGGCAACGCTTTCGGCTATGTAGCCGTGCAGGCTGCATACGAAAGAGGCAGACCGTGGTTTGAGGAGCTGCTCGGCGTTGTAGAAGGTAACTATAAATACCTCCGGGACAGGCTCGAGGCCGAGCTTCCTGAAGTCAGGGTAGCCGATCTTGAAGGCACATACCTGATGTGGATAGACCTCAGCGCGTACGTTAATACTGAGGAAGACACACAGGAGCTGATGGAAAACAAGTGCGGTATTGCGGTGGACTACGGAGCATGGTTCGGCGGTAATAAATACGCCGGCTGCATAAGGGTCAACCTGGCAACAAGCCGCGAAAACATTGAGACGGCAGCTGATCGCATAATTAAAGCTCTGAAACAGAGCTAAAAATAAAAAACTGTATAGAGAGGGTTTATTTAAATGTTATTTAAAAGGTTAATAAGTGTTGTTTTATCGTTGATTATCGCTTTTTCGTTTATACCGGCTACTGCTTTTGCAGATGACTCATCTGTCATCAGGACAAGAGAGGACCTGATAAAGATAAATGACAACTTGTCCGGTTCATATGTTCTGGCAAATGACATAGATCTGGGAGGTGAAAACTTCGTATCCATAGGCACAGCCGACACTCCGTTCACGGGCGAACTGGATGGCGCAGGACACAGCATCACGAACTTTACATACAACACGCCGGGCAGCAATACAGCTCCTGTCGAAGTTGCGATGTTTGCTGCTACTGACGGAGCAACTATACATGACCTCATAATGAGCAATGTAGATATAGATGTGACGGCTCTCAAAAATAAGAATAACGCTTATGTCGGAGTGCTGTCACTGAAAGACACATCGTCTGCGTTTTATAATATTGAGATCAGCGGAACCATAGAGGCGAAATCGGATGATGTTGCAGTGGGTGGACTTGTCTGCGATGCAGAAGGAATTGCAGTCGATAACATCAATAATGATATTGACATGACCTTGACCGCATCAAGCCTGATTAATAAAGCAGGCGGAATTCTTGCAACTGCAGGAGGGTGCACAATCACCAATTGCTCAATGAAAGGGACAATCAGGGACGAAGAATCTCATGTAAGAGCCGGCGGCATAGTTGGCAGCATGAGTGCAAAAGTTAAAGAGAAAACCGAAATCATAAATTGTGTCAACTATGCTGATATTACGGCACATTATTGTGGCGGCATAATTGGCGGATGCGCTTCGCTTGGAGAATTAAACGTAGAACAGTGTGCAAACACAGGAAGCCTGACAGGTGCTAAAGCCAAGCTTATTGAAGGCGAGGTGGCAGGTATAGTCGCTACTTCTGTTTGCGATCCGGATAATACGATCATAAATTGCGTAAATGAGGGAGCTTTAACCGGCGACGGATGCGATATATACGGTATCGGTTATGCCGGAAGCATAAGCGGCTGTAAAAATAATGGAACTTTATCCGGCGAAAATGTTAAAGGAATAGGTACCGGAGTCCAGGGTATCAGCGATTGTACAAACTATGCTGCAATCACCGGAAGTGATGAAGCATATGGAATAGGTATCGGAAAGGACTTTACTGACTGCATCAATTACGGTGATGTTACTCAGGCTGACAGAAGCAGGACTACAGGCACAGCATCAGGCATATGCCTTGATGCGCTGAACATTATCAGATGCTTCAATTATGGAAAGATCGAAGGCAACACTGCATGCGGAATAGCAAAATCGACCACTGACGAGCTATCTGAATGCTTCAATTCCGGATGCGTAACTGCTGTCAAAGATGCCAGCGGAATAGCGATCAACAATACAGACCTCATCGTGAATTCCTATAATAATGGCTGCATTACCGGCGAGAATGCTGCAGGAATCGTGGTAGATAATGCTTTAGAGGGAGTAGTGATCAATTGCTATAATGTCGGAGCCATTGACGGAAGCAAGCTCAGCGCAGGAATCGCCGTAAACAACAAGAAGGAAGTCCTTGACAGCTATTACTTCGAAGGTACGGCAAAAGGCGTAGCAAATAATGAAACTGATGCAAAGGATACAACTGTTTCGCTGACAAACCCGATGCTGACAGAGCAGAGTTCTTATGGAAAGTTTGACTTTGTCGATAGATCAGGCCCATGGGTCATGAGCAGCCTGAGCGGAATGCCTAAGCTCGCATGCATGTCTGATGAAGAGGACGTATATATTGCGGACGCTGTGATCAGTTCATACCCAAAGACGATGATCGCAAACAAATCATTTGCCAAGGGTGCAGTCAAGATCGATGCTACTTATTCAAATAATAAAACTGCGACTGTAAAGTCAGGATATAAATACGATGCGTACAAGAAAACGGTAGGAAAGAGGACGATAACTCTGAACTTCCCGGGAAAGACGCTTAGCTTCGAGTGTACGTTCAAGCCTGCTAAAGTAGGTAAGATCACACTGACAACTAAAGGCAAGAGCATCACAGTGAAGATCCCTAAAACTGCCGGAGCCAAGAAGTATCAGATATACCGCTCGACCAAGAAGAGCAGCGGATTCAAGCTGATCACTACTACAAGCAAGACTAAATTTACTGACAAAAAGAAGATCAAATCCAAGAAGAAATATTATTATAAAGTCCGTGCGGTAAATGGCTCATATAAGGGAGCTTTCAGCAACGTTTACAGTATCAAGACAAAGTAAGGATCAGGGAAATCAGAAAAGGACACATTGTCTGAAAGGCAATGTGTCCTTTTTGGTGCTAGGGTTTGCTGGCAGGTCAGCAATCAGCCGCAGATCTCGGTAAGAGCCTTGATTGCTGCGTCGGCGTCTTCTTCTGTGTTGAAGTTACCGAAGCTGAAGCGGATGGTTCCGGTCGGATAGGTGCCGAGTGTCTTGTGCGCGTTCGGAGCGCAGTGCAGTCCAACTCTGGTTTCAATGCCATACTCAAAGTCCAGTCTGAATGCTGCATCAGCACAGTCGACATTGAGTGTCTGTACTGATACGACTCCGGTACGTCCCTCGATTCCTTTAAGGCCGATTATCTTGAGCTTGCCGGCTTCCTCAAGAGGAAGTATGCCGTCAATGAATCTCTTGGTGAGCGCGAGCTCGTGAGCTGCAATGGCATCGAGGCCTTTTTCTCTGATCCACTTGAGTCCCGCATTCAGTCCTACGATTCCCGGGATATTCATTGTGCCAGGCTCAAATCTGTCAGGCATAAAATCAGGGATCTCTTCTGTATGGCTTATGGAGCCCGTGCCTCCAGAGAGGAGAGGATCGATGAGGCTGATCATTCCTTCGTCGAGAATGAATCCGCCGATGCCCTGAGGTCC
The DNA here is from genome assembly GCA_017405845.1 of Mogibacterium sp. Classification (GTDB taxonomy): domain Bacteria; phylum Bacillota; class Clostridia; order Peptostreptococcales; family Anaerovoracaceae; genus Crickella. The sequence continues at coordinate 13,395 of JAFQZQ010000011.1, read as the reverse complement.
GAGAAGAGACTTGTGGCCGGTGAAGCAGAGTGCGTCGATGTGCATCTCCTTCATGTCGATAGGGACTATGCCGGCACTCTGAGCGGAGTCAACGATGAACTTCAGCCCATGTTTGTGGCAGATCTCACCGACTTCCTTGAGAGGGTTGATGGTACCGACCAGATTGCTTGCGTGCGTCATAACTATAGCAACGGTGTTTGGCTTGATCATTCCTTCGACCGCATCGAGCACAAGCTCGCCGGCTTCTGTGCCGGGGATCCTGTCGAACTCAATGCCTTTTTTCGAAAGCTGAACCAGAGGCCTCATCACAGCGTTGTGCTCCATGGAGGAGCAGAGGATATGATCGCCCGGTTTCAGCAGGCCTTTGAGAACCACGTTCAGCGACTCGGTTACGTTTTTCGTGAAGACTACATTCTTGCAGTCCGAGCCTCCGAACATTTCCATGAGCATCTCGCGCGTCTCATAGACGGTGCCTTCGAGGTCGTATGCGACCTGATAGCCGCCGCGGTTGATATTGGCGCCGATGCTCGTCATATATTCGTATACAGCGTCTGCGACTTCCTGAGGTTTAGGGAACGAAGTCGCACCATTATCCAGATAGATTTTTTCCATTCTGAACTCCTCGCAAATACTTTTGTGCAAAACGGTGTTATCCTATTACATTATAATACAAGTGTGTGTTTTTTGAGAGGACTAATAGGCAGCATAGTTTTTCTCTATAGCAGAAACAGATCTTTCGGATATAATGAAAGGACTGTTATGCACTTTATTAAGAATCTCAGATTGGTTGAAAACGGCGGTTTTTTACCATATAATGTTAAACAGAACAAAGCGCGAATTCAGGAGTTTTTTATATGGATTTCAGCAAATATAAACGAGTACATTGCCTGGGAATAGGCGGAATCGGTCTGTCGGCAGTTGCCGAAATACTCCGTGACAGAGGGTATATCGTGAGCGGTACAGACATTCATCCGTCTAAAGTCACCAGGCATCTTGAATATCTGGGGATAAAAGTTTACACAGAGCACAAGCCGGAGAACGTAGAGGACGTAGATGCCATCGTTTATTCGGCAGCCGTTTCAGATGAGAATCCTGAGGTCGTAAGAGCTAAGGAGCTCGGCATACCTCTGTTCTCAAGAGCGGAAGTCCTCGGAATGATCATGGATGACTACGAGAATTCTGTAGCCATCTGCGGAACTCACGGCAAAACGACCGTAACCTCAATGACCTCGCTCATACTGAGGAATGCGGAGTACAAGCCTACTATTCTTGTCGGCGGAAATCTCCCGCAGATCAACGGCAACGTTGAGATCGGCGGCACAAAGTACTTCGTGACAGAAGCCTGTGAGTACATGGACAGCTTCCTGCAGCTGAAGCCGAGCATCGGGGTCATACTCAACATCGACTCCGACCACCTCGATTACTTCAAGGACATGGAGCACATCGTAAAGTCGTTCAGCACCTTCGTTGAGCAGATCCCGCCGTACGGTATCATTATTGCGTTCGGCGACAATCCGTTTGTAAGGAGCATCCTGAGGGGTCACAACAACAAGATCACTTACGGATACAGCGAGAGCAACGACTTCTACGCAGAAAACATCAAGTTCAACGAGAACGGATATCCGGTGTTCGATATCTGCCACAAGGGCAATAAGGTCGCTTCATTGGAACTCAGTGTGCCTGGCGAGCACAACGTGCTCAACGCGATGGCGTCTTTCGTGACTGCTTCGTATCTGGGTGTAGAAATCCCTGTAATACAGCAGACGCTCAAGGCTTACAGCGGAACGAACCGCAGGTTCGATTACATAGGCACCACGGATAAGGGCGTAAAGATCATCGATGACTACGCTCACCATCCGACTGAGATAAAGGCAACGCTCTCGGCGGCAAAGAACGTGAAGCACAACAAGCTCTGGCTCATTTTCCAGCCGCATACCTACACCAGAACGAAAGCTCTTTTCAAAGAGTTCGTTGATGCATTCCTCGACGCCGATGTCGTGATCATGACAGACATTTATGCGGCGCGCGAGAAGGATGTATATAATATTTCGTCATATAAGCTGGTCAGCGAGATGAAGGCCAAACATCCTGACAGACCGGCCTATTATGTAAAGGACTTCGAAGATATCGTTAAGTATATCGAGAAGTTCGCAGGTAAGGACGATATAGTTATGACCATGGGCGCGGGAGATGTCTACAAAGTAGGAGACATGCTGCTGCACAAAGACGAATTATAATATTTCAGGCCGCAAAGAAGGGAGATATAGCGCCATGATACGTAATATGACAAGTGAAGCTTTTTCCAATCTCAGGCTCTTCACCTGCAATTCCCATCCGGAACTTGCGCAGGAGATAGCCGAACACATGGGAGTTGAGCTGGGTAAATCGACTGTTACTAAGTTCAGTGACGGCGAAATCAGCGTAAGCATTTGGGAATCAGTTAGAGGTAAGGATTGCTTCATTATTCAGTCAACGTGCGACCCGGTAAACGATAATCTCATGGAGCTTCTGATCATGACAGACGCTCTTAAAAGAGCTTCGTGCAACAGCGTCACCGCAGTTATGCCTTATTATGGTTATGCAAGACAGGACCGTAAGGCAAAGGCAAGAGACCCGATCACAGCGAAGCTGGTGGCTAACATGATGACAGCCGCAGGCATCGACAGAGTCATTACTATGGACCTCCACGCATCACAGGAGCAGGGCTTCTTCGACATCCCTGTAGACCACATGCTTGGACAGCCAATGCTGACAGATTATTTCAAACTCAAGGATCTCGATGATATGGTCATCGTATCTCCTGACCACGGATCAGTTACAAGAGCGCGCAACATGGCCAAGCCGTTCAACTGCCCAATCGCGATCATCGACAAGAGACGTCCGGAGCCTAACAAGAGCGAGATCATGAACATCATCGGTGATGTAAAGGGTAAAAACTGCATCATCCTCGACGACCTGATCGATACTGCAGGAACTATCTGCAATGCTGCAAAGGCTCTTGATGACCTCGGTGCAAAGTGCGTATATGCATGCGCTACACACGCGGTACTTTCGGGACCGGCTATCGAGCGTATCGAGGCCAGCCCAATCAAGGAAATGGTACTGCTCAACACAATTCCTATCCCTGAAGAGAAAATACTGAAGAAGTTCACGGTCCTCTCTGTAGGCCATGTCTTCGCGGAGACGATTTCGAGAGTTTACAGCAACAAGCCGATCTCCGTAATGTTCGGAAACTAAGATTTAATGGGGCTATTCAGAAGAAGTAAAGATGAGCCGGGATTCGCAAAAGACACATTTGTTATAGCGGGTCTGGGGAATCCCGGCAAAGAATACGAAGAAACAAGGCACAATATGGGGTATAAAGCCATAGATGTGCTTTCTTCGAATGAGAACATTGAGGTGAGACGCAACAAGTTTCACTCCCTGATAGGCCGTGGCACGATAGCAGGCAAGAAGGCCATACTCGTGAAGCCTGAGACCTATATGAACAGGAGCGGTATCGCCGTGAGAGAAGCGGCGATGTATTTTGATGTTGCGCCTCAGAACCTCATAGTCATATATGACGATATCGATCTGCCGGCAGGCTCCATCCGTATCAGAAAGTCGGGAGGCGCCGGCACCCACAACGGCATGAAGAGTGTTGTTCAGGAGCTGGGTACCAAGGATTTCATAAGGATCAGGATCGGTGTCGGCGCCGCTGAGTCGGGCGAGGACCTTGTTGACAGAGTCATCGGCAAGGTGCCGGAAGCCGAGAAGGAACTGCTGCGCAAGGCGGCGGCCGAGGCGGCAGACGCGGTAAGAGACATAATTGCAATCGGCGTTGACAACGCCATGAACAGGCACAACCACGTGGAGCATAAGGCGAATGATAACTAACCACAGCGGCGTCAGCGGCAGCAGAACAGCTTACATGCTGACTGCAGGCATAAAGGAGAAGCATAAGCTTCTGGCGGTGGTCCCGTCCGGACAGGCAGCAGCCCGTCTGGCCGACGACCTCGTTTTTTATATGCCTGAACTCAATGTGATAGTGCTTCCGGAGGAAGAGGACATACAGGTTCTGTATGAGGCCCGTGACAGGGGAGCCCTGGTCAAGAGGATAAGGGCGCTCGCTGCCCTCGCGGGCAGGTCTCCGGCGGCTGTTGCCGACCCGGAGACAGGCGCGGGCATGACGGCTGTGATCGCGCCTGCGAGCGCCGCCATCAAGCTCACCGAATGCCCTGAGAGATTCACGAGCTCCATTATCAGAGTCGCTGTAGGCGACAGAATGGATCCTCACGACCTCAGAAAGCATCTCTCTGAAGCCGGCTACCAGGCTGCTGCAGTCACGGAATCTCCGGGCGAGTATACATCCCGCGGAGGAATTCTCGACGTGTTCTCTCCGGCTATGGAGACAGCGGTCAGAATAGAATTCTTCGATGACGAGATCGACTCCATAAGGACTTTCGACGTTGAGACGCAGAGGTCAATTGAGACTCTCGACGAAGTGGTGATAATCCCGGCAGCTGAGTTCATCCCTAACAACGAAGAAAAAGAAAAGGCTCTGGCTGCCGTCATGAAGGAATACGACCGCATCATACGCCGCTATAAAAAGGAGCATGCGCATCCGGATGTAGCCGACGGACGTATCGATGCAGTTGAGTCCTACAGGGGCAGGATCAAAGATATATTTGCAACAAGCACAGGCTCGCAGCTTTATGCGGACCTGCTCAAATATTTTGATGTGGAGAAGTGCAGGCTCTGGGACTATGCGTCCGGAGCAGCTCTTGCTGTATGCGACCCGGCAGCCATCATGGGCACACTGCCTGAGTCAGCCAAGGACGAGGACTTCTTCGACATCTACAATGGTGCATCCGGCGTCTCAGCAAAGCGCGATGTAGACGTTTACACACCGTTCCCTGAGACAGTGCCGGGTGTCGAGAGATTCGACAGAATCGATAACGTGAGGAGCCGCCAGATAGCGCCGTTCAGCGGACACATCGAGCTCTTTGCGTCGGAAGTCGGTAGAATGACTGCAAGCGGCTTCAGGGTGGTGGTCGCAGCGGGCTCCGAAGAGAGGAACGAGCGCGTGCGCGAATACCTCGAGATCGCTGAGGTGAGCGGAGACATATCGTACAAGAAGGGCAGCCTGTCAGGCGGCTTCATTATGGACGACGAGAAGATCTGCTTCATTTCCGAGCACGACATCTTCACCGGTGCCATAAGGACTCCGCGCAGAAAGACCAAGCGCAAGAGCTCCAAAGACAGCATCAGGTTCTCCGATCTTCACAAGGGCGACTACGTGGTACACGAAGCCCACGGAATCGGACGCTTTGAGGGCATCAAACCGGTCACTGCTGACGGAACAACAAGGGATTACCTGCTGATCCGCTACGCCGGCACAGACATGCTGTACATCCCTACAGAACAGCTCGACGTTATCCAGAAGTACATCGGAAATTCGGGCAATCCGCCTGCGCTGTCGAGGCTTTCGGGCACAAGCTGGAAGCGCACAAGAGAGCGCGCCAGAAAAGCTGCAATGGAGATCGCCGAAGATCTCATTAAGCTCTACGCCAAGAGGCAGGCTGAGGGAGGCTACGCGTTCGGACCGGATACCGTCTGGCAGACTGAGTTTGAGGAAGCATTCCAATACATTGAGACAGACGACCAGCTCAGGGCAACTGCCGAGATAAAAGAAGACATGGAAAAGCCGCTGCCTATGGACAGACTCCTATGCGGAGACGTCGGCTACGGCAAGACGGAGGTCGCCGCAAGGGCGGTCTTCAAGTGCATATCCGAGGGGAAACAGGCTGCGATACTGGCGCCTACAACTCTGTTGGTGAATCAGCACTACCACAATCTCAGGGAGCGCTTCGACAAGTTCCCGTTCGAAATCGAGGAGCTGTCCAGATTCAAGGCAAAAACCGCAATTACAAAAACCATCAAGGGCATCAAGAGCGGCAGGGTGGATCTGGTTATCGGCACACACAGGCTGCTGTCCGATGACGTGAGGTTCAAGGACCTCGGACTCCTTGTTGTGGACGAGGAGCAGCGCTTCGGTGTGCGCCATAAAGAGAAGATAAAGGAGCTCAAGAGCAGCATAGACGTGCTGACGCTTTCGGCGACCCCGATACCGCGTACGCTCAACATGTCGCTCACGGGTATCAAAGATATAAGCCTTATCGAGGAGCCGCCGAGCGACAGGTTCCCGGTACACACTTACGTGACGCCTTACGACGAAGAGATACTGCGAAGCGCCATAACCCGCGAGCTTGCGAGGGGCGGACAGGTGTTTGTCGTCAACAACCGCATCACCGGTATCAATCAGGTGGCTGAAACGGTCAGCAGACTCGTGCCTCAGGCGATAGTCGGAATCGGACACGGCCGCATGCACGAGGAACAGCTTGAGAATACAATGCTCGATTTCATCGAGGGCCGCATTAACGTGCTGGTCGCCACAACGATAATCGAGAACGGCATCGACATCCCGAATGCCAACACCATGATAATACTCAACGCGGACAGGTTCGGACTGGCGCAGCTCTACCAGCTAAGAGGCAGGGTAGGACGCTCAAGCCGTCTGGCGTACGCTTATCTCATGTACCAGCCGGGCAAAGTGCTCACCGAGATCGCCCGCAAGAGGCTGGCTGCTATCAGGGAATTCACGGAATTCGGTGCCGGCTTCAAGCTTGCGATGCGCGATCTTGAGCTGAGAGGTGCGGGCAATATACTCGGCGAGGCACAGAGCGGTCATATCGAGAGCATCGGTTACGAGCTGTACTGCAAGGAAATAGACAGGGCTGTAAGACAGCTGAAGGGCGAAGATGTCGGAGAGGCCAGGTCAGACATCAGCATCGATCTGCCTGTACGCGCGTCGATACCTGCCGACTACATCCCTGACGAAACACTCAGGCTCGAGGCATACCGCCGCATAGCCGGCATACTCGACAGTGATGATGCAATGGACGTAATAGACGAGCTCACCGACAGATTCGGCGACGTGCCGGAGGAGGCACTCGAGCTTATCAACGTTGCCGAGATAAGGGCGCACGCAGAATACCTCGGAGTATCTGCGATCAACAAGACCGACAGATGGGCAAACATCAGGTTTGCTGCCGGCGTAAAAGTGCATCCGTATGTATTCGTCATGGCCAAGTCGGAGTATAAGGACAAAGTGATACTGAGCGACGGCAGGGCAACAGTACTGAAATACAATATCGGCAAAGAGATGAATATTACCGCATTGCTCGGGCTTATGAGATTCCTCAGAGCTTCCGCAGAAGATACTAAGAACTTTGAGTAATAAGCAAAAGAGATTCAATATGTATCAGGCGGGTGACTCGAGGACGCCGGTGGTTAGCGATTGGCAAGCCGAAGGCACAGACAGAGCTTAGCACCGCTGCGTCCGAATGTCAGCGAGAGCGTGCCCGCCGATACATATTGAATCTCTGTTTATATATATTCACAAGAATTAATATATGCTGTAAAATAAGCTGATTTTAATGCTAAGAAAAGGGGCTTAACTATGCTTTTCAAAAACATTGGTCTCATAGACGAGAACTTTGAATATCGCGAGAACATGTACGTTGGCACAAACTGCCACCGTATCGTTTACATAGACAGTGTGCCGCCAAAAAACGAGGAGGCTTTCTTTGAGTCATATGACGGAAGGGGCAAGGTGCTGATGCCTGCTTTCTACAATGCGCATGGTCATTCACCGATGTCTCTGATGAGGGGCTACGGTGAGAATCTGCCACTCGACAGATGGCTCAATGAGAGGATATTCCCGTTCGAGGACAAGCTCTACAGCGAAGCGGTCTACTGGGCAACCATGATGACAATGGCTGAGTCAATCAGATTCGGAATAGTCTCGACTTCGGACATGTACTACTTCCTCGACGACATGATAAGAGCGATAGTCCATTCAGGCCTTAAGACCAACATCTCACGCGCTGTCACCAACTTCGGCGCTCCTGTATCCGAGAGCAAATCTCTCAAGGAGTCAGCTCAGTCCATCGAAATGTATTACGGTTTCGAAGATGGACGCATACTTGTTGACGCGAGCGCTCATGCGGAGTACACTAATGACTTCGCGATGATAAAGGCGATTGCCGACATGGCGAAGCACTACGACGTCAGGACTCACATCCATCTGTCAGAGACAAAGAGCGAGCACGAGAACTGCATCGCCAAGTACGGAAAGACTCCTGCGGAGGTCTTCCTCGAGGCGGGTATGTTCGATGTGCCTTGCACGGCTGCTCACTGCACATGGGTAAGCGACAGCGATCTCGATATCCTTAAAGAAAAAGGCGTCACCGTAGCAAGCAACCCTTGCAGCAACATGAAGCTGGCCAGCGGACTCTGCCACGTGCCTCCGATGTATGAGAAGGGCATCAATGTTGCTATCGGTACTGACAGTGTAGCGAGCAACAACAGCCTCAACTTCTTCGAAGAGATGAAGGTGTTTGCGCTCACCGGAAAAGTGACATCGATGGATCCTTCCACGATGACTCCGCAGCAGGTGCTTAGAAGCGCCACAAGAGCAGGCGCTCTCGCGCAGGGACGCGAAGACTGCGGACTTGTGAAGGAAGGCTACAAGGCTGACCTCATCGTTGTGGACATCAGCGGTCCTAACTGGACAGCCTGCGATGACATCGCAAACGGACTCATTTATTCGGCGGACGGCAAGGACGTATGCCTCACGATGTGCGACGGCATGACGCTTTACAGAGACGGCGAGTACACATTTATAGATATAGAAAAGACTGTCGCTGAGGCAGAGAATGCCAAGGCAGAGATACTGAAGAGACTTTAAATGACTGAAGACGAAAACAAGCTTACAGAGAATAAGGACACTGAAAACATCAAGGAGAGCGGGCAGCAGACCTCGGCTCTCATGATGAAGGGCGCCACGATACTGGTAATCGCCGGAATCGTGAGCAAGATTTTCGGTGCGATTTTCAGGATCCCGCTCACAAATATGATTGGTGCAGAAGGTCAGGCTTACTACAGCGCGGCATACGCACTGTACATGCTGCTTTTCACCATTGCGACGGCGGGCTTCCCGGTGGCGATCTCGAGGATGGTTTCATCAAGGATCGCAGAGGGCGACTTCATAAACGCGCACAAATCATACAAGCTGGCTATGAAGGTGTCGTGGGCACTCGGTATCACATCATTCCTTATCATGTACTTCGGTGCCGGCGTGATCGCTGCGGCTTACAAGAATCCGGGTTCTGAAGCATCGATGAAGGCCATCTCGGTGGCACTGCTGTTTACGCCGCTCGTGGCTTCCATGAGAGGCTATTACCAGGGCAGGCAGAATATGAAGCCGACCGGCATCACTGAGGTAATCGAGCAGATGATAAGGGTTGCCGCAGGCCTGACACTGGCTTATATGTTCTACAAAACCAGCCTTGTCAAAGCAGCAGCAGGAGCGACTTTCGGAGCTTCTGCCGGCATTATCGCGGCATTTGTTGCAATGTTCGTCATTTACGCCCGCGACAAGGACACCCGCGCTAAACTCTTTGAGGGCTCAGTAGTAAGGGCAGAGACCGATAAAAAGAGGCTGAAGGAACTGCTTGCATTCCTGATCCCTATTACCATAGGCTCGGCAGTTATGCCAATAATGTTCAATATAGATGCAGCAATCATTCCAAGGAGACTGCTCGATGCGGGATTTGACCGCGTGATGACTGACAAGCTATACGGCCTTATGGGCGGATTCTGCGACCCTATAATCAACCTGCCGAACATCTTTATCGATGCGATCTGCATCAGCCTGATGCCGGCAGTCACTACGGCGTTCACGCTCAAGATCAAAAAGGACCTCGACGAGCACATCAAGACCGGTCTCAAGACCATGATGATCATCACATATCCATGCGCGATAGGTCTCATTGTACTCGCGAAGCCTATACTCACGATGCTCTTCTACATGAAGTACGATGAGGCGGTAATGGCTGTGCCGGCACTGCAGATACTGGCGGTTTCGATCATAACGCTCGCAATTATGCGCACTTTCTCGACGAGCCTGCAGGGAATAGGCAAGATGATGCTTCCTGTATGGAACCTTCTGATCGGCGCAGTCGTGAAGGCAATCGTTTCGTATATACTTCTTGGCATCCCTGCGATCAACATCAACGGTGCAGCGTTCGGTTCGGTAATGGCCTACGTGACAGCCGGAATACTCAATTACAGGGCGCTCAAAAAGTACACTGACGTTTCACTCGACATGAAGAGCATATTCATCAAGCCACTGGGTGCGGCACTCATAATGGGAGCTGCGGCACTGGTAACATATAAGATCATTTTCATGGTCACATCGAGCAATTCCATCTCGACGCTGATCTCGATAATGCTGGCTGCAGTTGTGTATTTCGTAGCCGCATTCAGGACTGGGGCGGTGACAAAAGAGGAGATCGAACTCATACCGAAAGGCGAACTGCTCTACAGGTTAGCAGTAAAGATGAGAGTGGCAAAATAGAAGTTGTTGCACTTATGAAATCCCAAGTTTTCAAGCGGTTTAAGGTTGACAACATAGGGTGCCGTCCCTATAATACTTATAGCATTTGATATCACTTTTAAGGAGGATTAGATATGAATAAAGCAGATTTGGTTGCAAAGGTTGCAGATAAGACAGGTTTTAAGAAGAAAGATGCAGAGCTGGCTCTCGACGCAGTTCTCAATACAATTGAAGAAGCTCTCGTAGCAGGCGACAGCGTAAGACTGATCGGATTCGGAACATTCGAGACAAGAAGCAGAAAAGCCAGAACAGGCAGAAATCCTCAGCAGCCTGACACAGTTATCTCAATCCCGGCTTCCAAGGCTCCTGTATTCAAGGCAGGCAAGTCCCTCAAGGATGCTGTCAACAAGTAATTAAGATGACAAGGAGAAGCGGATAGCTTAGGCTATCCGCTCTTTTTGGTGTTAGAGACAGGACCGGAAAATGCGTTTAGATAAATACCTTAAGAATTCAAGAATAATAAAAAGACGTACAGTGGCGAAGGATGCCTGCGAACAGGGCAGAGTAGAAGTCAACGGAAAGATCGCCAAGCCGGGTCTCGAGCTGAAGACCGGCGATATAATACAGGTGACCTTCGGATCCAACGTACTTAAGGTGCGTGTGCTTGCAATGCCCGAGGTGGTACGCAAGGATGATGCAGATTCGCTTTACGAAGTTATTAACTAAAGCAACGAAAAAGAGCTCCGTCAATCCGGAGCTTTTCATTATGTAGACATTGCCTCGACCCGAAGGTCGGGGCTCTTTTATTGGTGCAGAATTCTCGACATATATTTGCCAAGGACATGTGAAAGGTTATGGTAAGAGAGCCAAAGTTCGTAATTGTTATGTCGATATCGAGGGTCAGACACTAAAAAAGTCGTGCCTCACCACCCATATCGCCGTATGAATAACGAACTACACATTAATGCGGATCACTAGAGGAAGAGAAGTCCGCATAATTATTCGCGAATGCAGGGGATGCATTTATAAATATTCTATTTATTGGGGGCGGATGCTCAGGTTCGGATCACAACATCCAAAAGCCGGCTGGTTTGGCGCGAGACCGGGAGTGAAAATTTCGTTGTTCCGATTCATTTAAAGCTACACAATGACGAAATTCTTCGTGCTTTAGAGTCGGAATCGACACTTCGAATACGAACATATTTGGAACACTCTTATACATTTACTCTGATACAGCATTTCGGATCAATCATAAAAAAGCCCCAAGATTCATTCTCTGAAACTTGGGGTTTATCTACTGTGTGGATGACTCCGTTTCCGGAGCCTTTTCTTCATCCTTTTAATTCTTTATACGTCTCAGCACGTACTTGTCGATCGCGACGATCAGCAGTGCCATGATCGGTATCGCTACCAGCTCCTTGATTGCTCTTGATGCCAGCAGCACCGTGAAGCCTTTGCCTATGATGAACGTGAGCCAGTATGTGTTGAGCAGCAGGTTCACTACAAGGCATACAAGGGCAGATGCGATGAGTGCTCTTACTATCGTCACTTCCTTCTTATATAACACCCATCCGAAGATGAGGCCTGTAAGTACCGCCGATACGGTAAATCCCGGGAAGAAGGTGCCGGTAGGGAACAGCCAGGCTCCAAGCAGGTCTGCGATGCCGTAGCCTATGGCTGCAACGTAAGGTCCGTACATTATCGCAAGTACGGCGACCGGCAGAAAACCGAAGCCGATTCTGAGGAACGATATATTGATCGATACCAGCTTTGAGAGCACAACAGATAGTGCGATCATGAAGCCCGTAAAAACGAGCATCTCCGTCGTGAACTTTGTTTTTTTCATTATAAAAACCTCCGGAACTCAGCAATTGCAATAGAATAACGATTACGCTCGACTGCAGCAATCACGTCCCAAGAGGTTCACTCTTGCTTATTATTGATCTGCAGTAGCGGATGCAATATCAAACCGCAACTTTGAAAGTTTTCGTTCCCGGGCAACATCCCATCCCAGGACACTTAACGCTTGATATTTACTCTACGCCACAAATTTTAACATAGTTAACATTTTGTTTTCAATATATTATATGAAGCGCATCGCGGCGCTTTTTTGCGTGATAAATCCGATCCCGCCCGGAGGAATCTGTGCGATATTAATAGTTGCCGGTTAAACCAGTGATGTAACGGCAAAGCACACTAAGCGGACATACAGGAGGAAAAAATGCAGAAGTTTGATTATCAGAGGAAGCGCCGTACGGCTCTTCCGGAATTCATTTCAGTGATCAGCGCCAACAAATGCGCCAAGATAAAGATAGATGATATAGAAGTGATAGAGCAGGACGGCCGCAAGGTGCATGTGATCACAGCCGCAAAGGACTATTCGTTTTATGGGGGAATCGACACCATAGTGGGATCGCTGGCAGAGAGGGCATTCTACAGACCGATAAAAAGGCTCATAATCAATCTTGATCATATTAGCGATATCAGTAACTATTCTGTCAACTTCAATTCGGGCCAGTCGGTCGCCCTGGGTAAGAATGCATTGCTTAATACAAGGAAGGCTTACAAGAGGTATCTTCTCAGATATCCTCCATATACTATATGGGAGCCGATGTCGATGATGGCAGGTTCTGTTTCGGAGCAATATAAAGAGGAAAACAGTCTTCAGACGGACATCGGAACCGCTAAAAAAGAGGTGCCGAAATTGCCGAATTAGCGGGTGACAATTTGTACGCAAATCAAATCAAAAAAAATAAAAAAAGGGGTTGACTCACCCCTATGGTTTTCGTATAATGATGAAGCTGTCGCTGAGAAGCGCAGCAGAACCTTGAAAACTTCATAGTGCAGAACAGGTCTTGAAATTAAGGGACGACAGTCCCGAAAATGAAGAGACTTTGAAAGAAAAGACAAACAAGCAAAACTTGTTAGTCCTCGAAAATTCAAAGCACAATAAT
>JAFQZQ010000010.1 GCA_017405845.1 Mogibacterium sp. | reverse complement strand
ATCTGGAATCCGGGCTGGAAGCCTGTAAAAGCACCACTTGATTCTTACAGATGCAGGCACGGCCTCGGATACACGGTATTCGAGAGTTCAAAGAACAGTCTGGATGTTGTTCAGGAGGTATTCGTTCCTCTTCACGAGAACTGCGAGCTTACTAGAGTCACCATGATGAACCGCTCTCAGGAAACAAAGGAGATAGATCTTTACAGTTATGTTGAGTTCTGTTTATGGGACGCACAGGATGATGCTTCAAATTTCCAGAGAAACTTCTCCATTGGTGAAGTTGAAGTCGAAGGAAGTACTATCTATCACAAGACAGAATACCGTGAGCGCAGAAATCACTACGCGATGTTCCATGTAAATAAGGAAATTTGCGGTTTCGATACAAGCCGCGACGAGTTTGCCGGAATTTACAGCGGAGCTGACAGGCCGCGCGCAGTTGAAGCAGGCGTCAGTTATAACAGCATCGCCCACGGATGGGCCCCTGTCGGCAGCCATCATCTGAAGATCACACTTGCTCCGGGCAAACTGTACTCATGCATTTTCATTCTCGGATACTGCGAGAATCCATATGAGCACAAGTTCTCTGCTCCGGGGATCATAAACAAGGAACCTGCGGACAGGCTTATCGAACTGTTCGGCACAGATGATCAGTTCGATGCCGCACTGCATGATCTGAGAATGTACTGGAAAGATCTCCTTTCGATCTGCAGGGTATCTTCCGGAAACGAAAAGCTCGACAGAGCAGTCAACATCTGGAACCAGTACCAGTGCATGGTCACATTCAACATGAGCAGGTCTGCCAGCTACTACGAAAGCGGTCTCGGACGCGGAATGGGATTCCGCGATTCCTGTCAGGACCTTCTCGGTTTCGTACATCTGATACCGGAGAGAGCGCGCGAAAGGATCATCGACATAGCCAACACGCAGTTCCCTGACGGCAGTGCATATCATCAGTATCAGCCTCTCACGAAACGCGGCAACATGGCAGTCGGAAGCGGCTTCAATGACGATCCTCTCTGGCTGATCGCCTGCGTATCTGCATACATCAGGGAGACCGGTGACTTCGGAATACTTGATGAGCAATGCACATATGACAACAACGAAAACAATACGGCTCCTCTTCTGGATCACCTCAGAAAGAGCTTTGGATATACCACTACACATCTCGGACCTCATTCCCTTCCGCTCATCGGACGTGCGGACTGGAATGACTGCATGAACCTCAACTGCTTCTCGGAGCATCCGGGCGAAAGCTTCCAGATAACAGGTCCGAGCGAAGGCCCGGTAGCGGAAAGCGTATTCATTGCCGGCATGTATGTTAAATACGGCCTCGAGTTTGCGGACATTCTCACTCATATAGGATGTGAGAAAGAAGCAGCTGAGATAATGCTTAAGGTCAACGCAATGCGTGCTGCAGTACTCGACGCCGGATGGGACGGCGAATGGTTCAGACGTGCGTATGACGCGTTCGGCTCCCCTGTCGGCAGCAAGAGCTGCGATGAAGGCCGCATTTTCATAGAGCCTCAGGGCATGTGTGTTATGGCGGGTATAGGAACAGAAACAGGCGAGGCAGAGACCGCTCTCAGAAGTGTTGAGAAATACCTTGATACCGAATACGGCATCATGCTGCATCAGCCGGCTTATACAAGATATCATCTGGAACTCGGCGAAATAACATCATATCCGCCCGGATACAAAGAAAACGCGGGCATATTCTGTCACTGCAATCCATGGATAGTGATATCTGAGGCTATGCTCGGGCACGGAAACCGCGCATTCGATGTATACCGTAAAACCAACCCGGTATTCCTTGAGGACATCAGCGATATCCACCGCACCGAACCTTACGCATACTGCCAGATGATAGCAGGCAGAGATGCAGCGACTCACGGCGAGGGCAAAAACAGTTGGCTCACAGGCACGGCAGCCTGGTCCTTCGTGGCGGTCAGCCAGTACATACTGGGTATAAGGCCTGAGTTCGACGGACTTCGCGTAGACCCTTGTCTGCCTGCAGATATCAAATCGTTCAGCTGTGTACGCAGGTTCCGCGGATCAACTTATCATATAAGTGTCGATAACAGCTCAGACGGTCAAAAAAGATCTTCCTCCGTTACAGTAAACGGAAAACCTGCCGGGAACCTTATTCCGGTTCCTGACAGGCCTTCGGACATCGATGTCCATATAACATTAAGCTAATAGTTTTTCTTCATACTTCCAATATAAAATGGATCCGCGGTCTTATATCATCAGCCGGACATAAGACCGCGGATCCATTTATTTTTGTTTATAAGCAGGCCGTCAGTTCGTCTCTCACTTCATCCATGCGGGCATCGCTGATGCCGAAGTCCATCTGCCTGTAACTCCACGCCGCACGTGAGATTTCATGGCGCTCAAACACCTTGTTGATCACCTTATACCACTCAAGAGCTTCTTCCGGTGAAACTACATCAATCACACCATACTCTCCGCAGTACAGGTCAGCTCCATTCTCAGCAGCCTTAGCCAGCGCGGAGCCAAACAGATCCTCAAACATCTCCTCAGTAGTACCTGAATCCCTGAAAGCTACCCTCTTTTCTTTATCGAGCCTCGGGTCCCAGTAAGCCCCCTGGTGCGTGAAGTCATGCGGCTCATAGCAGTGAAAGCTGTATGCAACGAATTCGTCCTGCGGCGCATCAAGGTCTTTAACGGCTCTTACATCGTTATAGTCATAACTTCCGACTACAACAGGAACAGTCGGAGCATACCGGCGTATGCGTGAAATGCATTCGGACGCAACTTTCTTCCAAACCGGGAGATACGATGAATCGGTAATCTCGTTCAAAAGATCGAACGCAACATTATCATCGCTTCCAAACTCTTCAGCTATCCTCTCCCATAAATCCAGGAATCTCTCCTGATAATCGCGTCTGTCGAAAAAGCCTGCCTCCTGCTCACCCGCGTCAAAAGAATACCCCGGAGCCTTGTGCAAATCGATCATCACGCAGAGGCCGTTTCTCTTTGCAGCATCTACCGCCCTTCTGATTCTGGCAATGCCGTCATCCATGAGTTCCGCCACGTCATAGTCTACAGGCAGCCGCACGTGATCGGCTCCCCACGAAGCGATTATTTCAAAGTCTTTTTCAGTGATAAAGCTGTCAAGTCTATCAAGGCTGTAGTCGCACTGCGACATCCATCCGCCAAGGTTGACACCTTTATAAAATCCCTTTTCTTTCAGCAATTCCAATCCCCTTTCGCGTCTCTTAAATAGCATATATATTGTCTTTATGATATATTAATCATTAATTAAAAACCATCGTAACCTTATGAAAAGAAAGAGTTATTAACGATGATCAGGAAGCTGATGTTCCGCCTGCTGCCGGTACAAATCATTCTTATGGCGACAAGCACTGTCAATATGCTCGTCTCAAGTTACTTTGCCAGCAACTTTGTCGGCACCGAAGCGATGGGGGCGGTTGGTCTTTATGGACCTCTCAACACCTTCTTCGGAGCAGTAGCACAGCTTCTTGTAGCCGGATCCGCAATACTGTGCGGAGAATACCTTGGAAAAAATAATCAGGAGAAGCTTCACGGAGTCTACTCACTCGACTTGATTATATCGACCCTGGCCGGTGTTCTCTTCACTGTGATCGTGATTCTGCTCGCTGTTTTCGATCTGACAGGCTTCCTTACATCTGATACGGCTGTACGTCCGCTTCTCAATCAGTACATGATAGGTCAGGCAATAGGCATAATCCCGCTGATCCTAAGCAACCAGTATGCATCTTTCCTATTTGTCGAGAACAAAGGTCGCATCACGCAGCTTGCCGTAGCAGCATACATCGCAGTTAATCTGGTTCTGAACTACCTCTTCGTCGGCATGATGAATATGCAGGCTTTCGGCCTGGCACTTGCTTCATCTATCGGCATGTGGGTGTTCCTGATAGTTGAAGCCTGGTATTTTGTCAGCGGAAGGTCCACGCTTCGTTTCACTCTGAAAAAGCCCTCCTTCAGCGAATGCAGATCGCTGATCCGGATAGGTCTCCCGGGCGCCCTGGTGAACGGGTACCAGACATTCCGCGGCCTTGTGGTCAATTCTCTCCTTACCGCCTATGTAGGCACCGTTGGCATCTCAGCCTTTGCAGCGGCTAATAATCTGATGGCTCTATTCTGGGCCGTCCCTGCAGGAATGCAGGCAGTCTCACGCATGTTGTTCAGTGTCAGCCTGGGAGAAGAAGACAGGTATTCACTTGCCGAAGTCATGAGAGTCAACATCAGACGCTACACACCTATCATGTGCGTCATAAGCGCTCTCATAATAATTTGCGCACAGCCTCTGGCCCACATCTTCTATAAGGACCCTTCCGATCCGGTCTATATGATGACCGTCTGGGGGCTTCGCATATTGCCGCTCTGCCCTGTTCTGGGCATCACATGCATGGCTTACACAAGCTACGCGCAGGCTGCAGGCAAGCAGCGTTTCGTACACATACTCACACTTTTTGACGGAGCCATAACTGTAAGTGCAGTGACAGCTATACTGATCCCGTTCATCGGCATGAACAGCATATATATCGCCAATGTCATCAACGGCATTGTATCGATAATAATAATCCTGATCTACGCAACAGGGAGCGCACACCGCTTCCCTCGCACAATTGATGAACTGATGGTGGTTCCCGGCAGTTTCGGCGCGCGCGATGACGAGCGCACAGATATTTCGATAAAGAGCGTAGATGAGGCGATCAATGTCTCTCAAAGAATTCAGGAGTTCTGTCTGAGCAAAGGTATTGATAAGCGAAGAGCATATTACGCAGGCCTTGCGGCAGAAGAGATGGTCGTCAATGTTATTGACCACGGCTTTCTAAAGGATAAGAAAAACCACTCTGTCGATATCAGAGTGGTCTGTAAAAACGATGAAGTTATCCTGCATATCAAGGACGACTGCATACCATTCGATCCTGAAGAGCGCAATCGCCTTACCGAAGGAGGCGATGCCGGATCCAACATCGGCATACGCACGGTCTATTCCATTGCGAGCGATATAAAATATCAGAATATATTTGGTCTGAACGTGCTCACAATACGTATCTGAGCCCTAAATAACGCCTGCAGGTATCAGGATGATTAGCAGCAACGCTACGGTTCCCCATATCCCAATGAGGAACCTTTTTCTTTTTACAGGCTCCATGTCAGGCACGTAGTTTGCTGCCAGGAAAAACGGCACATATGTTGTGATAAATACCGGCAGAACACCCCACCATTTATACACCCAGATGAACGAGTGGTTAGAGGTGCCTGCAAGGAATGACTCGAACAGAGCAAAGAGCAACGCCATGCTCAAAGCGCCTGCGAGCTTGCAGTCAATGCCCTTTCTGCCGTTTTTTGCAAAATATCTGGCACTGCGATCCTCCGGAAGCATCTTGAGCGAGATCATACCGGCCAGCGAGAACATCATCGACAGCTCCCAGCATACGCCAATAAGCAATATGAAAGTTGTCGATTCATTGCTTACAGACCAGAGCGGGTAACCCGTCACATGCCCAATTATCGCGTTGCCGATCTCATAGAGCCAATGAACTCCATAAAGCGCAAATCCGGCGTATATCATGTCATATTTCTTGTTGTGGAATTCGGTCCAGTATACGTAGAACACGACCGCCAGAATGAAAATAAAGGTCCAGTTGAAGTTGTCAGTACTGCGTACCTGTATAGCGTTTACAAGATCTTTCGCAGCCTGGGACCCATCTCCCCAAAACACAAAATGCATACCCATCCCCCTTTCTACTTGGATAGCGATTCAGTACCTGTGTATTCAAATGACAGCATAGTCATATCGTCGAACTGCTCCGCTCCCGGGGTAAACTCATCCACAGCATCGCGGACATTTCTCAGCATCTCCTCTACAGGCGCGTGAACATCCTTGTTCAGAGCGTTAAGCATGCGGTCCGTACCAAACATCTCTTTTTCAGTATTTGTTGCTTCAGGTACGCCATCGGTGTATACGAAGATTTTGTCGCCCGGTTCTAACTGCAGTTCGTAGTCCCTATAGATCATTCCTTCCATTCCGCCCAGAACGAATCCATGCTTATCCTTTATAAGTTCATATTTATCGGCGGCATGTCCAATTACAGGATACTCGTGGCCCGCATTGGCTGCTGTGATCTTTCCTGTCGACAGCTCAACGATTCCCAGCCATACGGTAACGAACATCTCAGTCTGATTATTGGCGCATATCTCGTTATTTGTCTTCTCAAGAACCTCTGATGGGGAATTGTCTCCCATAGCGAAAGTCTTGAGAATTGCCTTCACGTTCATCATGAAGAGAGCTGCCGGTACGCCCTTACCGCTCACATCTGCTATTACCAGACACAGGTGATCATCATCGATCATGAAGAAGTCATAGAAATCTCCTCCGACCTCTCTTGCCGGAACCATCATGGCGTACAGCTCGAATTCCTTTCGGTCAGGGAAAGGCGGAAATTCATGAGGGAGTACACCGGTCTGGATCTGGTTTGCCATGTGTAGTTCGCTGATAACACGCTCACGCTCAACCTTCTCCCGATGCTGCGTTTCGATCTTTTTCATCTTATTGCGTACATACAGCTGTAATACAGCAAGAACGCTGACAGCAAAGGCGCCCATTGCAAGTACAAAGAACCAGGCCTGCTCATAGAAGGCTTTTGCTTTGATGATCGTAGCAGTCATCGTCTTGCTGTCCCTTCCCAGAGCATCCATTATCTGCATATCGAATCTGTATGTCCCGCCCTGCAGATTTGTGTAGTATAAAGGGCCGAGATCACTGCGTTTAATAACAGACGGCTTTCTTTCGAAGCCCCTCAGCATGAATGATACCGTAGGATCTGTAAGTGAGTAGTTGAAAACATATGCATAAACAGCCAGCTTCTTTGTGCTTGCAGGAATCCGGATATAGCCTTTTTCGTCCGGATAAATAAATTTACTGTCCGCTTTGACATACGGGACCGCCATCTTGACTTCTTTGATATCTTCCAGCGGTTCTTCAATATTTACTTTTACCACTCCCGATCTGCCGGAAATGTAAAGATCGCCGTCCTCAGTCAGATAATTATACGGATTGCTGGTTACTATGCACTGGATCCCGTTGGCCATTCCATAGTGAACAGGGTCAGTGGCTTTATCTGCCATAAGGGCTTTATCGGATGCGATATAGATCCCGTCACTGCTGAGTATCCACATATCGCCCTTGCTGTTTTTGAAAATATCCAGATTGTCCGGATATGGGAATTTGCTGATGGTCTTCACCTTGTAGCCTTCTGTCATATATGCAAGTGAATTGCCTGTAACCAGCCAGAAGATCCTGTTTTCCTCATCATACTTGATGCGCATTACAACGCCGGAAGTCAGCCCCGCATCTCTGCCTATGTTTCTTATGCCCTCGCTGTTTACAACGTAAATTCCATCTCCGTTTGATCCTAACAGCACATCCCCGTTAGGCGCTTCACAGACGTTGAGGGTCTCATTATTTGCTATGCCGTCATCTTTGTCGCAGGTAACAACTACACTGTCATCTTTTATGATGTTCAGCCCTCCGGTGACAGCAACAAGGATCCTTCCGTCCTTTGTTTCATATATTGTTCGGATGCGGTCCGACAGGAGCCCGTCTGACTCATCAAATACGGTAAGTTCTCCATGGTCATAGCGCAGAAGGCCCAGTGATTTCCATGTGCAGATCCAGAGGCGGTCCCTGCTGTCGCGTATTATTGAGCGTATGCGGATACCGTTAAGCATTTCCAGCAGATCGGTACCATTCTGTCCTTCATCGAGTGGACCTCCGTCTGCTGCCCTTACCGAAGTAAGCGGAAGAGATTTGATTACTTTCTTTTTATTTGTAACTGTAAGTCCGTCATCTGAACCAATGTACAGTTTCCCATCCATCAGGCATGTAGTGTTGACAACGCTGTCCTGGAGTCCGTATCGTGCAAACATATCAGTGAAACGGTTGGCAACCAGTTTCATTACACCCTGGCGTGACGATGTAAACCAAAGGTTGCCCTCATAATCCATTATCATATGATCCACGGAATTATTGAGAGGCAGATGCTCAAGCGAATGGAATCCGTCCTGTGCGATAGCACCTATTCCGTTGCGTGCACAGATCCAGAGATAATCACCTGCCATATTAAAATCGTATACGCCGACAAGCGGGGAGATGTCTATCTGCTCCGCGGTATTGAAGCCGCTCTTCAGATTAACATGAAAGACCCCTTCGTCTTCAGTTCCGTAATATATCCATCCCGGTTTTTTGGGATCCGGATACAGACAGGTTATAGGACGCATGGTTTCATCTTTCTCGTAATAGTTTACGAGATTTCCGTCACGCAGAATGAACACATTGCCTTCATGAGAAGTACCGTAAAGCAGCCCGTTGTCACCCGAAACCAGATTCTCAACGTACACATCATCGATTCTCTCATCGTCCAGAGATATTATCTCAAGGTCGGGCTTAAATAATGAGATGCCCGCCGTGGTCCCTACATAGATGCAGCCTTCATCATCGCCTTCAATATCATTTATCTTTGAAGAACCGAGACCGTCTTTTTCATCCCAGAAGCGGAACTTTCCGTTCTCCATGACAGCCACGCCGTTGTCGTTGGTACCGATCCAGAGCCTGTCCTGCTTGTCGACATACAGGCTGGATATGCTGTTGACGCCCTGTGTGGAATCCAGACGCTCGAATGTATTTCCGTCATACCTCACAAGTCCCGCATAGCAGCCGATCCAGATGAACCCCTCTGAAGTCTGTACGATATCATTTGCTTCAGCGGAAGGAAGGCCGTTGGTATTGTCATATACAACAGCAGAGTAATTGTCGTTGTTTCTGATCGGATCAACTGCCGGTACAACAGCACCGGTATCGTCCGCTGAGACCGGCTGTACCGCAAGAAGCAGTGCCAAAGCCAGACTCACCACCAGACACGCAGATATCCTGATTCCTTTTGCTAATTTATAATAAAGATTCATTTATGATCTTCCCTTACTAAAGCCATGCATATACTTCTCTGCAGCATATTTAAAATACTGCCTATACATAGTTAATTATACTAAAAAAAACCTCTGCCGTATAGCAGAGGCCTTATCAGTTCTTCATCCGGTATTAATGCTCTTTAGGACCTAATTCATGCAAATGTCTGAAGCTGATAAGCACCATTGAAACCGACATTATGAAGGCCAGAGTATCCGCTATAGGGCTTGCAGCCAGAACACCGTTTATTCCCATGAACTTCGGCAGAACCAGGAGCAGCGGGATAAGAAACAGCCCCTGCCTTGACAGCGATACCAAAAGGCCCTGTCTGTGGTTTCCGGTAGCCGAAAAGTAGTTTATTGTAACAGGCTGGATATTCTGGAAGAACACCAGCAGCATGTATATCTTCAGATATTTTTCAGCGAATTCAAAGTACAGTTCCGAACCTGTTCCGAATATCGAAATGATCTGCCTCGGACATGTCTGAAGCGCTATGAAAAACAGCACCCCCACCGTAAAGGCAGCTCCGAAAGCACGCCAATATGCGCCTTTCACACGGTCGTATTTCTTTGCACCGAGATTGAATCCCCATATAGGCTGACACCCCTGCGCCAGACCAACAGCAAACGACACCATTATCATATTGGTCTTTTGGGCGATGCCGGCTACCGCCAGCGGGATATCCGGTCCGTAAACAGAAGCCGCTCCGTAAGATGACAGTACGTTGTTGAGCACTATAGCCGTACACATCATGAGCATGTGATTGCAGAAATTAGGAATGCCTGCAGACATGCTCCTTTTCAGATGCGGCAGGCTCACCTTCATGTCACCCGGCCTTATTTTAAAAGCATTGAAGCGCGGCAGATACAGAACAGCCAGCGTGCAGCTGAAAATCTGCGAGATAGAAGTCGCGATTGCCGCTCCCGCGAGACCCATTCCAAGCGGGAACATAAACAGCCAGTCAAGGAAGACATTAAGAACAGCGCCCGATACCGTACATATCATGGAATATGTCGGACTGCCATCAGCTCTTATGATAGTAGACGCAGTATGTGAGAACATATGAAACGGCAGCCCGATAGTAGTGATGGAAAGGTACGATACCGCATAGTCGTACACCATCCCGTCCGGATCAGCCCCACAGACCGTCACGACTTTATATCTCATCAAAAAAAGCAGCACGCCTGTTACCAGTCCTGCGATTATCACTCCCGTAAGACCGGTATGTACGTACTTTCTGGCTTCATCGAGTTCGTCAGCACCCTGGCTGATGCTGAAATTTGCTGCTGTTCCTATACCGAAAAGCATGCTCAGACCGGTAGTCAGCGTTACAGTCGGAAACACAACGTTTGTGGCTGCATTTCCAAGCATACCAACCACGTGGCCGATAAATATCTGGTCAGTAACGTTATAGGCGGCTCCGATCAGCATGCTTATGATAGCGGGTATTGAATACTTAGCTATCAGAGGCGCCAGAGGAGCATTGCCCAGCGGATTGTCTGCTGCATGTGCGTATATCTCTCT
>JAFQZQ010000002.1 GCA_017405845.1 Mogibacterium sp. | reverse complement strand
GTCCTGGCTCCACACAGCGCTGATCTTTGCGCCGGCATCGAGCATGGTAAATGCCTTGGATATCACTCTGTCCGTACCACCCTGCACTGCAATCATCATGCCGTCGAGGCACCAGTCAGGCAGATACATCCCCGGCGGGTTCTTTTTGGCGAGAGCGCGCACCAGCGTGTCATAATCAGCTGCGTGCAGAAGCATAAGTGAACGCGGGCACTCGTCAAATCTCATCCTGTAGTTATTTATACCGAATTTAGAGATCCCGTCAGCCGGTGTATCGAAATAGAAAAGGCGGCCCCTGTCCGTGACGAAAACAGGCATAGGAGAATAGCTGCCTATGCTTTCAGCCTCCTTTTCACGGTAGCGGTGGTCAGGAAGTATGACTTTTTCCATCAGGGTCTTTGCAGTTATATGCTCGGACACGAAGTTCATTACACGCTTTCCCCTGAGATTTGTCTGGCGGTACTGCTCTCCCCCTCCGAATACAGCTTCACCCTCATATGCCGGCAACTTAAACTCGTAAGCCCAGCCCTTTTCTCCCTCAAAGAAAAGCTCGCAGCCCAGCTCGCACGGAACCACCTTCATCTTGATCGAGTGGCCGTCACCGCTCATCACAAATGTGTTGCTGCCGGTCTTCTCTATATCGTTCAGGCGCGCGTGCTCCAGCTCTTCAATCGTCTCTCTGACGGTTCCCCGTCTTGATCTGTATGTCTTCTGGAGCTTTATTGCGGATATGAAAGGAGTGGACAGGAGTTCAAACCCGTCCACAATCAGTCTCAATGTTTTGCCGTCATACTCTGTTTTCAGCATTAAGCGTTCCCCTTAGAGATCAGCGAGATATCTTTGAAGTTCCTTGTTGGAGCCTGCGACTATCTTCTCCTCGTCTACGCCGGTGATGGCTCCGTGCTCTACGGTGACCTCTCCGTCGATGACTGTATAATCAACAGCTCCTCTTACTCCGACAGTGCCGAGTACCGACTTCGGATCGTAGCAGGCGCCCACCAGCTCGAGGCGTCCGGAATCGATCATAAAGAAGTCAGCGCACTTGCCCACTTCGATGGAGCCTATCTCCTTGTCCCTTCCGAGCAGTCTTGCCGATCCCATGGTTGCCACCTTCAGCATGTCGTAGCCGGTCGGAGCCAGTCTGCTTGAGTTGAGCCTGTGCAGCAGGAATCCCACGCGCAGCTCCTCGAGCATGTCTGATCCGTCGTTTGAAGCCGATCCGTCTACGCCGAGGCCCACAGGGATGCCCATCTCGAGCATCTCAGGGATGCGGGCAATGCCCGATGAAAGCTTCATGTTAGAGATCGGGCAGTGGCAGACGCCCGTGCCTGTCTCCGCCAGAAGCTTCAATTCTTCGTCGTTGAAGTGGATGCCGTGGGCGTACCAAACATCATCGCCTATCCAGCCCACTCTCTCCATGTACGCGAGCGGACGTATGCCCTCGCGCTCAAGCATGTAATTCTCCTCGTCCTTCGTTTCGCAGAGGTGTGTGTGCAGGCGCACTCCCTTCTCCCTCGCGAGTATCGCGGACTCACGCAGCAGATCTTCGGATACCGAGAACGGCGAGCAAGGCGCGAGCGCAATGCGGCGTTTCGATCTGAACGATCTGTCGTGGTACTTATCTATAAGGTCGATGCTGTCTTTCATGATCTCATCGACTGTCTGAACGACACTGTCAGGCGGAAGTCCTCCGTCCTTTACCGAAAGGTCCATCGAGCCGCGCGAGAAGTGCATCCTTACGCCCAGCTTGTCTGCGGCTGCGGCCTGGGCTCCTATAAGGTCTCCCGCTCCTGCCGGGAACACGTAGTGATGATCGAATACCGTAGTGCATCCGTTCTTCATCAGCTCGCCCATGCCTGTCAGAGATGAGAGATAGACAGTGTCCTCGTTGAGGTTCTTCCATATCTCGTAGAGCGTCTTGAGCCAGTCGAAGAGTTCCATGTTCTGCACCTTCTCGAGATTGCGCGAGAACACCTGATACAGGTGGTGATGCGCGTTCACGAGTCCGGGATAGCAGAGCATGCCCTTGCCATCGATGACCTTGTCGGCATCGCGGACCTCAGGTCCGATATATTCGATCAGTCCGTCCTTGCAGAACAGGTTAGCGTTCTCATAAACGCTGTCTTTGCTGTCGCACGAGACTATCGCGCGTATATTCTTGACCAATAGCGTGCTCATTTCAGGCTCCTTTCTATTTTCTTTCTCGTCTCATGGTCAGCATCAGCATCGCAAAAAGAATGACTATCACAACAGAAGCAGCTGACCATATGCCCCTGTCAGGAAGAAATGATGTAGTGCCGTCTCCATTAAATATAACATCTGCGTCTCTTAATATCCACGCTCCGAGCGCAGGTCCTATCAGTCCCGGCACAAAAACCTGGCCTATTATCCTGACGCCCTGGAATTGTCCGGCTCTGCCCTCAGGAATATTGTCTCTTATCATGGCACCGAATACCGACATGCCGGTAAGGTAGCCCGCCATCATCAGCAGCGAGCCGATGAATACCGGCACCATGGTCGTTGTGAAGTAAAGAATAATGTATCCGCAGAGCAGCATGCCTATCACCGGTATGATGCTCCTCATGAACCCTATCCTGTCGTAGAGTCTGCCGTAGAAGACTGTTATCACTGCTGCCAGCAGAATGGCCGGCGCGAAAATGAGGGTATAGTTTTCAATGCCCAGAGTCTTCTCATAGTAGATGAGCAGATACGGCATGAACACCTGTATCGAGATATTGAAAACAGCAAAGTTTACCAGTGTTATGTAAAGCCTGCTGTTGTCCCTTGCGACTGCCGGTCTGAAGCTGTACGCAAGGGTGTTTCCGAGGCTTTCTTCTGTCTTTTTCAGTCCCGGAGCATCCTCGATCAGGAACCATCCCGCTATGCCGATGCAGGTGGTGGCGATGCCGATTATGTAATAGATCGTGGTCCATGCTTCATGAGTATCGAGGTTGAAGCTCATGAATCCACCGAAAACCACCAGTATCGCGATGAGAGGCATCATCGAGTTGACGCCTTCTATCTTTCCCCTGTTCGTTGAATCCCCCCTGTCTGTGAGCCACGCATTGTATGCTGCATCGTTTGCCGTGGAGCCGAAGTATGTCATTACGCAGTCCATCACGATGGTAAGCATTATGCTCTTTATGTATGCGAAGCTTATGATGCTGACGCCCCAGATAATGTAGCCTATGCTCATGAAGGCCTTGCGCTTTCCGACCTTGTCTGATACAGCACCCATTATGATCGTCGTAAGGGCCGCCGTAACCGCGCTGGCCATTACCATCGCCGAAATGTCTGCCGGCTCCGCGTGGAACATCTTATAGATAAACACGTTGAAGTACATGTTTTCTACTACCCACGCCACCTGGCCCATCAGGCCGAAAATCAGCATGGAGATCCAGAATTTCTTTCCGAGTTTAGTCTGCATTAGCTATCACCTTCTTATCATCATTTTTGGTCTGACCGTTATCCATACTCCTATGAATACCAGCACTATGCCGAGCATCTGACGCAGGCTTATCTGCTCTCCGAGCATCATGAACGAAAACAGAGCCACAAATACCGGCTCAGATGCATATATCAGCGTCGTATGTGACGTAGGACTCAGCTTTTCGGCGGATGTCTGAAAGATGAAGCCTAAAGCTCCGCAGCCGAGAGCCAGATAGAGCAGCTGCCACCATCCGGCAGCGCTCACCGGCAGCCTGAAGCTGTCCTCAAAGAGAAACGCAAATATGAATCCGTACACCGACACAAAAGGCAGCTGGAGCGTGCCCAGCACCACCGGGTCGTGCTTGTGAGCGTAGCGCTCGGTATACAGCATCTGGAATGAATAAAAGAACGCACTCATGATGCATATCAGGTCTCCCTTGTTGAGAGTAAACCCCGCCGAAAGGCACATAAGCCCCACTCCCACCAGAGTTATGAGTATGCTCGCGATCTGCACCCGGCCCGGCACTATGTGCTCCTGCACAAGTATGATGAGCGGTGTAAAGAACGCCACAAGGCTCATCATGAATCCCGCGTTTGACGCCGTTGTGTACTTGCAGCCCAGCACCATGCACAGATACGAAACAAACAAAAACGTTCCCAGCACGGCTGAGTGCAGGAACGTTTCTTTATCGAGTTTACGGTATCTTTTGTGGAATACAAACAGGCAGGCTGCGAAGGCAATCAAAAACCTGAGCGCCACCATGTTGAATACTTCGAGCTCGGCGAGTATCTGCTTTGAGAATATCGTCATCGCTCCAAAGATCATGGTGGCCGCAAGCATCATCAGATCACCATATGCGATTTGTTTGCTGTCTGCGGCCATACCCTTTACCATATTCACATTATATATCTAAATGGCTGAAAACTTATTCTTTTTCTTCTCCTGAGATATAGATAAGTTTTTCGCCGTCAGAATCGCATGTGAGCGACTGCCCGTCGAGGATGGTTCCTCTGATTATACCATTGGCGATCTCCGTTTCGACATGCTGCTGCAGGTAGCGCTTTATAGGCCTTGCGCCGTAATGCGGATCGTATGCCTCATCAGCGATGAACTCGAGTGCGGCGTCAGTGACATCGAGGCTGATGTCCTTGTTTTTGAGCCTCTCAGCGATATCGTTGAACGACAGTCTGATTATTCCCTTGATCTGCTCCTTTGTGAGCGGGCTGAAGAGGATGATGTCATCGATACGATTGAGGAACTCAGGCCTGAAGCCTGCCTTGAGCTGTGCCATTACCATCTTCTCCACTTCCGGATCGATAGTGCCGTCTTCCTTCATGTTGTCGATAAGATCTGCGCTTCCGATGTTTGAAGTCATGATGACTATGGTGTTCTTGAAGTCTACCGTGCGGCCCTGGTTGTCTGTAAGACGTCCGTCATCGAGCAGCTGCAGCAGGATGTTGAACACATCCGGATGAGCCTTTTCGATCTCATCAAAGAGGATGACGCTGTACGGCTTGCGGCGCACTGCCTCAGTCAGCTGTCCGCCTTCGTCATAGCCAACGTACCCCGGAGGCGCTCCTACCAGTCTGGATACGGAGTGCTTCTCCATGTACTCGGACATGTCTATTCTTACCATATTGCGCTCGCTGTCGAAGAGCGATTCGGAGAGAGCCTTTGCGAGTTCGGTTTTACCCACACCAGTAGGACCCAGGAAAATGAACGATCCGATAGGCCTGTTCTCGTCCTTGAGACCCGCTCTGGCGCGCAAAATCGCCTCTGAGACGGCTTTTACGCCCTCATCCTGACCGATGACCCTTTTGTGCAGAATATCCGGCAGTCTGAGGAGTTTATCGCGTTCGGTCTCAACAAGCTTGCTGACCGGTATGCCCGTCCATCCCGAGATTACCTCGGCGATTTCTTCCTCGGTGACCTCCTCCTGGAGCAGCCTCTCTTCTTCTCTCTTGTCGGCTGCAGCCTTCTTTTCTTCGAGCTGTCTTTCGAGATCAGGCAGAACTCCGTACTTGAGCTGAGCACCCTTTTCGTAGTCCGCATGCCTCTCGGCATCTTCTATCTCGAGCCTGACGTCTTCGATCTGCTGCTTGAGGTCCTTGACTTCCAGAATATCTTTTTTCTCGTTCTCCCACTGAGCTCTCATGCCTGCGCTCTTTTCCTTGAGATCGGCAAGTTCCTTCTCAAGTATCTCGAGCCTTGCCTTGGATCCCTTGTCATCCTCTTTGGAAAGCGCCTGCTTTTCTATCTCGAGCTGAGTGATCTTACGCGATATCTCGTCGAGCTCAGACGGCATGCTGTCGATCTCGGTACGTATGCGCGCCGCGGCTTCGTCCATCAGGTCGATGGCCTTGTCAGGCAGGTATCTGTCGCTTATGTACCTGTCAGATAATGTGGCGCATGCGATCAGCGCGCTGTCGGTGATCCTGACTCCGTGATGGATCTCAAACTTCTCTTTGAGTCCACGCAGTATGGAGATCGTATCTTCAACTGTCGGCTGGTCTACCAGCACCTTCTGGAACCTTCTCTCAAGCGCCGCATCCTTCTCGATGTACTTTCTGTACTCGTCAAGAGTTGTGGCACCAATGCAGTGGAGCTCGCCCCTGGCCAGCTTCGGCTTGAGCAGATTGCCTGCGTCCATGGCGCCTTCTGCAGCACCGGCTCCGACTATGTTGTGGATCTCATCGATGAAGAGTATTATCTTTCCTTCCGACTTTTCGATCTCATTGAGCACGGCCTTAAGACGCTCCTCGAACTCGCCCCTGTACTTTGCGCCCGCGATAAGTGAACCCATGTCGAGCGCGTATACGGTCTTGTCCTTCAGTCCCTCAGGCACATCGCCTGCGAGTATCCTCTGTGCAAGGCCTTCAACGACTGCAGTTTTACCAACACCCGGCTCACCTATGAGTACAGGGTTGTTTTTGGTACGTCTCGAAAGGATCTGCACCACGTGCCTGATCTCTGCATCTCTGCCGATGACCGGGTCGAGCTTGCCTGCCCTTGCCATCTCAACGAGGTCTCTGCCGTATTTTGCGAGCGCCTCGTAGTTGTCTTCAGGATTCTGGCTTGTGATTCTCTGATTTCCTCTCACCTTTGTAAGCGCCTCGAGGAACTTCTCTTTTGTGATGCCATATCTGAGGAATATCCTCTCGCTCGGAGTTCCCTTTTCCGCGAGCAGTGCAAGATAGATGTGCTCCACGCTCACGTATTCGTCCTTGAACTGATCGGCAACAGCCTCGGCATCCATGAATATTTTATTGAATCTGCGTGTGCCGTACATTCCGTCTCCGCCGCCCGACACCTTAGGTATCTTGTCGACTTCGGCCTGAACGTCCTTTGTAACGGCGATGATGTTCACGCCCATGGACTGAAGCAGTTTAGGGATCAGTCCATCCTGCTGCTTGAGCAGGGCCAGGTGGATATGCTCGCCGTCGACCATCTGGTTACCCATGGCAACAGCGATGTTCTGGGTATCGAGCACCACCTGCTGTGCATTCTGAGTGTATTTTTCGATGTTCATATATTTACACCTCCTGTTCAGAAGATTTATTAGCTGTTTCAGACTGCTGTATCAGTCAGCATTTTTTGCCAAAAATGACCCTTTCTTATTTTTGGCAAGTTAATAATAGTACAAGTTGCAACGTTTGTAAAGAAAAATTTAGCACTCACTTCACGTGAGTGCTAATAATTTTTCGCATTTATGTATTCCCTGTTTTTTATCTTAGGAATGCCTGCGGCCATCATGCCTTTCTTCGAATTTCGGGGTATACTCATCCGCCACGTTGTATGTGAATCCGTTTCCGTTAACTTCGCTGACGCTTGTGATGGTCATGAAGGCTCCGTTGTCAATTGCCATGACTGCGCGTTTGACCTTATTGAAGTTTCTGTTGCTTGCTGCGCAGAGGATTATATCCCTGTCCTCTCTGAGGTAGCCGCCGACGCCCCGCAGAATGGAAGTTCCGAATCCGATCTTCAGAAGTTCTTCGTTTACTTCGTGGATCTTTTCGGTCCATATCATTATCTGGTAACCGCCCTGCTCCAGCACGATCATCCTGTCCATGACCACGCCATAGACAAGAGCATAGAGTATGCCGAGTATGATTCCCTCGGTCGCGGTCACAGGTATCTGCATAAGGAAGATCGCGATGTCCATTCCGGCCATTACCGTGGCGAGCTTCCATCCGAGCTTTCGGTTGAATATCATGGCGAGCACGTCGATGCCGCCCGTAGAGCCGCCAAGCCTCATCACGAGTCCGAGTCCGACACCGTCGAGCACTCCCGCGCAGATAGCTGCAAGCATTGGCTCGTTGACCATGTGGTGCAGTGATGTCATCTGCTCAAATATTCCCATGAAGAACGGGAACGCGAATGTGCCCAGCGCTATCGTTGCAGCGAACTTTTTGCCGAGTACAACAGCTCCGAGTATGAACAGCGCAATATTGAACACCGCAACAACGGCGCTGACGCTGAATCCCGTAAATATGTTCACGATTCTGCCGATGCCGCTCATGCCGCTGACTACCATATTGTACGGCAGAGCGAAGCAGGTCACCGAAAAAGCACAGATGGCGTTTCCAAGCACCATCTGCGCAAATTCGAATACATTCTTTTTTGTAATTATACTTTTCACGTCTGTTATCTTCTTATGATTGGTTTCTTGTCAGGTTTTTTGATCTTTTTTGCTTTGCCGCCCTTGGCACCCTCACCGTTCTCTTCGGCCATTTCCATCAGAAGGTCAACGAGTTCGCCGGCTCTCTCCTCTGCTGTCGGCTGATTCTCGCCGTTCATTTCAGCTACATCTCTCAAAGCCTCTTCTATCTCGGCTTCTCTTGCAGCCCTCGCCTTGAGCTCTTCTTCGAATTCGTCGGTGAGGTCTTCGATGGTGATAGTGGAAAGTGTCTCCTCGTCAGCATCTTCAAGAGAAGAGACTCTTGCTGCCTGGTTTGTGATGATCTTTTCGAACAGGTTACGCACCTCTCTGGCGTTCGCGAAGTTCTCGCCTTTCGCCGCTTCGAGCCTGATTATCTCCTCGCGCACGGCCTTGTCGGCCTCTTCGGTCAGAGTGTACTGATATTTCTTGCACTGAAGCTCAAAAATCTTCTGCAGCTCGTCAACCGTGTAGTCAGGGAATTCGAAGAACTTGTTGAACCTGGACTTGAGCCCCGGATTGCTCTCGATGAAATCCTTCATAAGCTGTGTGTATCCGGCAACTATTACGACGAATTCGTCGCGGTGGTCCTCCATGGCCTTGAGAATGGTGTCGATAGCCTCCTGGCCGAAGTTCTCATCTTTCTGGTTGAGCGTATACGCTTCATCTATGAAGAGAACACCCCCCATGGCCTCCTGGATCTTCTTCTGAGTCTTGATAGCGGTCTGTCCGACGTAGCCCGCAACAAGTCCCGAGCGGTCGGTCTCGATCATCTGGCCTGTAGAGAGAATGCCGATTTCTTTATAGAGCTTGCCCAGTATCCTGGCGACTGTAGTCTTGCCCGTACCCGGATTGCCCGAGAATACGAGGTGAAGCGAAACAGGAACCGCTTTCATGCCCTTCTCCTCGCGCATCTTCCTGACCTTAGCGAGGCCGATCAGCTCCTCTACATCGTGCTTTACAGTCTCAAGGCCGATGAGCTCGTTAAGCTCTTCCATGCCTGACTTCTCAGGCTCTTTCTTTTCTTCAGGATCATCGCCCGGTGTTTTGGTGGCCACTGCTACAGGTTTTTTTGCTGCCTCTTCCATCGTCTCAACTTCTGTCTCGATGCTGATCGCAGACGAAGCACTGCCCGCGCCCGAAGGCCGGTTCGTATCACCCGAAAGCTGATTGACCTTGTCCCTGACGTTCTGCTCTTTTCTCTGCACCAGAGTCCTGTAGTCATCAGACGGTCCGTAGAAATCGTTATACATATCTTTGAATCCATCAAGCGCCATTATGTTTTACCCCTTACAGTTTAGCGTTGGCGAGAATGTTTGTATCGAATGTGAATGTGAGCGAATCCTCAATGCGGTCCCTCTTCATTGCCAGCTGTATCATGCGGTCGAGGAGTTCCTTGTACGGAACGCCTACAGGCTCCCATAGATAGAATGAAAGTGAGCCCGGGATAGGGTTGATCTCGTTGAAGTACAGCTTGTCTTCCTCTTCATCGATCATGAAGTCGATGCGCGATACGCCGCAGCATCCGAGAGCCTTGAAGGATCTCACTGCGAGCTCGCGGATCTCCTCGCGCTTCTCCGGCGTGAGTTCAGCAGGGATCTTGCGCGAAAGGTTCGCCATGCCGGCTCCCTTTGAGCCGCTGCCGCCTTTGGCTCCGCCCTTCTTGCCGCCGCTGTTTACGTACTTGTCCTCGTAGCTGAGGATCTCACCCGACGTGAGCGGCTCCTCGCATTCGGAAGCGATCGCTTCGTTCTCGTCACCGAGCACCGAGCAGTTTATCTCTCTGAGCTTTGAGATAGCATGTTCTGCCATTACGCGGGCAGCATATCTGAAAGCGTCATCGATAGCGTCGATCAGCTCGTCCCTGCTCTTCGCAACGCCGATACCGACGCTCGATCCGAGGTTGACCGGCTTGATTATGACCGGATATCCGATAGTCTTCTCAATGTCGCCGGCGAGTTTCTCCGGCTGCTCATAGTCAGCCATCGTATACACCTTAGCGTCGAGCACAGGCACTCCCGCTTCTTTCAGTACAGCCTTGGTGATGAACTTGTCCATGCTGATAGCCGATGAAGTTACATCAGGTCCGACGAACGGGATGCCCACAGTCTTGAGGTAGCCCTGAAGAGCTCCGTCCTCAACGTTTGTGCCGTGCACCACCGGAAAAGCGATATCGATCACAACAGGCTTCATGCCGCCGAACTTCTTTGCCGGATAAGGTACCAGCTGCACCCTGCCGTTGTCATTAACCATGATGACACGCTGCGAGCGCTTAAGCAGCCCCGGGATATCCCTGTAGGATTCGATCTTTCCGATATCCGAGCCGATATACATGTCGTTTTCTTTCGTCATATATATCGGAGTTACTTCATATTTATCGGTATCCATGGACTTGAGCGCCTGGATGCCGGATATTACAGATACTTCGTGCTCAACGGTCTTGCCGCCGAACATCATTGCGACTTTCGTCTTCATTTCCAACTCCTAATAGTTATCAGGTAAATCGTTCTCAAGCAAAATGTATTTATGCTTATCTGTCTTCACTGCGTATGCGCGGGCGATCGCGTCCTCGACTTTATCGAAGACTTCGAGATTCTTCTCCGGGAAGCCCTTGCTCAGTATGCCCTCCTTGATAGGCTCGGTATGCTTTCTGCCTACGAGGAAGATTTTGTCACAGCAATCTGCCGCATAAGTTCCGAACTTTCTGTTGTACTCTGCCTCGTCCTCGCCGAGCTCTACCATGCCCGGCGTGATGAGAATACGCATGCCGTCCATGATGGCGAGCGTCTCGACCGCTGCCTTCGATCCGATAGGATTTGAGTTGAACGCGTCGTCGATAATTGTAACATCGCCGTGATTTTTCATCTCCATGCGGTGCGGCACGCTCTGTATCCTGCGGACAGGGATTCGAAGCTCTGCAAGCGAAATGCCGAACTCATGAGCTACCGCAATGGCACCCATTACGTTGATGACGTTATGGCCACCGACAAGCTTCATGGAGAATCTGGCGGTCTCTCCATCAGGCGCGTTGACCGTGAAATCGGTACCGTGGTTGGTCACCACGACATCAGAAGCGTAGTAACCGCTTCCGGTCTTCTGCGAATGATACATCACAGGGTCATCGTAGAGCGGCCTGCTGCCCTTTCTGCGCTGCAGCTCCTCTTCGATGTACTCATTGTCTCCGTTCAGGAAGAGGATGCCTCCGTCAGGGACCGCATCAGCAAGCTCGAACTTCGTCTTCTGTATGTTCTCCATGCTTTCGAATGTATCGAGGTGCTGAGGTCCTATAGATGTTATGAGACCGTGATGAGGATGCACGAGATCGCAGTCCTCTTTGATCTCTCCTACATATCTGGCTCCCATCTCGCACACGAATATCTCGTGCGTCGGTTTGAGAAACTTCCTTATGGTAATTACGATACCCATCGGAGTGTTGTAGCTCTCCGGAGTTACAAGAACCCTGTACTTAGCTCTGAGGAGCGTCTCAAGATAGAATTTGACGCTCGTCTTGCCGTAGCTTCCGGTGACACCGATTATCTTAAGATCAGGGTTCTCCCTTAAGATGCGCTTTGCGTCGTTTATGTAATGGTTATTGACGCCCTTCTCTATCG
This sequence comes from Mogibacterium sp., assembly GCA_017405845.1. Classification (GTDB taxonomy): domain Bacteria; phylum Bacillota; class Clostridia; order Peptostreptococcales; family Anaerovoracaceae; genus Crickella. Next base: position 118,939 of record JAFQZQ010000002.1, on the reverse strand, counting down.
GACGGTTGACCTTATTGGCCACCATGATCATGATCTTCTGCAATCCGGTCAGGAGCAGAAGGAATGCTCCCAGAGGAAAGGCTTTCACAGCTTCAGTATCAAGCAGTCCCATAACAGCAACGACAGTTACAGGTAACACGAACAGCAGAACACAGAGTACTATGTCAGAAGCAACCATTCTCTTGACTCTTGGAGTGAATTTCAGAGGTTTCTTGGAGTTCATCTCCTTCAGGAGTCTGTATACCAGTATGATCACAATGAATGTCAACCATATCAGGATATCTCCGGCAAGGCCAAGCCATGGTGCTGATATGAATGCCCTTCCGGCAAGCCGGATGATACCGAGTATGACCGCGAAATTCAGTATCCACTGAAGGTGACTGTTTCTGCGCAGCCATTCTCTCTGCTCGTTGTTCATATATGTGTTGAGCTGGAACATGTGCATGTTGTACCTGAGCACAAGCCAGAATGCGGGAATACCCAGCAGAAGTGAGATCAGATCGCGTATGATCATGACACACCTCCGATCCCAAGGAACGCCCTGAGGATGTTCCTGAACTCAACAGGCTTGTAGAGGAACGAGTAGTGATCGGTCCCCTCAAGCACAACCAGCGCTGCATTCGGCATCTTCGCTTCCATTTTGTGAGCATCGCTGATAGGCGTATCGAGGTCGAGGTCACCCCAGACAAGAAGTGTATCCTGCTTCACTGAAGGCATAAGATGCTGAAGGTCTTCGTTGACTGCCAGCACGAGGCATCTCTTCATTATCGGGCTCGCATTTCTGTAGTCTTCTGAACCCTGCTTGCTCATCCAGTAATCGATGACCTCAGGGAACATCGCATGCACAGGTTTGCTCATGAGGAAGGTCCTCTTGATCTTGTACAGCTTCACCTTGAATTTCTGCGATGCACTGCGCTCAGGCATGACTCCGGCACTGTCGACAAGCACGATCTTCTCTATCTCAAACGGAAGGCTGTCTCTCGCAGCCAGCTTGATGATGACTCTGCCTCCGTAGGAGTGGCCGAGAAGCACCGTCTTCTTAATTCCAAGCGCCTCCATGAAGCTACAGAAAAAGTCCGCATATGCATCGACGTTCCACGGCTCCTCAGGCTCATCGCTGGCTCCGAATCCCGGAAGATCGAATTGAACGACCCGGCATCTGTCATTGACTGCAGCTGCGACCGAATCGTAGATCTCCATGCTTGTTCCCCAGCCCTGGAGCACCACAAGAACAGGAGCATCCTTGCCCCCGTCCGGACCGCTTATCTTATAGTTTATATTTAATCCACCGATAGTTATATTCATTCGTTGTTTTTCTTACTGTTCACGGAATGTGATCCCGTCATCTGTCATCTCATCGATGATGGCCAGAGACTCGATCCTGTAACCCTGCTCTCTGAGCCTGTCTCCGCCCATCTGGAAGCCCTTCTCTATCGCCGCAACGCAGCCTACAAGAGTGGCTCCTGCCTGATTGACTATATCGATAAGCCCTGTAAGCGCGCTTCCGTGAGCCAGGAAGTCATCAACTACGAGTATGCGGTCATCAGGCGAAAGATACTCTTTTGTAACTACGACATTGTTGATAACTCCATGTGTAAATGACTTGACAGGAGTAGCGTAAACATCCCCCGAAACATTCGACGATTTATTCTTCTTAGCGTAGACCACCTTGACCTGCATCGCGAAACCTGCCGATATAGCGATAGGAATGCCCGACGATTCGATCGTAAGGATCTTGGTAACGCCTTCGCCTTCATACAGACGAGCGATCTCGTCTCCGATTTCCTTCATGAATTTTGTATCTACCTGCTGATTGAGGAAGCTTCCCACCTTGAGTACTCCGCCCGGCAGAACCTTGCCCTCTTTCAGGATCATTTCTTCCATTTTTTTCATCGATATTCCCTCTCCTTGTCGATGTGAAAAATAAAGTAGCCCATACATAGTGAGAATATCATAAATGAAGAGCTTAAACAATAAAAGCTCCGTACCATTATATGCGGTACGGAGCGATGATATACTGACTTGACAGCGGCACACGCTGAAAGTGTCTGCTTATTTGATATCGTTGTTTGTCTTTCCCTGACGGAACTGGCTTACATCGCCTGTCTTCTCCTGGTCAGGATACAGTGGAATTGCTGCTGCGTAGAGTGCTGCGCATGTTACGAGGTCCTGCTTCCATGTGATCTCGTTAGGAGCATGAGCCTGGCTCTCAGCACCAGGTCCGAAGCCTACGCATGGGATGCCGTAGCGGCCCTGAATGGATACTCCGTTTGTGGAGAATGTCCACTTGTCGCAGAGCGGACGTCCGTCTCTGAGGTGCATCGCTGTAGGCGATCCGATTCTCTTCTCTCCGAAGAGGGCCTTGTGTGCCTCTACGAGTGCCTTTACGTGAGCCGAGCTCTCCTTGTTGATCCATGTCGGGAAGTAGCACTCTGTCTCGTATACTTCGCCTGTCCATGACGGACGCTCGTACATGTACATCGATACCTTTACGTCATCGCCGTACTTCTGTACGCTTGGGAGCTGTCTTACCTCTTCGAGGCAGCTGTCCCATGTCTCGCCTGCTGTCATACGTCTGTCGATCGAGATAGCGCAGGAGTCAGCTACAGCGCAGCGGCTAGGCGATGTGTAGAAGATCTGGGAAACGGCGCATGTGCCGCGTCCGAGGAATCTTGCGTCTTCGTAATGATCAGGATTGAACTTAGGATCGAGCATCTTTACGAGTCCGCGGATTGCTGTAGTGTCGTCGCAGCCGTTGTTGTTGAGAGCTCTTACATCGCTGATGATGTCTGCCATCTTGTAGATAGCGTTGTCTCCTCTTTCAGGAGCGGAGCCGTGGCAGGAGATTCCCTTTACGTCTACTCTGATCTCCATTCTGCCTCTGTGTCCGCGGTATACGCCGCCGTCTGTAGGCTCTGTCGAGATCACAAAATCGATCTTCGAAGCTGCGTCTTCAGGTCCGTTGAAGTATTTGTTTACGATGTACTGCCAGCACATTCCGTCGCAGTCCTCTTCCATTACGGAGCCGACTACCATGATCTTGTAGTCCTCAGGAATGAGTCCGAGCTCCTTCATGATCTTTGTACCGTATACAGCCGAAGCCATTCCGCCTTCCTGGTCGGATCCGCCACGTCCGTAGATGATGTCATCTGTCTCATAGCCTTCGTAAGGATCAGCTTCCCAGTTGTTGATGTTTCCGATACCTACTGTATCGATGTGGGAGTCGATAGCGATGATCTTGTCTCCATCGCCCATCCAGCCGATGACGTTGCCGAGCCCGTCGACCTCTACCTTATCATAGTCAAGTTTTTCCATCTCAGCCTTGATGCATGCAACTACCTCACCCTCTTCAGCACTTTCGCTTGGATGAGAGATCATGTCTCTGAGGAATCTGCTCATATCCGGGCCGTATTTCTCAGCGGCCTTCTTTATTGCTTCATAATCCGGTACCATTCTATCTACCTCCGTGATTTGCGATGAATCTTTTTTATTGTGTAAAAATATTTTTGTTGTTAAAATGTATACGTATTTTTCAAAGCATCATACGAAAGTGAGTTCATCATATGAAGCCTGATAAACGATTTGAATTTGCTGCAAATGTAGCTAAGGGTCTGGCCGGCCAGTTCGGTCACAACTGTGAAATCGTGATCCACGACCTCAGAGGCGAAGACCTTGAACATACCATCATAGCCATCGAGAACGGTCATGTTACAGGCCGCTCCATCGGTGACGGTCCGTCGCACATCGTGCTTGAGTCTCTCGGGGAGGATCCCGAAAAGCTCGAGGACCGCATCGCCTATTTCACCAAGACAGCTGACGGCAGAGTCCTGAAGTCCACCACCATCTTCATACGCGATGATGATGATAAAGTGATCGGACTCATAGGCATCAATTACGACATAAGCATGTTTGTTGCTGTGGATGATGCCATCCGTGCGTTCACCGGTCAGGATCATCCGGTTCATGATCCTGAGTCCATCTCCGGTAATGTATACGACCTGCTCGATGAGCTGCTCAACCAGAGCGTCAAGATCGTAGGCAAGCCGACAGCCATGATGAGCAAGGATGAGAAGATTCGCGCCATAAGGTTCCTCGATGAACGCGGAGCCTTCCTCATAACCAAGTCGGGTCCGAAGGTTTGCCAGTATTTCGGCATATCCACCTACACCCTCTACAGCTACCTTGACGAGATCAGATCGACCGCCAAGTAGTATTGAGCAATGCCGCGCGCCTCAGAGAGGCGCGCTTTTATTATGCGTGGATACGTGTTCCGGTCTTGCCGTTGATTCCGTCTCTTGCCTTCTCGAGCAGCGTGATAAGAGCTATTCTGCCCGGCTTTGACTCTGCGAACTTCACAGCAGCCTCGACCTTAGGAAGCATGGAGCCGGGTGCAAACTGACCTTCTGCCATGTACTTCTTAGCCTCTTCAATGCTGATCTCGCCGAGCTTCTGCTCGTCCGGTTTTCCGAAGTTGATCGCAGCGTTCTCAACCGCAGTCAGTATGATCAGGAAGTCTGCATCCAGCTCCTCTGCCAGAAGCTCGGATGCGCGATCCTTATCGATAACAGCCGGCGCACCCTTAAGGTGATTGTTCTCTGCTCTGAATACAGGGATACCGCCGCCGCCTGCAGCTATGACTACATGACCCGAGTCTGCAAGATCCTTGATCGTATTGATCTCAATGATAGATATCGGCTTTGGGCTTGCTACCACTCTTCTGTAGCCTCTTCCGGAGTCCTCTATGAAGACATGATTTCTCAGCTTCTTTTTAGCTTCGGCTTCCTCTTTTGTCAGGAACGGGCCGATAGGCTTCGTAGGATTCTGAAAAGCAGGATCGTCCGGATCTACCTCTACCTGGGTAAGAACGCAGGAAACGCCTTTATCGATGCCTCTGTCGAGAAGCTCCTCCCTCAGCTTGTTGGTGATATCGTATCCGATATAGCCCTGGCTCATTGCCGTGCAGACGGACAGAGGAAAATGCGGGTGCTTCTCAGGGTTCTCTCTCGAAAGAAGCGTCATGGCATCCTGGATAACTCCTACCTGAGGACCGTTTCCGTGTGTGATGACCACTTCATAGCCTTCCTCGATGAGATCAGCGATCGGCTTCACAGCATCTGTAACTGAGATCATCTGCTCTAACAAATTGCTGCCCAGGGCGTTGCCGCCGAGCGCGACTACTATTTTTTTCTTTTCCATTTGAGGTTTACCTTCTTTTAAAAAGATTTTCTCGGTGTTGCTTCTTCATCAAGCTTTTTCAGTGCAGCTACAGGATCCTTAACCTTAGCAAGGAAGATCATTGCTGCGATGATGTAAGGCTTATTCGATGCCTCTTTGTACAGAGAATCACGTGCGTGATCGAATACCTTTGCAGTTACTTCACCATGCTCGCAGGAGATGCCCTGGATGTCTGCAGGAAGCGGATGCATGTACAGAGTATCGAGTCCGTTCTTTGTCAGCTCCATCATCTCATCATCAACGAGCCAGTCCTGATGAGTTGCGTTCTGAGCGAGCAGTTCCTTTTCGAGCTTGTCAATGCCATCGAAGTCGCCCTTGCCATAGAGGTCTGTACGAACTTCCATTGCTGCGTAAGGTGCCCAGCTCTTTGGATAAACGACATCAGCGTCCTTGAAAGCTTCCTTCATATCATTTGTTACTGTGAACTTTCCGCCGTTTTCAGCCGCATTCTTCTTTGCGACCTCAACAACATCGCTCATTACTTCATATCCTTCCGGATGAGCAAGAACAACGTCCATTCCGAAACGTGTCAGAAGTCCGATGATTCCCTGTGGAACTGAAAGCGGCTTGCCGTATGATGGCGAGTAAGCCCAGCTCATTGCGATCTTCTTTCCCTTCAGGTTTTCTACACCGCCGAATTCATGGATTATGTGCAGAGCATCGGCCATTGACTGTGTAGGATGGTCGATATCGCACTGCAGGTTTACGAGTGTCGGCTTCTGCTCGAGTTCGCCGTCCTTAAATGCCTGTGTGACTGAATCAACGAATTCGTGCATGTAAGCATTACCTTTTCCGATGTACATATCGTCGCGGATACCGATGACATCTGCCATGAACGAAATCATGGTAGCTGTTTCGCGTACAGTCTCACCATGAGCGATCTGCGATTTCTTCTCGTCGAGATCCGCTACCTCAAGTCCGAGCAGATTGCATGCGCTCGCAAATGAGAAACGGGTTCTTGTGGAATTATCGCGGAAAATGGAGATTCCGAGTCCGGAGTCAAAAATCTTTGTGGATTTATTGCGCTCTCTCAGATCTCTCAGAGCATCCGCTACGGCAAATACAGCTTCGATCTCATCGTCTGTCTTCTCCCATGTAAGGAAGAAATCGTTCTCATACATGTCTGCGATGTTCAGCTTCGCGAGCTTTTCTGCGAGTTCAATTGTCTTTGACATTTTTCTCTCCTTCTGTCTCTGCTAATTTGGTATATCGTTTATAACAAAATTATTTTTATGTTTCCTAAATTAATTTAATTATACGCCGGTTTTCCTGTTATTCAATAGTTTCCGATCAAATATCTACAATAGTTTTAGCTTTTTCTTATTGTTTTACAAGCACGCTGTCTCCGCGCTTCAGATATCTTCCGTCTCCTCGTTTACCAAGGAATTCTCCAGCGTTTACAATCTCTTCACCTCTCAGCAGCACCTTCTCGATGCGCCCCTCAAGTTCCATTCCCTCATAGCACGAATAGTCAGATGCACCTTTAATAAAACCTGCATCTATTTTAGTTTTCTCCGCCGGATCGATAATGACTATATCAGCGTCTGTGCCCGGCTCCAGGCTTCCCTTCTGAGGGTACATGCCGAACATGCGGCATGGATTTGAAGAGCTGTATTTCACCACCTGAGGCAGGCTGATCCGTCCCTTCATGAAGCCTTCGGAGAAGAGCAGCATGAGTCTTTCCTGCACTCCCGGTGCTCCGTTAGGACACTTTGTGAAGTCATCCTTTCCGTACTGCTTTTCCGCCTTGCCGGCCTTAAAGTGGAACGGGCAGTGATCTGTAGCCACTGTATCGATTATGTCACCGTCTGCCAGAGCCTGCCACAGCTCCTCCCTGTCATTATCCTTGCGGAGCGGCGGAGACATGATCGCCTTGAGTCCCTCCTTCGGATCCTCATACTCCTTATCTGTGAGTATAAGGTACTGTGTGCAGGTCTCGACTCCAAGATTCGGTCTGTGCTCTGCCCTTGCCCTGATCACCTCGTGAAGGCCCTCGGCGCTCGACAGATGCACAATGTACAGCGGAGCGTCGCCGGCCATAGCAGCCAGATGGATCATCCTGTTTACGGCCTCAGCCTCGCATCTCGCAGGCCTGCTGAGCGGATGGTATTTCGCCTCGACTTTGCCGGCTTCAACTAATTCCTTACGCAGCTGCTGTATGACTCCATGGTTCTCGCAGTGAACGGTAATCACTACTCCGGCTTCCTTTGCAGCACGCAGCACATTGAAGATCTCGTCATCAAGAAGCATGTAGTCATATGTCATGTATACCTTGACGCTGCTTATGCCTTCCTGCTCCTTGAGCTCGGTGAGCTCTCTCAGACGGTCATCAGTAATAGGGTGCTGCATGACGCCGTGGAATCCGTAGTCGACTACCGCATTGCCGTCAGCCAGACGGTGATACTCATTCACCTGATGCCACAGGCTGCAGTCCTTCGGCCCGAAAGCCATGTGGTCGACTATGGTAGTTGTACCTCCGCAGGCAGCGGCAACGGTTCCGTCGTAAAAATCGTCTATAGCCCTTGCAATACCTACATCAAGATCCATGTGTGTATGCACGTCGACCGCGCCCGGCAGAACGTATTTGCCCGATGCGTCTATGACTTCAGCACCTTCAGCGGAAAGTCCCTTTCCTATTTCGATAATCTTTTCTCCGTCAATCAGAATGTCGCCTTCGAATACATCCGCATCTGTTGCGATCATTCCGTTTTTTATAAGTTTTTTCATGGCTATTTCTTGGTTTTCGTGTAATATGTGTCCTCCAGCGGCAGCTTCGTACGCAGCACTCCGTCGCGTGCGTAGTAAGCTCCGGCTATCGCAGGTGCAGCAGGTATGGATGTGATCTCGCCCACGCCCTTTGCGCCGTATGACGCTTCAAGGAGCTCGTCCTTCTCTACATGAATAGCGTGCAGTTCAGGAATATCCGTTGAGCGCAGCAGTCCGAGTGTTCCGTACTTTGCGGTAGGCACGCAGTTATCGAGAGGCCAGCTCTCGGTGAGCGCGTATCCCATGCTCATAAGTACACCACCCTCTATCTGGCCCGACATCGACAGCGGATTTACTACCTTACCCGCATCAAAGGCTGCATATATGTCTGTGACTTTTCCTTCGGCATCGAGTACCGCAACGTTCGTAGCAAAGCCGTATGCGATGTGGCTCTTCGGATGCGGTTTGTCTGAACCCAGCTTGTCCGTAGGCTCAAAGTACTCATAGAAGAACTTTCTGCCATTCAGTTTATCGAGGTTCTCCTCTGTAACGCCCTCCTCGTCCATGGCTTTCTTAAGCTTGAGCGCAGCGCCTCTTACGGCTTCACCCGTTACCAGAGTCTGTCTTGATCCCGATGTGGTTCCGGAGTTAGGAGCGTTTTCCGTGTTGCTGTTGCCTACCCAGATCTTGGTTATCGGCAGATCCGTAGCCTGAGCCACATCCTGCAGGAATACCGTCTGGCATCCCTGACCGATATCTGAAGCGGCTGTGAATATCCAGACCAGGCCGTCCTTTACCCTCAGCTCTGCCCTTCCTTTGTCAGGCAGACCTACGCCTACACCGGCATTCTTCATCGCGCATGCTATGCCGACTCTGTCTTCCGGTGCATCGTCGAAGTATGGCTTGACCGCTACGAGAGTCTCCTTCAGAGCAGTTGAAACGTCAGCTATCTGCCCGTTCGGCAATTCAAGGCCCGGCTCGATCGCATTGCGGTATCTTATCTCCCATGGGCTGATGCCGACCTTCTTTGCAAGCACATTCAGGAGCGACTCAAGCGCAAACTGGCTCTGACATACTCCGAAGCCTCTGAACGCTCCTGCAGGAGGATTGTTGGTGTAATATCCGAATCCGCGGATATCCGTGTTATGGTAATTGTATGGTCCTACGCTGTGCGTGCATGCTCTTTCAAGAACAGGTCCGCAAAGGCTGGCATATGCGCCGGTATCAAAGTTGATCTCGCAGTCGAGTCCTGTAAGTATTCCGTTCTCATCGCAGCCTATCGTGAAAGTTCCTTCCATGTAATGCCTCTTAGGGTGTACCCTCAGAGACTCGGCGCGGCTGAACTTCATCTTGACCGGCCTTCCGAACTTCAGTGCTGCAAGAGCAGTCAGATGCTGCGTGGTAACGTCTTCCTTGCCTCCAAATCCGCCTCCGATGAGCTGATTCTCGACCACTATGCGATCCTGGCAGTCCTCCCAGCCAAGCATAATAGCTACCTCGTGTCTGGTATCGTAAGCGCCCTGGTCGGTCGAAAGGATCTTGACTCCATCCCCGTACGGGAACGATACAGCGCACTCAGGTTCAAGGAAGGCATGCTCCGTAAACGGTGTGGTGAACGACTCAGTAGCAGTAAATGCCGACTCCGCGAGTGCCTTAGCGGCGTCTCCTCTGACAACGTGCCTCTGCTGGCAGAGGTTGCCGTTCTCATGGATCTTAGGTGCCCCTTCAGCCCTTGCTTCGGATATGCTTCTCACAGGCTCGAGTGGCTCGTATTCTACCTTTACCGCCTTCTTTGCCTGTTCAAGTATGTAAGGCGACTCTGCAACTACAACGCAGATGGTGTCTCCTACCATTCTGGTCGTATCGCCTTCTGCTATCATTACATCCCAGTCCTGCTGTATGTGGCCGACCTTGTTGTTCGGCACATCAGCAGCCGTGAGCACTCCAAGCACTCCCGGCAGGGACTCTGCTTTTTCTTTATTAATCTTTTTTACTATCGCTCTCGGGTAGTCTGAACGCACTGCTGAAGCGTATGCCATAGGAGGCATTTCAGGATCTACTGCGACGCACAGGTTTACGAGAGGCTCATCACTTTTGTAGATGGTCTTCCCGGCTTTGACCTTTCCATTTGCAGCAGCTTCCTCGTACTCTTTTTCGCTCCAGCCTGTCTGCTCCATTATCAGGTCAGGTCTGTCTGCAGGGACGAAGTACTCCGGTCCGATATCGTCAGGATACTTTCCGTAGCCCAGCACCTTCTTTCTGACATCGATACGGAACACGTTCTTTCCCATTCCGTATTGAGAGCTGTTTCCTCTGTTTTCGTAGTTTTCAATGCCAGAGGCGCGCTCCGGGTCATAGTTGGAACCTACTACCGAGATAAATTCGTTCTGCTCAGGCAGCATCTTGCCGGTAAACTGGCTGATCTGCCTCACCTCTTCTTCTCCGCGCAGAATAGCTGCAGCGCGTTTGATACCGTTGATGATCTTTTTGTATCCCGTGCAGCGGCAAACATTTCCCTTGATCGCCTTCTTGATCTCTTCTTCTGTCGGATCCGGATTGCGGTCGATGAGCGCCTTGCCGGCCATTACCATGCCAGGTATGCAGAAGCCGCACTGGACGGATCCTGCCGTTCCGAACGCGTACACGAAAGCTTCCTTCTCACGCAGGCTCAGGCCTTCTACTGTTATGATGTTCTTGCCGACTGCTCTGTCGGTTGTGAGGACACAAGCCTTGACAGCATAACCGTCCACAACGATCGTACAGGTGCCGCAGGCTCCTTCCGAGCATCCGTCTTTTACCGAATACAGCTTAAGGTCATCCCTGAGATATCTGAGCAGAGGCTTCTTTTCTTCGGTAGTTCTTTCTATTCCGTTTACTGTGAATGTATAGGAAATTGGTCTCACCTCCTCTGCATTATCAGTCAGCGGTCATTATACCGTGGGAGTCTCTTATGACTCCGCGCGGACATTTGACTGCGCACATGCCGCAGCAGATACATTTCGCCGGATCGATCACCGGTTTTCCGTCTGCTACGCTTATTGCTCCTGCCGGACATGCTTTTTCGCATATTTTGCATGCGATGCATGAGTTTTCACATGCCTCGCGAGCGGTCTTTCCGAGGTCGCGGTTGCTGCACTTAGGCTGGATATTATACTCAGGAAGTATTATCTCTATGAGGTTCTGCGGGCAGACACGCAAGCAAAGTCCGCAGCCGACACATTTTGCACTGTCGACTACAGGAGGGCCTCCTCCTTCTACTTTGATCGCCGCAAGATGGCAGGCAGCTTCGCATGAGCCGCCTCCGAGGCATCCGTATCTGCATTTGCTTATCCCGTCAGGATACAGCTTCAGTATCGCACTGCAGTCCTTTGGAAGTGACGCTCTGTCTATCCCCTCGAGAAGCGGACTTCCGCCCCTGCACCGGATATACGAGGTCTTCTTTATTCTCTTAGCCATTTTTTATCTCCAATCCTTCAGAGCCTGTCTCCCGCATATCCCAGTATTGCCTCGAGTACACCGCCGCCAATGGCCAGCGCTTTGTCGGATACTGTCATGTAGTCGATCACGCTCCCTCTCGGATCAACATCGCCGGACTTGAGTCCCTTTGTGACCGGGACTCCATCCTGCAGCAATCCTCTTATCATACCGTCAGTCTGAGCATATACCGGTACTTTGTCGACATTCGCGACACGGTCACCCTCTTTTACAAGATCTCCTATCTTCTTTTCGGGATGGAACACTCCGTCAACAGGAGCTTTTATGAGGCGTCTGATAGTCTGACCGCCGATATTGCCCGGCACGCCGGTGTTCGGAATGGCAGAGCCCTCTCTTATGACTCTGCCAAGAGTGTGCCCGCGCTTTGTCTCTATCACGGCATGGCAGTCCACGCCGGCGGTGAAGCCCGGACCGACTCCAATCACGAGCGGAGCATCGTCCATATGCGTGCCCGTGTTTCTCTTTGCGAGTATTGCATCTACTATGACCTCGGGTTTCAGATCATTTATGATCTTTGCTTCCGGATCAGGAACCACCGGAATGATCCCCTTAGCGATGCACTCACGCACCTCTTCTGCGCTCTCCGCGCGTTTTGCTTCTATACCTTCTACATCAGTACTGCCAAGACGGATGGCTTCCGAAAAAGCCACCGTCCTGCGCACTGCCGTAGGCACCGGCAGGTCTGTCATTACTATGTCGAAACGTGAACGATAAAGCCTTGTGGCTATACCGCTGGCCAGGTCGCCGGCGCCCTTTATTACAACTAACATTTATAATTTCCCTTGTACTATGCCATTAAATATCCGTAATCTCTGATAACTGCCTTAATGAATGCCGCAACGCCATCAGGCAGGCCGCACTTCGAATCGTCAAGATCGTAATCTGCGACGTTTCCGAAGAGTCTTACGCGTACCTTTCTGCCTTCGAGTGGCAGGAAGCCGTTGTTCTCGCTGTCGACGAAGTCTTCTTCGCTCCAGAACAGCGTGAATTTATCCTTGTATGGACGTCCGCTGTACGGGCAGAATACGGCGCAGTTGCCGCACTCGTTGCACATTCCGTCAACGTGGAGTATCTGAGGTTTTTCGAAGAACGGAACGTCGATCGCAACATTGGCTCTGTTAGGACATACATCCGTGCAGACCTCGCATACGGTTGCGCATCCGAGGCATCTGTTATCCGGCTTATCTGCAGGAGGATCGACCAGGTCGCCCTTCCTTGCGATCAGCTTGGCCATGTCGCCTTCTTCGCTCAGTTTAGCGTATTTATCGAAGGAAGCTCCTGTTATAGCAGCGGTTACAGTCTGGGCATCTGCGATAGCCTTTACAACTGTAGCCGGTCCGCGGCGGCAGTCGCCTGCTGCGTAGAGTCCCTCGACCGAAGTCATGAGATTCTCGTCTACGATGACTCTGCCTCTGTCGTCGAGCTTAGCTCCTGCGCCTTCATAGAGGCTTGCGTTGACGCGCTCACCTACTGCGCAGATAACTGCTGTTGCAGGTACCTCAGTGAATTCGCCTGTGCCTACAGGTGAACGTCTTCCGCTTGCGTCAGGCTCGCCCAGCTTGCAGATCTCGCATTTGAGCTTTCCGTTCTCTGCTCCGACCGGGGCCAGGAGTTCCATGAACTCAACGCCGTCTTCAATAGCCATTACCAGCTCTTCTTCGTCAGCCGGCATGTTCCTTCTGTCTCTTCTGTATACCAGGCGTGCATGCTCAACTCCAGGCTGTCTCTTTGCCGCTCTTGCAACGTCCATTGCAGTGTTTCCGCCTCCGATGACTACTACGTCAGTGCCGAGATCTACTGAGCCAGGAGCAGCCTTCACTGCTTCGAGGAATTCAAGAGCATCCAGCTCATCGCCATACTTGAGGGTCTTGCGGCCAGGTGCCCATGCTCCGATGCAGACAACGATGTCTGTGAAGCCTTCATCCTTGAGTTCCTGTACAGAAGCGATCTCTCTGCCGTTTACCATCTTTGCGCCGTATGCTGAGCAGAGCGCTACGTCCTTATCGAGAGCGTCGTCGCCGATTCTGAATCCAGGGATCACATAGCGAGGTACGCCGCCCATCTTGTCGTTCTTTTCAAATACAGTTACATCGACTCCGGCACGCGAGAGGAACGATGCTACAGCGAGTCCTGCAGGGCCTCCGCCGATAACAGCTACCTTCTTACCGGATGCGTCAGCAGCCTTGAGCTCAGGAAGTACCTTGTCGAATCCGGCCTCTGCGGCCATCAGCTTCACCTCGCGGATTCGGAGCGCTGATTCATAGTGGTTTCTCATGCACTTGTCGGCACATGTGTGCGGACAGAGCGTTCCTGTTGTGAACGGAAGCGCGTTCTTCTCGAGAATGATCTTGAGAGCAGCCTCGCTGTCGCCCTTCTCCATTGCCTCGAGGTATGCCGGAATATCCTGTTCGATCGGGCATCCGCCGCTGCAAGGAGCGTGGAAGCAGTCGAGCATCGGCAGGTCTTCGCCGTTCTTTCTGTCAGGCAGAGGCTTGATAGGCTTGCGGTTTCTCTCACCCTGAGACATCTCAACAAGAGCGCTCACCTTGTCTAAGCAGACTCCGCTGAATCTCTCATTGCCGCAGTCCATCAGTTTCTCGCCGATCTGTGACATTCTCTGGTATCCACCCGGTTTCAGGATGGTTGTAGCCATTGTGATAGGCCAGATGCCTGCTTCGAATATCTCCTTGATATTGAAGTAGTCAGCACCGCCCGAATAGCTGATACGGAGCTTGCCGCCGAACTGCTTTGTAATCTTCTCTGCGAGATAGATGCTCAGCGGGAACAGGCTGCGTCCGGCCATGTACATCTCCTCAGATGGAAGCTCTCCGGCCTTTACGTCTACAGGGAATGTGTTGGTCAGCTTAACACCGAACTCAAGTCCCTTCTCGTCGCATAGAGCCTGCAGTCTTTCAAACATCGGCACTGCGTCCTCCCACTGAAGGTCTTCGAGGAAGTGATGATCATCGAATGCGATATAGCTGTATCCGAGTGAGTCGAGACGTGATCTTGCGAACTCATAGCCGAGCAGCGTCGGGTTGCACTTGATGAATGTGTTGAGGCCCTTCTCAGTGATGAGATAGGATGCGATTCTCTCGATCTCGTCAGGCGGGCACCCGTGGAGTGTCGATTCCGTTATGGAGTTGGAGATCCTTGCCGGGATGGCGCGGATGAATTCCTCATCGACATTTTTGAGTCTGCCTTCCTTTACGGCCTTGACCGACTCCTCAATTGCCTCTTTGAAGACCTCTGTATTCGAAGCGTCCTTCATCTCTTCGATGTACTTGTCGATCTTAGGAGTCTTGATACCCTCAAGGTCGTAGCCTACCGACATGTTGAATACGAAGGCGTCAGGATCGCCGAGACCGAGCTCCTTTGCAAGTATCTTGCAGACTACCCAGGCCTTTACGTACTCTTCGTAAGCCTGTGGTACATAAAGCTCTGTCGACCATTCGCAGTTATAGCACTCGTCGTGAGCGGTAATGCATGGCTTTGCTACGCATGCAGCGAGGTCAGCACCATCCATCTGCTGTACTGTCTTGAGTTCGAAGAATCTCGAACCTGCGACATACGATGCGATTATGTTCTGAGCCAGCTGTGTGTTCGGGCCTGCAGCAGGTCCGAACGGCGACTCGATCTTCTCATCGAAAATCGGAAGAGCCTGACCGTTCTCATGTTTAACAAGCTTTGAAACACCGAATATGCTTCCGCTCTTTTCGTACTCATCGAGCACCCAGTTCAGAAGCTGTTTATAAGGCATAGGTCTCATTATGTCACTCATACAATACCTCCATTCGTATTTCTGTCTATCTACATCTTTCAAGTCTCGAAAGTATTTGCCATTAATACTCTCTGTGATTGAGTTCACCCCAGAGCTTTTTGCTCTGCTCGTATGTCCATGCGTTGATAGCATCTTCGTCGATTCCGACAAATTCTCTGTCTTTGTAGAGAACCTTTCCGTTGATGATCGTCGTTCTGCAGTTTTTGCCCATCATTCCGAAGATCATGTGGCCGTCGATGTTCTCATCTGAGAACGGTGTGAACGGCTTGTAATCCATTACGATCACGTCTGCTGCAGCGCCTTCTTTCAGGATGCCAAGCGGCTTCTTGAAGTATTTAGCAGCGATCTTTCTGTTGTTCTCGAAGAGCATCGTGCAGTCTTCACCCCATGCGACGTTTGGCATTGCAGCGTTGTGTCTCTGGATGATGAGGAAGACCTTAAGGCTCTCGAGCATGTCGTGCGTGTATGCGTCTGTACCCATTCCTACGGTGATGCCCTTTGCCATCATCTGAAGTACCGGTGCGCATCCTACGGCATTGCCCATGTTGGACTCAGGGTTGTTGACTACCATGGTGCCTGTCTCCTTGACGATGTCCATCTCAGCAGGGCTTACATGGATGCAGTGTCCGAGCAGGGTCTTGTCTCCGAGCAGGCCGTTGTAAAGCAGTCTGTTTATCGGCTTGCATCCGTAGTTTCTGAGGCTGTCATAAACGTCATTCATACCCTCGGAAACGTGGATGTGGAATCCTGTCATACCGTTGTTTGCCTCGACCATCTTTTCGAATGTCTTGTCAGAGATCGTAAAGAGTGCGTGACCGCCGAACATGGCCTTGATCATGTCATCATCTTCTTTGATGGCCCACTTAGCGAAGTCTACGTTCTCCTGGATGCTCTGTGCTGTCTTCTCTGCTCCGTCTCTCTCGGACACCTCGTAGCACAGGCACGATCTCATGCCGAGTTCTTTAGCTACGTCCTTGATGGCGAAGAGCGATCCCGGTATCTCGCAGAAGCTTGCGTGGTGGTCGAAGATCGTTGTAACACCGTCTCTTATGCAGTCGAGAATGGTTGCATATGCACAGGCTTTCGTTCCGTCTATGGTGAGGTGTCTGTCTATGTTCCACCATGTGCCGTCGAGCACTTCAAAGAAGTTAGTCGGATTGTTTCCCTCTATCGCAAGTCCTCTTGCAAGGCCTGAGTAGATATGAGTGTGCGCATTTATAAGACCCGGCATGATGATGCCGCCCTTTGCGTCCACGAATTCAGCATCAGGATATGCCGCCTTCATGTCTGCAAGCGTTCCTACCGCCTTGATGACCTCACCGTCGATCACGACGGCGCCATCCTTCAGATATGGGAATTCAGGATCCCTTGTAATAAGTTGTCCGTTACCTACTAAAAGCATGTTCCATCCTCCTCTCTATATTCTGCCGAGTTCTCTCAGTATCTTTTCAGGTGTCATTGGCCAGCTGCGTATCCATACGCCGCAGGCATCATGTATAGCGTTTCCGATTGCAGGTGCGGCTCCGTTGCAGGCGATCTCTGAGATCGACTTGGCGCCGAACGGTCCGTGCGCATCGTTGACATCTATGAGCACAGCCTTGAAGTCATCAGGCTGCTCTGAGATCATCGGGACGCCGTAGTCCGTCATGTTTGCATTGACGCAGCGGCCGTCCTTGTCGAGTATCATGTCCTCGTACAGTGTATGGCCTATGGACTTCAGCGATGCTCCGTACATCTGGCAGAGCGCTGCCTCCGGATTGATCGGTGTGCCCGCATCCTGGATGGCGTAGAACTTCTGTACCTTGATTTCACCGGTTCTCACGTTGACAGCGACCTGCGCGAAGTGCGCTCCGTAAGGTACGGATGACGCTGCAGTTGTAAAGCTTCCCGGCGCGATGAGATGTCCGCGTCCGGTTCCGGATGTTGCTGTATGGATGATTTCGTAGAACGATAATGTTTTACCCGTCTTCTTAGATGCGACCTCACCCGGCCATCTGATCTCCATGTCTTCCGCGTCTTCTTCGAGCTGATATGCAGCCTCATCGAGGATCTTTTCCTTGAGATTGGTGGCTGCAACCACTGCGGCGTTGCCGCTGAAGAAGGTTCCGGACGATGCGTAGGATCCGGTATCAAAGGCTCCCGAATCGGTGTCGCCTGAAAGCACGGTGATCTTGTCCATCGGTATGCAGAGTATGTCGCTCGTTACCTTGGCGATTATGGTATCGAGGCCGGTACCGATATCAGCAGCTCCTGAAAGCACGATTATCGATCCGTCCATCTCGAGCTTGGCTATCGCATTTGCGTGATCGAGTCCCGGAAGTCCCGAGCCCTGCATTATCATCGCGAAGCCCTTGCCGATCTTCCAGTCAGGGTCATCGCTTTCAACGTGCTTGCCCCACTCTATCATCTCGCAGCCCTTCTCTACCGCTTCTCTGAGTCCGCATGATCCTACCGGCACCACGTTTCCTTCACGGCCTTCACCGAGTCCTCTCAGGATCTCGAGCATATAGCCCTCTTCTACATGGTTCTTGAGTACCATATCCTTATAGTCGACTCCCAGCTTATCTGCGAGTTCGCACATGGCCATCATGAGGCCGTATGTGCCCTTAGGAGTGCCATAGCCCTGATATGCTCCGGCAGGCGGAGTGTTGGTGTAGTAGATCGTGAGATCGTATTTCATGTTGTCGCATTTGAACAGCGGCAGAGTCTTTGAGCAGCTGTTCATAGGCACCGTGAGGGCGTGGTTTCCATACGGACCGGTGTTGGCATCAACCTTCATGTAGATGCCCGTAATGGAACCGTCCTTCTTGCCGCCCATCTTTACATGGACGCGCATAGGATGCCTGGTGGAGTTGGCTATGAACTCCTCCTCGCGCGTATTGTGATAAAGCACAGGTCTGCCGGTCACGAATGTTGCGTATGCGGTGAGATCCTCTACCAGGATGTCCTGCTTGGATCCGTAACCGCCTCCGACTCTGGTCTTTATTACGTGTATCTTGTTTTCTGAAAGGCCTGTTACCCAGCTCACGATACGGCGCACGTGGTAAGGCACCTGCGTGCTGGCGTATATTATGAGTCTGCCGTTCTCGAGTTTCGAGAAGCAGATGTGCGTCTCAAGCGGTGTGTGCTGGATCTGGCTGGTCTGATATGTTGCCTCTACAACCGCGTCGGCCTCTTCGAATGCCTTGTCGACATCGCCTATACCGCCGTGGTTGGCAGCCGCTACATTGTGCAGAATGTCGCCGTGCAGAGGGAACTGATATACAACCTTGCCCTCTCTCTCGTCTCCGGACAGCTTGGCGTTATATTCGTCGAGATCGTCCGGTGCTCCGGCGTTGTACTGTACTCTGCCGTTATGAACCAGCGGAGCACCCTCTGCCATTGCCTCCTCGACCGTAAATACGGCTTCCAGTGGCTCGTATTCCACTTCGATGAGATCTCGTGCCTTGATCGCTTCTTCGAGCGTCTCAGCGACGATAGCGGCCACACGGTCGCCAACGTGTCTCACCTTCTTGTTGAGCAGCTTTCTGTCATGAGGTGACGGCTCAGGGTTGCCCTGACCGGCCGACATGTATGTGGCATCAGAGCAGTTATATGCTGTGATGACCTTGACTACACCCGGCAGTGCCTCGGCCTTTGATGTATCTATCTTGTTTACGTATGCGTGTGCATAAGGTGAACGCAGCACCACCATGTAGCAGGTGTCGGCATCAACGTAGTCCTCTACGAAAGCCCTTTCACCCGATACCAGCTGCGGTGCGTCTATCTTAGGCATCACCTTGCCGACTGCCTTCAGCTGAGGCCTGAATTCAGGCGCTATCTCGGTCTTGTATTCTCCTGTAGCGATCTTATCCTTGATGAGCTCTGCGGCTATGTAGTAATGCTCATAGCCTGCGTCGCGGATGAATATGCCTGAGAGAGCATCCTTCACGTCTTCTCTCGTAGGATTCGGATTGTTTTCGAAGAGCCATGTCATCAGAAGTGCCGCTGCCGGAGCGTTATACGCGCTCTGTACAACTCCCGCGTCTACAAGAGCCTGCTGCACTACCGACAGGTGCATGGAATCTCCGAGGCTGTCAGGTGTGACTATTTCGCAGCCCTCTGCCTCGCCCGCGAGGATGAGATTCGAGAATACCGGTGTACCGTCGAGCAGCACCGTATCGCTCCCGCAGAATCCCTCGGCGTCATCGCTGTCGCGGACGGCGAAGTTGCCGTTCATCAGCAGCATCTCGCGCAGCCTCCTGGTCGGGTCGATATCGAATGACCTCTTCTTTCCGTTTATGGTACAAGTGATCATGTCTATACCTCCTTCCCCGTAATGCGTTTGTGAAGATCGTAAGCGGTGACTGCTATGAGATAGCGCTTATACTCATCGCTTCCGAACATGTCATCGGCTGTGTGGAGTCCCGTGCAGACCCTTACCATCTCTATTATCTTGTCTTCGCTGACATCCGGATCCTCACGGAAGGTTGCTTCGAGGTCGCAGAAGTGGAGCAGCCCTACATTCTTTACAGCTCCGTCCAGGCGGACGCCATGCTCGCCAAGGGCCGCGCTCATTGTGAGCACCGCGTGGCTCTGCGCAGTGTTTGCATAGCGCTTGGATATCACCTTCATGTCCTTCGGAACTGTAACCGAAATAATGAGAGCATCAGAATCGCCTTCGTCAATGTATTCACCTACCCACGTTTTGACCTCTTTGCCGCCGGCAGTGAGCAGCTTCATGCTTGCTCCTGCTGCCATCAGTGTAGGTATGATGTATGAGTCGCTTCTCTTTGAAGCTATGTTGCCGCCGATGGTGGCCATGTTGCGCTTGGTGCGCGAGGCCATGAAAAGTGCAGCTTCCTTAAGATATGACGGAACCTTTTCAGACTCGACTAACTGCTGGAACGTGCACATCGAACCGATGGTCACAAAGCCTGCATCCTCCTCAATGTCCTTTAGTCCGGCACATTTCTTCAGCGAGATAAGCGTGTCAGCTGCTGCGGCGGCATCAGAACCGAGCCGGTTGACTTCGGTCCCGCCCGCAACGAAGACTGCCGATGCGTTCTTTGCAGCGACTGCCTCTTCAGGGCTTTTTGCCATTAACAGTTGATTTGCCATATTATTCTCCTTTACTCCTGTACCCTATTTGAAAGGCATCGGCTCAGGATACTCCGTGATGCCCTGTGAGTTAACCAGCTCGGCTTCCTCATACTTACCGAGATGCCTGAGCATGGTCTTCTTGACAGCTCTGAATATATTCTCGTATCCGGTGCATCTGCAGAGGTGACCGGAGAGAGCCTTTCTGAGCTCATCATCTGTGTATTCTTTGCCTGAATTAACTATCTCCCAGCTTGTCATGATGAAGCCCGGTGTGCAGAATCCGCACTGAATAGCACCTTCATCGACAAATGCCTGCTGGATGTCTGAGAGCTCTCCGCCCGGCCCCGTAAGACCTTCGAGAGTCCATATCTCCTTGCCCTCTGCCCATACGGCCAGATAGATGCAGGAGTTGAAGCCTTCCCCGTTAATGATTACCGTGCAGGCTCCGCACTCTCCGACTTCGCAGCCCTTCTTGACTGAGGTAAGGTGGAGATCGTTGCGCAGCATGTCTGTGAGCGACGAGCGTACGTCAACGACCTGTTCGATCTCCTTGCCGTTGACAGTGCAGTGCACCACTTTATACTGTTTAGCCATTTATCTCACCTCCTGCCAGACTTATGCTCTCGCGGAGAGCACGCTCTGCCATTACCACCGAAATGTGCTGACGCAGCGCCCTTCCGGCACGCCAGCTGTCACGCGGATTGATATCCTTGAGCACTGTCTCGGCGAATGTCTTTATGTTCTCGTCAGTTATTTCCTTGCCGTTTATGAACTCCTCGGCGCTAGGTGCGCGTACCGGTATAGGTGACGCTACGCCGTAACCTATGCGTACTCTTTCGAAGGTCTTCTTGTCTTCGCTGAGTCTGACGTTTACCGAGCAGCCCGTTGTGGCGATATCGAGCGCGTTGCGCATCGAGTATTTTATGTAGTGTCCGAAGCATCTGTCGTAGGATTCCTTCGGTATCAGGATGGCTGTCTGAATCTCAGCCGGTCTGATATCTACAACCTTTGCCTTGATGTAGAAGTCCTTGATAGGAACACGTCTTACTCCATCCGGTCCGGTCAGCTCCATGATGGCATCCCAGGCCATCAGAGTTGAAGCGGAGTCAGCGGAAGTGACGCCGTTGCAGGTGTTGCCTCCGATGGTGCCGATTGCCCTGATCTGAGGGCCTCCCACCATGTCTACGGCTTCACCGAGTACGTTGATGTATTTCTGGATGATAGGGTCTTTTGTAATATGCGAGAAGCTGGTCAGCGAACCGATGCGGATGTTCTCCTCTTCATCGATCGATATGCCGCGGAGCTCATCGAGCATGTAAATGCTGACGAATTCACAGCCTGCCCTGCGGCCCTCGCGTATCTGAACGAGCACGTCAGAACCTCCGGCGAGTATCTGTGCCTCCGGATGCTCCTGCAGCAGCTGTACCGCATGCTGCACGCTCTCAGCTTCGTAAAGTGCTTTTATGTCATACATGCTACTTGGCCTCCTTTCCCTGCTCCTCTTTTCTCCATGGATCGTTTATGAGTCCGGCATCCGTGAATTCGCGGAAGAGCGTATGCGGCGACAGCGGAAGCTCGTTGATATATACTCCCGTGGCCTGGCCGATAGCGTTTCTGATAGCAGGAGCTACCGGGCATACAGGAGGCTCACCGAGTCCCTTTGTTCCGTACGCGCTGGTCGGCTCGTAGTTCTCAACGAAGTCTGCTACCAGTCTCGGGTGATCCATGAACGACGACATCTTGTAGTCGAGCAGGTTGTTGTTGAGCGGCCTGCCCGTCTTTGCGTCCCACATCATCTTTTCCGAAAGAGCATAGCCTATACCCATGCTCTGACCTCCGTGTACCTGTCCGGCTGCCAGCAGCGGATTGATGACCTGTCCGCAGTCGTGCACGTTCACGATGTTAAGAAGCCTTACGCGGCACATCGGTATGTCTACCTCAACTTCTGCGAAGCACACACCGAAGGAGTATGCGTTCGACTTTATCTGATATGTTGACTCGGCAGTCAGATGCTGCGATCCCTCAGTCGTATACAGCTTCGACAGTGCAAGCTCTCCTATCGTCATCAGCTCGCGCCCGTCAGTAGTTCTGACGATCTTGCCGTCTATAAGGTCGAGATTGTAGACCGGCATGCGTGTGAACTGATGCGCAGCCTCGAGGATCTTCTCCTTGAGAAGCAGAGCTGTCTGCCTGACAGAGAATCCCAGAGTGTAGGTTCCTCTCGAAGCGTAAACTCCGGTACCGAATGGCGTTATGTCTGTATCCTGACAGGATACCGGATGTACCATGCTGAGAGGTATTCCTACCGTGTCGGCTATCATCTGAGCAGCTACTGTGTCAGCGCCCTGACCGATCTCGGTCTCACCCAGCTGGAACTGAACGGATCCGTCCTGATTCATTACGATACGGCATGATGATGTCTCGAGCGCAATCGGGTAAACCGCTGTGTTGTACCAGAATGTGGAAGCCGCTATTCCGCGCCTTATGTCGCCTGTCTGGTTGGCATATTTCTTTACCTTGTCGTAGTATCCGATTATCTCAGCACCCTTGTCGAAGCACTGATTGAATGTGTCCGAATACAGCTCGTTCTTTGAGAATGCGTGATAGTATCCGACAGGCATCAGGTTCTTGCGCCTGAATTCGAGTGGATCCATGCCGATCGCCCTTGCACAGTCCTCTGCATGTACCTCGAATGCGTAGCTTGCCTGCGGCATTCCGTATCCTCTCATCGCTCCGGCAACTGAGCGGTTTGTGTAGACCGTCCAGGTCTCACCGTCGATGTTGTCGCAAGGATAGAGCTGCGGGAACGCGTTCAGTCCCTTTGCCGCTATAGCGTGACCGTGTGAGCTGTACGCTCCGTTGTTGCACCACGCCTTGATAGTACGGGCTGCGAAGCTGCCGTCAGGACGCATCCACGATGTGATGTGGTATTTGATGGCATGCCTGATACGGTTGCTGATGAATGTTTCCTCGCGGGGAACGTCGAGCTTGACCAGACGTCCGCCCAGCTGAATGCTGATCCATGCGCACAGCGGCTCGTACAGAACATCCTGCTTGTTTCCGAAACCACCGCCTACATAAGGCTTGATGACCCTGAACTTACCCCAGTCCATGCCGGTCGCCTGACCGATAACACGGCGCGCGATGTGAGGGATCTGAGTGGACGATACTACGACCGTTCTGTCGCCCTCGCCGTACGCATAGCAGATAAAGTTCTCTATGTGGCAATGCTGCACAGGCTGAGTCTCGTACCAGCCCTCGCACTTGATGAGTCCCGGCTCCTTGATGGCCTCCTCTACACTTCCCATGTGGATCTCTGTGTGAGCGAGCACGTTGTTAGGGAATTTCTCATGGAGCAGAGGTGCGCCCTCCTCCATTGCCTCCTGTGCATCGAGCACGAAAGGAAGCTCCTCGTATACAACGCTCTTCTCGAGTATGCGCAGGGCCTGCGATGCGGCAACTTCGTCCTCAGCAACCACAGCTCCGATATCGTCACCGTAGAACAGCGGATGATCCGTCATTATAAGGCGATCTGCTATATCCTGGTGATGAGGGTCTGTTGACCACGGATGACCTGCGGTCGGGAAATAGTGCTTTTCCTTGATGTCGAAGCATGTAAAGATGCGTACGACTCCGGGCACCTTCTCGGCCTCGCTGGTGTCAATAGATTTGACGATGCCGTTTGCTACCGTCGAGTGGAGCACTCTGATCACAAGAGCGCTCTTGTCGCACATGTCGTCGGTGTATTTGATGCGGCCCATGGCTTTGTCATGTGCGTCGAGCCTGGTGACCGCTTGTCCGATATACTTGTTTGACATGCTCTGCCCTCCTTATCTGATTATTTTGATCATGACTTTTGTAACGTAGTTATTTTTGTCGGCCTCAATGAACTGATCGATGATGTCTATGCATATTTTTGTATCATCGAGCCTGCATCCCTCTTCGAGTATGCCCTCCGCAGCCTGCTCCATCCTCTCGAATGTGCTGTGGATCTCATCATGAGGCCCTTTGTGGAATCCGACCAGGTACTCATCGAGCGGCAGCACCCTGAGCCTGTCGCTGTACCTGTCGAACTTAGCTGTTTCATCGCCCGGTATCCAGACAGCAAACCTCGTACCCTCTTCCTCGTGGAACACGAGAGTCGGATAGAGATAAAAAAGCTCATCAACGAAGATGTCCTCGATGCCTCCGATCTCGATATAGTAAATCTCCTCTTCTGAGTAGACATATATCTGATCTGTGGCAGCGTACTTCATCTCCCTATTGATGAGCGCAAATCTGTCATTCATCACCGACTCCATCTGCAGGAGTTTTTCGTACCTTGCGCGCACTGCTTTCATGCGGCGTCTTAGGTACTTTTCGGTGCTGTCTGCATTTCTTTCAGGCATAAAAGCCCCGATGTCGTCGAGCGAACAATCGAGCTGTCTCAGGAATCTTATCATGCCAAGCGGATAGATCTGATCGTACTTGTATGTACGCCAGTTGTTGTCCGGATTTCTGATCTCAGGAACCAGCAGTCCTTCCTTGTCATAATGGCGCAGAAGCTGCACATTTATGTCGAACATCCGGGCTAATTCGCCTATTTTCCATGTTCTGTCATAGTAGTTTTTCATCTTCTGAACCCGTCGTCTTTTTCATAAAAATACAACTATTCAACTTAATTATATGACCCCTAATGTACCAAAACAAGAACATATCAGCAAAAACCTAAAATAATTTTGGCTTTTATTGTTAACCACAATTAAAAGGCCCCGGAATCCACTTCCGGAGCCTTGTAATAGTACTGTTTTTCTCCTATTTGTCGTCAGGTTTGATGTGATCGATCATGAGGTTAGGATCGATGTCCACGATGTCGAGAGCGTCGTCAACGTGCTCGATGAAAGCTTCGTATTTAGCAGGATCTTTCGGAAGCAGCAGCTCCATTATGAGTCCGACTACGAATACTCCGGCTACCATGTTGCCGGCGAAGATCTCACCGATGATTGCCGGGAGATGATCGAAGAATCCCTCTACCTGAGTTACACCTACACCGAGGCAGATCGAGGTAGCTGCGATCAGTGTATTGCGGTTGTCGAGGCCTGCTTCTATCATCATTTTGACTCCGGCCATCATGATCGAACCGAACATGATTACCGTGCATCCTCCGAGTACGCAGTCAGGCAGCGTTGTGAAGAAGGCTCCGATTGGCGGGAAGAGTCCGCCGAGAATCATGGCCAGCGCGCCGAACATGATGCAGAAGCGGTTGACTACGCGGGTCATCGCGATGAGTCCTACGTTCTGGCTGAACGATGTGATCGGCGAGCATCCGAATACTCCGCCCGAGATCGCTGACATGAAGCCGTCGCAGCAGAGCGAACCTGATACTTCACTCTCAGTGATATCTCTGTTAAGACCGCCGGTACATGCCGCTGTGGTATCACCTATGGTCTCAACGGCCGACACCATGAATACCAGACAGAATGAGATGATTGCTCCTGCCTGGAATTTAGGCTTGAACGCGAAGAGCTCAGGCACTGAGAAGACTCCCATCTCCTTGATGGTGCTGCCCATTGCACCGAAGTCTACCATTCCGAAGAATATCGAGATGATGTAGCCTACGACCAGTCCGAACAGAACGTACATCTGCTTGCCTACGCCTTTCATCTTGATGTGGAATACCAGAGCTGCAACGAGTGTCAGTGTTGCGACCAGCAGGTTCTGCCAGGCTCCGACCGGATATTTGGCCGAAGAAGCGAACGATGATACTCCTACATTGAGAATGCTGAGTCCGATTGCGACTACTACACAGGATGAGAGCAGCGGCGAGATGAGTTTTCTCCAGTATTTTGCAGTAAGACCCAGAATGCCTTCAAACAGACCTCCGACTATAATGGCTCCTACCATTATTCCGTAATCCTTCGAAGCAGCTGACATAGCCGCTGCAAGGAATGTGAACGACAGTCCCATCACGATTGGGAGTCCCGAACCTATCCGCCAGACCGGATACAGCTGCACCATCGTGCCGATTCCGGCTATAAGCATGCAGTTCTGGATGAGTCTTGCAGTCTCGACCGCGCTGAACGGCTGTCCGTCATATACTGCAACCGATGCTATTATGATTAGCGGTGCAACGTTTGCCACGAACATGGCCAGCACGTGCTGGAGTCCAAACGGGATCGCGTCTTTAAGAGGCACCCTGCCCTCCAGTCTGTAGACGTTTTTTACACTTACGCTGATGTCTTTATTCTTGTCACTTTTTTTGAACATATAACATCCCCGCCTTTCATTAAGTCAGGCAATACCTTTTCCTATTAATAATTATTATAATACAAGTGGCACAAATTAAAAGATTGTTTTCAAAGCTGTCGCTGGTAAAATTGATACAGACATGGAACTTTGGAATTTCAGAGGAAAACAGAATACCATAACGGAAGCTCTTCAGGTGAAGCTGCCGGAGCACGCGGTCATAAGCGTTACCGGTGCGGGCGGCAAGACATCGCTGATCTTTGCGTGGGCACGCGAGCTTGCCGAGACAGGTAAGAAAGTTATCATCACTACTACGACGCATATGTACCGCCCTGCCGTCATGGAGGACGGAAACATCAGGATAGTTGTATCAGATGATCCCAATCGTTCAGATAAGGTAACTGCTCCTACGGAAGAAGTGCTCGAAGGACTTCGCAACGAGGCTGACGTAGTTCTGATAGAAGCTGACGGCTCGCGTCGCATGCCTCTCAAGTGGCCTGCCCCATGGGAGCCTGTAGTACCCGACTATACGGATTACACAGTCTGTGTAGCTGGGCTTTCCGCCCTGGGCAAAGCAACTTCAGAGGTGATATATCGCTATGAAGATGTACCGGAGATACTGAAGCGCGATACAGTAGACATGAGCCTCATACAGGCCATGCTGTCGTTGCGTGATGGCGGGCAGAAAGGCGTGCGCGGAGATTTCCGCGTATTTATGAACCAGGTCGATGGCGATACTGACAGGCTCGCAGCAGCATCCAGGCTGCAGCAGATATTTGCGGTGATGGGCATACAGAGCGCTTGGGGCTCGCTTAGGTCCGATGAACCGAAAGTTGCTGTCATTCTGGAAGCTGCCGGCAACAGCAAGCGCTTCGGCAGCAACAAGCTCCTTCATACCATGGAGGACGGACAGCCTATGGTGAACAGCATACTTCAAACAGCCCGGGCTGTCGACGCATATAAAAAGATCCTCGTCACACAGTATGACGAGGTCGCCGCGCTGGCTCCCGACTTTGATGTAGTCATGAATGACAGCCCCGATTCAGGTATATCGCACAGCATGCAGCTGGGACTTGAGGCCGCAGGCGATGCTGATGCTTACATGTTCTGTGTATGCGACCAGCCGTGGCTGAAAGCTTCAACAATTGAAAGACTTATTGAAGAATATAAAAAAGGGACTGCTGGCCTCGTTTCCCTTGCATGGCAGGGAAAGATGTGCAATCCCAAGATCTTTTCGTCCCGTTATAAGGAAGAGCTTATGAACCTTACGGGCGATACGGGCGGACGCCAGATTATAGCATCCCATACCGATGACCTTAAGCTCGTCGAGGCTCAAAGTGAAGAAGAAATCAGAGACATAGACCGCCTGTGACCGGGCGGTCTATACTGTTTCAAGGAACACTTCTATGACACCCCCGCAGATCATTCCCTCTTCAAGTATCTGCTCGTCTGTCATCTCTACGCGCAAAAGCTCGGGGCTTTGTGGTCCTTTTTTATTTGCAGCAAGAATCTCTCCGGCGCGCTTAATGACTTTTGCCTCGGCCATACCACCGCCAATGGTGCCGGTGATCTTTCCGCCTTCCAGAACCAGCATTCTTGTGCCTGTTGCTCTCGGCGACGAGCCCTTCTTTGAAACTATGGTGGCCATTACGGCTGCTCCCCTTTTATCCGACAGGAGAGCCCTCATTATTTCCGCCGACAGGCCGGTACTTTTCTCAGTCCTGTTTTTGACCTCAATTATCTCGGCCATTATGGATACTGCTATCTCCTCAGGGGTCTCAGCGCCAATCGCCAGTCCGATCGGAGTGTGGACAGAGTCTATAACATCCTGCGGGATCCCCTCGTCTGCGAGAAGCTGTTTCACCATGCTGACCTTACGGCGGCTTCCTATCATACCGACGTATGCATGAGGTTTATTTATGATGTTCAGCAGACACTCTGAATCCCAAAGGTGGCCCCTCGTTACTATTATGAAGAACGTGTCCGGATCGCCCCCGATATTCTTCAGCGCCTCTTCAAAGCCACTGCATATACCCTCATCTGCGCCGTGATCAAGCGCATTCTGAACGAACTTCTCCCTGTCATCTATTGCGATCACCCTGAAGCCCATCATCTTGGCTATCGTGATAACCGGCATCGAAACATGGCCGGCTCCGCATATCACCATCTTTTTCTCGTTGCCAAGAAGCTCTGCAAAAACGCTCTCCCCTGCGATCGCAGAAAGGCTTCCGTCTTCAGCCGCCATGGCCTCAGCCTGATGCCCGGCAAGCAGTCCCGACTCATCGCTCATCCACACCGGGATCCCGCCGGAGACTATCATCTTTTCTCCTGCATGATCCCCCTCGCAGACCGAGAACAGACGGTTTTCAAGGTTGATATTCAGTTCGCTTATGACTTCATAGAATTTACTCATATATCATTCCCCAATACGATTAAGTGCAAAGCGGTCTAATATAAAACCGTTGTATTATTATACCGCTAATATATTCAAAAAAACAATAAATCAGCCCCGTTTTGGGGCTGATTTCAGCATTTGTTAACTAAAACTATTTTAGGCTTATTTCATCATTGCCGAAGCACATATTACAGGCACGGATGTCTCCATATAGTGCGGATCGACGCAGAAATCCGGATCATGCCATGACGCACATACTTTTCCCGGAGTTCCGCTGCCTACCCAGTAGAAGAAGCCCGGAACCTCTTCAGCAAGAACTGCGAAATCTTCGGAAGCGAGGCAAGGCATGCTGTCGACTATATGCTCCTTTCCGACAGCTGTTTCTGCCGCACGATACGCGATCTCATACATATCCTCACGGTTGAATACCGGCGGCACTGCATGTATCACTTCAAGATCGCATTCACACTCGTAGGCTTCGGCGGTGCTCAAAGCGAGTTTCTCAAGCCTCTCACCCATTCTCATGTGGGTCTGATGGTCATACGATCTGAAATATCCCGTTATTACCGCCTCGCTCGGCACAGGAATGTCAGGACTGCCGGCGGTAACGCTGTTGACTGTGCAGATAACAGGCTGGAACGGGTCGACGTTGCGGCTCACCACAGTCTGAAGTCCTGTGACAAAGGCTGCAGCTGCTACAATAGGATCGACACACTTATGAGGCAGAGAGCCGTGTCCCGGAACGCCTCTGAGCGTGAGTGTATAGATATTCTTCTCGGACATGAGTGGACCTTTATGCACCACTACGTCTCCGCAGTCTACCTCAGGCCTGTTGTGTATTCCGAAAATCCGAACCGGCTTTTGCGGTACTTTTTCAAACAGGCCATGATCTATCATGGCCTTGGCACCACGTGTGCCCTCTTCTGCCGGCTGGAATATGAACAGCACGTTGTATGGCAGTTCATCCTTCATCGCGCACAGATAGTGCACAGCTCCAAGCAATGTACCTGTGTGAGCATCGTGGCCACAGAGGTGTTTTGGCTCCTGCTCCGTTGGGAGAGCATCGATATCCGCCCTCAGCGCGATAGTCTCATCGCGACCTGCATCCAGCCAATAGACCGCCCCCGTCTCCATGCCGAGATCTATAAAGTCCAAGGGATAATCCCTGCAGATACTGCGTATGTACTCTGTCGTCCTATGCTCCTCAAGAGCCCTTTCCGGTATCTCGTGAAGTTTATTCCAATGTGCTTTTGCGAGGCTGACCGCCTCATCCATCGTTGCATTCCGAAGTGATAACATGTTCTCCTGCCCTTGTATCTTTTATTTGATGAATCCCGATCCCTTTTCAGACACCAGGTATAGGCCTCTCGGCGTTATGCGGAGCTCAGGTATTACTGTGAGCGCCATGAACGAGAGCGTTATGAACGGGTCAAATTCCTTAGACACGCCCATCGAATATGCCTTCTCTTTCATGACCGCCAGCTTCTCATTTACTTCCTTGAAGTGGACGTCCGTCATCAGTCCCATGATAGGCAGAGGCAGTGTTTCGAAGACCTTGCCGTTCTCGACTACGGTGTATCCGCCCTGCACGCGGGCGATCTCATTGACGGCGAGTGCGATATCTTCATCATTGTCGCCGATTACGATGATGTTGTGCGAGTCATGCGAAACCGAAGATGCGATGGCTCCGCCCTTTATGCCGTAGCCCTTGGTGACCGCAACGCCTATCTTTCCGCTGTTCTGATGCCTTTCGACCGCAGCTATCTTCAGATAGCCATCATGCGGAACGAAGTTTTCAGTTTTAGGGAAGTGCGCAACGATGTCACTTGTCACGATCTGCTCAGGTACCATTCCTATGACATGTGTTGTCTTTGACCTGATTGGCAGTGCAAAGTCGTAAGCGTATACCTTGTCGATATTCACCGTGTGCTTCAGATGCTTAGGGCACTTCTTTACCTTTACAGGAGCATCTCTGTCGATGCGTTTGCCCTTGAAGTAGACATCGAGCACATTGAAGTCCTTCATGTTGTCGAATACGACCAAATCAGCCTGATAGCCCGGCGCGATAGCTCCGATCGTCTTAAGTCCGTAGCACTTTGCCGTGTTGATGGTAGCCATCTTTATAGCCTTGAACGGATCGAGTCCAAGCTGTACCGCTCTTCTTACGTTGTAAACGATATGGCCGTCCCTGAGGATATCCTCGATATGTTTGTCGTCAGTGCAGAAGCTGAAGTGCTCGGTGTCGATTCCGGTCCTTACAATGCCGCTTATGATGTCATCAACATTATGAGCTGCAGAGCCTTCACGTACATGAACGTGTATTCCTCTTCTGGCTTCCTCAAGCGCGTATTCAAACGACGAAGCCTCATGATCCGTATCTACTCCGGCAAGCTTGTATGCCGAAAGCTTTCTGTTTGGCAGGAACGGCGCGTGACCGTCTATTGTCTGATGATCAAAGAGCGCAAACTTCGCGAACATCCTCGGATCTCCGTTTATGACCGCGTCGTCATCCATGACTTCTCCGAGGCCGAGGATACGCTCGTTACCTACGAATGGGTACATGTCGTTTGCCGCAAACATACAGCCGTTGTCATCGATGTTTGTTGCCGGTACGCATGAAGGCATCATGACAAATACATTGGCGTTCGACTTTTCAGTCTGATCCAGTATGTACTGGATTCCGTCTGCTCCGGATACGTTGGCTGCCTCATGAGGGTCCACTATAAATGTGGTGGTGCCGAATGACGCCGCCGTTGCTACAAGCTCTGCAGGAGCAACCATGGTGGATTCGAGGTGCAGATGGGCATCGATGAAGCCCGGAGCAATGTATGCGCCGTTAAGATCTATCTCCTTCTTTCCCTGGATAGACCTTGAGACGCCGACAATGATTCCGTCCTTGACGCCAATGTTGCCTTCTACTACCTCACCGGTGAAAACATCGACTATTCTGCAGTTTTTGAAAATGATGTCGGCCTTGACCTTGCCCAGCGCGGCCGGCGCCAGTTTCTTATAAGTTTCGTATTTCAAGGCTCACTCCTTTCTTCTTATGCAGCGAAAGGCGCAGTAAGCGCCTTTCGAATGTTGTTTTTATGCAATTGCTATCGGTCTTCTCTGAAGTACGGTAATCCAAGCGCTTCAGGAGGCTGATTCTCATGTCTGTTCTTGATGCTGATAGCAATAAGAACGATGATGGTTACTATATACGGGAACATCTTGTAAATCTCCTTGACGGCAAAGTTGGTGCCGGTAGGGATGTACAGATAGAGTATATAGAGTCCGCCGAAGAGCATCGATTCCCAGATAGCCCAGTTTGGACGCCAGATAGAGAAGATTACCAGTGCGATGGCGAGCCATCCTCTGTCACCGAACGCGTCGTTCGACCATACTCCGCTGGCGTAGTCAAGTACGTAGTAGAGTCCGCCGATTCCCGCGATCATGCATCCGATGCAGATCGAGAAATATTTGTATCTGTTGATGTTGATACCTGCGGCATCAGCTGTAGCAGGGTTCTCACCTACGGCTCTGAGCTCAAGTCCGGTGCGTGTTCTCTTCAGTACGTAATGCGTGATCAGCGCTATAGCGATCGCTACATATGTCATGAAGCTGTACGACAGCAGCACCTCTCCGACCACTCCGGCCTTACCTGCAAACGGAAGCGCTGTTTTGAAAGCCTTACTCGTAGCGGAAAGCGCGATTGACGGAACTTCAGCTCCTGTCAGCTTGATGATGGATCCTCCGAAGAAGTTACCGAAGCCTACACCGAATGTAGTCATCGCGAGACCTGTTACGTTCTGGTTCGCTCTCAGTGTTACTGTGAGGAAGCAGAATATGAGTCCCATCATCAGCGAGCCCAGCATGCAGGCAAATATCGGTATTATCAGTCCTATCACCGGATTAAAATTCGTTGCGGAGTTTTCATACATGAACGATCCGATTACTCCGGATATGGCTCCTACGTACATGACTCCCGGAATACCGAGGTTAAGGCTGCCGGACTTCTCGTTGAGTGTCTCGCCTACGCAGCCCAGCAGAAGCGGGATGCTCTGCACGATCGCTCTCGGAATGAATGTTACTAAACTAAACATCTGCAGCCTCCTTTCTGTGCGATTTACGGAAGTGGATCTGATAATTGATGAAGAACTCGCTTCCGATTACGAAGAAGAGGATTATTCCGGTAAGAATATCTCCGAACGATTTGTTGAGTCCGAACGCGGTCGAAATCTCGCCGGCGCCGCGGCTCATGAATACGAGAAGGAGTCCGGAGAGCACCATTCCGATAGGGTTGAAGTGCGCAAGCCATGCAACCATGACTCCGAGGAATCCTCTGCCGCCCTCAATAGTGGTCGTCATCGTGTGGTCGGTACCGGCTACGAGCAGCCAGCCTACGAATCCGCAGATAAGACCTGTAAGAATAAGGGTACGGACGATTACCTTGCCTACGTTGATTCCTACGTATTTCGCGGTGTTCTGGCTCTCACCTACTACGCTGAGCTCATAACCGTGTTTTGTGTATCTCAGATAGATATACATGAAAACAGTTACGATCACAGCTGAGATCACGACGAGCAGATACTGCTTACCGCCGATTACCGGCAGCCAGCCTGCCTCAGAGATCGAGTTGATGATACCGATCTTTCCGGATCCCTTAGGCGACTCCCATATGATGATGTAGTAAGCAACCAATTGCGTTGCTACGTAGTTCATCATCAGCGTGAACAGCGTCTCGTTGGTGTTCCATTTAGCCTTGCAGAATGCAGGGATGAATGCCCACAGAGCGCCGGCGCAAAGAGCCGATACGAACGATATGAATATGAGCAAGCCGTTAGGAATCTTGCCGGCCATCGTTATCATGCAGGCCGCCGTTGCGAGTACGCCTGCCATGGTCTGTCCGCCGCCGCCGAGGTTCCAGAACTTCATCTTGAATGCAGGAGCGAGCGCTACGGATATCATGAGCAGTATGGAGAGCTCTTTGAGGAGCGACCAGATCTTACGCTCAGTACCGAACGAGCCTTCCCACATCGAAGCGTAAACAGCGAACGGGTTGAGGTGTGTCGTGATGGTAGTAATGATGGCGCATACTATGAGCGCTATTACTATACTTCCGAGTCTTATTGCCCACTCACTCTTTTTAGAGATCATCTTTCTCTTAGTGATGTGGATCAATGGTTCTTTTTTCTGCTTATCCAACTGCATCACCTCCGACCTTTGTCATGAGCAGTCCGACTCCGTTCTTGTCTGCTGTTCTGCCGTCGACTATTCCGCTCACCTTGCCTCCGCACAGTACGAGTATGCGATCGCTGAGTTCGAGCAGAACGTCGAGGTCTTCTCCGACGAAGATAACGGCTACTCCGCGCTCCTTTTGACGGTTAATAAGATCATAGATAGTGTACGATGCGTTGATATCGAGTCCTCTGACTGCGTATGCGGACATCAGCACCGTAGGGTTCATGGCTATTTCACGGCCTACCAGCACCTTCTGTACGTTTCCGCCGGAGAGCCTGCGCACCGGTGTGTCGATACCCGGAGTAACGACTTCGAGCTCTTCCACTACCTTTTCTGCGAGTTCTCTAGGTGTCTTGCGGTCCGTGAATCCGGCGATGCTGCCCTTTCTTCTGAATGACCTCAGCATCATGTTGTCTGCGAGGTTCATGTTTGCCACAAGGCCCATGCCGAGTCTGTCCTCAGGAACGAAGGCCAGGGAGACTCCCTTCTTATCGATCTCGAGAGGATCCATGCCTACGAGATTCGTCTCCGTTCCGTCATCCTCAACGTACAGCACCTCGCCCTTTTCTATAGGCTGAAGTCCGGCAATGGCTTCAAGAAGCTCCTTCTGGCCGCAGCCCGAGATACCGGCTATGCCAAGCACCTCTCCGGTGTTAGCCGTAAAGGAAACATTGTCGAGCTTGAGGATCCCGTCCTCTGACCTGACCGTAAGGTTCTTTACCTCTACACGAGGTTTTACGTTCTTCGGCTCAGGTCTCTCTATATTGAGCTTGACCTCACGTCCGACCATCATGTTGGTCATTTCCTGGGCATTGGTCTCGCTTGTTATCAGATCTCCGATGTATTCGCCTTTACGAAGTATCGCCACTCTGTCGGAGATGGCTTCTACCTCGTGCAGCTTGTGGGTGATGATGATCACCGTCTTTCCGTCTGCCTTCATGTTACGAAGCACGTTGAAGAGCTTCTCTGTCTCCTGCGGAGTCAGTACGGCTGTAGGCTCATCAAGTATCAGTATGTCCGCACCCCTATATAATACTTTTACGATTTCTACTGTCTGCTTCTGAGAAACGGACATGTCATAAACCTTCTGGTCAGGATCGACATCAAATCCGTAAAGATCGCAGATCTCACGGATGCGCTTTGAAGCCTTGGCAATGTCTAATTTTCCGAAGCGCGAGTTCTTTACGCCCTGATCGGATTCCATGCCGAGGATAATGTTCTGCGCAGCACTGAAGATGTTGACCAGCTTGAAGTGCTGGTGGATCATTCCGATACCGTAGTCATATGCGTCCCTAGGTGAAGAGATCTGCACAGGCTTGCCGTCGATGAGGATTTCTCCTTCATCAGGATAATAGATACCCGACAGCATGTTCATCAACGTGGTCTTGCCGGAGCCGTTCTCTCCGAGGAGAGAGAGGATCTCGCCCTTGTAAATATCAAGGTTGACCTTGTTGTTGGCTACTATGGTGCCGAATACTTTTGTAATGTTTCTCATCGAAACTGCGGGTGTTCTGCTGTCTTGCAAAATTATCTCCCCTTTCCGATATCGAATCTTTAAACTTATAATTTGACCGGTCCCGCCTGAACAGGACCGGTCAGAACTATTGAAATGCTTGTTATAAATTGTGGTTTAGCCGAAGTTTGTATCGAGCAGGTTGATTCCATCGATGTTGAGATCGAAGTATGGAGCCGATCTGTACTCGGACTCATGGAAGTAACCGTCAGCTACTACCTCTGTATCCGGTGCATAGTCGCCCATGTCATCTACGTCAGCCTTATACGAATCAAGTGGCTTGCCCTCAACTGTGATAGCGTTTGCAGTGTCGAATACGTGGATGGATCCGTCAGCAAGGCCTGCCTTGACCTCTTCGAGCTTCTCTGCAGTACCCTCAGCAGCAACTGCGTCGTTGAGCTCTGTAAGCTCTACAGAACCTGTGTCGATTGTTCCTGTCCAGTCTGCAGGGATCTCTTCGCCGTTCTTAACTGCGTTTACTACGAATTCATAGTAAGGCGACCAGTTGATTCTGGACGAAATGATGTAAGTGTTAGGAGCAGCGCTCTTTGTGCTTCCGTTGTAGGATACGTCAGGAATTCCTGCCTCTTCGCAAGCTGTAGGAGCTCCCATGGAGTCTGCGTGCTGTGAGATGAGATCGCATCCGCCCTGGATCAGCTTATTAGCGCCTTCCTTCTCAGCTGTCTCATCATACCATGAACCTGTAAATGTAACGTCCATTGTTACATCCGGGCAAACGCTCTTTGCTCCGAGATAGAAGGATGTGTATCCGGATACTACCTCTGCATATGTGAACGCACCTACATAACCCATCTTAGGTGTATCACCTTTGAGCTTGCCTGCTTCTTTGATCTCGTTGAGCTTCATGCCTGCAGCAACACCGGCGAGGTAACGTCCCTCATAGATAGCTGCGAAAGCGTTGTGATAGTTTGCGAGACCCTCAGTGTGAGCCTTTGTACCTGTTGCGTGGCAGAACTGTACATCAGGGAATTCCTTTGCAGCCTGGATCATGTAAGCCTCATGACCGAAGGAGTCTGCGAAGATGATGTTGCATCCTGCGTCTACGAGGTCTGCTGCAGTATCATAGCACTCCTGGCCTTCAGGAATGTTTGTCTTGATCATGTAGTTTTCCTCGCTGATTCCGAGATTCGCCATAGAATCCTTGAACGCATTGATGAAGTTAAGGTCGTATGTCGAGTTCTCGTCGTGGAGCGTGATCAGACCGACTTTTACGCCGCCCTCATCGCCGGCAGGAGCTTCTTCTCCACCGCCGCCGCCACCGCAGGCTGCCAGCATTGGCATCATTACCATTACTAAGCAAACCAATAAAGCAATAAGTCTTTTCTTCATAATCATTATCCTCCCTGTTATATAAATACACAGATATACTGCCGATCACATTTTGGGTATAGTATTCTAACGTATCAGCAGATAGGTTTATGATGTACTAATTATAATTCCTAACCTTTATATTGACAAGAAAAATAAGCAAAATGGTTTTATGTTTTGACCGTCCCGCACATCTTTTTTCTACATAACAAAAGGAGGCTGCCCTGAGGCAGTCTCCTTTGTTGTTTTACATAATTTAGGCCTTGGTATTACAGGTTTTTGAGCAGTCCTGTAGCCTCGTTGAACTCGTTGATGAGCTCGTCCACCTTGGATGCTTCCTTGCGGAGAGCGCCCCATGTGTTCTCTTCGTCGTACCAGAGAGCATTGATCTCGTCGACTGTCTTGCCCTGCTGCTCTACCCATGTGTAGTACTTCAGGTTGTGGATCCTCTTTCTGTCCTTGTAGGTCAGCTCCATGAGGTTGTCGTCCTTCTCGTCGAGGATGTGCTTGTTGTAGTGGAGTGCAGCCTTCTCATGTGTGTACTCGCCCTGCTCTTCCTGAAGCTCTTTGATCCTTGACTGATACATGTCTGAGGAATCTGTCATTACTGTTGCCAGTACGTCATTCTTTGTCAGCTCATAGTACTTGGCCATCTTGATGCAGCAGAGCAGGTTAGCTATGCCGCTGATGCCGAAGTATCCGAGAAGATCGACGAGTTCTGGATCAACTCCCTGCTCCTTGAGGTAGTCGCGTCCGACCTTCTCATTGAAGAGTCTGAGGAGGTTCTGGGAGTCTTCGTCGTCGATGGCAATAACCATGTCAGTATTTTTGATGTTGTGGATCCATGGAACGTGCTTGTCGCCGATTCCTTCGATTCTGTGTGCGCCGAATCCGTTGTCGAGGAGTGTCGGGCACTGCAGAGCTTCACCAACAGCCAGCTTAGCGCCAGGATACAGCTCTTTGAGTCTGTCTCCGGAAGCCATTGTGCCTGCGGAACCTGATGTGAACGCCATACCGAAGAGTCTGTCGTTCTCGCCCTTCATCTCTTCGAACGCCTCTGCGATAGCATTACCTGTTACGTTGTAGTGCCACATGTAGTTGCCCATCTGCTCGAACTGGTTGAGAATCCATACATCTTCTCTTGTCTCTCTCAGCTCGTGAGTCTTGTCGAAGATTTCCTTTACGTTGGACTCTGTTCCAGGTGTTGCGATGACCTCGCTGGCGATGTTCTTGAGCCAGTCGAATCTTTCCTTGCTCATTCCTTCAGGAAGGATAGCTACGGAGTAAACTCCGAGGAGTGCGCTGTCGAAAGCTCCGCCTCTGCAGTAGTTGCCTGTCGAAGGCCATACAGCCTTGTGGTAGCCGGAGTCGAACTGACCTGTTACGAGTTCAGGAACGAGACAGCCGTAGGAAGCTCCTACCTTGTGGCAGCCTGTCGGGAACCACTTGCCGATCATGCAGATGATCTTGCACTTTACACCGGAGAGTTCAGGCGGGATAACGATGTAGTTAGGACCGTGGAAGAGTCCGCCGGATTCCTTCTGCTCGTTCTTCCATGTGATACGGAAGAGGTTTACAGGGTCTACGTCCCAAAGACCGGTCTTTGCAAGCTTGTCGAGAATCTTCTGAGGCACCTTCTCAGGATGCATCATCTGCTCATATGTAGGCAGGATAATGTTCTGAGCCTTGGCACGCTCGATATTGTTCTTCAGCCCTTTTTCTTTAATAGTGAGATCAAGCATTTCATACCTCCGTAAAAATATGCTGTTGAATATATTTATCTGAAATTGGAAATAGTTATCTCGTATATTTTTATGATGCCAAAAAATTTTTTATAAGTCAATAATTATATTGATCCTGAGATATCTTTTTTATTTGTTCAGTTCTTCATAGTACTCGCGGAATTTTGCAATATCCGGTTCAAGTTTTACAGGCTCGCCTGCAGCCTTGATGCCGTTGGCCGTATCCTTGAGTCCGTTGCCTGAAATAATAACAGCTACGGTCGCATCCGCAGGTATCTTTCCTTCAGCACAGAGCTTCTTGAGTCCGGCATATCCTGTTACTCCCGCAGGTTCTCCGAACACTCCGCACTCTCTGCCCGTCTCTCTCATGGCCTCAAGTATCTCATCATCAGTCACTTCAACAGGAATGCCGCCTGATTCCACTATTGCGTTGATGGCCTTATCCGGGTTTCTAGGTACACCTACAGAGATCGAATCCGCTATCGTATTTTCCTCCATAGGCTGCCACGGCTCACCTGTGCGCGCTGCGATATTGATTGGGCATGTGTTTACAGACTGCACCGATATCAGCTTAGGCAGTTTGTCGGTGAATCCCGCGCTGTACAGATCCTTGAAGCCCTTCCAGACTCCAGCTATTGTGCAGCCGTCTCCTGTCGAGAGAGCTACGTAATCCGGGACCTTCCATCCTAGCTGTTCGGCTATCTCAAGAGCTACTGTCTTCTTTCCTTCCATCAGGTAGCAGTTGATGGCAGCATTTCTGTTGTACCATCCATATTCATCGATTGCCGCCTTTGAAAGCTCGAATGTCTCCTCGTAATTGCCCTTTACCGAGATGACATTGGCTCCGAAAATCTTCAGCTGAGCAACTTTACCGATTGGAGCCCTTTCAGGTACAAAGATGTACGTTTTCAGTCCGGCTGCAGCAGCATTGCCGGCCAGCGAGCTTGCAGCATTACCGGTTGAAGAGCAGGCGATCGTATCGTAACCCGCTTCAATGGCCTTGGCTACTCCCATCGAGCTGGCTCTGTCCTTAAGCGATGCTGTAGGATTGAGGCCATCATCCTTGAGCCAGAATCTTCCGATTCCAAGCTTGTCAGCAACACGCGGCACCTCATAGAGCGGTGACCAGCCTACTCTAAGCGGCGGCTGCACTGTATCTTCCTCTACAGGAAGGAACGGGCGGTAACGCCACATAGTATAGTTGTCACTCGATGATATGTCGTCCGGTGTAAAATTCTCTCTAATGTAGTCGTAATCGTAGACGACATCAAGAATACCCCCGCATTCACATGTCGTTGCGTCCGGCAGTGCCTCATACTCCCTTCCGCACTTGATGCATTTAAGACACTTTACGTTTTTCATGGGTGCTCAGCTCCTTTCACGTTACTGTATCTGTCCCAAAATATCCCTTGCCACAAACACACCGCTTGCAGATGCGTGTGAAAGTGAATGTGTCACGCCGCTTCCATCTCCGATCATGTAGAGACCGGCGTGCTTAGTCTCCAGATGATCGCTCAGTTTTACTTCCATGTTGTAGAACTTGACCTCTACTCCGTACAGGAGGGTGTCGTCATTCGCGGTGCCCGGCGCTATTTTGTCGAGCGCGTATATCATTTCTATGATGCCGTCAAGTATCCTCTTTGGCAGAACAAGACTGAGATCTCCCGGCTCTGCCTTAAGAGTCGGAGTCACGAAGCTGGCCTCGAGTCTCTTATGGTTGGTACGTCTGCCGCGGATGAGGTCGCCGAATCTCTGGACGATGACGCCTCCTCCGAGCATGTTAGATAGCCTTGCGATGCTCTCGCCATAGCCGTTACTGTCCTTGAACGGCTCCGAGAAGTGCTTGGATACCAGCAGCGCGAAGTTTGTCTTGTCGGTCTGCTTTTCAGGATCTTCGAAGCTGTGGCCATTTACGGTCACAATGCCGTTGGTGTTCTCGTTTACAACGCTGCCGCGCGGATTCATGCAGAAAGTTCTGACCTTGTCTTCGAACTTTTCTGTCCTGTATACGATTTTGCTCTCATACAGCTCGTCAGTCAGGTGCGAGAACAGCTCCGCAGGAAGCTCCACTCTGACTCCGAGGTCTACCCTATTGGACTCAGTCGGTATTTCAAGCTCTTCGCAGACTTTTTCTATCCATTTGCTGCCGCTTCTGCCTACTGACGCGATGCACTTTTTGCAGGTAAAGCTGCTGTCAGCGGTGATAACCTTGAATCCGCCGTCAATTATCTCGATGTGCTCTACAGGAGTCCTGAATCTGAAGTCCACCTTATCTTTGAGCTCATCATACAGATTGCCTAATACTACGTAGTTTTTGTCAGTGCCGAGGTGTCTTACAGAAGCATCGAGCAGCAGCAGTTTATTCTGCATGCAGAGCTTCTTGATCGAGGTGTTTGCCGTCGAGTACAGCTTGGTTCCCTCTCCGCCGTGCGACATGTTGATCTCGTCAACGTATCTCATCAGCTTGATGGCCTTGTCCTTGCCGATGTACTCATGGAGAGTGCCTCCGAAGTCATTCGTGATGTTGTATTTGCCGTCCGAGAACGCGCCTGCCCCGCCGAAACCGCTCATGATCGAGCAGCTCGGGCAGTTGATGCATGACTTTATCTTAACTCCGTCTATCGGGCACTTTCTCTCTTCGAGTTTCTTGCCCGCCTCAAGCACAGCAACCTTAAGATCTTTGTTCCCCTTTGTGAGCTCGTACGCAGCGAATATTCCGCCGGGACCTGCTCCGATAATAATTACATCATAATCCATCTCTATTCCTCTCTACTTCTCATCTCCGCTCGCCTTATTAAGCAGTACCCAGAACACAGCCGAAGCGGCTGAAAAAGCTATTATTGCATAGAAATTAGTATTGTAGTTGCCTCCTGCAGATTCGAGCAATGCCGATGATATCATAGGTCCTATCGTCGCTGCCGGTATAAGGCTGAAGTTTGCAATACTGAAATTCGTCGGGAAGTTAGCCGGTCCGAAAGCTTTGTTAATATATGCCGATGTGATGGTCGGGCAGCCTCCGTAGGCGAGTCCCACAAACACGAGTCCGCAAAGAATGAAGATATATGCGTTTGTCATTCCGCCGAGAGCCAGCAGTATGCCGGCTGCAAGCATGAATGCGTTATTGACGAGAGTCGAAACCATGCGTCCGCGTCTGTCGAAGTTGTTGCCGGCGATGATACGTCCGGCTCCGTTAAAGAGCGATACGATCATGCCGAGTATGGCCGCTCCGCCGTATGCAACGGAGATATTTGCGGCGCTGTTGATAACGAGCAGTCCCGCGGAGTTCAGCAGTATCACCCAGAATGTGAAGAACCAGAACTTCGGAGATCTGAGCATCTCGCCCGCGCTGTAATTCTTAACCGGTGCCGCTTCCTTTGCAGAGCCTCCGCTGCTTGCCTTGACAGATGCCGCAAGTGCAGCGAGCTCAGCTGATTCGTCACTGTCCGGCGCCTTAACTATGAAAGCTGCAAGCACGCAGACTACACAGATTGCTATACCGAGAATCTTGAATACCGGCAGAAGGCCCATAGAGCCGATCATGGAATTTACGATCGATCCGAGCACGAGTCCGCCCAGTCCGAATCCCATCAGCATGATGCCCGAAGCAAGACCGATCTTGTCAGGGAACCACTTGTTGAGAGTTCCGATGATGCCGTTATACGCAAAACCGACTCCGCCGCCTCCGAACACTCCGTAGAAAATATAGAGCATGGTAAGGCTGGATCCCGGTGATTCCGGTTTTACCATCGAGACTGCGAAGAATCCTATAAGAAGCAGGACTGCGGATATGAGCATCCTTGTCCTTATACTGAATCTTTTACTCATAATTCCGCCTGCGAATCCGCCGAGGCAGAAGAATATCATTGAAATGGTGAATGTCATGGACAGCTGCGATATGCTCCAGTCAGGAAACATCTCTCCGAAAGGTGTTCTGAATATCGACCATGCATAAATAAGTCCTAAAAAGAGCAGCGTCAGTGTGCCCATTCCCAAATACAGCCATCTTTTACTGTTCATTAATTTCCTCCTGTGCTAAATCTCATACACAGTTATTTTAGCACAGAAGCCGTGTAATGTGGTAAAGTATACGGCAGTAAGAACATTTTAAAGCAAAGGGGTATTGATGCTTAACGAGAGCGGCAGCAACCGCAGGATATTTATGGAAGGATACAGGAACGGCATTCCGATCGGACTCGGATATTTTGCCGTTGCTTTTTCTTTGGGTATCGCAGCCCGCGACTACGGCTTCAGCGCTCTGCAGGGCTTCTTCGCGAGTCTCATTACCTACGCTTCTGCCGGCCAGTACATGGGCTTTGCCCTGTATGCAACAAATACAACGCTTGCCGAGCTGATGATCCTTATGTTCATCATAAACGCCCGCTACATCCTGATGGGCTTCGCCTTAAATCAGAGGATGCCTGAGGGCACCCCTCTCCGCACCCGCCTCCTCGTAGGATCATGTATCACGGACGAGATTTTCGGCATCACCATCGCGAGGCCGGGCGTCCCGACCCCTTACTACACTTTCGGCGCTCTGATCGCCGCCGTTCCGATGTGGGCCGTAGGCACAGCACTCGGCATATCCATGGGCAACATACTGCCGGCGCGCATCGTAAGCGCCCTCAGCGTTGCTCTCTTCGGCATGTTCATAGCAGTCATTATTCCGCCTGCACGCAAGGATAAAGCCGTACTCGGCGCTGTCGCAGTCAGCTTTGCGCTTTCATATGCTTCCGTTCATATGCCGGGTATATCCGCATTATCGCAGGGCAACCGCACGATCCTGCTCACCGTAATAATTTCAGCCGTCTTTGCGGCACTGTTCCCGCGTAAGACCGAAGATTCTGAAGGAGGTGCGGTCGATGCAGATTAATGTCTACTTATACATTCTGGTGATGGCTTTCGCCACATGGCTCATGCGTGTAGCCGCATCGCTGGTAATGAAAAAACCGGTCAAGAACCGGTTCTTCCAATCATTCCTTTATTACGTCCCTTATGTGACCCTCGCGGTCATGACCTTTCCTGCCATCGTGGAGGCCACACAGTCGCCTCTCGCCGGAGCGGCTGCGCTTATAGTGTGCATAGCGGCAGCATGGTTCGGTCAGGGGCTATTCACCGTCGCAGTCCTCGGCTGCGTTACTGTACTCATTCTGGAGTTCTTTCTCTAATCCTTCAGCGACTCGTAAATCTTTATGTGTTCTTCATCCGGTACGAAGGATGATCCCTTACCCTCTTTGAGTGATCTGAAACCGTCCAGCACATCGTCTCTGTCCGGGACCAACTGCTGCTTATCCAAATCGATCAGCCTGCCGAGATCATAGTCACCGGCATCAAAACGATCCTCAAAGCTGTCTTCGCAGTCAAAACACCATATGTTCTCTCCGAATTCATTCACCAGGTCCTCTTCCCTGCAGTCCGGATTAAACTCCAGCCCGGTGTTGTCACCGACGCAAATATTGTCATATATTTTATTGTCTTTGCTCCTCTGGACACCTATGGTCGTATCGGTATCAACGAAAGTGTTGTTATGAAAACTGCAGTTCTCGGTAAAGCCGAGATCGGCATCATAGCCTCCGAAGCACATTCCGTACCCATTCATGCAGCCGGCGATCACATTGTCGTATACCTCTATACCGCTTACCTTGAAGAGCTCGTTGTCATCCGGGCTGTGCTCAGTGGCGATCTCCATACCTATATCGCAGTTGAAGATGAAGTTGTCGTGTATCTTTATGTCCTGGCCTCCGTCAACGTATATGCCGTCGGCGCACAGATCGTACTCGCCATCTTCAAAGTATGCCTCGTTGCCCTCCGAGCTGATGTTGTAAACGACGTTGCCGGAGCACTCACCGTTCCTTACATAATCCGCATCATAAGGATTATCGAAGCCGCTTCCGTCATGCCTGGCAGTTCCTTCAAAGCCTATCATGTCGATGCCGATATTGTTATTATCGTGAATCACATTATCCCTGATAATAAACCCGTCTACGTTGCCGTTGAATACGGTCGATTCGCTGTCGAAGCACTCACAGTCGTATACCTCGCAGCCTTCCATTGTGAGGTTCTTTACAGGAGCCAGATCATTTTCCGCATACACGCATATGCCGTGAGTGCCGCGGATTCCA
Organism: Mogibacterium sp.; assembly: GCA_017405845.1. Lineage (GTDB taxonomy): Bacteria > Bacillota > Clostridia > Peptostreptococcales > Anaerovoracaceae > Crickella. The sequence continues at coordinate 74,094 of JAFQZQ010000002.1, read as the reverse complement.
TGCACCTTGCAGTTGCTTATGGTGATATTCCCGAGCGGCATTTCTCCCCTGTCCGGAAGGCTTTCATAATAGATGCCGTGAGTGCCCCCGGTCACCTCAAATCCGTCGATCGTTATGTTCTCAACGTTAACAAGGTGGATACCAATGCTGTTCTCATCTGCCTCCGCATTGCCCGGAGCTGACTCTATTACGGCCTTCTCTCCTTCAGCAGCTCTGAAGACCACGGGCTCCGATTCCGTGCCCGAAGCCTCTCCATCCAACTCAAACTGTCCGTATTTGCCCTCATGAACGATCACTTCCGTGCCTGGCTCAGCCTGAGCCGCAGCATATGCCGGTGTTGCAAAAGGATTCTCAGCGCTCCCGTCACCGGTCTCGTCATTACCTTTCACAGAAACGTGTATGACCCTGCCGGCGGGCTCTTCAGCGGGCTCTTCATTTGAACATGCCGCCAGAACGCTCCCGGCCATTGCAAGCATCAGCATTACGAGTACAGCTATCCATTTCTTCTTCATGGATCCTTCCCTATTCTTTTCCGAGCTTGTTCAGCACATGCATTATGCGTCCGGCATTCTCCCTCAGCTGCTGAACGCTTACCGTACCCTTGCTAAGGCCTTTAATGATCTGATCATAGTCCCCTTTATACCCCGGCATGAAGAGGCTGCAGCCTGCAGCGGCAACCTTTGCGGCATCCGGTGTGCCGTATTTTGAGCCCTTCATCAGAAGCATGTCTCCGCCTACTACCCAGTCGGTCATGATGAGTCCGTCGAAGCCGTATTCCCTGAAGAGCACCTCTGCCAGCTCCCTGCTCTCCGAAGTATGTTCTCCGTTGAGCAGATTGTATGAAGTCATGACCGCCATTGGGTCTGACTCTCTGATGCATATGCCAAAGCCTTTAAGGTAAATCTCGCGCAGCGCCCTTTCGCTGATGATGCTGTTGCTGGCGTAGCGGTTGGTCTCCTGATTGTTGGCAGCATAATGCTTTATGGTTACGCCGCGGCCTGGGTGCTTCTGAACTCCCCTCGTGAGCGCAGCAGCGAACTTTCCGCTGATGAGCGGATCCTCCGAGAAGTACTCGAAGTTTCGTCCGCAAAGTACGTTTCTGTGTATGTTCATAGCCGGAGCAAGCCACAGGTCGATGTCGAAAATGTCCATCTCGCTTCCGACTATGTCACCGCACAGCTCGGCGAAGTCCGTGTTCCAGCTCTGGGCTATCGCGGTCGCGATCGGTATTGCCGTGCAGTACTGCTCTCTGAAGACTCTTCCCTTTTTCGCCTTAGGCTCTCTCTCGAGCAGCCTGCGTATCAGGCCAGGGAGCATGTCGAGCATCGTGGCAGGCAATGTGGAGCCAATCGGATGCTTGCCCTTTTTGTCTTCGTAGTAGCGCTTTGAAATGCGCACTCCCGCAGGGCCGTCAGCCATCACGATGCTGCCGACTCCCTTTTCAAGGAATCTTTTGCAGGACTCTCCTGCAGCTCCTGCAACGCTGACAGACGCCTCTCCTATTACTGAGGCAATCGACAGTCCTTTTGCCTTGAAATCACCCACATTTATATATGCAAGCTCTTCTGCGGACAGCACGCCCGGTACAAGCGCTGCCATCTCGCTCCCGTTCCTGTCTCTGAGCCCTTCCGTATCGCAGCCGGATAAATCAAGCTTATAGACCGGAAGCTTGTCAGTCTCATAATCTTTAGATGCGAATCCCTTGAGGTCGCTGAAGTCTGCACCGTCAAACAGCCTTTCAGCTTTGAATGCAGTAAAGTCCTCATCGAGCGTCAGCAATGCTGCGGGCCTTACATTGGCGCTGTCAGGACCGGCGAGCACAATGTATTCGCCTTTCTCGAGTATGTATGACGCGCTCTTTGTATCAAAACCTGCCAGATCGCGTATATCAAATTTCACCTTTACAGTCTGGCTCTTCTTTGGCTCCAGCTCAGCTGTTTTTGCAAAGCCGGTAAGGCTTTTCTCCTCCCTGTCGAGCCTGCCCTGAGGGCACGAGACATATACCTGCAGGGTTTCCTTGCCCTTGAAGTTTCCCTTGTTGGTTATCCTTGCCGAGACCTCCACTTCAGGTCCGTTAACCTTCACCGCAGCCTTCCCGACCGTGAAGTCAGTGTATCCGAGTCCATAGCCAAACGGGAACAGCGTATCGAGCCCGAAGGTATCAAAAAATCTGTATCCTACGTAGATGCCTTCTCTGTATCTGGTGTCATCTCTTTCTCCGAAGTCACCGGCAGTGCAGTGGTCTTCTGAAGCTGCCCAGGTGGTAGCCAGCTTGCCCGATGGGTATGCCTTGCCTAAAAGGATGTCTGCCAGAGCAGCTCCTGTTTCGACTCCGAGCTGCGAGAGCACAAGTATGTTTCCGACGCCCATGACCGGGCTGAGGTCTACCGGTCCGCCTGCATTGATGACAAGCATGAATCTGTCATATGCCCCATCGAGGGCGAGTATGTCTCTGACCTCGCTGTCAGTGAGCTTAAAATCGCCTTTTTCAGGCAGTCTGTCATTGCCCTCTCCGGATATCCGCGATACTACATAGATCGCCGCAGAGGCTGAATAATCAAGTGGTATAATGTACTCAGGCTGCAGCATGACAGCGCCGAAGGATGCCGTAAGGATATTCGTCTTTTCCTTACGCGCCTTCTTTTTTATGCCCGTTACGAAGTCCTTATGTGCCTTCTCTTTAAAAGCGTTATATATGTCCGGCCAGAAAGGATTGGTGATCGTGAATCCCGCATCCTTCAGGCCCTGTTCTATATTAACGAAATATCTGGAGTTCACCTCTCCGGATCCGGTACCGCCCTTTACGGTATCTCTGACGCCGCTTCCGGCGGCTGCGATGGCGCATGGGCCATCAAGCGGGAACGCGCCGTTCTTCTTTAGAAGCACCGTGCATTCTGCGAGATAAGGTCTCAGTCTTTCGATGTTGTCTTTTTCGTATTTGTTCATTTTTCAGTCCCTTTTATCACTTTTTAATATCCGACGGCGAGTCCAAACAGAAGTATCGCCGAGGTAAGTATAAGGTTCAGGAGCTGGAACTTCCAGGAGTATCTGAACCATTTTCCGTAACTCACGTCCGAGATCCCCAGTGTGATGAGGAGCCCCGCGTTAGTCGGATAGATCACATTGCTGAATCCGTCGCCAAACGCGAACGCCACTATCGCCAGCTGCATATTTATGCCGAAGAGCTGCGCGAGCGGAGCGATTATCGGTATCAGCAGGAATGCCTTCGCAGATCCCGACGAAATGAAGAAGTTCATCACCAGGCAAATGGCGTAAATGAAGAGCACCACGCCGGCCTTCGACATTCCTCCGGCTATCAGCTCCGCCCTGTATAGCAATGTGTCGAGTATCTTTGCCTCTGTCATCGTGTATTTGATGGACGAGGCCATGAGTATCATGAGTATCGACGGTGCTATTGCGATTATACCGTTCAGGAAAGTTCTGCCGAGCTCCCTCAGCCCCGCCCCCGAAATCAGGACCGCTGCTATTCCTGCCGAGAGGAACATCAGCGCCACTATTATCATGGTGTAATCCTGAAGCGCCTTTATGAAGCCCGAGCTGAGAACTGTCAGTATGCCTATGCTGAGAATGACGGCAAACACCTTCAGTCCTTTGTCCATGCGCTCACTCTGAGTGTACTCTATGCCGGTGCCGGCTTCTTCAGCCGGTTTTTCAACACGCTTTGCGTGGCTTCTGATGAACCACAGGAGCAATATGTATATGAGTACAAATGAGAGAGCCCTGAGCCACATTCCGCTGAACATCGGGAGTCCCGCCAGGCTCTGCGCCACTCCTATCGTGAACGGATTCGCTATACCTGCCGCAAAGCCGCAGCCTGTAGCCAGCAGCGATATCGCAACTCCCGTGACCGCATCCCAGCCAAGAGCGACCGACAGAGCGACCACTATAGGCGCCATAGGTATGACCTCTTCAAACGAACCGACAAGCGAGCCGAGTGCCATGAAGAAGAATACGAGGACGGTCATCAGCCTGTACTTGACGCTGCCGAACCTGTCGACTATCTTTCCAAGCATGTAATTCATCATCCCGCATGCTGTCAGCGAGTTGAATACACCACCTATGACCAGAAGGAAAATAAGCACCGCTATGATGGTGCCTGACCCCTCTGCTCCGAGAACAAGAAATGGAGACAGGATCCACTTCCACAGGGGAATACCTCCCTCTGTGTAATGGAATCCGGTCTCCGTATCTATTACCATGTTGCCGGATGCGTCCTGCACCCTTGCATATTCACCGCCGGGCACCACAAGAGTAAGCACATAGGTAGCCACCATCAGGACGAAGATGATACCGATGGCTATCAGGAACGACCTTACACCAATATTGATGCCGTCGCTGTTGTCTCTTCTGCCCTTGCCCGCCATAGCTTAGTCTCCCTGTTATCAGACATGCTTATACATGTATGCGTAGTAATCGACGGCCGGTACGAGAGAGTCTATCGCAACGCACTCGTTGATGCCGTGAATCGACTCCAACTGCTCCGCTTCTATTGTAAATGGCAGGAATCTTATGCACTGGTCTGAAAGATCGTCGAAAAACCTCGCATCAGAGCCTCCGGTCATGATGTACGGCGCACAGGCATCGACGCCCGGCACTGTAGCCATGACAGCCTCCGATACCAGTCTGACAGCTTCCCCCTTAAAGTCAGCCAGCTTCGATTCAGGCTCATACTGGATTACTTCCGTTTCAAGACCGAACTTTTTAGCGACCTTCGTTATGGCCTTTATCGACGATTCCTGACCCTGATGGTGCGAGCACCTCATGTCTCCGATCACCCAGGCTTCGCCCGGGATCACATTGACAGCCTCTCCTCCGCCTATGAGCGTGAACGCGATGGTAGTTGCCACCAGGGCTCCCGTGGATGCTCCCATAAGAGGCATGATCATTCCAAGAGGTTTGCTGAGTTTATCTGCCTTGCCGGTGATTTTCCCTAACTTGTCGCTGTATGGCGCCATTACCTTGAGCATTTCGGCTATGGCGTCAGGAAGCTTTACGTCAAACACCTGATGCCTGTCGACATATGCCATGAACTTGCCGAGCCTTACCAGCGGGGTGTTCTTCTCCGGTGTGGAGGCATGTCCGCCTGAAGATCTTGCAGTGAACTTCAGATTGACCACGCTCTTCTCACCGACGCCTATCATGGCGAAGGTTCCCTTTGCGCTGCTTATCGGCTCGCGAACTATGTCGCCGCCTTCGTCTAAGACCATGTCGAATCTTATGCCCTGCTCCTGCAGCCATGCGGCAACGGCACGGGCACCTGTACCAAAAGTCTCCTCGTTGCAGTCCATCTCGAAGTATATGTCACGCGCCGGAGTAAAACCTGCGGCAGCCAGATCGTCGGCAGCCTGCAGCATCGCCCAGTATCCGCCTTTATCATCGAGAGTGCCGCGGCCCCATATTTTTCCGTCGGCTATCTCTGCTGAAAACGGAGGGTATTTCCAGTCCTCCGCCTTGGCAGGTACCACGTCGTAATGATTCATGAACAGCACCGGTCTCTTCGACTGATCGCTTCCCTTCCATTTAAGGAGCATTGCCCCGTCAAACTCCCTGTATTCGCATGCCTTGCGGATATCAGGGAACAGCTCCCATGTGAGCTCACGGAATCTTGCGAAGTCTTCCGGGCCGTTACCGCAGTCCGGGTCGGATACGGTCTGCTGCATTATGATCTTACGGAAGTTTTCGATGTATTTCTCCTGTCTTGCAGTGTCCATAATGCCCTCTTTTCTTTTGAGAAACTGCGTTAAATTACTTTTTCTCCTTCAGCAGGTCGCGGATCTCTGTAAGAAGCTCTACGTCAGCAGGAACAGGTTCCGGTTCTGCAGGTGCTTCTTCCTCAGGCTTTACAAGTGCTGCCTTAGCCTTGTTGAGTGCCTTGATGATCATGAACAGTACAATTGCGATCAGAATGAAGTCGATGATGGCCTGGATGAAAGCTCCATAACCGATAGCTGCATTTCCAACCATGATCGACATGTCTGCTACGCTCTTGCCGCCGCTGATGGCTCCGATGATAGGCATGAGAATAGCCTCAACGAGAGCAGTCACGATCTTTGTGAAAGCTCCGCCGATGATGATGCCTACTGCCATGTCCATTACGTTACCCTTGCTGATAAATTCCTTGAATTCCTTGATCATTTTCTTTCTCCTTTTTCTGGTTAGTTAGATAATAGTTAATGTTATGATTATACTACAAAATGCGTTTGCAGTGCCGTTTTATCAGTCGATGATTTTGACTGATGTGATAACAGGCTGATCCTCTGCTGCAATGGTTCCGTTGTCATCCAGAGGCTGTGCGTCAGCTGCGATCTTGTCGACTATATCCTGTCCTTCGGTCACATGTCCGAATGCAGCGTACTGTCCGTCAAGATGAGGTGCATCCTCTACCATGATGAAGAACTGCGAGCTTGCGCTGTCAGGATCCTGTGCTCTTGCCATCGAGATGACGCCCTTTGTGTGAGCGATGTTGTTTTCATAACCGTTCGCTGCGAACTCACCTACGATATTGGTTTCTGCTCCGCCTGTTCCGTCGCCGTTAGGGTCTCCGCCCTGTATCATGAATCCGTCTATGATGCGGTGGAACGTAAGGCCATCGTAGAATCCTTCGCTTGCAAGCTGCATGAAGTTATCTACTGTGACCGGAGCCTCATCTCCGTCGAGCTCAACGCTTACAGTACCATAACCTTCGATTTCGATCTCTGCATGGTGAAGGCCTGTAGGCTCTCCGGCTTTTTCCAGTTCTGTCTCAGCCTGTGCTGTTTCTTCCGGAGCTTCAGCCTGTTCGCTGCTGTCTCCGCCACCGCAGCCTGCGAGCATGATGAGTGACAGTGTCATTAGTGCCACAAGAATTGTTCTGATGTGTTTTTTCATTGCTTTATTTATCCTTTCGTTTTTCCCGGTGATCAAAAATAACACCGTGTAATTGACAAATCAATCGCCGCGTCTAAGGTGGTCTCTTATCTCCTCCTCTATGCGCGACAGCTCGCCCAGGAACTCCCTTGAAGAGATCCTCAGCGCTCCGTGGGTCCAGGCATCCTGCTGCACCAGGCTGTCAGATGATACCACATATATCTGACGATCCTTTACCGCACCGGTCATAAGGCCCATGCGTATGTCGGCGGGCTCGTTCTCAGCCGTGAATACCACTTTCACGCCATTGCGCTCCTCTTCGCGCACATCGCCGAGAGGTACATTGTACGCATCGAACACGACAGTCACCTCAAATCCCGTGTATCCGGCATAATTGCTGAGTCTGTCGATCAGCTGGTCCCTGGCTGATCCGCTGTCGCGGGCAAAGAGGTCTTTCAGGTAAGAATCGGCAAAGATGATGTTGTAGCCATCTATCAGTATCATGGCAGGCTTCTCTTCGCGCTTTTCTGTCTTATGCTCGAGGCGGGCTTTTATCTCCTGATTGCGGGCAGCATTCCTTGCAGCCTCTTCTTCGGTTAGCTCCGGTCTGTTTCTGTAATCCCGTTCGCTCGCATCCCTGTAGCGGGTCTTCTTTGAAGTACCGTAGGTGCGTTCAAATATATTTCTGAGCTCTTTTTCCGCAGCGATCCTTCGCCTGGCCTCTTCCTTCACATCCGGATTTGATGTACCGGCTGATGGCGGCTGCGGGATCCTTCCGTAAGTCGGTGAAGCTGCTCTGCGTTTCAGCACGCTGCCCAGGTGCATGTGCTCTGTTACCTCGTCCCACCTGACTATATCGCTTCCGCTGTGGTTTACGAAGACGGAGTCTGCGGTGTTCTCAACATCCCTTTCAGGATCGTAGCCTCTCTCCTCAATGACAGACGCCGCATTATGGCAGTCATCATATCCGCAAGCTGTGCACGAGAGCCGTCCCTCGCCAGAGGTGTATCCACTGAGCGTTATCTGATAGCCTGCGATTTCCGAAGCAGGCACCCGGCCTTTGATCCTGGCAGTGTCTTCTGTCTGCTCGAGAGCATCCTGCGTGCCGCCCATCTGCCTTATGTCGGTCATCGCGCGTCCGACGCTGTGGGCAGGCAGTTCTATCTCGTACTCGCACCACGGCTCCAGCAGCACCGCCTTGCCGTCAGTCCTTGCCTGCATCAGCGCGTTACGGACTGCCCTGTATGTTGCCTCGCGGAAGTCTCCTCCCACGGTATGCTTTTCGTGAGCTCTCCCGGCCGCCAAGGTGATGCACACATCGGTGAGTGGAGCGCCGGTGAGCACTCCCAGGTGCTCCTTTTCATACAGGTGGGTCATTATCAGCCTCTGCCAGTTGAGAGCGAGTTCATCCTCAGGCACTGAGCTTGTTATGACAACGCCGCTGCCGCGTTCGCCCGGCTCAACAATGAGATGTACCTCGGCGTAATGCCTCAACGGTTCAAAGTGGCCGACACCTTCGTATTTACCGTCAATAGTCTCAAGATAGAGCACGCTGCCCGTTCCGAAGCTCACATCGTAGCCGAACCTGTCCTTTATCACGGTCTGAAGCACCTCTAGCTGCACCTGCCCCATCAGTCTTATGTCAATACTGCCGTCAGGATTTCTCGACACATTGAGCATCGGGTCTTCCTCCGCCAGCAGATTCAGGTCTTTCATCAGGAGGTACGGATCCATGTTTTCTGGGCCGTTAACGGAGTAAACCATGAACGGCTTGATCGAAAACGCGCTGAGCGGTGGCTCACATCCAAGTCCGTCACCAGGCAGTGCATGCGCCGGTCCTGTAATGGCACAGACCGTGCCGGCTCCCGCGGAATCGACTGAGACGCTTCGGCTGCCCGAGAACAGCATGATCCTGTTTACCTTCTCATCGCTGTCTTCTTCGCCGCCGGATGCGCTGTTTATCCTCACCTTGTCTTTTACTTTCAGCTCGCCGCCTGTGATCTTTATGAAGCACAGCCTCTCACCGTCATCTGAGGCAGCTGTTTTAAAGACCCTGGCGCCGAACTCCGCTCCACGCTCAGGCTCAAGAGTGTACCTTCCGAGCACTTCCAGCAGGCCCTCTACGCCGTCTATCTTAAGCGCGGATCCGAACATGCAGGGGATGATCTCCCCTTTGCGGACTGCAGCCGCTATTTCAGCATCTGTAAGCTCCTCTCCCTCCAGCACTGTTTCGGCAAGGTCAGGAGAATAAAGAGTCACCGCGTCGGTGAATTCTTCGGTACGCCTTGCAGCTCCGGTGAAATCCACCATGCCGGCGTTGAGCTCATCAGCCAGACCGCGGAGGATATCCTCTTTCTTTCTGACCGCTATGTCCATCTTGTTCACGAAGACGAATACCGGTATATCCCTCTCCTTAAGGAGCCGGTAAAGTGTCTTTGTATGAGCCTGTACGCCCTCCGATCCGCTTACGACCAGCAGAGCATAGTCGATCACTGACAGCGATCTCTCCATCTCGGCAGCAAAGTCCACGTGACCAGGAGTGTCTATAAGAGTCACTTCTGTGTCCGCTTCCTCACCCTTAACGGTAAACCGCGCCTGCCTCGAGAATATGGTGATGCCGCGGTTCCTTTCTATAGGATCATCATCAAGAAAAGCATCGCCATGGTCAACTCTGCCCGGCCTGCGTATTTCTCCCGTAAGGTACAGCAAAGCCTCCGACAAGGTTGTCTTGCCGGCATCAACGTGGGCCAGTATTCCAAGCGTGATCTTTTTATTGCTCATCAATTATTACTTTTGTTATATTAGTTTTGTAAACTTGCGTATGGTGAAATCCGTTCGCAAGTATTATTATGTTCATTATAGCGGATATATGTCCGATTACTATATGATACATCAGGCATAAGATCCGTTCCCATTACTTTTTGAGATACAGCGGAGGCAGCAAAAGTGAAAATCGCCATTATCGGAACCGGAAAAGTCGGCAGTCTCCTTGTGGAGCAGCTGGCCCAGGAAGGACATCAGATAGTCGCAATAGACCATAACGAGAAAAAGCTCATTGAGATGCAGAACAGTCTTGACGTTCTCTGCCTTGCAGGAAACGCCATCGACAGGAACCTGCTCATCGAAGCCGGAGTCGGAACTGCCGATCTCGTGATCGCAGCTACTGACAGTGACGAGGTCAACATGCTCTGCACCCTGCTTTCAAGGAAGCTGGGCGCTTCGCATACGATAGCCCGCGTACGCAAGCCGGAGCTTGCAGAAGAGATCGAAATGTTCTCCGAAGACATGGGACTTTCCATGACAATCAATCCGGAGTTCTATGCAGCTCAGGAGATATTTTCGGTGCTTCGTTTTCCGGGCCTGATGTCCGTCGAAACATTCGGACACGGTCTCTTCGAAATGGTGGAGTTCCGTCTGGCCGCAGAAGGTCCGGCCACCTCAATGACATTGCACGACCTTGCAGTTAAATACAATTCCAGAGCTTTAGTATGCGCCATCAGAAGAGGCGGCATCACTATCATTCCTGACGGCAATGCAATGCTGCAAAAGGACGATGTTATCAGTTTCGCAGCCGAGCCGAAAGAAGCCGAGCACTTCCTTAAGCTCTGCGGCATCAGAAGCCGCACACCAAAACATATCCTCATAATTGGTGCCGGCACGATCGCATATTACCTTGTACGCATGATGCGCGATATAGGCATGAAGCCTGTAGTCATCGAAAATGACGCTTCAAAGGCTGAGGCATTCAACGAAGCGGTCCCTGATGTGCTGGTCATCAATGCCAACGGCACCAGCCGCGACGTGCTCGATGAAGAAGGGCTCGATGAAGCCGATGCTTTCATAACCCTTACAGGTACCGACGAGGTCAACGTGCTGCTCGGAATGTACGCGCACCGCGAAGGCGTGCCTAAAGTAGTAACCAAGATCTCCAGAAGCAGCATGATCGATCTTATAGATGCAGAGCGTGTCGGAAGCGTAGTCTGCCCGCGCGATATAGTCACAGAACGTGTCATTAGCTATGTCCGCGCCGCAGACAGTGCGGGCAGCAGCAATGTTGAGACGGTATACAAGATCTCCGAGGACACCGCCGAAGCACTTGAATTCATAGTCAATGAAAACTATGAAGATCTGACCGACATCCCTCTCAAAGACCTCAGGATGAAAAGCGGTATCCTTATCTGTGCAATACTCCGCAAGGGTTCTGTCATCATCCCTCGAGGCAATGACTCCATCGAGCAGGGAGACCACGTAATAATCGCAACCACTTTAAAACAGCTGACGGATCTTTCCATGATCCTTCAATAATCAATGAGAACAAAAATAGTTTTACATACAGTCGGACAAATACTGGTTATAGAGGGAGCTCTCCTTTTGATCCCTGCCATCGTGGGACTGATCTATCACGAGCAGGCTTCTGTTATCGCATTCATTATTGCTGCGTGCGCAGCGGCGGCTGCAGGCGGAATGCTTCTCCTCATCAAGCCGGGTAAAAGCAGTGTATACGCACGTGAGGGCTTTGCCATCACAGGCCTTTCGTGGATATTTCTGAGCCTTTTCGGCTGCCTGCCTTTTGTTATCAGCAGGCAGATACCTGATTTTGTAGACGCTTTCTTTGAGACCGTCTCGGGATTCACCACTACAGGCTCCAGTATCCTTACCGACATAGAATCTCTCGATAACGCCATGCTGTTCTGGCGCAGCTTCACTCACTGGATCGGCGGCATGGGAATACTCGTATTCGGCATGATCATCCTCCCTCTCGGCGGAAAGCGAAGCATGCACATTCTCAGAGCTGAAGCTCCGGGTCCGTCATCAAGTAAGCTCGTGCCTAAAATGCGCGACACAGCGAAGATCCTTTACGGCATATACATCGCAATGTCACTTACCCTGCTTGTATTTCTTCTTGCAGGAGGAATGCCTCTGTTCGACAGCCTTATCAACGTATTCGGAACTGCCGGCACGGGCGGATTCTCTAACCACGGTGCAAGCATCGGATACTATGACAACGAATACTTTGAGGTCGTTATCAGCGTGTTCATGCTGCTTTTCGGAGTCAATTTCAGCCTGTACTTCCTGATTCTCCTCAAAAGAGCGGGAGCGGCTTTCAAAAATGAAGAGCTTCACTGGTACCTTGGCATTGTAGCCTTTGCCGTGATTACAATTGCAATAAATATAAACAGCCTGTACGGATCGCTCCATCAGGCTGTTCGTCATTCGTTCTTTGCGGTGTCCTCCATCATCACAACGACGGGTTTTGGCACCATGGATTTTAACCAGTGGCCGGAATACTCGCGCACCATACTGGTATTGCTTATGTTTGTAGGAGCCTGTGCCGGAAGCACCGGCGGCGGCCTTAAGGTTTCGAGAGTGATACTTCTTCTGCACACTGCCAAGAGAAGCATGCGGAGGATGATTCACTCAAGATCCGTTGAGAGCATCCGCTTCGACGGACGTATAATGGAAGAAGAGACTATCAATACCTGCCTCGTATATCTTACGGTATACTGCCTTACGACTGTGGTCAGCATAGTTCTGGTATCGCTCAACAACCTGCCGTTCGAGGTCAATGTTACAAGCGTCATCGCCTGCATCAACAACATCGGACCGGGTCTCGGCATGGTAGGTCCGGCAGGAAATTTCGCATCATTCTCCGTTATGTCCAAGCTGGTGCTGACGTTCGACATGCTGGCCGGCAGGCTGGAGCTCTTCCCGGTGCTCTTCCTTTTCTCCATCAAGACATGGAGGCGCTGATCATCAGCTGCTGAGAGTTTTTGCCAGCTCTCCGATCAGATCCCATGCGCGGTCGTGATATGCCTTCTGATCTTCACTTAGGTCATCATAGTTGCAGATCATCGAGTTCTCACGCTTGCGTATATCTTTCGTCACACCGTACTTCCAGTTGTAATAAGCATAGAAGCGCACCCAACGTGCATGTTCGATCCTGCGCAGCATATCCAGTCTGGCAGGGTCTTTTTTTGCCTTGCAGAGGGAGTCGTACGCCGCTTTGAATGTGCTGTAATCTATGGATGATATGTTTCTGTCGTTCAGAAGTATCCTTATTTTCATTATCAGATGGTCGGCAGCCGCGATCTTTGACTGCTTGAGCCTGTCGCTGAGCTCCTCCCAGTCGAGGCTTTCTTTTACGCTTCTGCGGTAAAGATCATTCATCAACCTTGCCGCATCGTTCAGCCTTGTGCGCACTATCTGATTGACCGTGTAGATCTGCTCATTGGTGCCGAAGTATTCCACACCCGGTGCTACGCGGTTGCTTCTCAGGTGTATCCTGCCCTTGTTTTTGTAGAAGCGCTGGATCTGCCAGTAGGTATCCCAGCCCTTCTCAACATCGTCATCGCAGACTATGATTCTGTCCGCATCCTGAATTATGTCGTGGGCGCTCTCCCACTCCTCATCGTGAAAGAAAATGCTGTCATGGCCCGGATCCTTGCGGTTGATTCCCATCGCAGCATTGAGGTTGACGTGTATCTGTCTGAAGCGGCTGCTGTCTCCGAACACGTGATACGAAACATCGAAGTCGGAGTCATTTATGTTCATGAGTATGGCTCGCTCAAGAAGCGCTGTGCCGTAATTGCCGAAGCCGATAATCACGATGATATCTTCCATCGGATGGACGGGGTTTTCCCTCCAGTAGCTTCTGGCGCAGCAGTCATCGCTGTGGAAGAAGTGGATATTGCCCGACATCTTCTCGCTGCCGCTCATTGTGCGGGCATAAACATCCGCATCGAGCTCGTGGACGTTCATCGCCTTCAGGTTTCTGCCGATGTCATCCTCTTCGAGGAAGAAGAGCTTGCATCTTTCCCCCACGCCTTTCTTATGGGCAACTATTCTTGAAGGAGAAACGTTGATGAAGAAGCACGGATAGTCAGGCTTTTCTATCTCCATCTCCTTGTTTATGCCGAATATGATGACCCCGTCAGGGTCTTCGTTCAGCACGTCTCTGGCGAGAGTATCCGCCTCTGAAGTGAACTCCGCAAAGTAGTACCAGTTGTCATGCCTTCTGAGGCCAAGCCTGAACAGCGGAAGGCCTTCGCTGGTGATCACCGATACAACGGATCCGAACAAGGCCACCAGCACTCCCATGGACATCAGCAGGAATACGATTCCTATCGCGTGCCCTGCAGCTGTTACCGGCGTAACATCTCCGTATCCGACAGTTGAAATGGTAACCAGCGAGTACCATATCGCATCAGCGAATGTATGTATGTGTGAGCCCGGCTGATCTTTTTCACAGATAAGCAGAGCACTCAGCATAAGCACATAGAACAAAACGAACAGCCCTACAGCTATCAAGTATTGTCGTCTGTTTTTGTTCTTCAATGGGTATTCCCCCTTTTCAAAATCCTTTAAAGATCTTCGATCACTGTATTCATCCACTTCTTCGAGAGATATCGCTTCGCGAGTATCGCGCCTCTGAAGAAATTTTCAGCTCTTGTCACAAGCAACGCAAGGTGTATCGGAAGGTGCAGTACAAGCGATGAGAAGAATGCCAGTGGCACCGCTATCAGCCATATGCAAAGGCTCTCGCTTATCATCGCGAATTTTGTGTCTCCCCCCGCTCTCAGGATCCCGGCGATCTGCATGCCGTTAAAGAGGTCGACTGCCATCGTCGCTCCAAGCACCATAAGGAGGTATTTCGTGTACATCCTTCCGCTTTCAGTGAGCTTGAATATGCTGGACAGAGGTCCCGAGAGAACAATGGTTATCCCGCCTATGACCAAGCCTACGAGTATGCACGCCTTGATAAGGTGCTTCGACAGCTTCCACGTGTACTCCATGTCTCCCTCTCCGAGCTTTTCGCCTATGAGAATGAGAGCCGCATCACCTATACTGAATGCTGCAAAGTTGAAAATGTTGAAGATTGAATTCGCCGCCTGGTAGGCCGCGTATGCAGTTGTGCTGATACGGCTGAATGCTGCAACATACATCGTCTGTCCGAAGCTCCAGAAAAACTCATTCAGAGTCGTAGGCGTAGCATTCTTAATGACCCTTTTAGTGAGCTCACGATCCCATCCGAAGTAGCTAGATATGCTCCCGCAGAACTCGTTTTTGCTCCGGAACGCAAAGTATGCATTCATCGCGACCTCTATGACCCTGGATGAAAGCGTACCGATTGCAGCTCCTGCAACACCCATCTTAGGGAATCCAAGCTTTCCGAAGATGAGGATGTAGTTTATCGTAATATTCGTGAAGAAAATGACCGTGCTCACAGTCATCGGTATCTTGACCTGCTGGGTCGCCTTGAACGCCATCTCGAGCGGTGCCGTTATTGCCAGCAGCAGGAAGGAAAAGCTGTTGATCTTTACATACTGTGCAGCGAGCGCTTTTACAGCCGCATCATCTGTATAAATCGACAGCAGGCCGTCCGTAAACAGATTGGTCAGCGTAAAGCACAGCACCCCAAGCACAGCCAGCAGAGTTACGTCAAAGCCTATAACCTTGCGTATGTTAAGCATGTCACGGGTGCCGTAAAACTGCGCCATGAATGTCGCGGACCCTGACAGTATCCCAAACAGCACCAGATAGTGCACCATGAAAAGCTGAGACCCGACGCCTACAGCTGCAAGCTCGGTTTCTCCGAGGAAGCCGACCATGATGTTATCCACCATAGTAAGTGTCGCCGACACTATTCCCTGTATAGCTATCGGCGTGGCTACCCTCACAAGTTTTCTGTTGACCTGTTTCTGATGAAATTCCATAAGATTGTTACTGTGGCTAAACTCCTGCAGATATATTACAATATATATTACAATTAATCAGTTATCGGAGGTATTTTTTTATGATAAACATTACACTTGATGAAGCCCGTGAGCAGCTGATGGTACTACAGCGTAAAATGGCTGCCTACGATCATGCGATGGGCCTTATTTATTATGACGGATGCACAACAGCTCCAAAAGGGACAGCGGACAACAGAGCAGCATCGCTCTCGATACTCTCTGAAGAAATATACAGACAAAGCACATCAGACGAAACAATAGAGCTTCTGGAGTTCCTGGATGCTAATAAGGAAGGCCTCAGCAGCGACGAGCAGCGCATGGTCTACCTGCTTCTCAGGGACATCCGCGAGATGAAGAAGATCCCGATGGATGAATACATCGCTTATAAGGAGCTGCTGGTAAAAGCCGACGACGTATGGCACAGCGCAAAGGAAGCATCAGATTTTGACATGTTCCGCCCTTATCTCGAGGATCTCTTCGCCTATCAGAAGAAGTTTGCGAAGTACATAGATCCTGACATGGATCCTTACGACCACTGCCTCAACGAATACGAAGAAGGCCTCAACATGGAATCATGCGATAAGTTCTTCAGCCAGCTCCGCGAGGGCATCGTTCCTCTGCTGAAGCGCGTCTCCGAGGTTCCGCAGATCGATGACAGCATCAGGCACGGACACTTCCCTGCCGCTGTACAGGATGAGCTGTCATATTACCTCATGAAGCTGATCGGGCTCGACCTCGACCACGTGGGGCTCTCCACTACAGAGCATCCTTTCACCACAAGCCTCGGTTCACATCACGATGAGCGTATCACAACGCACTATTACGAGGATGATTTCGCATACTCGATGTACAGCGTTATCCATGAAGGCGGCCACGCCCTTTACGATACCGGTTCTGCTGACGAGCTCGCCTACACCACACTCGACGGCGGCGTATCCATGAGCATCCACGAGAGCCAGAGCAGGTTTTACGAAAACATCGTCGGAAGAAGCAGAGCGTTCTGCCGCCTTATCTTCCCTGAACTCGTACGCCTCTTCCCTGAGCAGATGAAAGGCCGCGATGCAGAGGAATTCTACCGCGCAGTAAACAAGGCAGAGCCTTCGCTCATAAGGACTGAAGCCGATGAGCTGACATACTCGCTGCATATCATGATCCGTTACGAGCTCGAAAAGCGCATTATGCACGATGAGCTCGAGGTAAAGGATCTTCCTGCAGAATGGAACCGCATGTACAAGGAATATCTCGGCATCGACGTGCCTGATGACAAGCAGGGAGTGCTTCAGGACAGCCACTGGGCGAGCGGCCTGTTCGGATACTTCCCTTCATACGCTCTTGGCAACGCATACGGAGCACAGTTCCTCGCCAAAATGCGCGAGACAGTCGATTTCGATGCGGCTATCGAGAGCGGCGATTTCTCGGCAGTAAACGACTGGAACCGCGAACACATCTGGCAGCATGGCGGAAGATTCAAGCCGGCCGAGCTGCTCAGGAGAGTATTCGAAGCGGACTTCGATCCGTCATACTATATCGATTATCTCGAAAAGAAATATACTGAACTTTACGGACTTTAATAAGAAAGGGGTTATGAAATGAGACAGCTCACGTTGGGCGGTACCGGTATAACGGTGCCTCAGAATGCTTTCGGCGCTCTCCCTATCCAGAGACGCAGCACAGAAGACGCCGTGAAGATCCTTCGCAGGGCATATGAGGGCGGAATGCGCTATTTTGATACTGCAAGAGCATATACCGACAGCGAGACAAAGCTCGGCATAGCTTTTGAAGGAATGCGAGACAAAGTATTCATCGCTACAAAGACCGCGGGCACTACCGGTGACAAGGTCAGAGAAGATCTTGAAAAATCGCTGAGAGAACTACGCACGGACTACATCGATCTGTATCAGCTGCACATGGTCAGCCAGGTCTACGCTCCGGGCGATGGCACCGGCGTTTACGAAGCCCTGCTCGAAGCCAAAGAGGCAGGCAAGATCCGCCACATCGGAGTCACTGCTCACAAAATCGGCGTCGCATTCGATCTGGTAGATTTCGGACTTTACGAGACACTGCAGTTCCCGTTTAGCTTCCTGGCTGATCCGAAGGACTACGAGCTTGTTGAGCGCTGCATCGCAAAAGGCATGGGATTCATTGCAATGAAGAGCCTTGCGGGCGGTCTCATCACGAGATCTGAAGTCGCCATGGCTTTCCTGGAGAACTACCCTGACGTGCTCCCTATCTGGGGAATACAGAAAGAAAGTGAGCTTGAAGAGTGGCTGTCCTACATGGACAATACTCCTATTCTGACCGACGAGATGCGCGATTACATTGAGTCAGAGAAGAAAGCCCTCGCGGGAGACTTCTGCAGAGGCTGCGGCTACTGCCTGGCTACCTGCCCTATGGGCATCGCCATCAACAACTGCGCAAGAATGTCCCTCATGCTGAGACGCGCTCCTTCCGCTTCATGGCTGAACGAGCACTGGCAGGAAGAAATGGCAAAGATCGATACCTGCATCGAATGCGGACAGTGCACGGCGCACTGCCCATACGAGCTCGATACCCCTAATCTCCTGAAGAAGAACTACGAGGACTACAAGAAAGTTCTCGCAGGTGAAGTCAAAGTCGATTAAAACAACCGGGTTGCTCATACAAACGTGAAAAGACGTAATTTGATAAATGCTTGACAGTAACTACTATATCGTAAATAGACATGCGCAGCGCTTCAGCGATATGCGCCTTACTCCACGGGCAGCCATTTTCCTCGATGAAAACGGCAAACCCGTGGATTTCGGCGTGCTTGCGCTTGCAGATTCCCTGTATGCCGTGGTCTATTGCGACGAAGTACGCAATATAACCTTCATCACGGAGCGAGGTGGCATCCACGATGTGGTCACCGTGCTCTGGTATACAGACGAGGGCTATCGCGAAGGATTCGATGCACTAAAAGCAGCGTGCGGAAAGACATTCTACAAGCAAAATAAAAAGCTCAACCGCTACGCTGAATCGATAGCGGAAAAGCTTGATATTGGTGTCAGAATACGAGTTACCGATGAGGTGGATGAATCAGAGATGATCGTCTGCCCGGAATGCGGAATGCTGAATCCGAAAGGCAGCCCATTCTGTTATGACTGCGGAGCCGAGCTTTAAAAGCCCGGCTTTTTTATTCTGCAAAGATGCGTCTGATCTCTCCGGTTTTGTCTGTAGAGTAGCCTCCCAGTTTTTCAAGTTCCGCTTTGAATTCATTACTTGTCAGTATCCTCAGGAAGCTCTTCATCTCAGGCATCTCCAGAGTCTCCGGTCTCATAGCAAAATCGTACTCCTCTTCGCCTACCGGTATGAAGTCGAGGCCCATGGCATGAGCTGCTGAATACACACCCATGCCGCAGTCAGCTTCACCACCGGCTATCTGCGCAGCAACAGCCATATGGGTTGCAGCCTCCGCATCGTAACCGTCTATCTCTTCCGGCGAGATCCCGGCCTGCTTCAGTTTGTAATCAAAAAGCACACGGGTACCGGCACCGCGCTGCCTGTTGACATAGCGTGCCCTGACGAGGTCTTCTACGCTTTTGATTCCGAGAGGATTGCCCGGTGCCACCATGATACCCTGAATACGTCCGACACCTTTTACCAGCACCATCTCTTCGCCCGGGAAGAGCGATCGTATATATGACTCGTTGTATATTCCGGTCTCTTCATCGAGCAGATGTGTCGGAGTGATGTGTGCCTCCCCTCTCTTAAGAGCTATCAGTCCTCCGAGACTGCCGATATGCGTGCTCGAGAGCCTTACGCCCTCGCTCTCTCCTGACATCATATCGGATATCACATCAAGGAGCATGTCGTGGCTCCCGATGCATACAACCGTCCTGTCTATCTCTTCAGGTGAACAGAAAAGCGTCACCGCTACTGTTTCGCCTGCTTCATAGCCCTCTGTCTCCTGCGGGATCACGCAGAATCCGTCCGCCCTGACCATGCTCATCGCGGCTCCCGCGCCCCTGGCTAGCGGAGCGCATACATACCTGTCTCCGACGCGGCCAACCCTTACACGCACATATTCCCTGTGTTTTAACGATGACACAAGCCTGCGTGAAAGAACAGCTTCAATGTTTCTTTCACCTGACTCACTCAAACCTGTAAATCTTCTGATAACCGGATAAACAAAGTTCTCAACCGCGAGATACGCAGATACCGGATATCCCGGTATGCCTATAACCGGCTTTCCGTATGCCTTTGCGAGTATTACCGGCTTACCGGGCTTCATCGCAACACCATGCACGAAAACCTCGCCTATTTCTCTCAGAATATGGACCGTATAGTCCTCAGTACCCGCGCTTGATCCCGCGTTGACGATAACTATATCGTTGTCGTCCAATGCTTTCAGCACGCTTTTCTTTATAGTTTCATATTCATCAGGGACTATGTCATATCTGCAGGGGATCCCGCCCTGCTCGCGCACCATGGCTTCGAACATCCTGGAGTTTGACTCTATGATATCTCCCTCCTGAGGATCCTCATAAGGCTCTATGATCTCAGTTCCTGTCGGTATGATCCCCACTCTCGGCTGAGCGTAAACGGATATCTCCGTGACTCCGCCTGAAAGCAGAACTCCTATGTCTATTGGGCGTATTCGATGGCATCTGGTCAGAATCATCTCCCCTGCAACTATGTCCTCGCCTACCGGCCTCACATGCTGCCAGGCAGGAGCAGCAGCACGTATCACCATGCCGCCTTCGGTCTCCTGGGTGTCCTCTGCCATAATGACTGCATCAAAAGGCTTCTTTATCGGATCTCCGGTATCGACAATGACATAGTCCTCTCCGGCCTTAAGTGTCAGAAGCGATGCCTCCGAAGCGCCTGCCGTCTTTGAAGATATAACCGCTATGCCGTCCATCGCGGCAGAGTTGTACAGAGGCGACGAGTACTTCGCGTATATCGCTTCAGAGGTGACGCGGTCCAGCGCGTCGATCACCCTGACAGTTTCACTGTGAGGCCGGGCGACGTCGCCCAGCGCCTCCAGGTATACAGCTCTTGCCTCCTCTACCGGTCTGGTAGTCAGATAAAGATTCCTCTTCATTTCAGTCCCCTTATTTCCACAAATGGACATCGACCATGTCACCGGCTCTGATGCCCTCCTGATTCTCCGTCATAATAAAATATCCGTCTGCTTCACTGACCGGTGAAATCATTCCCGACCTCGCGAAGACAGGATAAGCTTCCGGTTTGTCGCCTCCGCTGAGCTTTACGAGCTGGAATGTCATCCTTCCGGGTGCTGAAGGCACATTAGCGTCGATAATCACCCTGACAGTACGCTCCTTTTCACAGCAGGTGATGCTGCGCCAGAGGCTGATGAGTATCTGCTCGTACACCATGAGAGCTGCTGCCGGATGTCCCGGAAGGCCTATCAACAAAGTGCGGCTTTTTTCATCAAAGCCTGTGATAGTAGGCTTACCGGGCTTGGCTGCTATTCCGTGGGTCAGTACTCCGTGATCCGCTGCTTCATCTATGAGTTCCGCGGTCATGTCCTTTTTGCCCTGTGAGCTTCCGCCCGAAATCACAACAAGGTCGCTGTCTGACTTTGCTGTTTCAAGTGCCTCTTTCAGCGCTTCCCTGTCATCTCTGACAGCGATGGTTCTTATAAGTTTAAAGCCTTCCGCCATGCTTCTGGCAGCTATGGTATATGTATTTATGTCCCTTATCTGTCCCCTGCCTGGGGTCTGATCCGGACTTACGAGTTCATCACCGGTAGATATCACGGTCACCTTCCACGGAACAAATACCGGGATCTCAGTGATCCCTGTGGCAGCAAGTACTCCGATGTCCTGGGGTCTCAGTTTTCTGCCCTTACAGAGCAAAATACCGCCTTCTGTGATGTCTTCTCCTGCCTGTACTACATTCTCGCCCGGTGATACAGACTTTGAAACAGCAAGCATGCCGCTTACGAATGGCTCACAGTATTCGACCATAACTACGGAGTCCGCTCCGTCCGGCACGTACCCGCCGGTTGGCACATAAATACAGCATCCCGGCTCCACTTTCAGTCCGGATGAGTCGGTACCGAGCAGCACCTCTCCTGTTACCTTAAGCATAGTCGGGATCATATCGCCCGCCGCACCGAGGTCCTTACTCCTGACTGCATAGCCGTCCATTATCGACCTTCTGTATGGCGGAATATTTTCTTTTGAATATATATCTTCTGCAAGGATGCATCCGGCCGCGTCAAGCAGTCCTCTCATCTCAGTCTGCGGCATCATAAGCCCGCAGCATTCCATGAGTCTGCTCCTTGCCTCATTTACGGTATCTACTTTGAGAAGTTTCATACTCAGCTCCTCGCGCACTCTCCATCCCTGCCGAGCATTATCTCAAGTCCGTGCTCCAGCGGATGAAGCACGAATTCAAGGCACTCCCTGACTGCCTTAGGACTTCCCGGGAGATTTATTATGAGGGTCTCGTTCCTCATGCCGGCTGTAGCTCTTGAGAGCATGGCTGTCGGTGTTTTCGTCATCGAGTACGCCCTTATTGCCTCAGCTATTCCCGGTGTCATGCGGTCGCACACCTGAGCTGTCGCCTCCGGAGTTCTGTCTCTCTTTGAGAAACCGGTACCGCCTGTCGTGAATATAACGTTGACCTGCCTCTGATCAGCCAGCCTCATGAGCTCTTTCTTTAGCAAAGCAGGTTCATCCGGAATCAGCACGCCTTCAATAACATTGTATCCGGCTTCAGTCAGTATCTCTCCTATCAGCGGACCGCTTTTGTCCTCGCGCTCTCCTGCAGCTCCCTTGTCAGAAAGCGTTATCCATGCAGCTGTGAACGGTCTGTCAGGCGCAGCTTCGATCATTTCGATCTCATCGCCTGCCTTTATTGTACCGCCCTCAAGCACTATGGTAAACACGCCTTCTCTAGGCATGATGCAGTCCCCTACCTGATGGTAGATAGCACAGTGCGTGTGGCATTCCTTGCCGATCTGCGTAAGCTCTAGCAGCGCGTCTCCTATCCTGAATCTGGTCCCCACCGGCAGTGAGCGGAAATCGAAGCCCTCAGCAATTACGTTTTCACCGAATGCTCCGAAATCGACATCAGCCCCTCTTTCGCGGAACGCTTCAATCTTCTCCAAAGCAAGAAAGCTCACCTGTCTGTGCCATTTACCGGCATGAGCATCTCCTTCAATTCCCCACTCAGGAACAAGAGTTATCGAAGGTACTTCGGTCTTCTGGGTCCCCTTTTTTTCACTTATACAAACAGCAATCACCTTGCCCTTGTTTCCCATATTTCTAGCCTCCTATCTGTGACATCAGGCGGTGTTCTGCATTGTCTGCACCTTTTTTGCCTGTTTCGCTGAAGCAGTGTGCTTCAGGCTTGTTCATAATTGCCTCACGTATTGCTTTCCTGAGCTCATAGTCGCTTCTCTTAAGGAACGGTATGAGGTCTGTCACCGTGTCGTAGTACAGGCACGGTTTAAGCTGTCCCTGTGACGTGAGACGCACCCTGTTGCAGTAAGCGCAGAACTTTCCATGCATGGCGCTTATGAAGCCTATCCCGCCCTTAACGCCTGCTCTTTTATAATACACTGCCGGGCCGTTTCCGTGCACACTTCCGTCTGCTTCGAGATCAGACCATTTTTTCCTGAGAGTTTCAAGGATCTCCACGTTAGAGAGACCTGTTCCCGCGTCGGCAGCTCCTACCGGCATGAGTTCTATGAATCTGACATCGATGCCGTATCTGAACGCCAGCTCCGCTATATCCGTAATCTCATCGTCATTGAATCCTCTTTGCGGAACTGTGTTTATCTTTGTCTTTATTCCGGACTCCGCTGAAAGTTTTATGGATCTGAGAGTCTTTTCAAGTTCGCCCCTGCCTGTTATGTATCTGAACTTCTCCGGGTCCAGGGTGTCGAGGCTTATATTGATGCCGTCGATGCCGATGTCCTTCAGTTCATCTATGTATCTCTCAAGGGTCTGTCCATTAGTTGTCACAGTCACCTGCTCGATGCCGTCTATCGCTTTTATACTGCGTATAAGATCGCAGCACCCCAGCCTTACGAAGGGTTCGCCTCCGGTTATTTTTATCCTGCTGATTCCCAGGTCTGCAGATACCCTGCATATCCGTATCAGGTCCTCATATGTAAGGATCTTTGACATGGATACCTTTTCGATACCTTCCGGCATGCAGTATTTGCAGCGTAGGTCGCACCTGTCCGTTATCGACACGCGCATATATTCTATTTTCCGTCCGTGTTTGTCTGTCATATTCAGAATGTGAAGTCTCCGCTCTTTCCACCTGTCTTTTCGACAAGGTGTATATCACTGATGATCATCCGTTTATCTATGGCCTTACACATATCATAAACGGTGAGCAATGCAACACTTGCCCCTGTAAGGGCTTCCATCTCAACGCCGGTCTTACCGTCAGTCGAAGCAGTGCAATATACAGTTATACTGCACGCCTCTTCATCGGTTTCGAAGCTGACTTTCGCGTTCGTCAGGCTCAGCGGGTGACACATCGGGATAAGATCAGATGTGTGCTTGGTGCCCATGATGCCCGCCACCTGTGCGACGGTGAACACATCGCCCTTCTTGATCTTTTTGCCAAGCACGGCATCCATCACTTCGCGGCTGACACGTATAGTACCCTGTGCCGTCGCAGCACGCTTTGTGATGTCCTTTCCGGATACATCAACCATGTAAGCGTTTCCTTTTTCATCAAAATGTGTGAATTCGCTCATTGCCTGTCCTCCGATTTTATGATATCCATGATGCGCCTGCGGCAGCGGCTGCCCTGGCATTTCCCGAAGCCTGCTCCGGTACGCCTCTTTACCGACTCGAAGTCATATGCACCTCTTTTTACCGCCTGCTTCACCTCAGACAGCGTAACATCCATACACGAGCATAAGACCTCTCCGTAATCCGGATCCTTTTCGATGACAGCAGCCCTTTCCTCAAGGCTCAGATCTCTGGCCCTTATTATTGCCTTTCTGCACGGATCGAAGTCCGCGTTCAGCATTGTGCGTCCGGCATAAGCGGCAGCTTTATCCGCTACTATCCTTCCGAGTTCATTTGAAAAAGTCAGTCCCGGTGTCTTTATTCCAATCAGGCTGAAGAGCCCACGTTCTTCCATGATCTGTATGTCTTTTATGCTCCGGTCTTCCCTTACTGCTCTGCCACACTCAGTCTTCACGTAGTACGGATTCGGTCTGAGTGATCCGAAAGATCTTATCTTTTGAGCAAGGTCGATATCCGGTACTATTTCAGCGCACAGCTCCTCAAGAGATTCCAGTCCCATGCGGTCCGTTCTCATATCGCATGCTGAAGCTTCTTCAGCGCTCGAATCCCTGTTTGTCGGACCAATCAGAAGATTGCCGTCTACTGTCTGCACCAGAGTGAGACCTTTTCCGTCCTCTCCCTCGTGTAGGATGATATGCTCCACTGCAGCTCCTGCCTGTCTGTCAAGGACTATGTAGTCCGCTGAGGACGGGAATAATCTGACTCGCGGCTGTTCTGTCAGTTCGCGTACTGTGTCAGATGAAAGACCTGCGGCATTCACAACAGAAGCAGCGAAGAAGATTTCTTTATCTGTTTCTACTGTGAATCCTCCTTTTTCCCTGCGGATCGAGGTGACCTGCTGTCCAAACATAAACCGGGCACCATTATTTCTTGCGTTTTCATAAGCTGCTATGCAAAGGTCCCATGGATCGACCGTTCCTGTCTCCGATGAATACAGAGCAGATGTTATGCCTTTTGCGAGCGCAGGTTCCATGGCCTCAGCTTCCTCTCCGGACAGCATCCTGAGACCTTTTACTCCGCCCTTCAGCCCGTCGCTGTATTTGCGTGCTATCACTGAGTCGGCTTTTGGGCCATAGCCGATCATAAGCGAGCCCGGCCGCCTGAACGGCACTTCAAGTTCATTACAGAGCCTGTCGAAGTCTTCATTTGCCTGAACACAGAGCTTTTGTTTTTCACTGCCGAAGCTGTTATTGTATCCGCTGTAAATAATGCCTGTGTTGGCCTTGGATATGCCATGGCACACGTCCTGCTCCTTCTCGAGCACAATAACATCCGCCTCATACCGCATGAGATTCCTTGCAGTAAAGCATCCGAGCAATCCTGCACCTATAATAATAACATCCGTTCTGACCATGCGCTTTTACAAATTGCCGTATATGACACAAATACCTGATTTTGTGAAGTGATCCGATATGCCCGCAACGCAATGTTAACGGGTAAGATAATTTTAGTATAACATGGAAGCTGATTGCAGTACCCTTTCAATCATGATAGCATATCGAAAAACGATCAGGGCTTTTATGCGAACTGCATTTTGGAAATCAATGTCATCACTCAGAAAGCTGACAACGGAAATACTTGTGATCGGAAGCGGGGCTGCAGGCATGGCTGCTGCCGCATCCGCATCCGCTTCGGGTGTCAGCGTTCTGATCATCGATGACAGAAGTGTACCGGGAGGTATCCTCCCTCAATGTGTCCATAAGGGTTTCGGTCTGGGCAGATACGGAAAAGAAATGACAGGCCCCGAATACGGGCGTGAAGAATACCATGCTCTTGAACATTCATCCGCAGTCTATATGCCGGATACGCGCGCGCTTTCCATCGGTGTGGACAGATCAGCCGTGATCACTGGCCGAAGCGGGATGGCAGAAGTAAGCTTCAGCGAATGCATTATTGCAACCGGGTGTACCGAAAGGCCTCTTTGGTCGCTTCCGGTCTCCGGAACACGTCCGGATGGCATTTACACTGCCGGCGAAGCCCAGGAGATGACAGAGCTCAGCAGCTATGATGTCGGAAGCCGCATATTCATACTCGGAAGCGGTGACATCGGACAGATAATGGCCCGCAGGTTTGTGCAGTTGGGCAAAACTGTCATCGGCATGGCTGAGCAGAATGATCACCTTGGCGGTATGAAGCGCAATCAGGAAGAATGCATCGAAGCCTACAGTATCCCGGTGATGCTGCGGGCTACTGTAACGGAAATCCACGGCTTTCCTCACCTTACGGGAGTGACCGTACATCATATCGATACCGGAAATGACGAACTCATAGAGTGCGATACTCTGATAACAGCTCTCGGTCTTGAGCCTGACAGATCGCTGGCAGAAGGTCTTGAAACCGATGACGGATATCCGGACTGGCTGCACTTCTGCGGAAATGCAGACTTTGTACATGAGATAGCAGACAGCGCATCAGCACAGGGAGAAAAGCTGGGCAGAGACCTGGCTTCGCACATACAGCGCAGCAGAAAAGAGGTATGAGATGGCAGAGATAAAGACCAGACACAGCAGGAACATCCCTGCCCTGTCTGAAGAAAACATGGAAAAGCTTGCCTGCAGCAAAGTTCTTGTTGTTGGCTGCGGCGGACTCGGCGGCAATATAATCGAGTATCTGGCACGTGTCGGTGTCGGTGCCTTCACCGTAGTAGACGGTGATGTATTCGAGGAATCGAACCTTAACAGACAGATACTCAGCACTTCTGAAAATATAGGTCAGAAAAAAGCTCTCGCCGCTGCTGAACGCGTCAGAGCGATCGATCCTTCGATCGATGTCACACCGGTATGTGAATTCTTTACAAAAGAAAACGCATCCATACTGATGGCGGATGCGGATCTTGTTGTTGATGCTCTTGATAATGCGGCTTCCAGGCTCGTTCTTGAGGATGCAGCCTCTGAAGCGGGTCTTGCTATTGTTCACGGTGCGATCTGCGGCTGGGATCTTCAGGCCATGCTTGTTCCTCCGGGATCCGGGCTGCTGCACCAGATGTATCCCGAAGGATACACCCCTGCATCGAAGACTTCTCTGCCCGTAACTCCTGCGATCTGTGCAGCGATAGAAGCATCGACAGCGATCAGATATCTGTGCGGCCTTGATGTACCGCTTGAAAAAAGTCTGCTTATAGGCTCAATCGCCGATATGAGCTTCGATATCATTCACTTTGCAGATTGAAATACTCTATCATTGACTTCCTGAAGGCACCTCCCAGAACGGAGAGGTGCTTTTCTCTTTTAAAGCAGACCTTCATCTGTCTTGAGAACCGGTCGTCAGTCAGATGAAGCAGTTTGATCCTGGTGTCGTTTCGGTAGATTTCCGCACTCCCCTCCGGAACGAATCCGCAAGCTATGCCGTTGGATATCATCTGGCGATGCAGATCCCTTGAATCCACGAAATTTACCGAGCTCATCTTGACTGTCTGTGCCAGACAAACATGGTAAGGATACTCGTACGCAAGCTTATGGTTAAGGAATACCATAGGAAGTCCGTTCATCATCTTGACCGGCAGAGACACCCTCTCAGACAGCGGATTATCGTTTCTGACTGCAAACAGATATTTTTCAGTATAGAAATCTATGCCTTTGAACTTCCTGTACTTAAGCTCATCAGGATAAATTATCAGATCATATCTGTTGATGTCCGGAAGTTCGTCGCCATCCGGGATCGAGTCAACCGCATATTCCACTTCAGGATAAGACACCCGGAATATCGACATGAATGTGAACAGATGCGGGTCCAGTCCCTCAGCACATATCCTTATAAGATTGTCATCTCCTGTAGACATGTGCCTGAGATCCTTTGTTACTGTCTCGGTCTCCTGAAGGATACGGTCGCAGCTCTGCAGAAATCTCTTTCCGGCATCATTAAGTACAAGCTTTTTGCCGTGTCTGTCAAAAAGCTTCGTTCCGAGCTCTTCTTCAAGCGTGAAAATGTTCTTGGAAATGGATGACTGCGAGGTGTGCATCAGCTCCGCAGCTCTTGAAACGTTCTCAAGCTTGGCCACTATTGCGAAATATCTAAGATTCTGTATGTTCATGATATCTGGATTATATTCTCCGCTTATTCCAAAAAGCAATATGGAACCCCTTTCCCGATATTATTTTAAGGAATAACTTTGTTTTAAAATAAATACGTAGATATTAGTTCTTTTATAAAAGTATTTATAAGGGAGGTGAAGGGCCTTTTTCAGTGCCCGCGATATTATGAAACAGTTAGTGATCAAGCCGGAAAAATGCATCGGCTGCCGTACATGCGAGCTTGCATGTTCATTCGGCCACTACGGAGAATTCAATCCTAAGTATGCCAATGTTCATGTATTCGAGTATGAGAAAGCCGCTGTAGCTATTCCGATGATGTGCCTTCAGTGTGAAGAGCCTTCATGCATGAAGGTATGTCCTGTAAAAGCCATCACCCGCAATGAAAACAACGCAGTTGTCATCAACTACAAGAAGTGCATCGGCTGCAAGATGTGCGAGAACGCCTGCCCGCTCGGCAACATCTCATATCATCCTGCTCTTAAAAAGGTGTTCAAGTGTGACCTCTGCGACGGCGACCCTAAGTGCGTAAAATTCTGCCCTGGACATGCTCTTGAGTTCATCGATACTGATGCAATCCATGATAAGAGAGCTGCAGTAAGCGCACAGTACAGAGATCTTATCGGAGAGGAGGCGTAAAGATGAATAACGGATATATCGGAAAGATCCTCCGCGTCAATCTTGAAAGCGGTAAGATCACAAAAGAGCCTCTCAACGAAAAAAGCGCCCATGATTTCGTAGGTGCCAGAGGTCTCGGAACCAAGTATTTCTGCGATGAGTGCGACCCAAAGTGTGACGTGTTCGGACCGGGCAACAACCTCATCTTCATGACAGGTCCTCTGACAGGAACATTTGCAACATCAGGCGGACGTTACAACGTCATCTGCAAATCTCCTCTCACAGGAACCATTGAAGCATCCAACTCAGGCGGACATTTCGGTCCTGAACTGAAGTATGCCGGATATGACGGCATCATCTTCGAGGGCATTTCCGAAAAGCCTGTATATCTCTACATCAACGATGACTTCGTTGAGCTGAGAGACGCAGAAGCCATCTGGGGCTCGGACGTATTCGATGCTACAGAGG
This sequence comes from Mogibacterium sp., assembly GCA_017405845.1. GTDB lineage: Bacteria > Bacillota > Clostridia > Peptostreptococcales > Anaerovoracaceae > Crickella. The sequence continues at coordinate 44,613 of JAFQZQ010000002.1, read as the reverse complement.
CTCTCTATGCAGAGTGCGGTGAGAACTTCAGAGTAGCCACTATTTCAAAGGCTGCTGAAGAAGGAGTACTCTTTGCAGGCATCATGAACGACAAGCACCGCGCTGCCGGCAGAGGCGGTACAGGAGCTGTAATGGGTTCGAAGAAACTCAAAGCTATTGTTGTTAAGGGAACACAGTCTGTCAAGGTCGCTCATCCGGATGCATTCTTCAAGGAATGTGCAGATGCAAGAGCAACACTCGCTGCACATCCTGTAACGGGTGCCGGTCTCGGACAGCTCGGAACCATGATCCTTGTAAATATCGTCAACGGTGTAGGCGGACTTCCTGTCAACAACGGACGAGACGGAGCCCTCTTCCCACAGGCTGACGATATCTCGGGTGAAACACTTGCTGCCAGACATCTGATCCGCAATAAAGGCTGCTTCGGCTGCTCCATCGGCTGCGGCAGAATCGTAGACATTGCAGAAGGAGCTTTCAAGTCAAGAGGCGAAGGTCCTGAGTACGAAGCAGGCTGGTCGTTCGGATCTGACTGCGGAGTAGATGATCTCGGCGCTGTCTGCAAGGCGAACTTCCTCTGCAACCAGTACGGTCTCGACCCTATCACAATGGGTGCTACCATAGCATGCGCTATGGAGCTCTTCGAGATGGGATGCATCAAGGAAGAAGAAGTCGGATTCCCGCTGAGATTCGGTGATGCCCAGGCTATGGTAGATGCTACCGAAATGACATGCAAGGGCGAAGGCTTCGGAAAGATACTCGGCCTCGGTTCATACCGCATGGCAGAGAAGTATGGACATCCTGAACTCTCTATGTCTGTAAAGAAGCAGGAAATGCCTGCTTACGACGGACGTGCCATCCAGGGTATCGGCCTCAACTACGCTACATCCAACAGAGGCGGCTGCCACGTAAGAGGATACATGATCTCGCCTGAAGTACTCGGTATCCCGGTAGCCATGGATCCGCTTGTAACTGAAGGAAAAGCTGCACTGCTCAAGGTCTTCCAGGATCTGACAGCACTCTGCGATTCCTCCGGAATCTGCCTGTTTACTACATTCGGCCAGGGACTGCCTGAGATCGCAGGCATGCTGAGAGAGGCATGCGGCTGGGACGGTGAATCCGACGAAGACATCCTGCTCAAGGGTGAGCGCATCTGGAACCTCGAAAAGAAGTTCAACATCGTAGCAGGTGTAGAAAAGGATACTCTCCCGCCTCGTCTGCTCAGAGAAGAGCTCAAGAACGGCCCTGCCAAGGGCAAGGTCAGCGAGCTCCATACGATGCTCAAGGAGTACTATGAGGTACGCGGCTGGACAGCTGATGGTATCCCTACTCCTGAAAAGGATGCGGAGCTTGGTCTCAACTAATAACATCTGATATTATTTGATAAATACATCTATTGATCCGGGAGCGGCAAATCACCGCTTCCGGATTTGATGCATTATCAGAGGAGGTCCGGTATGACTGTAAAATACTTCGCATACTACCGCGATCCGGATTTTGCCGGATGCAAAGAGATGGAATGGCCTGAAAAAGCAGCCACAGTCATCGAACTATGCCATCAGATAGCAGACAAATTCGGCGACAAGTTCCGCTCTGAACTGCTCACTCCTGACGGCAGCGGTATCAGCGACCGCTCGATCATCATGGTCAACGGACGCCGCATAGATTTCATCGGTGGCCCGGGAGCTCCTCTTAAAGACACAGATACCGTACTTGTATTCCCTGTTGTAGCAGGGGGCTAAACAGAAAGGCTGGTACGAACAATTGCCTGTTAATGTAAATAAAATAAAAAAGATACTGCAGAGTTATCCTGCTGACCAGCATTACAGCCTGGCTATCATGCAGGACCTGCAGCATGAATTCCAGTATATCCCGAGAGAAGGTCTCGAGGCGCTCGCAGATTACCTCAGCGTGCCCCTCTCCTCTCTCTATTCCATGGCGACCTTCTATAAGGCACTTTCGCTCAAGCCGAAGGGAAAGCATATTATAAAATTGTGCGACGGTACTGCCTGCCATATCCGCGGTTCCATGACACTCGTAGAAGGTGTGACCCGTGTTCTCGGCATATCCGATGGTGAGACGACAGAGGACGGTCTGTTCAGCCTTGAGCTGGTGAACTGCCTCGGTTCGTGCGCTCTGGCTCCTGTCATGGTCGTAGATGACACATATTACGGAAAGATGACAATGGAAAAGCTCCCGGGTGTGATCGAATCCTACAGGAAGGAGGGCTAGAAGATGAAAACCATTCGCATTTGCTGCGGCACAGGATGTCTGGCCAATGGCAGCGCCAAAGTCGCAGAAGAGTTCGAACGTCTGACAGCCACCGAAGACGGCATCCTTGTAGAGTGCGATATAAAACGCACAGGATGTAACGGCTTCTGTGAAAACGGACCGCTTGTAACCATCCTCCCTGATGAGATCTCCTATTACCATGTAAAGGTGTCTGATGTAAAAGATATCATTGAAAAGACCATTATCAACGGAGAGCTGGTAGAAAAGCTGCTGTATAGGAATGATAAAGGTGAATACGTTAAAAGCCAGGACGAGAACCCGTTCTACGCTCCTCAGATGAAGATCGCCCTTCGCAACATAGGTAAGATCTCTCCTTCCCATATAGAAGACTATATCGCTTCAGGCGGTTACGAGGCTCTCAAAAAAGCCCTGGGAATGACTCCGGAGGAAATAATCGATGAGATCGACGCTTCCGGCCTCAGAGGCCGCGGCGGAGCCGGATTCCCTACCGGACGCAAATGGCGCACAGCGCTCGGATATGACAACTTCCCTAAGTACGTTGCCTGTAACGGTGATGAAGGTGACCCGGGTGCATTCATGGACAGGTCCATACTCGAAGGAGACCCTCACAGCGTAATCGAAGGCCTTGCCATCTGTGCGCTGGCTATCGGATCAGAGCAGGGATACCTCTATATCCGTGACGAGTACAACCTGGCGGTAAAGAACGTCAAAAAAGCTCTTGCAGATGCTGAAGCTGCAGGATTCATCGGAGACGATATCTGCGGATCCGGCAGAAAGCTTCACCTCGAAGTCGTCCGCGGCGGCGGAGCCTTCGTATGCGGTGAGTCTACCGCACTGATGCAGTCCGTTGAGGGAAAGGTCGGAGAACCACGTGCAAAGTACATCAGATCCGTACAGAGAGGTCTGTGGAATCAGCCGACAGTCCTCAACAACGTTGAGACTCTCGCAAACGTTCCTTACATAATCAGCCACGGCGGTGCATCCTACGCTTCGGTAGGAACCGAAAAGAGCAAAGGCACCAAGGTTTTTGCCCTTGTAGGTAAAGTAAAAAGAACAGGACTTGTTGAAGTTCCTATGGGCACTACCCTCCGCGAGCTCATATTTGACATCGGAGGCGGTCTCAAGGGCGACAGACCGTTCAAGGCTGTACAGACCGGCGGACCGTCAGGCGGATGCATACCTGAAAGCATGCTCGACCTTCCGGTCGACTTCGACACTCTGAAGGCATATGGAGCCATGATGGGATCCGGCGGCATGATCGTTATGGATGACCGCAGTTGCATGGTCGACGTTGCAAGGTACTACGTCAACTTCCTCTGCGGCGAATCCTGCGGCAAATGCACCCCTTGCCGTGAAGGTCTCAAGCAAATGCTCGAGATCCTCACTGACATCTGCGAAGGACGCGGGACCATGGAAGATCTTGATCTTCTCGAGTCGCTTGGCGAGATGATGATAGACTGCTCGCTCTGTGCTCTCGGTAAATCAGCTCCAAACCCTGTGCTGACCACTCTGAAGTACTTCAGGGATGAATATGAGGCACATATCCTCGAGCACAGATGCCCTGCAGGAGTCTGCAAGGCCCTGACCACATTCAGGATAGATCCTGAAAAGTGCAAAGGATGTACATCATGTGCAAGAGCATGCCCTGCCGGCGCCATATCCGGATCGGTAAAGCAGCCTCACAGCATAGACCCCGACATATGCATCGCATGCGGAAGCTGCCGTGAGACCTGCAGATTCGATGCAGTATTTACAGAAGGGAGGCAGGCATAATGATCATAAAAATCGATGGCAAAGAATGTACCTGCGAAAAAGGTGAATTTCTGCTTAATATAGCGCGCCGCAACGGCATCACCATCCCTACCCTTTGTCAGCATGATTCTATCGAAGAAGGCATGGGTGCCTGCCGTTTATGCATTGTAGAGATCACCGACAGAGGCAGAAAGAGCGTCGTGGTATCCTGTGTCTATCCGGTAAACAGCGAGATAGAAGTCGAAACCAACAGCGAACGCATCAAACGCGAACGAGCCATGATCCTCACCCTGCTTGCAAAACGCGCTCCGGAAAGCCCGGAGATCGCAAGGCTGTGTAAATATTACAAGGCACCTGAGATCGACAGATTCCTCAAGGTTGACGGAGAAAAATGCGTCATGTGCGGACTCTGTGCAAAGGTGTGCGGATCGCTGTCTGTCGGAGCTATCTCCACAGTAAACAGGGGCATCACAAAAGCCATCTCTACTCCTTACGGAGATCCAAGCAGCGTATGCATAGGATGCGGCGCATGCGCAAAGGTATGCCCTACAAATGCAATAGAGATGACTGAAGACTTCAATACCCGCACGATCTGGGGCAAGACATTTGATCTTGTTCACTGCGAGCGCTGCGGCGAAGTCATAGGCACTCCTGAACAGATAGCGGAAGCTGCAAAGAGGAGCGGCAACGAGCCGGATTGCCTCTGCGACACATGCCGCAAGGAGAGAATGGCCCGTGTAATGGCCAGCACCTTTGGTTACGAAACGCTTGACTGATAAGCTTTCTGAAAACCCCATAAATACCGAAACAGGCCGGGATCATTCCCGGCCTGTATGTTTATTTCAATTATGTCTAGCCTCCCGCAGTCATAAAACTCAGATAGAAGCGTCGGTACAGCTCATCAGCATTTTCCCCCGTGATTATGATCCGCGTCTGAGGCATTACCATCGACCCCAGCCTTCTGTCAGGCAAAGGAATCACCGTGACATCACCGGGGTGTTCCCTGAAAAAAGCCTCTATTCGATCCGCATCAACTGCCCAGACCTCGTCATACATCGTCATTAACCTCTGTGCGGTGCTTTACCTTATGAATTCTATTGACGTTACCATTCTTACCCAGTATGCCGAATCTGACTTCGGGATTATGATACGGCAAGGAGCACTCTCTTCGTCAAGCGGTTCTCCGTCGATCCCGAAAGCAAGATAGATATCATGCTCCGTAATATAATCATTCAGGAGCTTAACATCATACTGATCGGAGCCGTTGATTATGATTTTCGAAAAGTCTGCTTTCGAGGCACCATACTTTCCGAGAACAGTATCCAGTTCAGGACCGGTAGCCTTCACCCTGCCTATCTTATCGCTCGTGCTTTCTGTCTTCAGTGTCCTGCATTCCATGCCCTTGAGATCGGCAATGGTAAGAGCAACTGGCCCATCTTCAATGCCTATGAGCTCGATCTTCTCATTCTCATAGTCGCTGATATCTATATCATCTGTACCACACGCCGGCAGCAAAAGAGCGAGGAGAATACAGGTAATAAACAATACCGCCCTGATTATCCCTGATTCAGTTTTGGCCCTGTGCATCCTCATAGCCTCTTTCCCATGCTGACTAGTCTTCTATTACGTAATACTTGCCTGTCTGCGGGTCAAGGTATACCTTGCCCATTTCCTCCAGACCTTCTGACGGATCTATGTCCTCATATGTTTCTTCACCTATACCTTCGACCTCATACTTAACACCGGCATCATAGTTGATCTCGCCGCGTTCAGTGATCTCAACGTTCCAGCTCATGATAAGCGCGAGCAGGATCCCGCAGGCAAAGACAAGCATTGCGTCCGCCATGTTTCCGACACCTTCCATTGGGCTGAAATCATCATCAGTGTATTTGACCCGCAGACCTTTACCCTTGTTCAGTCTCATTTCATTCCCCTTTCCTGAGAGATCTCGCCTGTTCCTGAGCCTGCTCCTCAAGAACTGTCTCCATCAGTGTTTCAAGAGCCACCATGTATCTTTCATACCAGCTCTTACGTACACCCGAAATAAAGTACGAGACAGCTCCGGTGATGAGTCCTGCTACTGTAGTATCAAATGCTATCAGGAGCGAGTCTGACAGCGTCTTGGTATCACCCTGGCCGAGTGCTATAAGTCCCGGTCCGAGAGGGATCAGCGTACCCATGAGACCGAACATCGGAGCAACTCTTGCTACGATATCCGTGATCTTAGTGATCTTCCTGTAGCGTGCTTCTTCATCTGCAATGAGCTGACGCGCGAGTGCTTCGCGCGTATTGTCAGGATAGTCCGATCTGTCAATCAGAAAGAACAATGCGTTTTTCTGTCTTTTCAGTATCTGCGCGCGGCTGATGACCTCATACATTTCTGCAGGATCCTTGCCCTGCAGGCTGTCGATCAGCTCCGGAATGCTGGTTTTCAGCTTCCTGTGATCCGTGAAGGATTCAGCTATGAGCCCTCCGAGCATCAGGATCGATAAAGCTATAAGCAATATCAAAATGATTATGGTCGGGATCTGCAGTGATTCAGTGATCACTCTCAATACGTCTTTTACCGCTTCTGACATTTCAGTCTCCTTTAAAAGTTCTTTCTGTAACGGATTATTCTTGATATGGCTCCTGCCAGGCAGAGCGAACCCGCTCCGGCCGCAGTGCCCGCTGCTGCTGCAGGACTGTATGTGCGCGCTTCATCGAGAGCCTGCGCATCCTCAGATATCTTATTTCTGAATTCCTCTGTTGGCGCGGCTTCGTCCACGACAACATCTCCAAGCACTATCTCATGGTATTTGATCGAAACAGCCTTTGCAGTCTGTTCTGTTTCGTTAATGTCTGTATTCTCTGCAGTTTTGGCGTCCTCTGCAGTTTTGCTGCTTCTCTGATTGCTGCTTCTGCTATTATCTCTCTCCGGTTCTTCGTACGGTTCCTCTTCTTCCTCCTCTTCGTCATCTCCGACACCGTTTATGGTTATGGAAGCTTTGGTTCCATCCGGTGCAACGGCAGTTATCGTTACAGTGCCCTGTCTGTGGACAGTCACTTCACCGTCGCTGTCAACTTCGGCTATAGACGGATCGCTGCTTATCCAGGTCAGATCATCCGCCGTAAACTCATCTGCGAACAACTCATCGACATCCAGATGCACTGATATCTGCTTATAACTTCCTACCTCGATATTCGGGTCGTCCAGATCAAGGCTCATTCCCCGGATCGGCGAACCGGCAAGAGTGATATCTATCCCGTAGATGCTGTGGCAGGATTCCATGGATGTTATATCACCTCCGCCGTCACTCGGGTTCGTCATCTTTCCCTCTTTCAGATCGCCCTGGCCCATACAGAATCTGTAGGTTTTTTTGACATCCATCTGAAGGTCTTCGGCATGGATCCCCGGCTCCTTGGACTCACCGAACTGAAGTGCGAGTATCGCAGGAACTATCTCACGATCCTCAGTTGCTCCTTCCAGTGGGGTCAATGCGTTCCCCGCATCATTTCTTTCATAGCATGAAGCAAGATTCGGATAGTAGTATTTCTTTGCTGTAAGGTGATTCTTTACCGTGAAATTACGGGTATATCCGTCAGTAGTCCTGAATGTGACATTCTTTATCGATTCCGGATCGATCCTCGCCTGCTTTATTATAGTCATCACTTCAGGCCCATGAGCTGCCATGGACATTACTGTTCCGACCCTGGTTATGTTTGAGTAGTAATATGTACGCGATCCCATCGCCTCCAGCTGTTTCCTCGTGAAGCGGGCCTTCTCACGTACCTTGCTGCCTATCTCGCCATAGTACTGGACTCTGACCACAAGAACATCTCCGGCTGTTTCAGCATAGGTGAAAGCCGGCAGCATCCACAGGAACTGCGACAACAATAGTAAAGTTGCTGCCATTCCCGCCAGTATTTTCGATCTTGTCTGTCCGTTCTTTCCCCAGTTCATATAGATCAGTATCCGAGTTCTTTCCTGCTGTATGCTCTCCCGTATGCGAGTTCATAAAAAGATTCAACGTTTTTTACCAGCTCATTTTCACTCAGCAGATCAGGATACATTACCGTCATCATATATTCGATTCCCAGGGCACTGATAACACCCGGGAACTCCCACGAATCCTTCTCTGAAGGTATCACCAGCACATGCTTGTTTCTGACCGCCTTCAGTTCGGACCATGCCGGATCATTATATATATCATCAGCAGTATATACGGATCCCTCGCTTCCGGTGATAAAGATATAGTCCGGATCCCAGTTGAAGATCTGTTCAGCTCCGGCAGCCGGCCACAGCTCCGTCGCCCTGAGATCTGCCGCACAGTTGACGGCACCCGCAGTCTCCAGCATCCGGCCCTGCAGCATCGATCCGTCTGCGACCTTGCCGATAGATGAGCCCATGACGATCGCAGTCACCCTGTCTTCATCGCGTATCGATTCCGCGAGCTTACGGGATCTTTCTATGCTGCCCTGATAATAATCAATAAGCTCCTGTGCCTTTTCTTCTGCACCGCACACCTTTCCCAGAAGGCCGAGTGCATTGACCATGTCTTCAGGAGTCTCCACTTCTATGCCTATTGCAGGAATACCGATCTTCTGCACCGCTTCAAGGGTTTCAATGTCAGATGCCTTATGTATAAAAAGATCCGGTTTCAGCTCAGCCAAAGCCTCAATATCTGCTACACCTTTGCCGACATCAGTGCAGTCCTTAAGTGATGGCTGCACTTCTTCCAGGAAAGGTTCTGATTTGCCGATGCCTGTTATCCGGTCTCCGACGCCCAGGTTTATCAGGAATCTTATCACTACCCTGTAGCAGAGTGCGATCGATCCGGGATCCCTGGTCACGGTGACCTCCCTGCCTGCCTGATCGACTATTGTAAGTTCGGTATCAGTCTCCGAAACAACAGTTCCCGCAGCATTGCCGGGGGCTTCTGAGCTGCTTCCGTCAGTTTTGCCGCTGCATCCCGTCGCCATTACTGATGTCATAAGAAGCAGTACTGCGATCAGGAAAGCTGCGGTTTTTTTCATAATCCCGGTACGAGACATGCCGTCCTCCCCAATTCTTCTATGTATCTGATCCTTATGTCCATTCCGTACACTTCACTGAGCCTCTCCTCAGTAAGTATGTCTGCATTGCTTCCCTGTATAACCGATCCGTCTTTACTCACGATCGCAGCCTGATCACCGAGAAGAAGTGCGTGGTCAGGATTATGTGTTGTGATAACAACTGAATAACCTTCTGAAGCCATCTGTTTGATCCTGCTGAGCGTTCGGTGCTGGTTGCCGTAGTCAAGATGGGCCGTCGGCTCATCAAAAAGTATTGCCTCCGGGCTCTGGATGATTGCGCGCGCTATAAGAAGCTGCTGCCTTTCTCCTCCGCTTATGTCAAGATACGACTTGAATGCGATATGACCCAGTCCCATATTCTCCAGCACATCAAGGCACATTTTCTCTTCTTCTGCAGATGGTCTGCTGAAAATACCCGTATGCGGCGCCCTTCCCATCAGAACAAAATCGATAACTCTGTAGTCAAATGAAGGAACATGCATCTGGGGTACGAATCCGGCAAGCCTTGCAGTCTCCTTTTCACTCATGCCGCTAAGATCCCTGCCGCAAAGTCTTATCGTGCCCGAATAAGGCTTAAGCAGTCCTGCCATGCAAGACAGCAAAGTAGTCTTACCTGCCCCGTTAGGACCGAGAATGCAAAGGATACCACCCTTTTGCAGACTAAGTGACACCCCGTTAAGCACATATCTGTCGTATCCGGGATATCTGAAACTTATATTATCGACTTCGTAAATCAGTTCGTTCATCCTCAGTTATCCTAATTCAAAATGCGGCGCTGACGGTACAGCAGCCATGCGAAGAACGGAGCTCCGATCAGACCGGTCAGTATGCTCACCGGCATTTCAGCAGGACCTGCCATTCTCGTCACTGTATCCACGAAAAGCATGAAAATGCTGCCGATTATCATCGATGCAGGCAGCAGCGTTCTGTTGTCCGAGCCTGCCAGCATGCGTCCGAAATGAGGTATCACCAAACCTACCCAGCCTATCGTTCCGGATATGCAGACAGCACCTGCTGTCAGCACTGTAGAACAGATTATGCATACACTTCTGAGTACATTCACCCTTGCGCCGAGGCTCTTCGCCTCCTGCTCTCCGAGTGAAAGAATGTTGATCCACCATGACATCGCAAGCAATACTGCCGTTGCTGCGATGCTCAGCGGCAGTATGCTGAGTATTGCCATGTTGTCTACATAGGCAAAGCTTCCGAGCTGCCAGTATGTGATTGCAGCAAGCTGAGTCTCAGGATCCGCGATATATTTGATGAAACCAAGTATTGACGACATGGCACCTCCGACTATTATTCCGGCCAGCACCAGCATTATCCCCGATTCACTTCTCAGCAACTTAGGTATCATCATCGTTATAAAGACGGCCAGAAGTCCTCCGGCAAATGCCGTGATCTGCACCATGACCGACGAAAACGACATCAGTATAGCGATCGCTGCTCCTATGCAGGCTCCGCCTGAAACGCCGAGGAAGTCAGGAGACACAAGAGGATTTTTGAATATTCCCTGATACACCGCTCCGGACAGAGCGAGAGCAGCACCGACGATGACTGAAGCCATCACGCGCGGCAATCTGACTCCCATCAGCATATTCTCATCCATTCCGTCCCATGACGGCTGTACACCGGTAAGTCTGCCAGAAAGTATCTTCAGGCATTCACCCGGTGATATCTGATATTTTCCTATGCACAGACATGCCAGTATTAATGCAAGCAGCACAAGAAAAAGAGCCGGAATTATCAGCCTCCCCCTGCGTCTGTTGTCTTTTGTTGATATCTGACTTCTGTACATTGTTCTCCAGATTATAGTTATACTTATTATATTTTATCACAATAGCTCTCCCTGTTGACGGGAGAGCTATTGCATCCAATTATTACTTGTAAGAATAAGCGGGTTTCAGAAGTACTATTTGACCCTTATCCTGACTGTAACTGTCCTGGACAGCGACTTGTAATTATCTCCGCCTGCCGCAGTTACTTTCACTCTGAGCTTATAGGTTCCCTTCTTGGTTCCTTTCTTTACGGTGATTTTTCCGGTCTTGGTGTTGAGTATAAGCCTCTTGCTTCCGCTTATCCTCTTGAACGTCTTCTTTCCGACCGCATTCTTCACTGTAACAGGTGCCACGACTCTCTTCGCTTTTCTCAGTGCAGAAGCCCTGACAGTCTTTGTCTTGACGGTCACCTGCATCGGGTTGGCCTTCTTCTCAACGAGAGCAGCTTTAGCTTCATCGAGGGCTTTTTTAGCTGCATCGATCTCAGCCTTTGTAGCATTAGGATCGCTCATTACAGCCTGCGCTGCAGTGAATGCCTGTTCATAAGCCATGTAGGTCGAAGCAGTATAATTTGTTGCCGTATAACCGCCTTGCGCAGCTTCAATCAGGGATTCCGCCAGCTTCTTTACTGCTTCGGCGGTCTCTACGACCTCTGCAGCCACAAGTTTTGCCTCTGCAGCTTCAAGCTTCTCCTCAGTACCTGCCGGAAGTGCCGCCTTCTCTGTCTCTGTCAGCGCATTGAACTCTTCACGTGCCTTTTCGATTGCCTCCTTATCGGCAGTCGTTACATCCTTTGGAAGTGCATCGACATCATCAGCTACCGTCTCAGGGTCGACTATGATGCTTCCGTTGACTACTATCTTGCAGACATTCTTGACCCATTTGCCCTTATTGGCTTCGTCTTCAGTAAGCTGCCCGCGGACTACCTTTGTTACCTTCTGTTCTTCTCCGCCGTTCTCAGCTTCTTTCCAGATGAACATCGCCTTATTACCGTCGAGGGCCTCATTGAATGCCTCCTCTGACGTGTAGGTACTCATCTTTCCATCAGATGCATAAACATCTACAGATAAGACTCTGTATCCTTCCTTTACACCGATGACATCGTTGAATATGTTCTCCAGAGTAGCACCTTCCACCGCTGATGTTCCCGTTGTTCCTGAGGAATTCTTCCAGCTGAACGTTGCATTGGTCTTCACGAGGCCTTCTGCATTTTTGATACCTTTCATTGTGAAGTATCCGTCTCTCGTGAGAACATCTCCTGTAATTGTCAGGTCAGCAGTATCAGGTGTAGCATCACCTGCAGGCTCATCTGAAGGTTCATCGCCGCCGCCGGATTCAGGTTCGTCGCCGAGTACCAGCAGTCCGCCTGCGGTACCGACATATGCGGTTCCATCGTTCCAGAAGTCGATGCTGTATACATTGTTCATGTTTGCAGCGCTCCACGATCCGGTCTCTTTAGCGTACTGAGCCGCAACTGTCATCTTTCCGTCAATGAGCTTAGGATTCTCAACTTTGAGAACGCCGTCAGAGGATGTTCCGAACCAGAGCGATCCGTCCTTATCGACCGCAATGACACGGACTTCCGTTGTGTTGCTGCCGTCAAGATAATCGCCCAGGACATCTTTTCCTGTATATCTCTCCGGTTCAGCATTGCCTGACTTCCACTTCCAGATCACGCCGCCGACATTTTCTTCAATATTTGTTCCGGCAGCTACTGCCCAAACTGTACCCTTCTGATCTATCGCGATGCTGCGTACCCATGACTGTGCAAACATCGGGTCGCCTTCGCCGCCCGCATTCACAACATTACCTACAGTTCCGTCTGCTGCAATATGGCAGAATCCTCCCGCATAAGGTTTCTCTGCAGTTCCATTCCCATCAGGATAGAATCCGAGCCATGCTCCTCCATCTCCGTCAAGAGTGATAGTGCAGACAGATGTTGCCGGGAATTCCTCTTTGTCTGCCTTGCTGTATGTCGTCCATGTTCCTGCAACAGGATCGTAGATCGTCAGTCCGCCAAACGAGCCGAACCACACCTTTCCGTCCGTAGCGACCTTGATAGCCTGGACGTAATTGTTTGGTATCGTAGCAGGATCTGTACCTGCGAGATACTGTGTTACTTCATTTCCCTTAATGTAAAGCACACCCTGATTGTTGCCAGGATTGGTGTAACTTGCATTCTGGCTGACCCAGATGCCGCCTTCAGCATCCGCTGCTACGGCTGAAGTGAAGTCTGTCTTAAGAGCAGGAGTACTGCCTGTATTGTATCTGCTGAATTCTGTCTCGCCGGCCTTCTTGTAGTACAGTCCTCCGCCATAAGTTCCTACCCAGATGGTGTTGTCCTTGTCCATCCATGTGGAACGGATACCGCCGGCAGTAGGATACTCCTTGAATGCAGTAACTTCAGGAACGTCGAGTGTAATGGCTGTGATATTCGTGCACTCGTCATACCACTCCTCCTGATTACTCAGACCGTTCGCTTCGCAGTAATTGCGGTACATCCTCAGGTTAGTGTGGATATCCGTTCCCTTAACAGTATCGTCGATATCTTTCCATTCTTTAGCTTCAGCATCCCACTCCTGATATGCCAGGAAGTACTTCTGATCAACAGCTTGCTTAAGTGTGATGTTGTTGTAGGATGCTCCCCTTTCAGTTGTTTCAAAAGCATCAGGTGTATTGAGCGTTATCACGGCATTTTCATTTTCAACACCGTTTGCAGCAAGGATGTTCTTAAGCAGAGCTCCCTTGACCTTTTTCATAATACCCTTTCTGACGTAATCGCCTTCAGCTTGGCCGACTACATCACCGGCTTTATTTTTCAGGTTTTTGATATCATCGACAGACATCTTGATATCGCCGCTCTTGAGCCCTTTGATAGTGAAGTCAGCCGGCACCTCAGGCTGGCCGCCGCCTTCTCCTACTGTTACTTTTATACTCTTGATGTAAGTCAGCGATGCTCCCTGATTATTATGAACAATAAGTCTTATTGGGCCACCGTTATTACCGGCAGTTGCATCATATCCTTCGCCATCGCTATGAGTTTTATCGCCTATTACCAGAGGATAGCCGTTTACACCGTATGCCAGCAGAATCGGAACATATGCTGAACCATCCTTTATGCCGTCGCGCAGCGCATCCATTCCGCAGATCGACCTCAAATCCTTACTGAAGCCGTCAGCGGCAGTCACCTCAACCTTTATAGGATCATCTATACCGCTTACTCCGGCAGTCTCCTGGGTAACGAAATCCCATAAATTGATTCCTTCCCAGGTGTCAGTCTGTGTGGTCTTTGCCTCTGTGCGCTCAACGAGTCCCGTTTGACTCTCGAGCTGTTCAATCGTGTAGACCTTGCTGAAAAGCTCAGCGCCGTCTTTGTCCACTACCTGAAGATTGACCGTCTCCGTCAGATACTGTTTGAAGATCTCGCTTACACTGTGATTCCAGCTGTCTATCTCAGATGCGGTAACTTCGATCGATTTTACGAACTTTATGTTTTTACCGCTGTTGACATCATCGGCTGATTCCTGTCCTACTACCAGTCGTACCGGTCCCCCGCTGTTACCGAATTCCTCATCATATCCGTTATCCTTACTCGATGGTACGAGAGGTTTTCCGTTTTCCTTGTCTTGCTCTCCGGCTTTACCGCTGCCATAGGCCAGGATCACCGGCAGTCCGGTCTCTCCCGTAACAGGATTCATATAGGATTTTCTTATATCACCAAGGGTAAATTCTTTACTCTCATTATCAGTAGTCGTAATTATGACCTTGTCAGCATTGCTCTTGAGTCCGACTGATGTGGATGTAAGAAGCTTATAAAGGTCTATGCCGCGGTATCTGGCCTGAGCAGGCTCTGTTGCTCCGTTTTTCAGAACGCTGTAGTCGCCCGTGAATGCGATAGCCTGTTTTCCTTCCAGCTCTGAAAGTGCAAAAGCTTTTGGCTCTGTCAGTCTGGTTCCTTCACCACTGATAACGACTTGATAATCTGCGTAGGTGTTATACGGTTCTTCCGTATGAGCATACTTGTCAGGTGACAGATTTATTGTAATAGAAGTCACATTCGTGAAGCTCTTACCGGAAACACTGTTGTCAGTATGCGGGAACAGTACTGCCAGCGGACCTCCGTTGTTTTTGACCTCTATAGAGTTCTCATATTCTGTTCCTGCTGCAAGCTCTATCGTATCCTGATATCCGTCTGAAATATTCTTGGTTGCGACCATAGGTGCACCGTTCTTACCGAATGCCAAGACAGGTACAAGCCCTTCCATCTCTGTTTCCGTATTACTTCCGTTCTTAACGGACAGTACATCCTCCAGATTCAGCTTATTACTTGCATCATTATTGAAGGTTATAGTTCCCTTACTGCCCGGCAGCTCAACGATCTGCTCAAGGAAGAAATTAAGGTTTATACCTTCATACAGATCACTGTACTCAATGCCGCTCTTTGCAATCTGGTAAAATGTCTTTACCTTGGCTTCGCTAAGCTGATTCTTGGTAAGCACTCCGCCATAAATCAGCTCTTCTATATCTCCTACTTTATATGTCGTCTCTTTCAGCACAGGTGAATCTTCATCTGCGCCGTTCAGTATTTTCACAGTGATCTCGTTTTCTCCAAGTGCCTTATAAACATCATCACTGTGATACTTGTGAGTACTGTAATGATATGAATTATCTCCGACTATTACCTTGTCCAGAAGTTTAGCCTGGTTGGATCCGTTTGCATGGTTATATTTCAGCTTTCCGGATATTATGCGAAGCGGGCCTCCGTCATTCTCCAGTCCTGACAGATATCCGGCCTGGGACGCCTTCTCAACATACGGATACCCGTTTACACCATAAGCAACTAGTACAGGATATCCGGTACGCAGTTTGTCTCCTGTGCTAACATCATCTCCCTCACGGATGTTCTCATTGCCCTCATATGTGCCGTCATTGAGGTCAGCTGGGTTCTTCTCGTAGAATCCGAAACTGTCAGGGTCCGCGACCTGCTTAGCAGTAAACTTGTCTGTTGCCAGATATCCATCAGTTGCCGTGGAGCTGACAATTGTCTCTTCATCTTCTGCAAGAGCAGGATCCACACCGGACTGCAGCAGAAGTTTCCATAGCTGGACTCCCTCATACTCGTTTACATACCAGTAATTGGAATTAGCCAGGCTGTATTCGTCACGGTATCCCATACCGTTGTTATCCGGCTTGCCCTCATCATCATAAGCTACCATATTCTCCAGCTGCTTCACAGTATAGTTGACTTCCCTGCCTACCTTATCACCGGTAACAGTAAGGATATAGTTTGAAATATCAGGTGACTGATAAGGATCCTTGTCGTGTTTGTAACCCGGAGCATCAGCCTCAGCAACATAGATATATGCCATGTTGCCGAACAATGTGTAATCAGTATTAATGTCTCCGGTAATTGAATCCTTGTTGTAGACAAGTTTGATACAGCCATCCTCGTTTCCGAGTTCAGGATCTGCTCCTGCGCCATTGTTGAACACGAATGGCCGTATATTTGTTTCGTCTGTCAACGCGGTTCCGTAAGCAACGATTATCGGTGTATCGCTGTTATGGGCCTCATCCACCTGATCGAGCGTAAATTCGGCAATAGTTTTGCGGTTCCTGTTTTTGATCAGGACCTTTTTCGCCAGGTCTGTCAGCTTTATACCGTTATCACCGCTCGACATGCTGTGCAGTATGTAGTACAGATCAATACCTTCATACTTTCTTGTCACATTGCTGCCTTCGCGCTTGTCTGTATAGTCAGCTCTTACTGCACCGGCATCTCTTCCTTCAAGATCGCGTACCGAAACCGGAACGCTTTTCTTTACGCCAGGTCCCTCAATGGTAAGCGTAGCGCCCGTTATAGAATCAATATTATATGGGCCGCTGCCTTCCTGTCCGCCGTTTGTGATGTGCTTATACGGGCTCTTCGAAAAATCGATCCCGGAGCCGCCTGATGTTACGGTAATATTATTTATCATCTTTGCAGGCTTGCCGTTCTCGTCAGCTCCATACAGCCGTAAGAAACCGTATTTGGACGTATCCTTCTTTGCAGTATCATATATACCTGCAAGATTTGCAGCGTCGGTGCCTTCTTCATATGCCAGCATGTAGTCATTGTCTATAAGCTGCTTGACAGTATATCCGCTTGCATCGACAGGGTATCCGTCTGCGGATGCGAATTCAACGACATCACTGTCGTCATATCCATCAAGCAATACAGAAGCAGGAACGCCGCGGACATAGTCAGTTACAGAACCACCTGTAGTCTGATATGTGTAGGTCGCCTCTGCAAAGTCCATCATCAGCACGTCTGCGCGGGTGTAAGTCTTATTTCCGATCGTGAGAACGACCTCATCAATCGCCTCTCCCTCCTGAACTTTGCGTACCTGATCAGATGCATCTTTACCGTTATACAACGGCTGGTTCATATCCTCTGCTCCGCCGCCTTCTGCATCAACCTGTCCGCAATATAGTCTCAGGTAACCAAGCTCCTGAGGATCTCCTTCCGGAATTGCTGCAGGTACTGAACCATCCTCAAGTCCGGTATCCACGGATGCCCAGCCAATTACAGCAGGTACCTGTTCGCCCTTTTTCTGCAGGAACCTCAGGGTCATTGCTGAAAGTATAGAAGTATCTAGGTTGATCGAGGCCGACAGTCAGAGTTTTACCGTCATTCGAGTATTCTCTCCCATAGATGAATTCTGACGCATAACCCTTAGTTGCAATGACTCTGACGTCATCAGTTATTTCAGCTTCAGTCTTTCCCAGAAGTGCATCTACCCTAACTCCATCCACCAGAAAATAGTTCTTTGAATATGGAGTTTTGGATTTTTTTGCGGAATACTTCTGTCCGTAAACGACATAACCTTCACCCAGAGACTTAAGTTCATCAACAGTGTAAGATTTCTCTTTGGACACGTTGGATGCACTGTATACGCCTCCATCTCCGATCAGCCCCTGTCCGGTAACAACAAGTGCAGGCGTCTGAATCGATAATGCGGATCCTCCCTCCGCATATACCGGACTGCCTGCCAGAGGCATCATGGTGAAGACCATCGTTACCGCCAAAAGTGCGATAAGCACTTTAGAAGCGGCTTTGTTGAGTCTTCCTCCCGCTTTCATGTTTTCCTCCTTAGCTCTTTAAATGAAAAACAATACGTTATAAAAAACGGCTTAATTATTTAGCCCTTGTGCCTTTAATAGCAGAATAGGCTCCATATATTCTTTTCCCGTTTACCAGCCTGTATGCCCAGACTTTGTAGTAATACATCCTGCCTTTTACCAGTTTTGTGTTGGTGAACGATACCACAGATCCTTTTTTTATGGTCTTGACAGTCTTGTAGCCTGAAGCTTTTTTTGTCGAACGCAAGATAACATATCCTGACGCACCACTTACTTTGCTCCACTTCACCTTGACTCTTTTCGAACCGGCAGTCAGTGAGATGGTTGGTTTTCCCGGAACGGGTTTAACACTGATGGTTCCGGACCTGATCCCAACCAGCGGTTCTTCTCTGCCCTCTGTAAGAGCTGCAACTGCATACTTATATGTTGTGCCGCAGGTCAGTCCTTTATCAGTAAAAGATGCCTGCGCGGAACTGATGTCCTTATACTTGACCAGCGTCTTTCCGGATTTAGCCCTGTATATCCTGTATCCGGAGATTCCTGACTGAGCTTTCCAGGTGAGCTTTACAGAATTGTATGAAGCTGAAACGCCTTTCACTCCTGTAAGAACACTCGGCTTTACATAAAAATCAAATACGCGCACATCACTGTCCTGCTTTCCGTATGCTGTCATACGTGCTGCTATAGTGTGATGTCCCGGAGTGCTAAACACAGGAGGATTGGTCTTGTCTTCAGGCCAGTGGAAAGGTCCATAGTAGTAAAAAGCGCATCCGCTCCCCGGTATTTCATCCTCAGAAGGATCGATTATGTAATACAGCTTGTCACGCCTGTTTTTATATTCCTCAGGAATCGGAAAATCGATCGGATCCCCTTTTTCAACTATTGATCCATCAGAAGGATATGGTTCCGGAACAGGATCGCACTTTTCTGCCGGCATACTGCTTATTTCAATTGTACCCAACTGAAGCAAATAGCTTACGAACTCCGAATGGTTCTGCTCGTTTGGAGCAATCTGCCCGAAAAGAAGCTGACTTTCCCGGCTTTTATCAATAACGGCCGGAACCGGCTTTCCGTCTTTATATGCCTCAGCTTTTGCCATGCCACCCTTAGTATCTGTACCTTTTTCTGCATTAGGATAGTAAAAGCGCTCGGTTCCAAACAGCTGCTTCATGGTGAAAACAGACGAATACCCGTCTGATCCGGAGAATGATATAGTAATATCGTTATCAAATTCAGATGGGGCCTTTCCGGTAGCATCCTCAATAATGCTGTCCAGCCTATATCCTGAATCTATGTGCTTTAAAAGCAGCGTAGGGTATGAATTATACCCGGAGTAATCAAGGCCGCCTGAGTCAGCCCCTATGACTGCAATAGCATCAAGTTCGTCTCTGTCATATGTTTTTACAGTATTACCATCAACTTTTACCGTAAGCGGCTCTCCGATTATATATGTAAATCTTTGTATATCGCTGTCCTGCTTTCCATAACCTTTAACAACGACTTTAAGTACTGCCCTTTTAGTATCTGAGGGCAGTACCGGCTTAAGTTCTTTTTCCTGTTTAGGTGCACAGTTATATATCAGGCACCCGTAATCAGGTGAAATGTTTTCATCAAATGTGTAATAAATCTTATCGTATTCGTAATTATTCTGACTATTGAGCGTGATTTCTTTGCCGGGCCTCCATGCAGTCAGATTCTCAAGGCTTGAGGTGACCGGCTTGCATTTTGGTGCTTCTGATGTGCTTACTTTAATATATCCGTGAGATGACAGGTTTTTGACGTACAGAGGGTGATTCTCTTCATTCGGAGCAACCTGACCGACAAAAAGCCGGTTTTCATTTTCAGACTCTGTCGAAACTATCACAGGCACTTTGACGAATCCGCGATATGCTTCCTCGGTTATGATCCCTTTTATATGGTTGACCAGCTCTCCATTAGGATAATAATACCTGTCTTCTAAGAGCTGCTTACCGGTCAAACTTGCTTCATAACCACCCTGTTCTTTATCAGTGAAAGTTATCGTCCATGTTTCGCAGATGTCATCAGACGCGATTCCTGAAGACTGCAGGATTCCCGTAATAGTTGGTCCATGTACATTTTCATACGCAGTATAGCTGGGATATGTATTCCATGCTGAATAGCTGTAAGTTTTATCCCCTTCCTCTGATGCAATCTGCTGCAGTTCTTCCATCGAGAACTCCTTTACGGTCTCTCCGTCCTTCTGCACTGTGAGGACCGTGTCTGATGCATGTACCCTGATTGCAGCCAATAGAAAAACAGCGGCAAAAAAGGCCATGATCAATGTGGTCTTTCGTACCGCTGTCAGTGCATGTTTAAGGCTTATATCAGGATTATTCATAGTATCCCCCCGCTTTTAAAGCCTGCTTTTCAAAACCTCATATAATTCGTCCCTGTTTTCAGGGGTTATGTAGTAGACTTCCGCATTCGGATGGTTCAGTATCTTATTAAGGAAATCTATGTCGTGCCCCGCCTTAGCAGTTGCAATGATTTGAATATCTCCGTCAAACAAATCGAGCACTTTTGCGCAGAACTTTTCTGCATCTTTTTCCATGAATCCGAGCTCATCCATAACGATAATGCCGCCCGGCTCTGCCTGAAGGCATCGGATACCATAGTTATTGAAAGCATCCGGGTATCCGACCGGTCCTACACCATTACCGTCACCTATATGGTTTTCTTCTGATTCGATTCTTTCATCGGCCCCTGCAGGGTGGATAAAAAACGATCTGTATCCCTTTCTCATACTCTTACCGGCAGCAGTGCGGAACCCATATACAGGCTCTTCACGACCTTCCAGCAGATGGTTGACCAAAGTGGTCTTGCCGACGTGTCTTTTGCCCGCAATGATGATATGCTTTCCCATTCTGCCCTGTCTCCGGATAAAAAGAGTATTATAAAAAAGTGATATACTTGGAATATAGTATATCACTTTTTATTAATATTTATTATTCGTGTTTGGAATATGGTTGACAATCGCCCGGCTTGAATTATCCGCCGGAGACGAGTGAAAAGAACCCTACCACGTCACCGTTCCTAAGCTTATGGTCGAGCTTTGAATGCTCGCCATTGACGCTTACCAGAAGCAGCTTTGCCTTGAGCGGGCTGCATTTTATTATTTTCAGAACATCTCCCACGGTGCTACCTTCAGGAATGTCCATCCAGGATCTTTCATCCAGCGCACTCCTGTCGCAGCCGCGGGGCGGAAATACTTTAACCCTCATATGGAATCACCATCATGATACATTCCATCGGGCAGCTTTTAGCGCAAAGCCCGCAGCTGATGCAGTTATTATTTACAAGTTCCGGGAAAAGATTTCTGTACCTTCCGCTCTTTCCCTTTCGTGTCAGATCGAGAGCGCCGACCGGGCATGCCTGCACGCATATGCTGCAGCTGACGCAGTTTTCATAATGAAAATCAGGTGTTTTCTTGAATGCCATGTCACACCTCCATCAATCTGTTTATACCAAGGGATTCTATCGTTTCAGGCAGCGGGTGCCCGGTCTTCTCATCCCAGCCGAATACTTTCCAGTGCATCGCAACCTGCTCATCGTTCTTCAGAGTCACACCTTTGAGAGGCCCGGTCTTCAGAGGCGGCATGCCCTGCATGCGCTTCGGGAGTTTGACCTTTGACGGCTCGTATCCGTGCTTTACATTGAACATCTGCCTGATAGTCTGTATGCGGGCACCGATCTCCATGTAGTGGTCGCCGTCGTAGTCCCATCCCGCTGCAGCGTTGATGTACTCGATAGCCTTGTACATGTGTACGCCCATCATCTCAGCGTAATAGCAGCCGCCAAAGCCATCAAAGAGCATCGAGTAGCAGGCATTAGCCTTCGATATGAGAGCAAGTGTCTCCGTAGGCTCTATATCCTCTGCCTTCGGGTGAAGAGTTGCCGGTGGAGCCCAGCTGCAGATATCGCACAGTGACATCGCCCCGTACTGGATCGACATGCCGATAGTATGCTTCCCCGGCGCCGGTTCAGCAACCATGTGTATGCCCAGCTGCGGGTCATTTCGTGTATCGTGCATGCCCGGTTCCTGACCGCCTACATGCATGGCGTATTCCTTGCCGCCATACTTCTCCGCAGCTCTCTTTACACCATCGGCAAGATCATTTCCGAAACCGTCACGTTCTATCATCTTCTTAAGAAGCTCGATCTCAGCCTCGTAGTTGCCCCATGTGAGTTCAAGACCGTTGGTCTGCTCCTTTGTAAGTATGCCGTTCTCATAGCATTCAATAGCCCAGGCAACAGTATTCCCGGCAGATATCGAATCCATTCCCGCCCGGTTGAGGATCTCATTCATGTAAAGGACAGAATCGAGATCCCTGTTCACACAGAGAGGTCCGAAAGCCTGCAGTGTTTCGTATTCAGGCTTGTGAGTCTCATAGTACTCGCTGCACTTCACGCCGCTCAGATCCAGCCTGCCGCCGCAGCCCAGAGGGCATGAGTAGCAGTGGTACTTCGCTTCTTCGATTTTATTTATCTTTTCCGGATTATAGTCAAGAGTCATTCTCAGTCCGCCGACTTCCGAAGGACCTGCGCCCCAGTTTTTGAGAGGACCGTCGCCGCTCGTTATGGCCAGAGGCGTATTGGAAGGCGTACCCCATTCACGGAACAGGTATGCAGTCATAGACCCGTCCAGAGGAAGGACCAGCGGGCTCTTTCCCATTCCGATCCCCATCAGTCCTATGCCGCCGCCCATACCCTTAGGTATCCACATTTTGTTTATCTTGCGGCCGAGTTCCTTTGAGATGGCCTTCACTGCCTCAGGATCGGCACATGGCATAGGTTTGCTGCCTGCAAGAACTACTGCCTTCAGCTTTTTGCTGCCCATTACTGCACCAACGCCGCTTCGGCCGGCTATCCTTCCGCCTTCATTGCATATGCCGGAAATGAGAGACAGTTTCTCTCCCGCGCGGCCTATGACGGCAACGCGTGGTATCTTTCCTCCCCGGTTGTCTTCGAGGAGCTTATTTTCTGCCTCAACAGCATCGAGTCCCCAGTAAGCGGATGCGTCGCGTATCTCCGCTCCTTTATTGCTGCAGTACAGATATACCGGCTTTTCAGATATACCGCTGATGAATATCGCGTCATAGCCGCACTGCTTTATAGCAGGTGAAAACACTCCGCCGCAGTTGGCGTCGCCCCATCCTCCGGTGAGCGGGCTCTTACAGACTACTGTGAATCGGCCCGTCATGAAAGCGCCGGTGCCTGTCAGAGCTCCCGAACAGAATCCCAGGATGTTATCAGGACCCAGCGGATCCGCGCCTGCAGGGATATTCTTATACAGATACCATGCGCCGAGGCCCTTGCCCGAAAGCACTGCTTCATATACTTCATCAGGTATCTTTTCTACTGCTGTAGTTC
Organism: Mogibacterium sp.; assembly: GCA_017405845.1. Classification (GTDB taxonomy): domain Bacteria; phylum Bacillota; class Clostridia; order Peptostreptococcales; family Anaerovoracaceae; genus Crickella. The sequence continues at coordinate 21,268 of JAFQZQ010000002.1, read as the reverse complement.
CGTTGGTCAGATCGACTTTCAGGATCTTTCCGGTACATGATTTCATATGACTTCTCCCAATATCACTATTTTTTTAGCACTACCGCCCCGGCCCTTCCGCCGATATACTTTCCGTCCTGCATTACAGGCTGTCCGTTGACATATACATGCACAATGCCCTCAGGCCGGAAGTCCGGCTTCGATTCATCGACTTTCATGCCGCCCAGATCGATGACAGTGATGTCAGCCTTATACCCTTCTTTCAGATAGCCTCTTTCCGGTATCTTATAGCGGTCTGCCGTCTTTCCTGTCATTTTGCGTACGATCTTCTCGATCGGGATCCCGTACTTCTTCGCCAGTATGAAGAACTGTGGGAAGGTCTGGAATGCCGCTATGTTCTGAAGGCCCTTTTCCTCTACCCACGCATCTGTCATGAATACAGAAAGCTCATCGTTCATCAGGCGGTGCACGATCTCATCGTTATAATATTTACCAAGGTAGATGCTGCCTGCGCGGTTTGAAAGTTCGACCAGCTTCAGATAAGTATCGAGTTCTGAAGCACCTTCTTCCTGCGCGATCTGCGGTATCGTTTTGCCCTCGTACTCCGGATGATCGTCCGATATGTACGCGACTACCATGTCATCCCAGTCGATGCCCAGCACCTTGCGGTACATGAGTATAGTGAGCTCGAGCTTACGGCGGTTTACAGGTTTTTCAGCTTCCTCCCTGCTGAGCTGAGCATACCACTCAGGGAATACAACAGTTATTACCGAAGCTCCATAGTGGAACACATAGTTGTCGAACGCGATAGGATGTCCGGTATAGTGCTCACGGTGGAACGTGGAGAGCATCTTATCCAGAAGCTTCCAGCTCCTTTGGCCGGTGAATATAAGATGGCTGTACTCCAGCCTGCAGCCTGACTTGTGCATTATATCCACTGCTTCATCAAGTCCCATCTCAAGATGCGATTTCTTTGTAAGCAGAGGATAGTCAGCGCTTACGATCGAGCATGCTCTCGGATGTATTGTAACGATACCATCATACTTTGCGATTTCCTTTGCAAAAGCGATGATCTCATCCTCTTTCGCGTATCTGTCAGGTTCGTACATGAATCCCAGTGATCCGCCAAAAGCCCCGCCTTCCATTGCTTCACGCACATGTTCCAGTTCCTTTTCGATCTGGTCTTCAGTGTAAGGAGCAGGGTCGTAGCCTGTCATGCCGGCTCTTACCGAGCCCTGCCCGATCAGCGGCACAATGTTCACGTACAGATTACCCTCTGCGCGTTTTTTAAACTCTGCAAAACTGCACGGATGCATAGTGTCGAAGAGCCCTCCGCCTATCTTGTCCCTGTAAGGAGTATCCTCATCGACTCCGAACGGTGAGAAGCTGCAGTTGCCGGTTATCTGTGTCGTTATGCCCTGCTCTATGAATGGCTTGTAGAACTTCTCCGAATCCTCTCTGTCATAGAAGAAGTCGTTGTGTGAATGTGCATCGATAAGGCCCGGGCATATCTGATATCCGCTGATAACTACCGTTTTATCAGCTTTCTCTTCTATGCTCTCAGCTACTTTTATGATACAGTCGTCCTCAATAAGAACATCGCCTTTAAAAGGTCTTCTTCCTGTACCATCATATATCAAACCGCCTTTGAACAGTGTCTTCACTTATGCACCTCCTTATTCCCTTACGGAATCTATAAATGACCTGAAATCGTCATATCCCCACAGGACCGGAGTAGGATAAAGAGGATTGGCCTCCTTCATGGCCCATCTGATCATCTGATCCACATCCTCATTTTTTATCATATCCGGCTTCTCAGGAATGCCTGTATTTCTCTTGGTCTCCTCCATCCACCCGATGAATTTTTCCGCCGTCTCAGCGCTGTCTTTTCCGGTGATGCCGCAGGAATCAGCAAGCTCCGCAAGCCTGTCATGCGCAGCAGGCCCGAATGCCCGCATGACATGTGGAAGCAGTATTGCCATAGCCTTGCCGTGAGGAACTCCATAAAGTCCGCCTAAAGTGTGACCGATGGCATGAACGTATCCTACACAGCCCCTCGTAAAGGCTCTTCCGGCATAAAATGCCGCAAGCTGCATATTCTCTCTGGCAACGATGTCTCCGCCGTCTTTATATGCAGGTAAAAGATTATCGTAAATAAGTCTGACTGCTTTCAATGCCAGAGTATTCTCGGTTTCTGTATTGTACAGCTGATTCGTATAAGCTTCCACAGCATGACAAAGAGCGTCCATCCCGGTAGTTGCAGTCAGTTCAGGTGTAAGTGTCACTGTCAGCTCAGGGTCCAGTACTGCAAATGAAGGTATCAGGACCAGATCATTGATTGCTGCCTTCCGGTGTGTCTCCGCATCTGTTATTACCGCTGCCACGGTCGTCTCGGAACCTGTCCCGGATGTAGTAGGCACCATAAACAGTTCAGGTATTCTTTTATGCACTTTCAGAAGTCCCTGCATCTGTCTGACGCTTTTTTTCGGATGTGCGGCCTTGGCGCAGATACCTTTCGCACAGTCCATCGGAGATCCGCCGCCAACCCCCAGCACCGAATCGCAGTCATTTTCCCTGAACGTTTTATAACCTGCTTCCACATCGTCGCTTGTAGGATTCTGCTTAACAGATGAGAACAGCTCATATTCGATCCCTGCTTCTTTCAGAAGATCTTCGATCATTCCTGCGATACCGGCTCTCACCAGCCCCTCGTCCGTGACAACGAGCACCTTGCCTGCATCCTTATCTTTCAGTATTTGCGGCAGTTTTTTTATTAATCCCCTGCCGAATACGTATTCAGGCATATGATATCCCATGAAATAATTGGATACCTTCATTCCACCCTGAAATACATTCCTATATAGTCCGTTCATATCCCTTTCCTCTTTTTTTTATTCTTCCGGATCGCAGTATTCGCCGAATTCGCATCCTATGCCTTCAGCGTATACTTCGTCTATCAGTTTTTCCTTCCGGCCGAAGAGCGAGCGCTCATACAGTTTTAGTGTGCCCGTACCGTTGCCACCGTTCCACAGCCTGTTGTGCTTTTTATATCCTGTCGGAGCCTCGTACTTGATATTCAGCATGTCTTTCTTGTAACACCTGATCTGGGTGTCGAGCTTCGCATTCTTTGTTGTCTGCAGAACGTGCCAGTGTATCTCGTCATCAGTCTCCCAGCAGTCGAACTTTGTGCGCGACAGAGTCCAGAACTTCGAGAAGTTGAACTCGTAATCCTTACCCTCGTAATAGAACTCGCCGAGAAGCTTCCTGTTGAGTGCCAGGAAGAAAACTTTCGGCCTTCCTCCGCCGATGTTGAACACGCTGTTCTCAAGCTTCTTTCCGCTGATCATGCTCTTCAGGTTGTTTGATGAAAGCCATACCCACGGGCTTGTGAAGTCTCCGCCCCAGTTCTTGTCGGAGTATCCGTTGCAGGTCTCTTCCTTCAGCAGATATCTGACACCGTTAAGTATGATCTCCCCCTTGAACGCGGACTTCATGCCCTCTGCATGCCAGAACATCTCGAAAGCATTGATCCTTCTGAAAAACTTGCTTGCGCCGTATCCTACATGGAACGCGATCTCCTTGCGGATGTCGAACTTCCAGCTTATCTCGCCTGCATCGCTCATCCACTCAGGATGAGCTGCTGCCTCTTCAGGAGTGACTTTGATAGACCCCTCGGTATGGACTTCGCTGCACTTGCAGTCGTCAGCTACAATGCTGTATGGAGCATCAGCATGGATCTGTACATCCTTGAGCGAGAAAAACCTGTGCAGCTGACCGTGGTCTTCGCCCCAGAATCCGGCATTGACCATCAGATAGGAAGGACGCTTTCCGGCTTTCTGTGCTTCCGGATCATTCCATACTATGACCGGATCATCCTCTGCCAGCGCAGGATTACATGTAAAGAATTCAACGTAGAAAGGCTTGAGTTCACCGGTTTCGGCGTTTTCAGCCGTCATTGAATGCCACCACCAGTCATAGCCTTTTTTTGCCAGCGGACCTCTGAGCATCCATTCATCTCTGTTGATATCATGAATATTAGCCATGTCAGTCTCCTTTCTAGAGTTTGTCTGCAATCTTATTCTCGAGTTCTGCTTTCTTTTTTAGGAAACGTTTCAGTCTGTTTTTTTCAATGCCCCAGTAGACACTTTTTACCTGCGGAACCACCGACATCAGTAGCTTGGACGGTTTCCATATGCGGCACGGATATACATGCTTTTTCGTCTTCTCGATACCCTCTATCATGCGTTCAGCGACGAGTTCCGCTTTCTGCACCGGGAACGGACGTCCTACATCTATGCCGTTTCCGCCGACATTGAAGAAATTTGTCGCTGTCGATACCGGATATACCGCGGTCACCTTGATGTTCTTCGGTGCCTCAAGCCTGATCTCTTCCTGGAATCCCTTCATGGCGAACTTTGTCGCTGTATAAAGAGCATATCCCGGTATAGCCATCTCTCCCATGGCGGAAATGGTAAACACGATGTGTCCTTCCCTGCCGTTCAGGTGCTCCAGATATTTGGTGTATGTGTATATTGGTGAAATGGTATTGAGGTTGAAGATATGCTGGATGCGGTCCCAGTCAACATAATCGAACTTCTCGTAATAAGGTGCTCCGGCATTTGCTATGACGATATCGATCTTGCGGAATATTGACTCAGCCTTCTCAAACAGCTTGTCAACGCCTTCCTGTGTGCTTACATCGCTGTTGAACAGCGTAACGTTGTTTCCATAGCCTTTCAGCTTTTCTATTGTTCTGCTCGTAGCAAGCACCATATTGTTTTTTGAAGGCTCTGCCAGTCTGTCGAGCACCTCCTTACCGATTCCGCTGGAAGCTCCGGTGATCAGTATGTTTTTACCCCTGATCTCATCAAGCTTCTTTTTATATACGAGTTCTGTTACCTTGCTTATACCGCCCATTGCCGCCGCCTCCTTAACTCTGGCATCCCCAGTTTTTTCAGCTTTGACTCCGGTCCCTTCTTTCCCCTTTCCTATATTCATTACAGTATCGTATGCGCTATGGCATGCATGCGCTATAGTGCCGCTCTTTTCGGCATCTCCCACGCAATAAACATTATTTACGCCAAGTTCTTTCAATTTATCCGCAAGAGCTGTCTGAGGCCTGACCCCCATGGCAAGCACCACATAATCTTCATCCAGCTTCTGCTGTTTTCCGCTCTCCCTGTCCTCAACGAACACTCCGCCGTCTTCTATGGAGCAGAGTTTTGTCTTTGTCATGAAAACAGTACCGTATGGCCTGATCCGCTCCATCTCATCGTCGATCAGCTGGAACCATGCTCCCGGAGCAATATCGTCAGCCATCTCCACAACAGTGACATTGTTGCCGTTCTCGTTCAGGAATTCTGTTGTCTCAAGACCTGTCATTCCGGATCCGATGACTGCGACTCTACTGTTTTTTATCGAAGCTTTTCCAAGCAGCAGGTCAGGCGCGGCAATGACATTCTCCCTGTCGATGCCCGGTATCGAGCGCGGTCTTAGTGGAGTTCCGCCCGTTGCGCAGATAACCGCATACGGTTTTTTATCTTTTATTTCTTCAGCAGTCAGCTCCTTTCCGAGGAAGACTTTCGCGCCTTCCTTCTTCGCTGCTGTCATGAGGTCTTCGACCGCCCAGTACAGCCTCTCCTTGTGGTTGCCCGACGATGCCGCTATGACCTGTCCTCCGGCTTTCTCAGCCTTTTCATATAGCTCAACGGCAAATCCCCTCATAGCCATTGTTTTCGCGGCTGTGAGGCCTGCAGGGCCTGCTCCGATGACTATCACAAGACGGCCCCTGCCGTCCTTCGGCATGTCGTAATAGAATCTTTCATTGGCGATGCTCATATTGAGTGCACATTCGCCTGGCTTGCCCGCTCCTGCATTCGTCATGAACGACCTGATACAGTTTAGGCAGCCTATGCATCTCTGGATGTCTTCAGGATGTCCGGACTGAGCCTTCTCAGGCCAGTGCGGATCGCAGATGAAGGTTCTGGCCGATGCCACAAAGTCCTGATATCCCTCCTCAAGCTGCTTCTCAGCCTGCTCAGGAGTCCTGATCACATTGGCAGCGACGATAGGGATGTTTACAGTCTCCTTTATCGCCTTCGCAAGATGCTTGCGCCAGCCCGGCTCGTAAGTCGTAGGTTCGAGCCAGCAGTTGTATGTATCATAATTGGCGCTGGACACATTGATGGCATCCACGCCGAGTTCTTCAAGTCTTTTGGCGATCTTCTTTCCGGTCTCGAGCCCATAGCCCTCTCCCGGTCTTCCGATCCTCTCCATCATCTCATCGACCGTGAGACGCACCATCAGAGGATAATCCTTTCCGCAGCGCGCCTTGATACCTTTGACTATTTCCTCCAGGAACCTCATCCGGTTTTCGAAGCTGCCGCCGTATTCGTCCTTTCTGTGATTGGTGTAAGGTGACAGGAACTGCTGGATCAGATATCCGTGCGCTCCGTGGAGCTCTACTATGTCGACTCCCGCTCTTTTACATCTTTCCGCTGCATCAATGAAATCCTGTTGAAGCTTATGGATCTCTTTTTTACTCATTGCATGCATGCGCGCAGCCCCGTGCGGTGCCAGCGGTCCGTCTGAAGGCGCCTGCACTGAGAAACAGATGCCCTTCTCCTCCATGTTCAAAAGCACCGGTGTACACTTGTACATGAGGTCCATGAACTTAGGTACACGCTCAGCAACAGGGATCACCATCGGCAGCGAGTTTATGGAACTCGCCAGGCCCTGTCTTCCCGCGTGATGCAATTGTATGGCCAGTTTCGCCCCGTGGCTGTGGAGCTTCCGCACCATCTCACGCATAGGCTCGATGTGATAATCATGGCTCATGGCAAGCTGGGTATACGTTGCAGCTCCGGCCATGTCATTGACTCTGCAGATACCCGGAATGATAAGGCCAACTCCCCCTTTTGCCCTTTCTTCGTAGTAATCCGAGAGTCTCGGTGTCACTTTGCCGCTCGGTTCGCCAAGACTGAACTCCGCGGCTGTCATGACTATCCTGTTTTTTATTCTCACAGTCCCAATATCCATAGGTGAAAAAAGCATGTCATACATAGGTTTTTCCTCCTGATGAATATTGTTCAATTGTCGTTTTAATTATACAACATACACAGTATTCAGTTGACAAATAAAAAAAACGGAGCGATTATTTTAGGTTTCCGCTCCGGCTCTGTTTTCGACTCTATAATCTGTTATCCCGCGGCATCGAGTCGTAGCGCTTCATCATTGGTTTTTCAATCAGTTTAACGAGTTTGGTGTCGAGATTGAACCAATAGATTGGCACAGTGACTGCAAGAAACGCCAGCATGATAGTAATTAATATTTTAATCGCTTTCATTGTGATCCTCCCTACCAGCTTTCATCATCATCGAACTCCACAAGTGAGGCGTCAACAGGTTCCTCTTTCATAACGCTCTGCATAAATATGTTCACGTCGTTCCGCATCTCGCGCCGTGTGATCGATGTAGGATCCATCAGATCCTGCCTCACGCGGACCATCGGTATTCCGCGCTTCATAGCGCCTTCTTCAAAGAGTCCGTTTATGGCTCCAACACCCTTGCAGGATATCTGGTCGAACATGATTATCATGTCAGCGTTGTACTCTTCGTACTTCTCCCAGAGGCTGTCCAGCATGACCTCGCTGCCTCCCTTCGTATGGGCACGCATGGTTGACGTCTGATAGTGATCCGCAAGACCGCGCAGCATGCTTTCGTGACTGCCTGTATCAATAAGATCCGTGCCGTGTATGTCGATCATCTCACAGACTGACTCAATGCCCCAGCAGTTCAGCAGCCAGTTGTTGAAATTTGCGTAGTTGTTGCAAGGGGTATTCCACAGTACAGCACGGTGGCGTATTGTCTTTGGGCACTTGCCGGCAGCAACCTGTTTTCGCAGTATTCTGTTGACCTTCAGGTCATTCCTGAGCGCCCGTGGTTCACCGGCGACAGCCTGATGTTCAAATATACGATAGAGCCATGCTGATGAGCCGGTATGAGGCGGTATGTCCGTACGGTTCATATCCCATTTTTCAAACTTGCACTCGTTCTGTCTGTTCCAGATCTCACATCCCTCTTTGAAGGCATCCCAGTCGAACTTTTGTCCGGTATGTTCCTCGAGAAATGCTATGGCAGACCTGATCTCCTCGACTGCGTAATCCTGCACTTCGTCCTCCTTCCAGCGGAGCGGTACATTCAGCACCTGCGATGGCAGGCCTATGCGACGTTCCTGGAGCATCGTAGTCATGATGCTGCCGTCGCATGGCATGTTGGATGTGAGCATGCAGCAGCCGATCTTCGGAAAATCGTCCTCTATGGCAAGACCTGCCTCGAATGACGGAAGCGGACAGACATCTGCCGGGAGCCCGTAAAGCTCAGATTGTTCTATATAGTGAACCGGGCTGTGCTGATTGATCAGCGATGGCAGGTACATCGGGTATTCCTGGAAGAGTATCATCTTGCAGTCCGGAAAACCCTTTCCGAGCAGGTTTGGCAGAAGCTCATCAACACAGATTATCCTTTTATTCAGCTCTTCCGCTTTTTTGCTGTCCGGATGCAAGTGCATATCGGCACTGAATATGGTGGTCAGTGTTTTCGTGACATCGCTGGCAAGGTAATTCAGGTTGTTCCTTGCTCCCCTGAGTCCCGCACCTCTCTGCCCTTCGCAGAGCCTGTCAAAGAATGACGGTACTGTCAGGTATGAGAACATCCAGCGGTATCTGAACACCGCCCTGACATTCTGCACCGGATGTGAAGCTGCCCATTTTATGAGTATTCCCCAGAGTCGGCACCATTGCATATAGTCGTAGGCAGTATCGAGTCCGCCACGCCACTCCCGGTGCTTCTGGATCGCAGTCTTGTTTTTCAGATTATCAGCTGCACCTTTTTTCTTTTTCATTTAGTGCCGCCTCCTTTCTGAAGCTTCTTTATCTCAAGGCTCTCAACAAAGGCCTGCATGCGTGTAGCAAGCTGACCGGAGCCTCTCACTACATACTCACGGTCGATCCCGAGAGTCGGAATCCTGTATTCTTCCTGCAGCACCTGGGTGTTGAGCGTACGTTCATAGCCCCAGAAGTCACAGAATTTGGCCTGTTCTATAACTATGCCGTCTGCTTTGTATTCGCGGACAAGATCTCGTATGGTGTCGCGACGCTGCATTATCTTTTCCTGTGACATAAAACGCGGGCACTGATTCGATTCCAGATAGAAACGGCAGACCTGATCAAGTGCAGGCTCGTCTTCAGTCAGCGGTATCTGCTGACGTCCGGGCATGGAGCCAAAGCAGTATCTGTCGGCTGCAACGTAGCAGCGTGCATTCTCCATTATCTCGGAGAATCCGTAATCATCCAGCTCGCTGCCGACAACCACGACACGCGCTCTCCAGCGGTTCTCTGCATCAGCTTCCCTTGTACGGAGGTCCTCAAGCGTCTCCCGGAGATAAGGAAGTATGCGCGATGTCGGACTGGCATAGCTTATGAGTGACAATATATGAAATTCCCTTGGGGTAATCCTCGGGTTATCTTCTTTTCTGAGTTCTGATATCTCCTCAAATACGGCGCACATCTCGTTATGTTCTTTTACAGCTGCCCGGATGGCTTCATCGGAGATATCCACACCGTATTTCTCTGAAAGAGGTCTCAGTATATGCTCCCTGATTTGTTCAGTGTAAAGCCTGTTGCCGTGAGGGCTGATCTTGAGCGGTGCATCTATTATGCCCCATCCGAAACGCGGGTTATTGATGAGCTCGAGGTCGCGGATGTTCTCCACTACTCTCACCATCTGCTGGCATGTGTCAGAGCTTGCGTAGAAGTCAAGATAGTTCATGCCTCCTTCAAATGCCCGTTCAAAAAGAGCGCGCGTATAACCGCAGATAAAGCTCGACATGTAATACTGACTGATGTCGAGCGAACCCGTGTTAGGCGCGCGCAGACGTACGGAAAAAGCTTTTCCGCAGTTAAGGAGAACTTCGGGCACATAATAGCAGGTGTACCCTACTGCGACTCCTCCTGCTTCCTTCTCCTGCAATACCAGCTCATTCGCTGTCTGCTCAAGGAGGTCTTCATATAGGTGAATGTTCTTTAGATCTTTCATAGTATCATTTACCCTTCGTCCTTTATCAGAGCTGATGCCGAAATGCAGACTATTATGATCACCGCTCCGGCGATGCCGGCTGCGGACAGTTTTTCACCGAGAAGTATGAACGAGAATACTGCGGTCATTACCGGACAGAGACTCTGAAGCAGTGCTACCTCCCTGTCGCTTATCCTCGTGAGCGCGAGGTTCTGCAGCAGGTATCCGAGGAATGTACACAGTATAGCCAGATACAGAATTATGAGCCATGCTTTCGGGGTTGCCGATCCGGCGTGGACTCCGCCCTCCACAAGCAGACTTCCCGCAAATGCTATCACTGCAGAGCATCCTGCCTGAAGCGCAGTCATAGAGACAGGATCGACCTGATCCAGAAATCTGCCGGTGAACACCAGCGTAGCCGCTACCAGAGCGGCTGCAAGAAGAGCCAGTATCTCTCCGACGCCGAATCCCGACAGCCCGCCTCTTACACACAGCAGGTACATGCCGGGCAGCACCAGTATCTGTGCCGCGATATGCTGCCACCTGTATCTCTTTCCGTAAGCAATGAATGCCAGCGCAGGAGTCATGACTACAGCGAGCGATCTGAGGAATGCTACTGAAGTTGCTTCTGTCATGTTCAACCCGATGTTGTTCAGCACATAGCTCAGAGCAATACACAGACCCGGTATGAGCCATGCCTTCACAGGCACACTTTTTACCGTGTGCACTATCCTTTTTCTGAATACTGCAGCGCAAAATATGAATGCGATCGTATAGCGCACAGTCATCATGGAATAAACCGGTACTATCTCGAACGCAATCTTGGATATCGGGTCACCAAAGCCGTATACCAGTGACTGCAGCACTATCAACATGCCTGCTTCGAATGCCGATAAACTTTTCCCTGTCCCCGCATTTCCTTTTTCCATAATTATTTACTCGTCATCTTTCCATGGTGTAGCGGTAAATGAATAATCCTTAGCCTCATTCAGCCCATTGTTGAGTTCAGGTGCGTATTTGTCAAAGAAGTTGTCGTGGTTCAGATTGAATCTAAGTGTCTGCCCTTCTCCCGCCTGTATATCTCCGCATACGAATGCCTCCCCTTTAGGAGCAAGGCCGAATGTTTTGTCATAATAGCATATCCCGTCATAGATAGGTTTATGCCCGTCGCTTATGACAAGATGGATCCTGTCACCATAACGGAACCCACCGATATCCTGGAAATCCTTTGTCGTTATGTTCACCCTGAGGCAGCCGAATGCCTTCTCCATATCGTAGAATCCGGCGTGCGCATATCCTTTGCGCACTACGGTTTCCACATTAGTGAGAGTATGTGTCACGATCTCAGATACCGGGTATTCAGGCCCTACTTCCTCATAACTTATCACACCCGATGCGAGCCTTGCGGCAGTATATGAATAGACGTCGCGGCCGTGGTATATATAGCAGTTTTCACTGCCCGGCAGTCTGTTTATACTCTCATCTATCCGGCGCACCTCCGTTATCATGTCTTTGAGCATAGTGAGTGTGCCGTTGTCGGGAGTAACTATATAACTCCCGTTGTTGAGCTTTGCAACGCACGATCTTCTCTCAGTTCCGACTCCAGGATCAACTACGGAAACGAACACTGTTCCGGAAGGCCAGTAAGGCACAGCGCCGCTGAGACTCGCCGAAGCAGCAATCGTGTTGAAAGCTTCTATAAAGTGGTCGAAATCATAGACCGGAACTTCAGGATCGACAGACCTGATGACACCGGCCATCACGCCTCCGCCTCCGTTGCCGAAATCCGTCTGAAGAACTACAGTTGGTTTCATTTCATGGACCTCCTGTTGTTTATGTGAATGGGTTCCAGAAGCGGCTTCCGTTGATCACGTTGTAGGTTATAACGAAAGCCATCATTCCTATTCCTATGGCGATAGTCAGATAATCCCCGGTTTTGAACGGCCTGGACATTATCCAGGTTCTCCTCTTCTGCGTTCCGAATTTACGCAGCTCCATCGCGTTGGTTATCACTTCTATCTTCTCCACGCTTCCCAGAATAAGTGGAAGCACCAGGAGGGCTGCAGCTTTTATGCGTTTGCCGAGACTCTCTTTGTTGCTCATCTCTATTCCTCTTGCCTGCTGGCATCTTGAGATATCTATGAAGGACGCAACTGTATCCGGGATGTATCGCAGCGCAAGAGCGAATGAATAACTGAAGCCATACGGTATGCCTATTTTGTTCATAGACGCAGCCAGTTCGCTCGGCTGAGTAGAACCAATGAACACCAGAATTATCGGTATGGTCGACAGGTATTTGAGTATTACATTGAACTGGTAGAGCAGCTGTTCCTTGGTTATAGTGAATCTTCCCCAAATCTGTACGATCAGATTTCTGGTACCGTAAAGCTCTACCCCTCGCTCAGGGTTGAATATGTAGATCAGTATTGCGTTGAGGAGCATAAAGCATAGCAGGAAGTACAGCAGGCCCTTCTGCTCTGAGAGCTTGAGTCGTGACAGTTTGAATGCCACCGCTCCGAGAATGGTTGCCCCCAGTAAAAATGGCGTATTGAAAGTAATCATCGTGGAGCAGATCCACATCAGCAGGCAGAACAGCTTGGATGCGCCGTTGAGGCTGTGTACAGGCGATTTGCGCTCTATGTAGTTGAGAAGCTTCATGAGCGCACCTCCCTGTCGAAGTTAATGAAGTGCTGCGCGAATTCAGAAGGATCATCGATGCCGCACATCAGTGCCAGATGATAGAGCGAAGTTTCCTTGAGTGACGCTTTTTCGGTTATTTCCGGATTTGTCAGTATCGCAGCTGAAGTATCATCCGCAATTATGCGTCCGTCAGTAAACACAAGCGCTCTCTCCGCGTATTCGAGCATGAGGTGCATGTCATGTGTGATCATTATTATTGTTATGCCCCTCGAGTTGATTTCCTTGAGGAACTCCATAATGTCCGTGTAATGCCTGAAGTCCTGGCCTGCAGTCGGCTCATCAAGAATGATGATGTCCGGATCCAGCGCGAGTATTGACGCAATAGTCACTCTCTTCTTCTGTCCATACGACAGAGCGGATATAGGCCAGTTGCGGAACTCATAGAGGCCGCAGATCTTCATAGTGCTTTCTACCTTTTCGCGTATAGCCTCATCATCGAGTCCTCTTAGCTTGAGTCCCAGTGCGATCTCATCGAATATCAGTGTCTTTGAGATCATCTGGTTAGGATTCTGCATCACGTAGCCGACCCTGTCCGCGCATTCCTTGATGCTGAGCGTCATGAGGTCTTCACCCATGAGCGTCATCGAGCCTGTGCAATCCTTCTCAAAGCGGCAAATGGCTTTAGCGAGCGTGGACTTACCGGCACCGTTGCGTCCGACTATAGCAAGCAGCTCACCCTTGTGCACTTCAAGATTTACCCCCTTCAGTGTAGGCGGCCTGTCTTCATATGCGAACTCCAGGTTCTTTATATCAAGTATCGTCTCGGTCCTTGGTGCCGGATTTATTGTCGGTGTGCTCTCATACCACCTTCTTACCTGTGCTTTGTCGCTGTCTGTCAGGACTATGGAACGTATGCTGTGAGGCAGCTTGTCCTCTGTAATCTCTATACCTGCATACTTCAGTGCTGTAATATAGAGTGGCTCTCTTATGCCGCCTTCGATAAGAAGTCTTGAAGACAGCAGCGCGTCAGGAGTGCCGTCAAACACGATCCGGCCGTTCTCCATCAGGATTATGCGGTCCATATCAATATGGAGAACGTCCTCGATGCGGTGCTCTACGACTATGACGGTAGCTCCGGTCTTTACCGCTACGTCATCGATGAGCTCCATTGCAGTCTTGCCCGTAGCTGGGTCGAGGTTTGCCAGAGGCTCATCAAAGAGCATGACTTCAACGTCGTCTACTAGTATGCCCGCTATTCCCGTACGCTGCTTCTGGCCTCCTGAGAGGTCGGTAGGAGCATATTCCATGTGATCGGAAATACCCACTATCTCTGCAGCCCTGTGGACGCGCTCAGTCATTTCGTCTTTTACAACACACTCGTTTTCGAGCGCAAAAGCAATGTCCTCCAGGACAGTCATGCCTATGAACTGGGCATCACTATCCTGAAGGACCGTACCTACTGTATTCGAAATCTTAGAGATGCTCTGCGCTGAGCTCTCCTCTCCTTTTATCTTCAGAGACCCTTTGATCTCTCCCTTATATGAAAACGGTATGAGACCGTTTATGCAATTTACCAGCGTAGACTTTCCGCATCCGGACGGACCCGCAATAAGCACCTTCTCACCCTTCCGAATGGTGAGATCGATGTCATAGAGGGTCGGCTCCATCTGCGCATTGTACTGGAATGAGAAGCCCCTGAATTCGATTATAGGTTCTCCTCTATCCAAACTAGTCCTCCTTAGTAAGGGATCCTTTCTGAGCCTTGGATGCCGCGTATGCCTTGCAGAGGATTCCGCCGACAACGATGGAAGCGATCATTCCGCTGAGGCCTACAAACAGGCCTTGAATGAATACGAGGTTAGCCGGCTCAGCATAGATGAGAATGTCTCCGATCGGAGCGAGCACACCCCAGCAGAGAATGCAGCTTACTACGCAGACTATGATATAGCGTACGAGCTCCTTCTTTCCGAAGTTGCCGTCCTCGAGATCGATGCCCTTGCATCCGAGTCCTACAAACAGCCCGTAAAGTCCGGTAACGACTACCCATGTCCACCATACGCCCCATCCTGCTGTGAGGTCTACAAGCAGGTTGCCGAGGAATCCTCCGACAAATCCGACTGCCGGTCCAAACAGGACTGAGAAGAATGCAACAACAGCCGCATAGATGCTCAGTGTTGTATCAGGGAATGGTGTAGGGATCGCTACAAAACGGAGCAGCACGAATACGAGAGCTGCAAGTATAGCGGATGCTACGACGTTTCTTACTGTTTTCATTTGGTTGTCTCCTTCCCAATTTACTTTTTTCGGTTATACATTTGCAACATAATTATTATACTATCCGCATTCATTTGCTTGCAAGAAAAACGCGACCGGCAATACTGCCGGCCGCTTTATCAAACCCTTTTTCAAATTGCTTTTTCAGTATCTTTATCGAAGATATGGATCTTTTCAGCGTCCACGGCGAGGCTGATGTTCTCTTCAGCTCTTTTTGCATATCTTGCAGGCACTCTCGCTATCAGCTTCTGATCTGCATAATTCAGGTAGAGATATGACTCTGAACCCATCATCTCATCGAGATCTATATATGCATCTATTACGTTACCCTTTCCGAAGAATGCAGGCTCTGCGTGAAGGTCCTCAGGTCTGATGCCGAACACCACCATTTTACCTTCATATTCAGCGAGTTCCGGTCTGTCCACGACTATGCGTGCAGCTCCGAAGCAGAGTGCATATCCGCCGTCAGCCTTCTCCACCGTTGCATCCACGAAGTTCATCTGAGGCGATCCGATGAATCCAGCTACGAAGAGATTGCACGGATGATCATAGAGATTCTGCGGTGTGTCGAACTGCTGAATTATACCGTCTTTCATTACGCAGATACGGTCGCCCATTGTCATGGCCTCGGTCTGATCGTGTGTAACGTATACGAATGTTGTACCGAGCCTCTTATGCAGTTTGCTGATCTGCGATCTCATCTCCGTTCTGAGCTTTGCGTCCAGGTTGGACAGCGGCTCATCGAGGAGGAATACCTCAGGATCGCGAACCATCGCTCTTCCGAGAGCAACTCTCTGTCTCTGGCCGCCCGACAGCGCCTTCGGCTTCCTGTCGAGATAAGGCTCCAGACCGAGGATCTCAGCTGCCCACTGAACCTTCTTTTTCATCTCGTCCTTAGGTACCTTTGCAAGCTCCAGTGCGAATGTCATGTTCTTATAAACGCTGAGATGCGGATACAGAGCATAGTTCTGGAACACCATCGCAATATTTCTGTTTTTAGGTGCAACTGCATTCATCAGCTTGTCGCCGATGTACAGTTCTCCGTCAGTGATGGACTCGAGTCCGGCGATCATCCTCAGAGTCGTGGATTTTCCGCATCCTGAAGGACCGACCAGTACAACGAACTCCTTGTCTTTGATCTCGAGGTTGAGGTCAGGAACAACGGTGACTCCGTTGTCGTATGTTTTTACTACATTCTTGAATGTAATTCCTGCCATGTCTTTTCTCCTTCTGCTATTCCTTGACTCCGCCAAGCGCCACACCTGCAACGATGTACTTGGACAGTGCTATATATACTATGATGATAGGTACTATCGCTATCGTGATAAGCATGTATACCTTACCCATGTCGAACTTCAGGAAGTCCGCGCTTCTGAGTGCTGCAATCAGTATTGGCAGCGTCTTTTTGTTGTTTTCTGAAATGACCAGTGCCGGAATGAAGTAGTTGTTCCAGCTTGATACGAATGCGAATATTGCCTGTACAGCCAGCGCTGGCTTCATGATCGGAATGACCACCCTGTTGAATGTGTGGAACTCATTGCTTCCGTCTATTCTTGCAGCTTCTACCAGCTCAAGTGGCAGACTCGACTGCATGTAGCTGTACATGAAGTAGAATACCGCAGGAGCAGCTATTGAAGGCAGGAACAGCGGATACAGCGTGTTCAGCATTCCCATCTTTGTTATCAGGTTGATGAAGCCCATAGCCGATACCTGTGTAGGCATTACCAGTATCAGCATGATGAAAACGAATGCAGGCTTCTTGAGCTTGAAATCATATGCATACAGTCCGTAAGCCGTCAGTGCCGAGAAGTATGTTGCCAGTATTGCCGACAGCGACGAAACTATAAGGCTGTTCTTTATACCCGACAGAACAGGAATGTTGGCATCGTTCAATACGCTTCTGAGGTTCTTCATCAGCGAGTGTCCCGGTATGAACGAGAATCCTTTCTGGATCTCCGGGTGGCTTCTTGTGGCATTTACTATCAGGATGTAGAAGAAGAACAGGCACAGGAATGTCAGTATTATCAGTACGATGTACGCTATGACCGTTCTTGCATGTGAAGGCTTCTTATCCATTGACGGCCTCCTTTCTCGGCTTGAACCTGTCTCTCTTTCTTACTCGCTTGCTGTCATCATCCGCATTCAGCGTGAAGTACACAGCCAGACACAGGATCGCAGCTATAATGAACAGGATCACCGAAACCGCACCGGCCATGCCGTAGTTCTTGCTGAACAGGTGATTGTTCAGATACATGATGAGCGTCATAGATGTGCGGTCAGGTGTGCCCTTTCCATTAGTCAGGATCTGCGGTACATCGAACATCTGGAGTCCGCCGATCATCGATGTGATCAGAACATATACCAGGATCGGTCTGATCATCGGAAGTGTTACCCTGAAGAATGTCTGCCTTGGTGAGCAGCCATCGAGCTCTGCCGCTTCAAACAGTGAAGGGTTGATTCCCATGACAGCTGCCATCAGCAGGATGGTTGTGTTACCGAACCACATCAGGAAGTTCATCAGTCCGACAAGTCCGCGAGTGCCCCATACTGACGACAGGAATCTGAACGGCTTGCTCAGAATGCCCATCGATACCAGCGTTGTGTTTACCGGTCCGTTATCCGAGAACAGTGCGAAAAACAGCATTGCGAACGCCGAAGCCATGATAAGGTTTGGCATATAGATTACTACCTTGAAGAACTGTTTTCCCTTGATCTTCAGACGTATGTCGGTGAACCATGCAGCCAGCAGCAGAGAAATAATGATCTGCGGCACAAAGCCGATGATCCACATGATGATGGTGTTCCCCGCATACCGTCCGAAATCCGCTTCGAACAGAGCGGAGTAGTTGGCTAGTCCTACCGGATTTGGCCCTATGATCTTCAGACCGCTGCGATAATACTCAAAGAAACTGTAGTATATCGTCTGTATCAGCGGAATGAACTGGAAGATCAGAAACGCGATAAAGAACGGAGCTATGAAAAGATAGCCGTATTTCGCGTAGCTGACTTCTTTGCCTTTGACTTTTCTCATTCTCTCCTCCTGTTGATCGCTTTAGTTTTAGGCGGATCACATCAGAACCCTGCATTTACCTGTCGCAAGATGCTGATGTCGTCAGCCTCATTATACTTCTTAAAAATATGGGGTGACCGAAGTCACCCCATACTTATTCTGCGGTGAGATTATTCAGGCCAGTTAACTGACTCGATTTCAGGGAATTTCTCCTTGATTGTCTTCTCAAAGTTAGCCTTAGCGCCATCCATGTCAACGTTGCCGTCGAAGTAATCCTTGAATGCGCCCTGGATGCCCTCGTTGCAGCCCTGGTCATAAGGACCTGCGTTGCTCATGTCGATCTTCTGAGCAGCCTCTACGAAGAGCGCAATGTGGTTCTGTCCACCGAGGAATGCTGAACCGAAGTCTGGGTCTTCAGCAATCTCTGTCATAGCGGATACGCTGTTTGTGTAGTCCTGTGTGTCAAGTGTGATCTTCTTCATGATCTCAGGATTGCATGTGAGCTGCTTCATAACGTCAGCTACGAGCTCTGTGTTGTCAGTGCCTGCTGCTGCGCAGATCCATGTGCCGCCCCAGTAATATGGCTCTGGTCCATAGCATACTGCATAGTCGCCGAAGATTCCGTTTCCAACTTCCTGAGCTCCTTCAGGATCAGCAAGGGAGTTGCCGAGGAGTGTGAAGTTGATGCCCCATGTGGAGTAGAAGAATCCGAATACCTTTCCTTCCGGACCCTGATCAGCTGCCCACTCAGGTGCCCACAGTGATGTCTTGTTGTTGTAACCCTTGTCAGTGAATTCCTTTGTCTGCTCAACCCACTTCATGATGTTGGCGTCAACATTGACTGCTGTTCCGTCAACCCATGGTGCGGATACGTTGTTCGAGAATGTACGATATGAGTCATCATATCCGGAGAGCATCTTGTAGCCCTTTGCTGCAGCCTGCTCAGCTACTGCATTGAACTTGTCCCAATCAGCGAGTGCTTCCTGAACTGCATCAGGATCGTCTGTTCCGAGAACGTCCTTAGCGATGGATCTTCTGTAAGCGAAGAGTCCCGGTGTAGCCTGCCATGTTGTTCCCTTCTGAGCACCGTTGGAATCGGTTACGATGTCCTTTGTGTACTGATACTGATCTGCCATGTCATCGTCAGTGAGTCCGAGCTCCTTGACGTCAAGGGTGTAGTCAGAATCAACATACTTAAGTGCGTAGTCTGCCTCTACCAGGAAGATGTCTACCTTTTCGTCAGCTGCTGCGCTTTCCTGTGCGAGAAGAGCTGCATCCAGCTTATCCTGATAGTTCATGCCTTCGTTAGGATTGATGGTCCACTTTACGACTGTACCGTCTTCAAGTGTTGTTGTCGACTTATCCTCAGCAACCTCAGCTACTCCCGGATAATAGTCGTTGAAACGGCTCTGGAATTCGTCGTTCCAGCACCAGATGTTGAGCACCTTGCCCTGCTCAGCTGCAGCTTCTTCGCCGCCTTCGCTGCTTCCGCCACCGCCGCAGGCTGTCATTCCGAAAATCATAGCTGCTGCGAGTGCGATACTCAGGAATGCTTTAAATCCCTTTTTCATAATTATCCTCCTTGAAAAATGATGTGTAGGACTTATTTATTTTCCCACTTTCCGACACTGTTTCCGCTAAGAAACTTCCCCGACACCATGATCTGTTCGGCTGCACTTGTTTTCTCATGCTCGATGGATTCGACCAGCTTTCGCACTGATTCTTTTCCTATCCTGTCGGCATCCTGAAACCAGGTTGTAAGCTGAGGGTTGAGTATCCTCGAAAGGTTGATGCCGTCATATCCGCAGACGCTTATGTCCTCAGGTATGTTCAGTCCTCTTTCGAGAATCTCTGTCTGCCCTCCGATAAAGGAGAAATCATCAGGATACATGATTGCAGTAGGTGGATCTTCGAGATCCAGCAGCTGGGCTGTCGCCCTCCTAACTGATTCAGCATTGTGATATCTGGCTTCGACAAGGTATTCAGGAGGCGTCTCTATGCCATGCTCTGACATGGCCCGGTTAAAGCCTCTGATACGCTTCTGAGTTACAAGAGTCCGCTCGCCGTGTATGAACGCTATCTTTCTGTGGCCCTGTTCAGCCAGATAGGAAGCCAGTCTGTATGCTCCCTCCTGGTTGTCCGAAACTACAGAGCTTGAATTGTCGAATGAATAATCGATGGTAACGACCGGATATTCACTTCTGACAAGTTCGAGCACCTCAGGGTTCTGAAAGTCCACGCTGGCAATCACGACTCCATCGCAATTCCTGTATCTGCAGTGCTGGAGGAACGACATTTTCCGTTTACCTATGTTGTTGCTGATAAACGTGATGTCGTATCCGTTTGCCTCTGCCTCTTCCTTTACGCTGTTGAGGATGCGTGAGAAATACTCGTGTGTCAGACCGCTCATGGTGTCATCGACGAACAAAACTCCTATATTGTGCGATTTGTTTGTCTTGAGCAGTCTGGCCGCAGCATTCGGCATGTAATTGAGCTTACGTGCCGTTCGCTTGACCAGCTCTACTGTTTCGGGGCTGATTTCGTCATATCCGTTAAGAGCCTTTGAAACAGTGGCCGGGGAAACGCCGCATTCCTTGGAGATATCCTTGATTGTGACCATTTTATTTCCTTTCTGCAGCATTCCAGCGAAAACGTGCGAATACGTTTTCGTAGCTACATTCTAATTTACTAAAACGTTTTCGTCAATATATTTTTTGAATTTTTTTGACGAAACGCGCTTTTGTTGCGCTTTTTTTATGATTATACACCATTTTCTAAATTTTTTCTTTACAAATCCCATATTTCTCTTTTATAATATGCTCAAGTTTACGAAAACGTATTCGCTACAGGGAGCACTTTATGAAATTCGGATTTTTCGACGATATAAATAATGAATATGTAATAACATCACCTGAGACTCCCCTTCCGTGGATCAACTATCTCGGATCACAGGATTTCTTCAGACTGATCTCAAATACATCCGGCGGATATTGCTTCTATAAGGATGCAAAGCTGATGAGGCTCACGCGTTATCGCTACAACAACAGCCCGATGGACTGCGGCGGACATTACTACTATATAAAGGATGGAAGCAGCATCTGGAACCCGGGCTGGCAGCCTGTGAAAGCCCCTCTTGATTCCTACTTATGCAGACACGGTCTCGGATACACTGTATTCGAAAGTTCAAAGAACAGTCTGGATGTTGTTCAGGAGGTGTTCGTTCCTCTTCACGAGAACTGCGAACTTACAAGGATCACCATGATGAACCGCTCTCAGGAAACAAAGGAGATAG
>JAFQZQ010000001.1 GCA_017405845.1 Mogibacterium sp. | reverse complement strand
GACTGCTTCTGTTCGGAGCGGTTGTAATCATCTATACATCTGTTGGCGGCTTTAAAGCCGTTGTAACCACTGATACTATTCAGGGTATTGTAATGACATGCGGAACTTTCCTGCTTCTGTTCTTTGTTATTAAGCAAGCAGGCGGCATGGAAAACATAATAGGCAATCTTGATGCAAATAATCCGGGCTGGGATCTCATGGGCAAAGGAGAGTACGGTGCTGAGATCGCAGCTCTCAGACCCGGCGCACTGATTTCGTTCTGGGTACTGGTAGGAATAGCAGTACTTGGACTTCCGCAGACTGCTGTCAGATGCATGGGATTTAAGGATACCGAGTCAATGCATAAAGCAATGATTTACGGAACAGTAGTGATTGGAATCCTGATGATCGGAATGCATCTTGCAGGTACACTTGCATTCCCGCTTCTCCCTGAAGGAGGACTTGAAAGCACTGACCAGGTGATTCCTTATGTAGTTATGGAATACATGCCGGCATGGGCTGCAGGCTTCTTCCTGGCAGCTCCTTTGGCTGCAGTAATGTCAACTATAGACTCGCTGCTGATAC
The DNA here is from genome assembly GCA_017405845.1 of Mogibacterium sp. Lineage (GTDB taxonomy): Bacteria > Bacillota > Clostridia > Peptostreptococcales > Anaerovoracaceae > Crickella. The sequence goes on along the minus strand of JAFQZQ010000001.1, from coordinate 43,369 downwards.
TTGCCTCGGCTACGATAATCAAGGACATCTATGTGCACTACATCAAGAAGGTGCCTTTCGATGCAATAGAAGCTGCAAAATCCGAATATGATGAAGCATACAGGAAAGTACCTCAGTACAGCTTCGCTCTTACTGCAGGTATCGGCATTATTGCATGCCTGCTCGCACTGAATCCGCCTGATGTTATCGTGTGGATCAATCTGTTCGCATTTGGCGGCCTGGAGGCTACGTTCTTTTGGCCTGTTATCGGAGGCCTTTACTGGAAGAAAGGTAACAGCAAGGCATGCCTTGCATCCGTTATCTGCGGCCTTGCAGTATTCATTTTCTTCAACAGAGTGAAGATACTTCCACTTGGAATACATGAGATAATTGCCGGCCTTATCGTCAGTGGTATAGCATACTTTGTTGTTGGCTCTCTTTGCAAAGAGGAACCGGATGCTGAAATGATTAAAAAAAGCTTCTGAATATGGTATTATTAACCTAATAAGCCTGTGGAAAGAACCAAAGGATTATATATGGCTATGAAAAAAATCAGCATTACCGATATAAAGGGGTTTAAACTCGGTAATGCGGAGAACAGCGAAAAGGGTACCGGCTGCACAGTTATCATATGTGAAGAAGGGGCTGTAGGAGGCGTTGATGTAAGAGGCGGAGGTCCGGCAACAAGAGAAACGGATCTGCTCAGAAGCGAGAACACCGTTAATGCTGTAAATGCCGTCGTTTTAAGCGGAGGTTCGGCATTCGGTCTCGAAGCTGCTTCGGGCGTCATGAGAGAGCTGGCAGAAAACAGAATCGGATTCGATGTGGGTGATGATATTGTTGTTCCTATCGTTTGCGGTGCGTCTTTATACGACCTGCCTATAGGCGATCACAAGGCTTTCCCTGACGTTAACATGGGGATCCAGGCTGTGCGAAACGCTTATTCTGCACCTTTCACAAATGGAAATCATGGTGCAGGCACCGGTGCTACTGTTGGTAAAATCAAAGGCTATGACAGAGCAATGAAGAGCGGCCTCGGAACTTTTGCCTGCGGAGACGGTTTCATTGAAGTCGGCGCTATAGCGGCAGTCAATGCTGTGGGTGACATATATAACGGCGCTGGTAAAATCATAGCGGGTCTGAGGTCGGAGGACGGCAAGGCCATTTATGGAACCATAAAAACATTAAAGAGTATGGTTCACGACAGAATCAGACTTATTGATGACAGCACTTCATTTATTAACAGATCTGAGATAGAAGAAGCGCTTGCTGCAGCTGCCAGACAATACGAAGAAGAAACAGCTGCAAAGGCTTCCGTAGAAGCTGCTACTGAAGAAGAACCGGTCACTGAAGTTTCTGAAGATGAAGCAATCGTAACTCCTGCAGAAGAGAATGTTCCTGAGGCTCAGTCGGAAGAAATTCCTGCAGAAGAACCTGTAGAGGAAAACTTCGAAGAACCTGAGGCACCAGCTGAAGAACCGGTAGAAGAATACTTTGAAGAACCTGAGGTTCCGACAGAAGAACCGGTAGAAGAATTCGTACCGGATACTCCTGTTGTAGAAGTTACGGAAGATAGTTTGATCAGATTTGCAGAAGCATCTATACCTGAAACGGTAGCGGAGCCTGTTATTGCAGAAGAACCGGCTGAGGAACCGGTCGAAGAGCACTTCGAGGAGCCGGTCGAAGAGCAATTCGAAGAACCGACTGAAAAACCAGTCGATGAGCACTTCGAAGAACCGGCTGAGGAACCAGTCGAAGAGCGCTTCGAAGAACCGGCTGAAGAACCGGTCGAAGAACCAGCTGAGGAACCGGTCGAAGAGCACTTCGAGGAGCCGGTCGAAGAGCAATTCGAAGAACCGGCTGAAGAATCAGTCGAAGAGCACTTCGAGGAGCCGGTTGAAGAACCAGTCGAAGAACTCTACGAAGAGCCGGTAGAGGAGCCTGTCGCTCTCACGCGAGAAGAAATGGGCTATGACATTACATTCAACACAACGATAACATGTCTGATCACCAATGCTGAGCTTACAAAGTCACAGGCAAACAAACTCGCTTCTATACTTCATGATGCTTACGCAAGGGCAATAAAGCCGGTCCACAGCACACTTGACGGTGATACGATATTCGTTCTTGCAACAGGCAAACAAAAGGTTAACTTTGACGCATTCGCTGCGCTTGCGACCGATGTCGTACAGTATGCAGTAATAGACGGAGCGCTTTCAGCTGAAAGCGCATATGGCCTGCCGGCAGCAGCGGAAATGCATTAAACCGGAGAAAAAGCATGAAAAAACTAATTCTCATTGACGGCAACAGTCTGCTTTTCAGAGCATACTTTGCGATGAGACCAATGGTAACTTCCAAAGGCATTCACACTCAAGGTGTGTTTGCCTTTGTTAATATGCTCGGAAAGATCATAAACGATTATGAGCCTTCACATATGGCTGTCGCATTCGATCTTAAAGGCGGCACTTTCAGACATGAGGTCTACAAGGAATATAAGGCAGGCAGGCTTAAAACACCGCCTGAACTGCTTTCGCAGATACCTTTACTCCACGATGTTCTTGATGCTATGAATATAGCAGTCCTTGAGGTCCCACAATACGAGGCGGATGACATTATCGGTACTGTTGCAGCGCGAGCAGAAGCAGATGGACTGGATACGCTGGTTATTTCGGGCGATAAAGACGAGCTGCAGCTTGTTGGTCCGCATGTTAATGTGCTTATAAACAAGCGTGGCATGACCGAATTCGATCTATATGACAGCGATGCGATGCGTGAAAGATACAATCTTACACCTAAGCAGTTCATCGATCTCAAGGGGCTTATGGGTGACAGCTCTGATAACATTCCGGGAGTACCCGGCATAGGAGAGAAGAAGGGCATAGCTCTTCTCGAAGAGTATGGCAGCCTTGAAAACCTGATTGATCATGCGGATGAAATCAAGGGCAAGATGGGTGAGAAGCTTCGTGACAATATCGAAGTTGCACGCATGTCAAAGTGGCTTGCAACCATCAACACGCAGGCTCCTGTAGAATTCGAGTGGAAAGACCTTGAGCTGACCGGCCCGGATATGGAAAAGCTTATCGCTATCTATACTGAACTGGAATTCAACTCATTTATCAAAAAGCTGCATGCCGGAATGAGCGGAAGTGCTGGCGCAGCAGAAGTTTCGTCAGCAGATTTCGATGAGGAATTCGCAGCAGTAAAACGTACCGACCTTGAAAGCTTTCTTAGTGACATTAAAGAAGGCAGTGAGGTATATATCGAAGCTTCTGCTGATGCAAATCATATTTCTGAGCCTGAAATCAGATTTATATGTCTTTACAGCGCAGATAAGAACATTGCATGTGTTAAAGAACTGACACCGATGGATGAAGCCATCGTTACCAGTCAGATTGCCGAAAAGGCATATAAGCTGTGCGGCTGCGGACTTAAGCGCATTCTCTACTCAATGCTTGCCAAATCGGATTCCGAACTTGACCCGCATTATGATGTCATGATTGCCGAATACCTGCTTGATGCTAACAGGCAGAAGTATACTCTCGATAAGATGCTCCTGAGGTACGCAGGATATGCATCAAAGGAATCCGAAGCTGATATTTTAGCTGATGACATATCATACAATTCTCTTGAGGCTGATCCGGAAAGGCTGTTGAAAAGAGCTTTCTATGTATCGAAGGTAAGGCCTGCACAGGAGAAGTCTCTCGATGAGAATGGCCTTAAAAAACTATTCGATGAGTGCGAAATGCCTCTTGTATTGACTCTTGCGCGTATGGAACTTGAGGGCATCAAATGCGAGCCTTCGATTCTGACGGAAATCGGTGACGAGCTGGCTGAAAACATTGATAAACTCGAAAGTGAAATATTTGCTGAGGCGGGCTGCACATTCAATATCAACTCGCCTAAGCAGCTTGGAGTAATTCTGTTTGAAAACATGCAGATACCATATCCTAAGCCGGGTAAAAACAAGAGCGGATCGTATTCGACCGCTGCTGACATCCTCGATAAGCTTAAGGACGATCACAAGATAGTTGCAGATGTATTAGCCTATAGGAAGGTCGCTAAACTAAAGAGTACTTACGTTGATGGTTTGCTTCCGCTGATTGGAGAAGACGGCAGGGTAAGACCTCATTTCATGCAGACTGTCGCTGCTACCGGAAGATTAAGCTGCACAGAACCTAACCTGCAGAATATACCGATCCGTGATGATTACGGCAGGCTGATCAGAAAGGCGTTTGTTACTGAAAGCGGGGATTTATTCACCGGATCTGATTATTCCCAGATAGAGCTGCGCATTCTTGCCGCACTCAGCGGAGATGAATCCCTGATAGCAGATTTCCGCGCGGGTAAGGATATCCACAGAGCGACAGCTTCCAGAGTTTTTGATATACCTGAAGAAGAAGTAACTGCTCTCGACAGAACAAGAGCTAAGGCTGTTAACTTTGGTGTAGTTTACGGTATGAGCGGCTTCGGCCTTGGTGAAAGCCTTAATATAACAAGAAGTGATGCTCAAAGGTATATCAACGAGTATTTCGCAAAACATACAGCTGTAAAAGAATACCTTGATAAGCAGATAGAGACAGGTGAAGAAACACGCGAGGTCAGGACGCACTTCGGCCGTGTTCGCAAACTGCCTGAATTCGCTTCACGCAAATTCATGGAGCGCGAACTCGCAAAAAGACTTGCAATGAATACCCCTATTCAAGGTACAGCAGCTGATATAATTAAGATTGCAATGAATTCTGTGTCGTCAGAGCTCCGCAGAAGGGGACTTGAGTCAAAGCTCATACTCCAGATCCACGACGAACTGATAGTAGAGGGACCTGAGAGAGAAGCAGACGAAGTGAAGGATATACTTGAGAACTGCATGATGAGCGCAGCTGATTTTGCAGTTGATCTGGTCTGCGATATACATACTGGCAAAACCTGGTACGAACTTAAATAATAACGGAGGATCGATATGATCACTATAGCTGTAACCGGCGGTATTGGATCCGGTAAAACGCAGGTAACGAATTATCTTATCAGTAAAGGCTTCACTGTTGTTGATGCCGACAAAATGTCGCGTGAAATGACTTCTGCCGGAGGCAAGGCAATTCCATATATCCGTGAACACTTCGGGCCGGAGTTCATACTTGAGGACGGCAGCCTTGACCGTGCAAAGATGAGGGACCTTGTATTCAAAGATCCAAGAAAGAAGTCGGTCCTTGAAGAAGGAACTACTAAGGTAGTGCTCGAAGACATCGAAGCCATAAAGAGGGAGAGGGAAGCAAGCAACGATAAGGCTCTGTTCTTTGACATACCTCTGTTATTTGAAACTGGCAGCGAGGGCGATTACGATGCCGTATGGGTTGTTACCGCAGACTACGATATACGTAAGGCTCGTGTGATGGCAAGAGACGGAATCGATGCAGCCATTATCGATCTTATTATGGATTCACAGGACGGTGAGGAAAAGAAAGTGGAACGCGCCGACTATGTAATTTACAACAACGGATCGCTTGATGAGCTCATGGAATCAGTCGATTTGGCATTGAAAACTTATGAGTTATAAAATTTTTCAAAAAACTTTGATTTTAGCCTTGCAAAATAAGTTAAAGGTGTTTATAATCCATAAGTGCCGTGTGGATGTGGCGGAATTGGTAGACGCGCATGGTTGAGGGCCATGTGGGTTAAACCGTGCTGGTTCGAGTCCAGTCATCCACACCATTTTTTTAGCCAAAATTGCCGAAAGCCGGCGTGGCGGAATTGGCAGACGCGCGGGATTCAAAATCCCGTGATAGTGATATCGTGTGGGTTCGACCCCCACCGCCGGCACCATTAAATAGAGTTCAAATTTAGGAGGGTATTATGAATCCAAGCAGTCCTGCATTCAGTTTAGTGTTGATGGTACTCCTGATCGCAATGATTTATTTCATGATGATCAGACCTCAGAAGAAGAAAGAAAAAGCTGACAAGGAAATGAGAGATTCTCTCAGAGTCGGAGATGAAGTCATCACTATCGGCGGCATCGTAGGCAAGGTAGAGAAGATCAACGAGAAATCGGTCATCGTTTCGACATCGGCCGGAAAGAACAAGATTGAGTTCCTCAAGTCTGCAATCGCCAGTGTCAGTGCAAAGGATCCTAATGCTGCTGCAAAGCCAGCTGCTAAGGAAGTGAAAGAAGCAGAGGAGGAGAAAGCTCCTTCAAGGGACAAAAAGGTCACTCCTAAAAAGCTCAGCAGAAAATCTGATGATGCTGAATAATAATCATAAAAAGAACTGAAATAAGTACATCCGAAAGCGCTTCGGATGTGCTTTTTTCATTGAAAAATAAAGCTTAAGCGAGTACAATAGATTGAATAATTATTTAATGTCGTATTTTGCGCTTTTTTGAAAATACGGCAAATAATTGAAAGGTATTTAGGAGTTATGAAATCAAAGAAAACAGGTAGAAGAAAAGTATTTGCGGTATTGATCGTAGTGTTGCTCATCGCATCATGGGTGATTTCGTTCACAGGCCTTGGCAGCAAATTCGGTAACCTCGGCAAGCAGCTAAAGTACGGACTCGATATCAACGGAGGTGTCTATGTACTTCTCGAAGCTGACACCCCTGAGACGGGTACAGAACTTGCCGGCATCATGAATCAGACAAAGAGCGTACTCGAGAACCGTGTTAACGCAATGGGTATCAGTGAAGCTCAGGTTTCCATCGAAGGCACCAACCGTATCAGAGTTGAAATGCCGGGCGTTGAGAACGCACAGGAAGCTATCGACCAGATCGGTCGTACAGCTCAGCTGCAGTTCTTCCTTGCAGACGGATCCCTCGCTCTCACAGGTGATGGCGTAAGCGACTCGCAGATGGCTAATGACACGGAAAATGGCGGTTATAAGATCACCATAGATTTTACAAATGAGGGAAGCAATGCCTTTGCCGAAGCTACAGGAAAAGCTTATAAGGGCGAAGTTACACCTACAATGACCGATGAGGAAGGCAACCTTGTTGACAAGACAGCCATCGTTATCGCACTCGACGATGAGGTAATATCCGCACCTCTCGTTCACGAAAAGATCAATTCAAGAACATGCGAGATTACAAGATCCGGCGGATTCAGTGAGACAGAAGCATCCCAGCTCTCCGCACTCATCAGAGGCGGTGCTCTTCCTGCTAATCTCGAAGAAATCAATTCATCAGTTCAGACAGCTACCATCGGAGCAAACGCTCTGCAGCTTTCCGTAAAGGCCGGAGCAATCGGTCTCGGACTCGTACTTATCATCATGGTACTTGCTTACGGAATACTTGGTGTAATCGCTGACCTTGCACTTCTGCTCTACATACAGTTCGTGCTTTGGATCATGGTAGGAATGGGATCCGTTCTCACACTCCCTGGTATCGCAGGTATCATCCTGTCAATAGGTATGGCCGTTGACTCCAACGTAATCATCTTTACCAGAATCAGAGAAGAGATCCAGAAGGGCAAGTCTGTAAGAGTTGCGGTAGACATGGGATACCGTGCAGCGCTCTCAACGGTTGTAGACGCGCAGACAACAACTCTTGTAGCGGCATTCGTGCTCTACATGTTCGGAACCACTTCGGTTAAGGGCTTCGCACTTACACTGATGATCGGTACTGTTGTATCCGTAATCACAGCTGTATTCATCACTCAGCTCTTCGTTAATCTGCTTGCAGACAACGAAAAGCTCGGAACAAACGCTCTGTTTGGAATGAAGGAAGACGGTACACCTAAATTCAGCTGGAACTTCAACATCAAGTTCATCGAGAACAGAAAGAAATTCTATGCACTCAGCCTTGCAGTGATTCTCCTCGGAGTCGCAGCATTCGCATTCAGGGGCTTCAACTATGGTATCGACTTTACAGGCGGTACAATGATGCAGCTTGAGATGGGTGAGAAGGTAGACCTCGACGAAGTTAAAGCTACTATTGCCGATTACGAGCTCGATCCGACTATCGTATATGCAGGCGAAGGCAATACACAGATCGTTATCAGAACAATCAAGGACCTCAAGGCCGATGACCGTACAAAGGTAATCGACACTATCGCTGAAAAGTACGGAATCAAAGACGAAGACATTCTAGCGTCAGAAGAGTTCGGACCAACAGTAGGAAAAGACCTCAGAGCAAATGCTACAAAGGCTATACTGCTTGCTGCACTGTGCATGCTGATCTACATCAGATTCAGATTCAAGAACTGGCAGTACGGTCTTGCAGCTGTTGCAGGACTTGCACACGACGTACTCGTTGCGCTTTCGTTCTACGCGATTTTCCACGTAACGATCAACAACCCGTTCATCGCAGGTATCCTCACAGTAGTAGGTTACTCGATCAACGATACAATCGTAGTATTCGACCGTATCAGAGAGAACTCAAAATTCTTCAAGCGCAAACAGGGCGTACAGCTCATCGATACGAGCATCAACCAGACGCTGTCAAGATCTCTCATGACATCGCTCACAACACTGCTCGTTATGATCCCGCTGTTCATCATGGCATCATCGGAACTCAGATCGTTCCTTATCCCGCTGATGATCGGTGTATTCACAGGTACATATTCATCGATATTCCTCTGCAGCCCGATATTCTATGAGCTGACAAAGAAAGAGGGAATATCCAAGTACGAAGACAACAAGGCAAAGGCTGATAAGCAGAGAAAGAAATCAGCTAAAAGAAGAGACGACGAAGGAATAAGACTCTAATTAAATACCGCTTATCGTATCAGGAGACGGAATGGCCGCACCAAAAGTAATCGATCTGTCAACTGAAAAGTTCATAGGGGAAATGACTGAGATCAATCCTAAATATGATGATTCGGTCATTATCAAAGCATACGAGATTGCCCGTAAATTACACGACGGGCAATTTCGTAAGAGCGGAGAACCTTATATCATCCATCCGGTAGCTGTTGCTAAGATACTGGCTCAGTTTGGCATGGATAACGAGACGGTCATTGCCGGTCTTCTGCACGATGCAATTGAAGATACCGGTTATACGAGAGATCAGATGGTAGCAGACTTTGATGAAAAGATTGCCGATCTGGTTGAAGGCGTAACCAAGCTCACTAACATCAGCTATGATTCAAACGAAGCGGCTCAGGCGGAGAACTTCAGGAAGATGTTCCTCGCCATGTCAAAAGACATAAGAGTACTTATCGTCAAGTTAGCGGACAGACTCCATAACATGAGGACTCTCGAGTACATGCCAACTGAGAAGCGTACTATCAAGGCTATGGAAACCCTTGAGATTTACGCCCCGCTGGCGGGAAGGCTCGGAATCTTCAGTATAAAGTTTGAACTTGAAGATCTTGCGCTTAAATACCTGCATCCGCTCGAGTATAAAAAGCTGGTTGCAGCTGTTGATCGCAGAAAATATGAATACGCCAGAAACCTCAAAGTGCTCACCAGCACCATCTCAGGTCTTCTCGATGAAGCCGACATCCAGCATGATGTAAAAGGCAGATCCAAGCATCTGTACAGCATTTACCGCAAGATGATAGTACAGCAGAAGCAGATCGATGAGATATTCGATATACTGGCTGTCAGAATTCTGGTATCAAGTGTTAAGGACTGCTATGCGGCGCTTGGACTGGTCCATAACAGATGGAAGCCTATTCCGGGAAGATTCAAAGACTATATAGCGATGCCGAAACCTAACATGTATCAGTCGATACATACTACGGTACTCGGAGATAACGGAGAACCTTTCGAGATTCAGATCAGAACATACGAGATGCATCGTATAGCTGAGTACGGTATCGCAGCACATTGGAAATACAAAGAAGGCAAGGTATCAGGCGCTGTAGATGACAGTGAGCAGAAGCTGGCATGGCTCAGACAGGCTCTCGAACTGCAGACGGAGGCCGATGACTCGGTAGAATTCCTTAATACCGTAAAAGTCGACCTGTTTGATAACCAGGTATTCGTATTTACACCTGGCGGAGATGTTATGGAACTCCCTGCAGAGAGCACGCCTCTCGACTTTGCGTTTAAGATCCACACTGATGTAGGTATAAGATGCGTAGGAGCAAAGGTAAACGGTAAGATGGTCACCATCGACCATCCTCTCCAGAACGGTGATATCGTTGAGATCGTAACATCTGCGAACTCATCCGGGCCAAGCGTTGAATGGCTCAAGAAATGTAAAACCTCGGGCGCAAAGAACAAGATCCGAAACTGGCTGCGGAAAGCTGACAAGGACTCCGATGTCAGCAAGGGCCGCACAAATATAAACAACTATATCAAAAAGAAGGGCTACGACCCTTCACTGGTAACTAAGAATGCATACATTCTGAAAGCCGCAAAGGACTTCAACTGCTCAAATGTAAACGAGCTCTTCCTGCAGATATCAAGAGGCGGAAGTACCGTTTCCAAGCTTGGTCAGAAGCTGATCGAATACTACGAAGCTGATAATCAGACCAAAGAAAAAGAGCAGGAAAACATCGAAGTCAAAAAGAAACCTGCAAACACAAACAGGTCATCAGGACAATCTGAAAACGGCATCATCGTAAAAGGTGCCGACAACCTGCTTATAAGGCGGGCAACCTGCTGCAACCCTGTACCGGGAGATCCTATCATCGGATACATCTCGAAAGGAAAGGGCATCACGGTCCACAGAACGGACTGCGCAAATATCCGCAACATCAGAGAAGAGGACCGTGGCAGGCTGATAGAGGTGGATTGGGATTCACCAAGCGAAAGCAGAAAATATTACGCAGACATTCAGGTCGTTTCTGAAGAAAGAAAAGGCTTGTTCAAAGATATATCAAAAGTTTGCGATGATTACGACCTGGAAGTAGTTGGTCTTAACCTTACACCTGGTGAGCCGGGTACGACCAATACGCTTCTTACCGTAGAGATCACAGACATGCACCAGATACAGAGGCTGCTGACAGCACTCAGACAGGTGGATGGTGTTATCAAGGTATTCAGGCCGAGATAAGGAGGCTTTCATGGGACTTGACATCAAATGTTATCCGGATGGAATGTACGGAGAGAACACATATCTCATAACCGACGATGCGACCGGCTTTAAAGCAATTATCGACCCGGGATACTACGGCGTAGATGTCAGGATGGATATTCAGAACAATGCTTTTCTGAAATATATTCTTCTGACTCATGGCCATCATGATCACTTCCTCGAAGCTAAGGAATATCTCGAAGAATACAGCTCGGTAAGATTCGCTGTTCCGGCAAACGATGTTGCTCTTATAAAAGGACAGCCATATGCATGCCCGGAGCCTACGATGATTATAAACGATGGTGATGTGATCACCCTTGGCGAAACAGAACTCCGCGTTATTGAGACACCGGGACATACCGGAGGCGGAGTATGCTTCGCAACAGATAAGGAGATATTTACGGGAGATACACTGTTCAGGCTTAGCGTTGGCAGAACTGATCTTCCTACTGGCGACTGGTACAAGCTTGTCGATTCAATCAAGAACAAGCTTTATACCCTGGATGAAGAAATGATTGTTTATCCGGGACACGGCGCACCGACAACTATTGGTTACGAAAAGAGGGCAAATCCGTTTGTATAGGTTCTATATAAATAACATAGATGATGACTATCATTATATGGAGCTCGCCAGAGTATTCCTGCCGGATGACGGATTTGAGACCATCGCATATAGCGGCAAACCTGTCGCTCATCTGTTGGGTGAAAACAGTTTCTTCGTAAATGAAAAGGGCAGTGATGACCGTGAAGAGATAAAGAGAGAGTTCTATGAGCTTCTTTCAGGTATCACCGGTATCAGACCTCCGTGGGGTACGCTCACAGGCGTAAGGCCGCTGAAACCCGCTCTGGAGATATGCAGGGAGCGTTCCGTTGAAGAAATGGAGCGCATCATAAAAAGCAGATATCTCCTAAGCAGCAGAAAGGCATCACTTCTTTCTGACATAGCAGATTATCAGCTGGCCCATGTCAGTGGCATTCCTTGGGATAAGGCTTCGCTTTATATCGGTATACCGTTCTGTCCTACGAGATGTGCCTATTGCAGCTTTGCTTCAAACGTGGCACCTGCTGAAGAACACGAAAAGTATCTGGAGAACCTTCTTAAAGAGATAACCTACGCGGGCAGGCTTGCTGAGGAAAACGGTACGATGCTTGAGAGCATATACATCGGCGGAGGTACCCCGACAACTCTGAACAGCTCACAGCTTGAGAGATTGATAAGCAGAGTATCTGATGCTTATCATATAGATCCGTCTAAGATCGAATTTACTGTAGAAGCCGGAAGACCCGATACAATAACCGGAGATAAACTTGATACTCTTAACAGACTCGGAATATCGCGCATAAGTATAAATCCGCAGTCAATGAAGGATGATACGCTTAGACTGATTGGGCGGGAACACAATGCAGATGATATCCGCGAAGGGTTCCGCATCGCACGTGAGACGGGCTTCGATGTAATAAACGCTGATCTCATAGCAGGATTGCCGGAAGAGAACTTAAACGACTTTGAAGCCAGTCTGAAGGAAATGATAGATCTAGGTGCCGAGAACATCACAATACACACATTATCTGTGAAAAGAGGTTCAAGGCTTAAAGAGAATGATCCCGGCTATTACAGACAGAATGCTGAAACCGTAAGCGCAATGCTCGATCTTTCACGTGATATGCTCAGTGCTGCGGGATACAGGCCGTACTACATATACAGACAGAAGCATCAAATCGGGGCTCTTGAGAACGTCGGCTGGTGCCTCCCGGGAAAGCATTCGATATACAATATCCGCATAATGGAAGACAAGCAGACCGTGATAGGGCTCGGAGCTGGCGCAGTCGGAAAGGTATACCATCCTGATGATGACAGGCTTGAGCGCATCGCAAACGTCAGCAATTACAAAATATACAGTGAGAGATTTGACGATATGATCTCACGAAAGAATGAATATTATAAATAATCCGAACGAAAGGACTAAGGGATGGCAATGAAAGCGCCTAAGGGCACTAAAGACATGCTGCCGCAGGATGCATACAAGTGGCAGTACATAGAGCAAGAGTGGGCTAAAATCTGCTCCGAATACGGATTCAAAGAAATCAGAACACCTGTATTCGAATCAACTGACCTTTTCAACAGAGGTGTGGGAGATACTACAGACATCGTCCAGAAGGAGATGTACACCTTCGAAGACATGGGAGGCCGCAGTATTACACTGAAGCCTGAAGGGACCTCTCCGGCTGTAAGAGCATTCATAGAAAGCAATCTCTATGCAGAGACACAGCCTACAAAGATCTACTATGACACTCCATGTTACAGGTACGAGAAGCCGCAGGCCGGCAGACTGAGAGAGTTCCACCAGTTTGGAATCGAGAACTTCGGTACTCCTTCAATGATGGCTGACGCTGAAATAATCGCTCTCGGAAACGACTTCCTGAGCCGTATGGGAATAGAAGACATAGAGCTCCATATCTCAAGCGTAGGATGCAGAAAGTGCAGACCTGTATACAGAAAGGTGCTTCAGGACTTCCTCAGACCAAAGTATGACTGCCTCTGCGAAACATGCAAATCAAGATTCGACAAGAATCCTATGAGAATACTTGACTGCAAGTCAGCAGAAGACCAGAAGGCAGTAAAGGACGCTCCGAAGATGATCGATTATCTCTGCGATGATTGCCGCAAGGATTTTGAGGACCTCAAGTCATATCTTGACGCAATGGGCATCAAATATGTTGTCGATCCGTCGATCGTCAGAGGACTCGACTACTACACAAAGACCGCGTTTGAATTCATAACAACCAAGATAGGTGCACAGGGCACAGTCTGCGGAGGCGGAAGGTATGATCACCTCATAGAGGAGGTTGGCGGACCTGATATGCCGGGTGTCGGTTTCGGACTTGGCAAGGAGAGACTGCTGCTTCTTATGGAAGCCTGTGGCCACGATTTCGGAGCAGCTCCTGCACCACAGATATTCATTGCCTGGATAGGTGATGACGCTAAGCTTTACGCTCTCAATCTTCTTCATGAACTAAGAGAAAAGGGCATAAGAGCTGATATGGACACAAGAGAGCGTAACCTTAAAGGGCAGATGAAATATGCTAATAAACTGAGAGCCGAATTTACGGCTGTCATAGGCGGCGATGAAGTCGCAAGCGGAGAGATAACGCTTAAAAACATGTCTACTTCAGAACAGACCAAAGTTAGAAGGGAGAGTCTAGAAAATGCTTTATAGGAGAACTCATATGTGTGGTGAGCTCAGGCTCGCTGATGAAGGCAAAAACGTAGTGCTTAACGGCTGGGTAGCCAAGGCAAGAAGCCTCGGTGGTCTCGTGTTTGTGGATATTAGAGACAAAACGGGTATCACTCAGATCACATTTAACGAGGATGCTCCTGCAGAAGTACTCGAGGCAGCAAAAGGGCTCAGCCGTGAATACTGCATCGGCGTCAAGGGCGTTGTTAAGGAAAGAAGTTCCAAGAACTCTAACATCCCTACAGGAGACATCGAAGTTTTCGCTAATGATCTCACAGTATACTCGACTTCAGACACTCCGCCTATCTATATAAAAGACGATGATAACGTAAACGACGATCTCAGACTTAAGTACAGATATCTCGATCTCAGAAAGAACAAGATGCAGAGAAATCTTACTTTCAGACATAAGATCGTAAAGTGCACACGCGACTATTTCGATGAACAGGGATTCACAGAAGTTGAAACACCTGTACTCATCAAGCCTACACCTGAAGGCGCAAGAGACTATATCGTTCCGAGCAGAGTTCATAACGGATTCTTCTATGCTCTGCCTCAGTCGCCTCAGATGTTCAAGCAGCTTCTTATGGTTGGCGGCACTGACAGATATATTCAGATCGCTAAATGCTTCAGAGATGAGGACCTCAGAGCTGACAGACAACCTGAGTTCACACAGATCGACCTCGAAATGTCGTTTGCAGGCGTAGACGATGTTATCGAAGTTCAGGAAGGCTTCCTTAAGAGAGTCATGAAGGAAGTAAAGGGAATTGATATTCAGACACCTTTCCCAAGACTTTCCTATGACGAGGCTATGGAGAGATACGGTTCTGATAAGCCGGATACCAGATTCGACATCGAACTCATGAAGCTCAACGATGTTTTTGAGGGATGCGGATTCGAGATGTTTACAAAGAACCTCGCTGAGGGAGGAGACATCAGAGGTATCTGCGTTCCTGGCGGAGCAGCTGAATTCTCTCGTAAGAAGATCGACAAGCTGACAAATGAAGTCAAGCACTATGGTGCAAAGGGCCTCATCTGGATAAAGAATGACGGCGGTGCAATCTCATCATCGATCGGTAAGTACTTCAGCGAAGATGAGCTTAAGGCAGTACTCGATAAGTGTGGTGCCGGCAGCGGAGATATCGTATTCATCGTAAGTGACACTGCAAAGGTCACATACGATTCGCTCGGATTCCTCAGACGCAGGATCGCAGGCCTTATGGGTCTTCTCGACGACAACAAGTACAACTTCCTCTGGGTCGTTGATTTCCCGATGTTTGAGCAGGACGAAGAGGGCAACCTCAAGGCTATGCACCATCCGTTCACACAGCCAAAGCTCGACGAGCTCGACAAGCTTGATAACGACATTCTCGGACTCAAGGCAAACGCATACGACATCGTACTTAACGGCGTTGAGCTCGGCGGCGGAAGCGTAAGAATCCACGACAAGGATCTGCAGGCGCGTATGTTCAAGGCTCTGGGCCTCACGGACGAAGAGTGCCAGGTCAAGTTCGGATTCCTGATTGAAGCCTTCAAGTATGGAGCACCACCTCATGCAGGTCTCGCATATGGCCTCGACAGACTGGTAATGCTGCTCCTCGGTGAGAAGAGCATCAGAGAGGTAATCGCGTTCCCTAAGAATCAGAACGCTGAATGTCCGGTTTGCGAAGCTCCTGCTCCTGCAGGCGAAGGACAGCTTGAAGAACTCGGAATCGAGCTCATTGAGGAATAATGGAAAAAACAAAAAGATACGGTATATACGGCGGCAGCTTTGACCCCATACATATCGGGCATGTCGCCCTTGCCGAAAGTGCGGTAAGAGAATGCGGACTGGATAAGCTTATATTCATGCCCGCATATATCTCTCCGTTCAAGCAGGACAGGCAGGTGACCGGAGGAACGGACAGATGCGGTATGATAGAAACTGTTCTGAAAACCAACAGTGCATTCTGCCTCTCCAGATATGAACTGAACAGGGAAGGGCCTTCATATACTATTGAAACGCTCAGACACTGGAAAAAACTGCTCGACGGAGAACTGTACTTTGTGCTTGGGTTTGACTCCACAGTACAGCTTGATAAATGGTATCAGGGCGAAGAGATACTGAAAAATTACCATCTTGTAACGGCAAAGCGTCCTGATACTGATTATTCCGAGGGTATTAAGACTATCGAAATGTACCGCGAAAAATATGGAGCGGACATAACGATACTCAATATGGCTCCGGTAGATGCTTCATCGACGGAGGTAAGGAATCTTGTCAAAGAGGGCAAACCAATTACGGGACTGGTACCGCCGGGAGTAGAGGAATATATAATTGAGCATAGATTGTATAAATAGAGAACCGCTTGATGGCTTTATCAAGAACAACCTGAAAGAAAGCCGTTACATACATTCGCTCGGAGTAGAGGAAATGGCTGTAAGGCTTGCGGAAATGCACGGAGCAGACACTGACAAAGCTGCGTTCGCCGGAAGGTATCACGATCTGGCAAAGAATTTCGATAACGAAACGATGGACGCGTATATCAGAAAGTATGATCTTCCTGAATACCTTCTGGGAAACAATGCTCTGGCACATTCAAAGGTAGCTGCTGCTATACTCGAGAATGAATTCGGTGTTGATGATGAAGATGTTCTCAATGCGGTGCGCTATCACACTACGGCACGCAAGGATATGAGCATTCTTGAAGAGACTATATTCGTCGCAGATGTGGTAGAAGACAACAGAACATACAGCGATCTGGATTATTATCAGCAGCTGGCTTACAGAGATCTCGATCAGGCGTGTCTCGAGATACTCGAATACACAATAAGATCCCTTACCACAAAGGAAAAGGAAATCGATAAGGACACGCTCGAAGCAAGGGATTGGGTCCTGAAAAGAATTAAGGAGACTGAGAATGGAAAGTAAAGAAATTGCTCAGGCAATAGCAGAACTGCTGAGCAGAAAAAAGGCAAAAGACGTCGTAATGATAGATATAGCAGAGAAGTCATCATTTGCAGATTTCTTTGTAATTGCAACGGGTACATCGGACAGACAGCTCGGAGCACTCGCGGATGATGTAGAAGATAAGTTTGCTGAACTCGGTATAGAGCCTAAGAGCAAGGACGGAAGACCTGACACAGGATGGATCCTTGTTGACGGAGGAGATGTTATCGTAAATATTTTCACGAACGAAACCAGAGACAAGTATACGCTCGAGAAAATCTGGAGCGACTGCGAATCCATACTGGTAGACTGATCAAGGAGTTAGATAATGCGCAACGACAGATATGATTTCACCGAAATTGAAGCAAAATGGCAGAAAATCTGGGCTGAAGAAGATGCTTTCAGAACTGTAGAGGACGATTCCAAGGAAAAGTACTATGTACTTGAAATGTTTCCTTATCCTTCGGGCAAGCTTCACATGGGCCATGTAAGGAACTATTCGATAGGCGATGTCATAGCAAGATACAAAAAGATGGCCGGCTACAACGTGCTCCATCCAATGGGCTATGACTCATTCGGTTTACCTGCAGAAAATGCTGCCATTCAGCACAATGCTGAGCCTGCTAAGTGGACATATGACAACATGGACGAGATGGACAAGCAGCTGGCAAGCATGGGCCTTTCTTACGACTGGAACCGCAGGGTCGCTACTTGTACACCTGAATATTACAGATGGACACAGTGGCTCTTCATCCAGTTCTACAAGAAGGGACTCGCATATAAGAAAGATAACCCGGTAAACTGGTGCCCAAGCTGCCAGACAGTACTTGCAAATGAGCAGGTAGTTGACGGAAAGTGCGAAAGATGCAAGACCGAAGTAACTAAGAAAAATCTGTCCCAGTGGTATCTTAAGATCACTGACTACGCTGACAGGCTTCTCGATAACCTCGATAAGCTCGAAGGCTGGCCTGATAAGGTCAAGACCATGCAGCGCAACTGGATCGGAAAGAGCTACGGCGCAAACATCAATTTCCAGATCAAGGATTCCGATAAGACTCTTGAAGTTTTCACAACAAGAGCAGACACACTCTTTGGCGCTACATACATGGTAATGTCGCCTGAGCATCCGTTCGTAAATGAACTGGTAGCCGGACGTCCTGAGGAAGCAGCTGTAGAGGCTTATCAGGAGAAAGCACGCCGTATGAGCGATATCGAGAGGACATCCACAAGCAACGAGAAGACAGGTGTCTTCCTCGGAAGATATGCTGTCAATCCGGTTAACGGCAAAGAGATCCCAATCTACATTTCAGACTATGTACTCATGGGATACGGTACCGGTGCTATCATGGCTGTTCCTGCTCATGACCAGAGAGACTTTGACTTCGCAAAGGCTTTCGGTCTTGAGATCATCCCGGTAGTTGATCCTGAAGATCCATCTATCGATCTCTACGATCTCAAGGAAGCCTTTGTTGCAGAAGGAAAGATGATCAATTCCGGAAAGTTTGACGGAATGAACAACAAGGAAGCCATTCCTGCAATGATAGAGTGGCTCAACGAGCAGGGAATCGGTGACAAGACAGTCAACTTCAGACTCAGAGACTGGCTCATTTCGAGACAGAGATATTGGGGTGCTCCAATCCCTATGATCTGGTGCGATGAGTGCGGCTGGGTACCTGAAAAAGAAGAGAACCTGCCTGTTCTGCTGCCAACAGACGTTGAGTTTACAGGTAAGGGTGAGTCCCCGATCACAACAAGCAAGACATTCGTGGATACAGTCTGCCCATGCTGCGGAAGACCGGCAAAACGTGAAGTTGACACGATGGATACTTTCGTGGATTCCTCGTGGTACTTCCTCAGATATTGTGATCCGCACAATGACAAGGCTCCGTTCAGTAAGGAAAAAGCTGATTACTGGATGGACGTAGATCAGTATATCGGCGGAGTTGAGCATGCGATACTTCACCTCATGTATGCTAGATTCTTCCAGATGTTCCTGCACGATATCGGACTCAGCAAAGAAGAGGAGCCGTTCAAGAACCTTCTCACTCAGGGAATGGTCATAAAGGACGGAGCAAAGATGAGCAAGTCGCTCGGCAATGTTGTAAGTCCTGCTGAGATTCAGGCAAAGTATGGCTCAGATACAGCAAGACTCTTCATCCTCTTTGCAGCACCGCCTGAGAAAGAACTTGACTGGTCCGACGAAGGTGTTGAGGGAAGCTACAGGTTCCTCAACCGTGTATACAGACTTGTATACGAATATATCAATGATATAAGGGGAGATGCTGATGTTCCGGCAGAATACAAAGCAATGAACGCAGCAGATAAATCCCTCGACTTCATGATGAACAGCTCCATCAAGAAGGTAACTGAAGATGCCGGTGGAAGATTCAACTTCAACACAGCCATCGCATCCATCATGGAGCTCGTAAATGAGATGTACAAATATAAGAACGGCGACATCAATCTGTCGCTGTTCAATAAGGCGATTGAGACACTGCTGACACTTCTCAATCCGTTCTCTCCGCACATCACGGAAGAACTCTGGAGTCAGCTCGGCCATGAAGACAGGCTCTATAACAGAGGATGGCCGGAATGCGACGAATCTGCACTCGTAAAAGACGAAGTTCAGGTCGTTCTGCAGATCAACGGCAAGCTGAAAGACAAACTCATGCTGCCAAACAATTCAGACAAGGAGGTAGTTGAAGAAGCCGCAAGAGCTTCGGATAGATTCAAGGAAGCTACGGAGGGACGCGAAGTTGTCAAGGTGATCTATGTACCTAACAAGATCATCAACTTCGTTGTTAAATAGCGGCTTCGCTGCATATGACAAGATATAAGAATAATAATAAGCGCAGGGCGAAAGCCCCCGCTAAAGCAATAAAAAAGAATAATGAAAAGGTGAGGACTCCTTTCAGGATCATTCCTCTTGGAGGAATGAAAGAGATAGGTAAAAACTGCACTCTTATTGAATGCAACGATGAGATCCTCATCATTGACTGCGGATTCGCATTTCCTGAGTATGAAATGTTCGGAATCGACGTCGTCATCCCGGATTTCACATACCTCAAGGAAAACGTTGAAAAGGTAAAGGGACTCATAATCACGCACGGACACGAAGACCATATCGGAGGCATTCCGTATCTTCTTCAGGAGATATCGGTACCGATTTACGCTTCTCCGCTCGCTATGGGAATGATCGATCACAAGCTCGATGAGTATTACCTGAGCTGTGAAAAGCATGTGATTCAGTCAGGCGACAGATTCAATATCGGCTGCTTCACAGTAGAAGCTATCCAGACCAATCACAGCATCGCGGATTCCCTGGCGTATTCGATCAAGTTCCCGGGAGGACATGTGGTCCACACAGGAGACTTCAAGATCGACTACTCACCGCTCGATGGCAAAGTTATAGACCTCAACAGGTTCTCTCAGCTCGGAGATCAGGGAGTAGACGTGCTGCTCTGCGACAGCACTAATGTAATGAGGAAAGGATATACGCCTTCCGAAGCTGTCGTCAGGCGCTCAATAGATGAGATCTTCGATAATACCAGTAAACGTATTATCATCGCTACGTTTGCTTCAAACGTACACAGAATCAAGTACTTTATTGAAGCATCGATGAAGCATCACAGAAGGATAGCCGTTTCGGGAAGGTCAATGGAGAATCTTCTGGCTCTTTCGAAGAACCTCGGATACCTTGATGACATACCGGATTCGGTATTCGTAAACGTAAGCGAAGCCAAGAACATCTCTGATGACAAGATCACCATAATAACGACCGGAAGCCAGGGTGAGCCTATGAGCGCTCTGACGCGTATGGCTTACGATAATCACAAGTCGATCAAGCTCAAGAAGAACGATGTGGTCGTATTCTCGTCATCGCCAATACCTGGTAACGAAAAAGTAATTTCCCAGGTAGTCAACAGACTGTATGAGAAGGAAGTCGAAGTAGTACTCGCTTCTGCCATGGACGTGCATGTATCGGGACACGCTTCATCCGAAGAGCTTAAGCTCATACATACACTTATAAGACCGAAGTACTTTATACCTGCACACGGCGAAGCCAGACATCTTGTTGAGCATGCAAAGCTCTCACAGGCATTAGGTCAGGCGAAAGACAATATCTTCATACTTGGTAACGGTGATGCACTTGAGGTCAGCGGAAGGGAGACACATCTGATCCGCGGATATACATCAGGCGAAGATGTGATGGTGGACGGTTACGGTGTAGGAGACGTC
Organism: Mogibacterium sp.; assembly: GCA_017405845.1. GTDB lineage: Bacteria > Bacillota > Clostridia > Peptostreptococcales > Anaerovoracaceae > Crickella. The sequence continues at coordinate 22,035 of JAFQZQ010000001.1, read as the reverse complement.
GGAAGCGTAGTGCTTAAGGACAGAAAGAGGCTCTCACAGGCCGGACTTATCACCATATCAGTAGCTCTCGACCGTGCTACAGGATCGCTCATGGCAGAGCCTAAACTTAACACCAGGGGATTCATCTTCGTTGAAGAGCACATGGATCTTATCAGGGAAGCGATAAACGTCGTATATAATACGATAGGAAAGAGCACTTCGAAGGGAGCACTTGATGAGGCTTCGCTGACAAGAGCGATAAAGTCGGATATGAAAACTTTTATCTACAACACGACAAAGAAGAGTCCGATGATAATACCTGTAATTCTTTACGTATAGAGGAGGTAAGACATTATGAATGTTTATGACGAGGCACACAACCTTGCCAGAGCCATAAGAGAATCCAACGAGTTCAAGGAATTCGACAGAATAAGAAAAGCAGTTGATGATGACAAGGAGACTTCTGACATGCTCAAGGAGCTCACTGAGCTTCAGGTTCAGCTCCAGACAGCTCAGATGACAGGTCAGCAGCCTGATAAAGACATGTTTGCACGTTTTCAGAGCCTCAGCACAATGGCTATGACAAAGCCGCTGGCAGCACAGTATTTACAGGCACAGATGGCAATCGCTACAATGATGAATGACGTATTCGGAATCATCGGAGAGTCCATAAAGTAATCAGACACGCTAATAATTAAAACATTACTATAAAAGGAGAAACACCAATGATCTATGCTAGTGACTTCAGAAAAGGTATTACTTTCGAAATGAACGGGGAGCCTCACGTAGTACTCGACTTCCAGCACGTAAAGCCGGGCAAGGGAGCTGCTTTCGTAAGAACTAAGTACAGAAACATTCTTACAGGTGCAACCCGTGAAGAAGCTTTCAACCCTAACGACAAGTTCCCTAAGGCTCATATCGAGACAAAGCAGATGCAGTACCTCTACAATGATGGTGAGCTGTACTACTTCATGGATCAGGAGACTTATGATCAGGTTCCTCTGACATACGAACTGGTTGAAGATGCTATCAAGTATATCCGTGAGAATGATATCGCTACAGTAAAGTTCTACAAGGACAATGCATTTACTGTTGAAGCTCCTAACTTCGTAGACCTCGAGGTAGTTGAGACTGAGCCTGGCGTAAAGGGTGACACAGCTACTAACGTAACTAAGGCTGCTACCGTAGAGACCGGCGCTGTAATTCAGGTTCCTATCTTTATCAACGAAGGTGAGAGAATTCAGATCGATACAAGATCAGGCGAGTATCTCGGAAGATCCAAATAGGAGAATCTTTTGAAAGAAGATACAAAGAGCATCAAGCGTTTTCACAGACCGCTGAGAGTCATCACGGTGCTCATTATACTCGCAGCACTGATACTCTGGTCTGTTTACATGATGTCTAAACCTTACGACAGAACGCGTACGACCTACGCGGATTTTGTCGTAGAAGAAGGTGACGATATCAGTGCTATCGCAGAGAATCTTGATGACCAGAAGTTCATCAAGAGCGCTTCGCATTTTGAGACTCTCAGCATGCTGACACTTGCAAAAGACTTCAAGCCGGGCACATATTATCTGTCACCATCTATGGACAGCATCAGCATACTGCACACCCTTCAGAGCGGCCTTACTACATCAAAAGGATTTACCGTCCCGGCAGGCTATACCGTACGTCAGCTTGCAACAGCACTTGACAGAGATGGCCTTGTCGACAAGGACAAATTCCTCAAAGCTGCAGGTTCTAAAGACCTTGCACAGCTGGATGTACTGGGCGAAAACCTTGAAGGACTAAAAGGGGCTGACTTGATTGAAGGTTTTCTGCTCCCGGGCGAATACACTTTGTCAGCTGATGCAGATGAATCCATGATCATAATCATGATGCTCGATGCGTTCAACAACTTTTATGACGAGGACTGCAGAGCCAGAGCGGATGAGCTCGGCATCACAACAAGGCAGCTTCTCGTCATGGCTTCGATGATAGAAAAGGAAACTTCTGTCGACAAGGAGAGGGCAACTGTTTCCGGAGTAATCCATAACCGCATTAATATGGAGCTTACAAGCGTCAAGGATCTTCCGGAGAAGCCTCTTTGCTCACCGGGAAAGGAATCCATAATGGCAGCTCTCTACCCGGAAGATCACGAGTACACGTATTATGTTCTAAGCAGCAGTCTGGACGGAACTCATAAGTTTACGGATGACGAAGAAGAATATAAAAAATGGCTCAAAGAGTATGAGGATGCTATAAAAGCTGCATCTGAAGAATCAGACGATGCTGAAGAAACTACGGAAAGCGAAGACGAAGGCTAATGCTTGAAGTAAGAGACGTAGCTTTAAAAGAATTCGTAGACAGTCACCATAAATCATTTGATGATGACCTGGCTGCTCTGAGACGCGCAAATGAAGAAGAAGGAGTTCCGCTCATACTTGCTGAAACAGAAGAGATACTCAGTTTGCTGCTGAGCCTTACTTCTCCTGAAAGAATTCTTGAGATCGGAACAGCACACGGTTATTCTGCACTCTTTTTCGCAAAGAAACTGCCTGCTGCGCATATAACCACCATCGACCGCAATCCCGGCATGATAGATTTCGCGAAGGCTGAATTTGCAGCAAGGAAAGAGGGGGAGCGCATCGATTTCCGCGTAGGCGATGCCATGGAAATACTCGATGAGCTTGTATCAACTCTTTCCGGTGCAGACGAGTCTCAGAAGTTCGACTTCGTTTTTATAGACGCAGCCAAGAGCCATTACAGGGAATTCTTCGAAGCGGCAGAGAAGATCTGCACTAAAGATGCACTCATAGTATGCGACAACATCCTTCTGAAGGGATGGATAGTAGAGGCTGAGGGCAAAGCCGCAAAGAGGCACAGAACAAGCATTAAATACATGAAACAGTTCATTGAATATCTGCGCCGCAGGGACGATATAGAAGCGTCAATTCTGACCGGCGGAGATGGACTCGCAATTATCAGATTTATTAATGAGTAACGAAAACAGACCAAAACTAGAACTGCTCGCACCTGCGGGCGATATGGAAAAACTTAAGACTGCTGTCAGATTCGGAGCTGACGCCGTATATTTCGGAGGCGAACTGTTCAGCCTCAGAGCCGGTGCCGGTAATTTTTCGGTGCCTGAGATAGAAGAGGCTATGGAATGGCTGCATGCAAATAATGCCAAAGGTTATATGACCATCAACATATACCCGCACAACGGCGATATTTCGCCTCTGAGGGACTATATCGGCAGAATCAGGCATATTCCTGTTGACGCATATCTGGTATCAGATCCGGGCGTTATGGGGCTTATCAGAGAGCAGATTCCGGATGCGGAAATTCATCTTTCTACGCAGGCAAACACCACCAATTATATGACTGCACGCTTCTGGGCTTCACAAGGAGTCAAGAGAATAGTATGTGCACGTGAGATGAGCCTTGAGGAAATCAAGGTTATGAGACGCGAGCTTCCGGATGATATAGAGATAGAATCATTTGTTCACGGAGCAATGTGCATTTCGTACTCCGGCAGATGCCTCCTCAGTAACTTCATGGCCGGAAGGGACGCAAATCGCGGTGCATGCACGCATCCGTGCAGATGGAAATACGCACTCGTAGAAGAGAAAAGGCCGGGTGAGTATTATCCGATAGAAGAGGACGGCTACGGCAGCTACATAATGAACTCCCGCGATCTGTGCATGATAGACCATATTCCAGAACTTGCAGAGGCAGGAGTCTACTCGCTGAAGATTGAAGGCCGCATGAAATCCATGTACTATGTTGCAACTGTAGTTACAGCATACAGGGCAGCTATAGATGCTTATCTCAGTGATCCTGAGAACTATGTTTTTGACAATAAGTACTATGATGAACTCTGCAAGGCCAGTCACAGGGAATTCACACACGGATTCTACTTCAACAAGCCGACTGATAAAGACCAGAACTATATCACCAGCGATTACACAAGGGATTATTCTTTCGTAGGTCTTGTAAGAGAGACTGATGAGGCCACAGGTCTCACAACCGTAGAGCAGAGAAACAAGTTCTCGATTGGTGATACGGTAGAGGTCTTTGGACCATATACACCATATTACGAAGAAACAATTAGTGAGATGTACGATGAGGAGGGCACTCCTATAGAGAGCGCTCCGCATCCTCAGCAGATACTGCGCATCCGCTTCAAACGCATACCTGAAGAAGGTTTCATACTAAGAAAGAAAAAGTAAGGAGAAAAAATGGAAGACGGCAGTTTACCCTCTTATTTGTTCCCGATTCTGATCATACTGATAATGATCTTCAACGGCCTTGTCGTGGCATGCAAACGCGCGCTCGACTACATCGACCGCAATGTCATTAAGGAAAGGCTGGAGGACGAACCCGAAAACAAAAGCCTCATAACGGTTACTGAGTTTCTGGCTAAACCATCCAAGTACCACTATGCCGATCACGCAGCAAGCTTCATAAGCATTATCGTGTGTTTCGTGCTGTTCAATGTGATGTTGATATGGCTCAACTTCACCAAAGGGGCTATGAATCCGGATGGCCTCGATCTGTTGATCCTTATTCTTTATAACCTGGGGTTCTACATCGTATACACAGGATTTTCCGACATACTTCCGAAGAAGCTGGCCGCTCAAGCAAGCGAATCCGTCGGAGTAGGACTGATCGGATTTCAGAAGTTCATATATATAATCACGCTCCCGGTTGTCTGGATTTGCAAGGCTGTCGCGAATTTTGTTCTCCGCATAATGGGCAAAGACGTAGACGTCGATGACTCGTACTTCTCAGAAGACAAGGTAATGTCAATGCTCGACAGAGGGCAGGAGTCAGGAGAGATCAAAGAAGAAGGCCGCAAGATGATAGACTCGATATTCGAGTTTGACGACCTGCTGGCTTACGAGATCATGACTCCGCGTACGGACGTCTTCATGTTCGACCTTGATGACGACAGAAGCGAGTATTTTGAGGAGCTCATGGAGCTTACTCATTCCAGGATCCCTGTATATAAAGGCGATCCGGATAACATTGTGGGAATACTTCATATCAAGGATTATCTTTATAATGCTACCAAGAAAGGCTTTGATAACGTAGATATCAAAAAGCTGCTCAGACCTGCATACTTTGTTCCGGAGACAAAGAACATCGATTCGCTGTTCAGAGAACTGCAGATCGAGAAGCAGCATCTCGCCATTCTGATCGATGAATACGGCGGTTTCAGTGGTATCGTATCAGTCGAAGACATTATTGAGCAGATCGTTGGTGACATAGATGACGAATTTGATGAAGAAGACCGCATCATAGAGAAAGTTGACGATACTACATTTATCGTAGACGGCAACGTATATCTGGATGATCTCGAAGAAGAAACGGGCGTTGAGCTCGAATCCGAGACAAGTGAAACGATCGGCGGCTTTATAATAGACCTTATGGGTGAAATACCAAGGGAAAACATCAAGTACAATCCTGTTTCATACGAGGATTATGACTTTACAATACTTTCAGTAAAAGACCGCAGGATAGAAAAAGTCCGCATCAACATTGTAGAGAGAGAGGAAAGCTCCGATGAATGATGATATTGATCTTATCAAGTTAATTGAAGAAGATATCATCGCTTTCGATGAAGTCAGCAGATTTCCTGATCTTGGATTCAGTGAAAGCATCCAGAAAGCTATAGGTATGGGTGCGCAGAATCCGGGAATCAAGATAAACGATGAAGACGGAGTACTGACCATAAACTGCGAAATAATGGTTTATTTCGGTGTCAATATTCCTCAGCTCTGCTATGACATACAGTCGAAAGTAAAAAGAGACGTCGAAGAAAAGACAGACCATACCGTAAAAGCGGTAAACATACGTGTTGAAGGTCTGGACAAGAGGGAGACAAATTGAAAAGAGAAGATATTAGAGAAATAACGATGCAGCTCGTTTATCAGATGGATATCACCGACGACTTTACGGTTGCCGATCTTTCCATTGTTGATGAAAATGTAAAGGCGGCAGGCATGAAGCAGGTCACTGAAACGCTCAGTGCTGTTCAGGATCACCACGAAGAAATTGACAACGTCATAAGAGAAAACCTTGATAAATGGACGATCGACAGGATCGCCAAGACAGATCTGGCTATACTCAGGACTGCTGTTGCCGAGATGCTCTATGTCGACAGCATACCTGTCAGCGTTTCAATTAACGAGGCTGTAAATCTTGCTAAGAAGTACGGTGATGACAGATCATACGCTTTCATCAACTCAGTGCTCGGCAAGATATCGCGCAGCATTTAAGCATATGAGCGATCTGTACCTTGGAATAGATACTTCGAATTACAGAACTTCAGTTGCAGTAATTGATTCTGTTGGAAACATTGCCGCGCAGAAAGCCGTGCTGCTTGATGTCCCTGAAGGCAAGAGGGGACTCAGGCAGTCAGATGCCTTCTTCATGCACAGCAACAGGCTTCCGGAATACATTGAAGACATATTCAGAACTGTTGAACCTGCACGCATCAAGGCAATTGGAGTCTCGGAAAGACCGAGAAGGGTCGAAGGCTCATACATGCCTTGTTTTCTTGCCGGCGTCAATGCCGCAAGGGAAATAGCAGCAGTCTTAAAGGTGTCTGCATACAGCTTTTCTCATCAGGAAGGGCATGCAGCGGCGGTTATGGAATACGGCGGTAAAAAGCCAGCCTCACGAACTCTGTTTTTTCACCTGAGCGGGGGCACTACTGAAGCTCTTTTATGCAGTCCGGACGAAAGCGGCTATAGTATGAAGATAGTCGGCGGAACGCGCGACATTTCAGTTGGACAGCTGCTCGACAGATTTGGAGTTGCTCTCGGGATGCATTTCCCGTCGGGTCAGTTCCTTGATGACATCGCATATGAAGTTCTTGAAAAGACTGACTTCGATCGGAAGAAATCACCTAAAACCGAAGTGATTCCAAGGCTGAAGCAAACTGATGGATATTTTAATCTGTCAGGAGCTGAAACTCGTCTCATAAGATATGCTGAAGCACAAGGCGATATTTCAGCTAATTACGTAACAGCCGAACTTTTTATGGCTGTATCCGATCTTTTGATAAGCGATGCACTTTATCTCAAAGAAAAATACAGTGCAGACAGAATATACATGGCAGGCGGCGTTGCTTCGAGCTGTACATTCCGCGCTGTAGCTCAGAGAAGCAATATCACAGATCTGAATTTCGGAGCTCCTGAATTATCAGGTGACAATGCTGTCGGTACTGCACTTCTTGCAAAGAGGATAGATGAAACCGGTAACCGTATCACAGGTTAATGAATATATAGCTAAGAAACTGCGCGATGATCTCAATCTGCGCGGTCTTGCTGTTGAGGGAGAAATCTCCGGACTGAGCAAGAGCGGTCCGCATTATTATCTGACGCTCAAAGATGCTTCAAGCCAGATTCGCTGCGCCATCTGGGGCCAGAATGCCGCCAGAATTGACATGTCTCTGGTCGAAAACGGTAAGAAGATAGTAGCTGTATGCGACATCAGCCCCTACGCAAAGAACGGCACATATTCGCTCAGCATCAGATATGTTGAAGCCCTGGGTGAGGGCGACTTAGCTGCCGAATTCAACCGCATCAAGGAAAAGCTCGAGAAAGAGGGCCTTTTCGACAAAAAATATAAAAAGCCTATACCTGAATTTCCATACAGGGTAGGGGTAGTTACCTCTGCAACAGGAGCTGCCATAGAGGATATCCGCAAGATCATTACAGCAAAGAACGACTTTACGGATATCCTTATTTTCCCTACGGCTGTGCAGGGCATCGGGGCAGTGAACAGTATCTGCACAAATATAAGGGCTGCAAACAGTCTGAATAAAAACGGAATCAAGATAGATACGCTCATAGTCGGCAGAGGAGGCGGATCGCCTGAAGACCTTGCCGCATTCAACGATGAAGAAGTCGCAAGAGCCATATTCGCTTCTGAGATACCTGTAATTAGCGCTGTAGGTCACGAAATAGATTTTTCGATCAGCGACTTCGTAGCAGATGCCAGAGCGGAGACGCCGACCGCAGCTGCTGACATGGCCGTAATGGATACCTTTAAGCTCAAAGAAGACATCGAACGCAGCTCTAAGATACTGCTTACATCAATCGAGCAGAAGATAGCAGCTGAAAGAAGGGTACTCGACAGCGGTGCTGCACTTCTTTTCGCAAATATGCGTTCAAAACTTGCGGAAGCATCCGGCGCGGTAGACAAAGCTGTGATAATGCTCAGAGAGAATGATCCGAGACGGGTGTTCTCCAAGGGATACGCTGCTGTCACAGACAAGAGCGGTAAGATAATTGCTCATGCTGCAGATATAAAAGCAGGCGAAGAATACGATATTGTAATGAGTGACGGTAGCTTCAGCGCTACAGCCACAAACGTTGATCTAAACTAACGGAAGGGTCAGTCATGGCAGAAAAAACATTTACTGAGGCACTGAAAGATCTTCAGAATGCTGCAGCGGAGATAGGCAGACAGGCTACCACGCTTGAAGACTCTCTTAAGCTGTTTGATGAAGGCATGAAAGAAGCCGAATACTGCAGAAAGATACTGGACGGAGCCGAGCAGAAGATAATGCTTTATGAGAACGGAGAACTGACAGATGCACAGCTTTGATGAGTATAAAAAAATCGTTAATGATCATCTGACAGATCTCATAGGAGATGCAGGTGAAGAAGCTGCAGAGCTCGCCGATGCCATGAGATACAGTCTCGAGGTAGGAGGAAAAAGACTAAGGCCTTCGCTTTTACTTGCTTCATGCGAGTTTGCCGGTGGCAGCATCGAGGAGGCGCTGCCTTATGCTCTTGCTCTCGAGTATATCCATACTTATTCGCTCATACATGATGATCTTCCGGCAATGGACAACGATGACCTCAGAAGAGGCAAGCCGACGAATCACAAGGTCTTCGGCGAAGCCATGGCTATACTCGCAGGAGACGGACTTCTTTCAACTGCAGCAGAGATCGTTACAGGCACCCCGTTGAAATATCATGACGATCTTAACAGGATGAGAAATCATATATGCGCAGCTCACGAGATAATGAGCCGCGCAGGCGCCAGGGGTATGATTGCCGGCCAGACTGCAGACATAAAGGGCGAAAAACTCGAACCGACTGCTGAGCTCATCAGGTATATTGAACTCCATAAGACGGCAGACCTCATAACAGCTCCGGTAAGGGCAGGCCTCATGCTTGCAGGTGCTGATGATGAAATGCTGGACAGATTTACCCTGTACGCAAGAGATATAGGCGTGGCGTTCCAGATACTCGATGACATACTCGATATCGAGGGAGACCAGGCTCTTCTCGGCAAGACGCTCGGAAAGGATGCGGAACAGGGAAAGTGCAATTACGCATACGTTCATGGGCTTGAAGCGGCAAAAGATGAGCTTCACAGGCTCACAGCCGAAGCAAAGAACGCGCTCGCTCCTTATGGTGATGTGGCATCGTTCTTTACTGCACTGGCAGATTCGCTCGAAGTAAGGAAGTACTGATGAAAGAAAGACTGGATGTACTTTTAGTTAATAATGGTCTCGCAGAGACCCGCGAAAAAGCAAAGCGTACAATAATGGCCGGCCTGGTCACCGTAAATGGAAGACTCGAAGACAAACCCGGCACTAAATTTGATATCGATGCTGAAGTGCAGGTAAAGGGGCAGGAGTGTCCTTATGTTAGCAGAGGCGGTCTTAAGCTTGAGAAGGCGATCAATGAATGGGGCGTCTCATGCGATAACGCAGTATGCATGGATATGGGTGCTTCTACGGGAGGCTTTACTGACTGCATGCTTCAGCATGGCGCACGCAAGGTATACGCGATAGATGTCGGATACGGACAGTTAGACTACAAGCTGAGGACTGACGAGCGCGTAGTTAACATGGAGAAGACAAACATACGCTATCTTGACACGGCTCTGATTGAGGAGCCTGTCGATCTCATATCTATTGACGTAAGTTTCATATCGGTGAAGCATATGTTTCCGGTCGCAGCACAGGTGCTTTCTGATGACGGAATGATCCTGTGCCTTGTAAAACCTCAGTTTGAGGCAGGAAGGGAGCAGGTCGGAAAGGGCGGCATAGTGCGTGAGCCTAAGGTGCATGAGGAAGTAATCAACAACGTTATCGGATATGCCGGAGAAAACGGTTTATACGCACAGGCTTTGTCTTATTCTCCTATAAAAGGAACTAAGGGAAATATAGAATATTTGCTTTTACTTTCACGAAAAAAGTGCGATAATAAGATAGGTGTGGGCATGACAGTTAAAGACGCTCATGCCGGCTTAAATAAATAACAATTTAAAGTTATAAATCAACCCTAAAGCTACCACAAAACACAACGTAAGGAGATTCAAATGGAAGTTTCAAAAAGATGTGCAGCAATGCAGTTCTCGCCTATCAGAAGATTCAACGTTTTTGCTTTTGAAGCCGAGAGAGAACATGGCAAAAAGGTCTATCGTCTCAACATCGGTCAGCCTGATATCGAAACACCTCCATGCTTCATGGAAGCAATCAGAAATTTCGATAAGCCGGTAATCGCATATGCTGAGTCCCAGGGTATCGACGAACTGCGCGACGCTATGATCTACTACATGAAGAGAGACTTCGACATGGAGTATGAGAGAAAGGACATCCTTATCACAAACGGCGGATCCGAGGCTCTCATCCTCGCTTTCACAGCTCTTCTCAATCCTGGAGATGAAGCTCTGATCGCTGAGCCTTTCTACACAAACTACAACACATTCTGCAACGAAGTATCCGGCGTTCTCGTACCGCTGACAACTTCCGCAGAGGACGGCTACAACTGGGCAAAGAGAGACCTCATCGAGGCTGCTATCACAGATAAGACAAAAGCTATCTGCTGCCTCTCGCCTGGTAACCCAACAGGTAGAGTTCTCACACTCGAAGACATGAGACTCATCGGCGACATCGCTAAGGAGCACGACCTCTGGATCATCTCCGACGAGGTATATAGAGAGTTCGTATATGACGGAGCAGAGGCTCACTCATTCGGACAGCTTGATGACATCGCAGACAGAGTCGTAATCGTTGACTCCGTATCCAAGAGATGGTCTGCATGCGGAGCAAGAGTCGGAGCTGCTATCTCCAAGAACGAAGAGTTCATGAGCGCACTCCTCAAGCTCGCTCAGGGCAGACTCTGCGTACCTACACTCGAGCAGGTAGGTGCTGCAGCCCTCTACAGAATGGACAAGAGCTACTATGACGAAGCTAAGGCTGAGTACGAAGCAAGAAGAGACGCTGCATACGATGAGCTCTCCAAGATTCCTGGAATCGTATGCCAGAAGCCGGCAGGCGCATTCTATATGACATGCAAGCTCCCTGTTGACGACATCGAGTCCTTCCTGATGTTCATGCTCAAGGAATTCGACGACAACGGTGAAACAGCAATGTTCGCACCTGCTCCTGGATTCTATGCAACAAAGGGCCTTGGCGGAAACGAAATGCGTATCGCATACGTTCTGACACCGGACAAGATGAGAAGAGCTTGCGAGCTCATCAAGATGGGTGTTGCCGCATACAACGCAAGATAGTACAGTAACTAATAAGTCACATGAACTGGCGGTAGGGGGAATTTCGGTTCCCCCTACATCTTTTTGACACAATGGCAGAAGCAAAACTTTCCCCGATGATGCAGCAATATATGGCCATCAAGGACGATTACAAGGATGCTATCCTTATGTATCGCCTGGGCGATTTCTATGAGATGTTCTTTGATGACGCTCTACTTGCTTCGCGTGAACTGGAATTGACGCTTACAGGCCGCAACTGCGGTCTTGAAGAAAGAGCTCCTATGTGCGGAGTGCCTTTCCATTCTGTCGACCAATATATCGTGAGGCTCGTCAACAACGGTCATAAAGTTGCGATCTGCGAGCAGGTGGAAGACCCTGCAACGGCGAAGGGGTTAGTTAAGCGCGAGATCACCCGCATCTACACTCCGGGAACGCTCGATATCAGTGATGCAGGCAGAAGCGAAAGCAATGTCTTTATAGCTTCAGCATGTATATCAGACGAGCTAACCGCAGTTGCTCTGGCTGATATCAGCACGGGAGAACTCAGCGCATATGAATATGAGACTGAAAAGGAAGGCAAAAGGCTGTCATTCGAACGCCTTCTGAACGACATTTCGATACTCGATGTAAAAGAACTCGTGATAAGCGATGAAATCGCTTCAGAGGTCGAATTATCGCTTTCTGAGCACATGCTCAATGTGTATCTTGACCGTATAGACAGCTCATATTTCAGATATCAGACTTCAAGAGACGTTCTGATGGATCAGTTCGGTGTATCCTCGCTGATACCTCTTGACCTCGAAGGCAGGGAAGAAATGGCATCTGCGATAGGCGCGCTTCTCATGTACCTGAGAGAGACTCAGAAGGGAGATCTCGATCAGTTCAAGGACATCTCAATCAGGCAGCATGACGGCGTGATGCATCTCGACAGATCCACGCTCAGAAACCTCGAGCTCCTCGAAACGATTTACGATGGCGATGTAAAGGGTTCATTGCTCGGAGTGATAGGAAAAACTAGGACTGCGATGGGAGGCAGGCTTCTCAGAGCATGGCTCAGGGAGCCTCTGACTGACGTGGCAGAGATACGAAAGAGACTTGATGCTGTTGAAGAACTAAGGAACGATCCTATCAAATCGAACAATATCTCAAACAGTCTTAAATACATCTATGACTTTCAAAGGCTTACGGCAAGGGTGGCAACAGGCCGTGCAGATGCCCGCGATCTGATAGCGCTTAAAAAAACGCTTGCACAGCTTCCGGATATAAAGTACGAACTCGCTGACACAAACGCTTGTCTGCTCAGAAGTCTAAGCGAATCTATCGGTGACTTCGATGAGCTTTTCAGACTCATTGATCATTCGATATGTGAAGAACCTCCTATGGGCATCACCGAAGGAGGTATTATAAAAGCCGGTTACTCAAAAGATCTCGACAAACTTAAGGATTCCATTTCCGGCGCTAAGGAGTGGATCGCAAACCTTGAGAATACCGAAAAGGAGAGGACCGGAATCAAGACTCTCAAGGTCGGATACAACAAGGTATTCGGCTACTATATCGATGTAAGCAAGGGCATGATAGATAAAGTGCCTGAAGACTACATCAGAAAACAGACTCTCGTTAACAACGAGAGATACATAACTCCTGAACTTAAGGAGAAGGAAGATCTGGTTCTCACTGCTGAGGCCAGGATCAACAAGATTGAATACGAAGAATTCCGCAGAATAAGATCTGCGATAGAACCATATATTACAAGTTTGCAGAACGCATCGGCTGCCGTCGCCGCTCTCGATGTTCTTATCTCATTCGCCAAAACCGCTGCTTCAAACGCTTATGTAAAGCCTGAAGTAAACGATGGTGATGTGATAGATATCAGGAGGGGAAGGCATCCGGCTGTTGAGCAGCTTCTTGGTGCGGGCATGTTTGTTTCGAACGATACCTATATCGACATGAGCGAACGCAGCATGCTCATTATTACCGGACCTAACATGTCGGGTAAATCGACTTACATGAGGCAGACCGCCATTATCGTTCTGATGGCTCAGATCGGTTGTTTTGTTCCGGCTGACAGCGCTGTTATAGGAGTGACCGACCGCATATTCACCAGGATAGGTGCTTCTGATAACCTCGCGTTCGGACAGTCTACATTCTACATTGAGATGAGCGAACTGGCCGGCATACTCAGAAACGCTACCTCACGAAGCCTCATCATTCTTGATGAGATCGGCAGGGGTACAAGCACCTTCGACGGCTTGTCTATAGCCTGGGCTACTGCAGAGTACCTGGCGGATCCGGCACACCGTGTGAGGACCATGTTTGCGACTCATTATCACGAGCTTACAGACCTTGAAAGCGAGACCGAAGGAATACATAATCTTTCGGTAGCTGCTGCCGAGGACGGTAACGACGTGGTGTTCCTTCACAACATCATAGAAGGCCCGGCAAGCAAGAGCTACGGAATACACGTAGCAAGGATCGCCGGTATACCTGAAGTGATAAGAAAAAATGCAAGGCAGAAACTGAACGAACTCGAAGCTCTGTCCGCTGAAGTACACGGAGACGCTGCTGAGAAATCCGAACAGATCTCTTTCATGTCTGATGAACTGGCGGAGGAGGGCATCGCAGCCGACGCTGCCAAGTACAGACACCTGGCATCAAAGATCTCTGAGATAGATATCAATACGATGACACCTGTATCTGCACTGGTAAAGCTGCAGGAGATAATCGAAGAATTCAACGACTGATATGATAAAAGTACTGGACAGCTTTGTAGCGGATAAAATAGCTGCCGGCGAAGTTATTGAGCGGCCGGTATCAGCCGTTAAGGAACTGATCGAAAACTCAATAGACGCCGGAGCGGGCTCCATAATCGTGGAGATACGCAATGGAGGCAAGTCGTATATACGTGTTACCGATGACGGATGCGGCATATCTTTTGATGAGGCCGAAACGGCATTCTTAAGACATGCTACAAGCAAAATCAGCGGCATCACAGATCTCGACAACATTGTATCCCTTGGATTCAGAGGAGAGGCTCTCGCGAGCATATCCGCCGTATCCAGACTTACGATGGTTACGCGCAGAGCAGAAGATACGTCAGGAGTAAAGCTCGTGCTGCACGGAGGCAGAGTTGTCTCTAAAGAGCGCACAGGATGTAATACAGGTACTACGATCATTGTTGAGGACCTGTTCTACAACACACCTGCAAGGCGCAAGTTCATGAAGACCGATGCACGAGAAGCTTCGTCTGTAATCGAACTGATCCAGCAGTACGCAGTATGCTACTCAGGCATCCGCTTTATGATGATCAATAACGGTATGACGCTGTTTTCTACAAATGGTGACGGCGACACTCATGCTGTTATAAAACTGCTTTATCCGTCGCTTGCAAAAAATGGTCTGCTCCCTGTAGAGAACGAGCAGGTTAATGGCTTTGTCTCAGATCCGGGATGCACAATGAGCACCAGAAAGGGTCAGCTGTTCTTTGTTAACGGAAGACTCGTTTCCAGTGCTGTTATTGAAAAGGGTCTTGAAGAAGGCTATCAGGGCAGAGTATTCAGCGGATTCCCTGCAGCGGTCCTCTTCATCGAGGCTGAGCCTTGCGATATCGATGTAAACATTCACCCGGGCAAGCAGGAGATAAGATTCCTGAAACAGGATGACGTAAAGCATACTATCGCAGAAGCAGTAAGCAAGGCTGTAATGACAGGCGCGGGCGTTCCTAAAGGTTTTGTTAAAAATGTTGAAACCGCTCCGGTTAAACAGTTTAATGATGATGTCAAACCAGTAAAAGAAACCGAGCAGACTTCAATCAGAGACTTTTTGAGTAAGCTCGAAAGACACGACGCTTATGAAGAGCCTGTGCCGGCAGAGAAGATCGCTGTTGCTGAGGAACCTGAGCTGTCGTATACTTCCGTATCGTCGGCTGAGCAAACAGCTCCTGCACCTGTAAGCAAACCTGTAAAGCCGGCACCTTTCGATTTTGCAGACCTTACTTTTAAAGGCTACGTATTCAATACATATATCATCATGCAGGGAAGTGATGAGCTGTACGTATTCGATCAGCATGCAGCTCACGAACGCATATTCTATGAGAAGTTCATGCGCGGATACAACAACTCCGCACACTCACCACAACCTGTTCTCACAGCCTTCACAATCAATGTGAGCAATGATGTATACTCAATGAGCGGAGAATGGCTCGGCGATCTTATTCGCATGGGCTATGATATAGAAGATTTCGGAGACTGCACGTTTATTGTAAGAGGTATACCGCCTTACATGAGCCTGAGCGAAGCCGAGGGTTTTGCCAGAGGCTATGCCGAAGCGGCAGGGGAAGCCGGCGGCTCCAACAAGGTGGTTATAGATAAACTCATCACTAAATCGTGCAAGTCTGCGGTAAAGGCACACGATGTGCTTTCTGAACAGGAAATTAATGATCTCATGTCTGAGCTTGCAGAGTGCGAAAATCCGTACTCATGTCCTCACGGACGTCCTACATTTATAAGGATCAGCAGCTACGACATCGAAAGATCTTTCAAACGTAAATGACTTTCGGGGAATAATTGAGAGAATGAACAATACAGTATATATAATCTCGGGTCCTACGGCTTCGGGCAAGAGCCTGATAGCCTACTATCTCGCAAAGCGCATTAATGGCGAGGTAGTCAACTGTGACTCGATACAGCTTTATAAATATATGGATATCGGAAGCGCCAAACCTTCCCAGAAGGCGATGTCTGAGATAAAGCATCACCTCTATTCGATTGAGGATCCTACAGTAAACATGACTGTTGCGGATTACAGAAAGCTTGCAATCGAAACGATAAACGACATCCTTGCGCGCGGAAAGACTCCTATAGTATGCGGCGGAACCGGGCTTTATCTGAACGCCATCCTTTACGATATGGATTTTGGCGCAGCTCCGGACGACATGGAACGCAGACAGGAGCTCGAAGAGCTCGCAGCAGAACGCGGTACTCTGTATATGCATGAGTATCTCCACGGACTTGATCCTGATGCGGCTTCGAGGATACATCCTAACAACACACGCAAAATAATCCGTGCCATCGAGGCATATGAGCATGGTAAAGGAATCAAGGACCTTTCCGAGTGCGAACTCAATCCTGATTACGACTTCAAGTTCTTTGCTCTTACAATGGAGAGAGAATGGCTCTATGAGAGGATCAATCGCAGGGTGTCGAGACTGATAAACGATGGACTTGTTGATGAGGTCTGCGGACTTCTTGAAAAAGGTTATACATCAGACCTGCCATCAATGAAGGCCATCGGATATAAAGAGATAATCGGCTTCCTTAACGGCGAGTACGATCTTTTCGATGCCAAAGAGCTGATTATGAAGAATACCAGACATTACGCAAAAAGGCAGTACACCTGGCTGAAGAGATACGACTTCGTTAACTGGCTGGAGATAAAGAAGGGCGACACCGTCGGAGAAGTGGTTGACCGCATACTCGGTGAAGACCACAAAGCCGAATACGGCGTTGAATAAAGCATGGCGAAGACCACATACGACAGCAAGGAATTCAGATCGCATAATAAAAGCGATAAGCCAGACAATATCGTTAAGAAAGAAAACGATATTTACATGGAGTGTGAAGCCATTCAGAAGGAGCTTCCGAATTTTTTGCGCCCGTATTTCGCATATCTGAAGGGAAATGTTCTTCCTATGACGAGACTTGCATATCTTCACGATGTGCGCTTTTTCATGAATTACCTTATAAAAGAGACCGACCTCACTAAAGCGGAGACGCCTAAAGACATAAAGTCGGAAGAACTTAACAATGTTGTCGCGGCAGATATCAATTTATACATCGATCATTGCCGCAAATACATGGTCGATGACGGCGACACAGTAACGGTTTATGAGAACAACAACAAGTCTCTGGCACGCAAAAAATCGTCGGTTTCGGTACTTTTCAAACAGCTTTACAGAGACGGGATAGTAGAGCAGAATATCACTGACGGCTTCGATCCGATAAGGGTAGCGAAGCCGGGTGAACGCGAGATAAAAGCGCTTCAGGATGACGAAGTAATGATAATGCTCGACGCCGTAACAAACGGCACGGGTCTCACAAACCACGAGCGCACTTACTGGGAAAAGACTAAACTCCGCGACAAAGCCATTCTTGTGATGTTTGTTACTTACGGGCTCAGACTCAGCGAACTCCAGCAGCTGAACGTATCTTCATTCAACTTCTCGAGAGGTGAGTTCAAGATCTACCGCAAGAGAGGCAAGGAATCGATAATGCCGCTCAACCGCTCTGTTGAGATGGTTCTGAACGATTACATAAATGGTGAGCGAAATACCGTCATACCTGAAAATGCGCCGGCTGAGGACGCGCTGTTCCTTTCACTGCAGGGCAAGCGGATAACCGAACGCGCCATCAGGGAACTTGTAAAGAAATATACATCGATAGCTCTCAACACCAGCAGACGTGCGGGGTACAGCCCTCACAAGCTCAGGGCCACAGCTGCCACTTCGCTCATTGGAAGAGGCAACTCGATATACGATGTAGCTGCGCTCCTCGATCACGAGCAGGTGACTACGACCCAGTTATATGCTCAGCACAAGATGAACGTTAAACGTGACCTTGTGAGCGACATGGAATGGGAGCTTGAAAGAACGGATACTGACTGATAATGGAAAGATACAACGAATATATTAAGGAACAATTCAATATAGATGATAAAGTACTCGCGCTGGTTGATGAAGCTGAAAACGCTCTCGCAGAACGCTTTGCAAGGATAGATGACATCACGGCAATATGCCAGATGAAAGTCCTCAAGGCTTTTCAGGAGAATCATATCAACGCGACTCATTTTGACTGGAGCACGGGTTACGGTTATGACGATGCAGGCCGCGAAGCTGTAGAAAGGGTATACGCATCGGTTTTCGGCACTGAAGCAGCTCTTGTCAGACCAAATATCGTAAATGGAACACATGCCATTGCTTCTACACTTCTTGGAATGCTGCGTCCGGGTGACGAACTCATTGAAGTGACCGGCACACCTTACGACACACTTCAGACTGTAATCGGAAGAAACGACGGAAGTACCAAGCAAAGGGGAGAAGGCAGTCTTTTAGGACCTTCCGATTTCAAAGGGACAATAAAAGATTATGGTATAGTCTATAAAGAAGTCTCCCTTGGCGACAACATGGACGTTGATCTCGACGCAATCAGCAAGGCAGTCACTCCTAAAACCAAGGTAGTGGCCATGCAGCGCTCTACCGGTTATGACTGGAGACCTGCGATTTCACTCGAAAGCCTCAAAGCTGTTACAGAACTTGTACATGGGATCGATCCGGGCATCATCGTAATGCTTGATAATTGCTACGGCGAGTTTGTAGATGCCATTGAACCTACAGAATTCGGTGTAGACGTGATGGCAGGATCACTTATCAAGAATCCGGGCGGAGGACTTGCGCTTTCAGGTGGTTATATCGTAGGCAGAGCAGATCTGATAGAGCAGATTTCCTATAGACTTACATGTCCTGGAATCGGCGCTGAATGCGGCCTTACATTCGGTCAGAACCGCAACGTTATGCAGGGCCTCTTCATGGCTCCCGGAGTCGTAAACGCAGCTCTAAAAGGCGCTATTCTCGCCGGTACGGTATATGACAAGCTCGGCTTTGATGTTGTTCCGGCAGCTGATGCGGACAGAAGCGACATTATACAGGCTATCAAATTCCTGACTCCGGAGCGTACGGTTGCTTTCTGCCAGGCAGTTCAGTCCGCATCTCCGATCGATTCGTATGTGCTGCCTATGCCTTGGGACATGCCTGGTTATGAAGACCAGGTCGTTATGGCTGCAGGAGCGTTTGTACAGGGATCTTCAATTGAGCTCAGTGCGGATGCACCTCTCAGAGAACCATATATCGCATATTTCCAGGGTGGTCTGTCGTACTGGCATTCGAGATTCGGAGTCATTAAGAGCCTCGACGCACTGTATAAGAAGGGCCTCGTTACATTATGAACGCTGAAGTCTCCTCAGATAAGAAGAAGGTCATAGCGATACTCAAGCTGATATTGCTCATTATGATCATAGTGGGCATACCGGCTTTTCTTTATCTGAGATTCGGAAGCGATATATTCAGCAAGGACACAGCTGGGAGGGTAATTGATTATCTGAAGCAGAACAGACACATATCGTTCCTGCTTATAATAGTTTTACAGATAATTCAGGTAGTAGTCTGCTTTCTGCCGGGGCAGCCGATACAGTTTGCCGCGAGCTATATGTTTGGAGTGGGCAGGGGATTACTGCTATCGATCATCGGTGCCGTCATAGGCACTGTAATATCCTTCTATATCTCAAAGGCGCTCGGAAGCGATGCCATGCATCTCATTTTCGGCGAAGAAAAAGTAAAGGAATATCAGAGGAAACTTAACTCAGGGCGGGGACTGCTGCTCGCTTTCCTTATTTATCTTATACCAGGCATACCTAAAGATCTGGTGTCATATGCCGCCGGTATTTCGGAAATGCGCTTCAGACCGTTTCTTCTGGCTGCTACTGTCGGAAGATCGCCGGCCATGCTCGGCAGCCTGCTGTTCGGACATTTCTACGGAAAACAGAACTACCGTGCTCTGGTAATACTGTCAGTGATAGTTGCGCTGGTGCTTCTGGTATGTTTTATTAAGCGTAAAGATCTTATAGAATTTCTCGACAGATTAGAAATGAAGGATGCGGAATTAGAGGAAAAGAAAAATGGCTAAAGAAAAAGTACAGAAGACAAATGCCATGAGGCTGCTCGATTCAGCCGGTATAAACTATTCGATGGCAAGTTATGACTATGATGAATCAGATCTTTCAGGCGTCCATGCCGCCCACGAGCTCGGCGTGTCGGAAGACGTCGTTTTTAAGACACTTGTCACCAGAGGAGACGGCAATGCCTTCTTCGTATTCGTAATACCTGTGGC
This sequence comes from Mogibacterium sp., assembly GCA_017405845.1. Classification (GTDB taxonomy): domain Bacteria; phylum Bacillota; class Clostridia; order Peptostreptococcales; family Anaerovoracaceae; genus Crickella. The sequence continues at coordinate 1,606 of JAFQZQ010000001.1, read as the reverse complement.
AGAATCTCTGGATTTAAAGAAGGCGGCCAAGGCCTCAGGCAATAAGAGCATAGAGATGATCCACGTTAAGGAGATACTCGATATAACCGGATATATACGAGGAGGCTGCTCGCCTATAGGCATGAAGAAGGCCTATCCGACATTTATCGATGAAACTGCAATACTGTTTGAAAAGATCTATTTCTCAGCTGGGAAGAGGGGAGTACAGATCATCCTTAATCCTGAAACCCTGGCTGAAGTGAGCAATGCTGAGTTCTGCGATCTGACCAAATAATATGCTATAATTTCTGAAACCCTTTGATTTCAAGGCTTTTCGCATTTTGCGGGAGGCCTTTTTCAGTTGTATTAACATTTATAAACATTTGTTCGAAACGGTATTGACAAGAAGCGAACATTTGTTTATAATGCGGATATACCGAAAACGAACAGATGTTTACGCATCTGAGAGCTATATAGAAAGAGAATGGTGGGCAAAATGAAGAAGAACACAAAACATCATTACAGAATAGTAAAGCCGGTAAGATTCTTTATGTTTGTACTGATCAGCATCATGATCACAGTCTTTGCCGGATACACCGTTATAGGCGCCGCTAATGCTGAGGCTGCTTCCGTAAGATCATACGTACAGGTCACAGTAGCTGATGGCGACAGCCTCTGGAACATCATTGAAAGATGTAACAAAGGATCCAGTATCGATGTACAGAGTGCCATCTACGATGTTTATGAAATCAACGACATCGATGCGGCAGACATCCAGCCGGGAGAAAAACTGTTTATCCCAATCTATTAAATAGCTAGCTTCATATGTCGCTCTGACGTATGTCTAGAAGTGTGTTTTATTGATAAACCCGAAGTAATGTAAGCATTTTGTATCCCGGCTTCATGCTTCGGGTTTTCACTTTGCAATAATTTAGCGGCTTCCAATTTTAGCCGGTTAGGTCAAGTTAACTTGGCGGTTTCCCTTGACAATTATGTCAATCTCGAATAAATCTACAAGGTTCTCCAGCTGATATAGGAAAACCGATGCTGATCAAAAGGATTACGCGAAAGTCTTGAAAAACCAGCGCTTTTTAAAGGTATAACAGGTCAAAAGGCCATAAAAAAATCGCTTAAATCGAAAATAAACGCCTCGTTTTTTCGGCCTTTTTCAGAACCATCTTACAGATAGCATAAGTATTGCAAAAGGACCTGAGTGATCCGAAAAAGCAGCGCAGCAGTATGCGTGCCTTAGTATACGTACTTAGTATGCGTATAGTTTGAATGAATCACATAAATAACAGTATCAATAAGAACGAATATCCGGAGGCACTGCTGCTGATAATATAAACGGTCTTAGAATTAGAAATAATAAATGTAATAAACGGGTGAGTGTTACAAAGAAACTATTCCGATAATAATTTAGTTATAGGAATATAATTAAATGTCATAAATATTAAAAAGGGCTCTAATCGTTGAAATCACAATAGATACAGGGATATATGGGATTCTGCTGTTTTGGGTGCATAACTATTCCCAAAATTATGATTTTAGGAATAGTTGTATCTACTTGTTAACGTCACTACTGGTCACCCCTTCACAATTGTTATATAATACTTTTGGAGGTGAT
>JAFQZQ010000009.1 GCA_017405845.1 Mogibacterium sp. | reverse complement strand
TGCCTTGTCGATCTGATCGAATGCTACGTCACCGCCGAGTCCGTACTTTCTGTTCAGTACTGATGTGATTGCTGCTGTAAGAGTTGTCTTACCGTGGTCAACGTGGCCGATTGTACCAATGTTGATATGCGGTTTGGTTCTTTCGTATTTCTGCTTAGCCATTTTTATCTCCTAAAAATCTTTAAACTAAGATGTAGTTTATTTAATCATTTTGTCTGCCAGTGATTCAGGCAGCTTCTCGAAGTGGTCGAACTGCATCGTGTACACGCCTCTTCCCTGCGTCTTCGAACGAAGGTCTGTCGCATATCCGAACATTTCGGAGAGCGGCACATAGCCTCTTACTATAGCTGCGCCGTTCTCGATGTCGGAGCCTTCGATCCTTCCGCGCCTTGAGCTTATATCGCCGATGATATCGCCCATGTTGTGATCAGGCACGGTGACCTCTACCTTGAAGATAGGCTCGAGCAGAACCGGCTTAGCTTTCATAACAGCCTCTTTGAATGCCTTTGAGCCTGCAACCTTGAATGCCATTTCCGAAGAGTCGACTTCGTGATAGCTTCCGTCGTAGAGCTCTACGCCGACATCGACCACATTGTATCCTGCAAGAGGACCTGCCTGCATCGCTTCTTCGATACCGGCCTGAACGCTTGGGATGTACTCCTTCGGGATAGCTCCTCCGACGATGGAGTTCTTGAATTCGAATCCTTCGCCCGGCTCTCTCGGATAGAGTTTGATCTTGACGTGCGCATACTGTCCGCTTCCGCCTGTCTGCTTTGCGTGTTTGCAGTCCACGTCGGCCAACGCAGTAACTGTCTCTTTGTAGGAGACCTGCGGTCTGCCGACATTAGCCTCGACCTTGAACTCTCTCAGGAGACGGTCAACGATGATCTCCAGATGGAGCTCACCCATTCCGGCGATGATGGTCTGGCCCGTTTCAGGATTTGTGTAAGTCTTGAATGTAGGGTCTTCCTCTGCCAGCTTGGCAAGTGCGATGCCCATCTTTTCCTGACCGATCTTGGTCTTTGGCTCTATGGCGATCTCGATAACAGGATCAGGGAATTCCATCGACTCAAGCACTATAGGGTGCTTGTCGTCGCAGAGTGTATCGCCCGTTGTCGCAAACTTGAGACCTACCGCAGCAGCGATATCTCCGGAATAGACTGTCTCGAGCTCGCTTCTGTGATTGGCGTGCATCTGCAGGATACGTCCGAATCTCTCCTTGCGGTCTTTCGTCGCGTTGTATACATGCGAGCCCGAATTGAGAGAGCCCGAGTATACCCTGAAGAACGCCAGCTTACCCACAAACGGGTCAGCCATGATCTTGAATACGAGTGCTGAGAACGGTCCGTCGTCTCCGGCCGCTCTTTCTTCTTCCTTCTTTGTATAAGGGTTTTCACCTTTGATTGGAGGAATGTCGAGCGGTGACGGCATGTAGTCTACGACTCCGTCGAGCATCAGCTGAACGCCCTTGTTTCTGTAAGCCGAACCGCAGAATACAGGGTACATATTGCCCTTGATGGTTTCGCGGCGGATGACACGCTTGATGTCCTCTACAGGCATCTCTTCGCCCTCGAGATACATCATCATGAGATCCTCATCACACTCGGCTACAGCTTCGAGAAGTCTGTCTCTCCATGCCTTTGCCTCTTCAAGCATATTCTCAGGAATTTCCTTCTCTTCATATACCTTTCCGAGGTCGTCGTCATGATAGAGCTCAGCCTTCATCTTGATCAGGTCGATGATTCCGACGAAATCAGATTCGGACCCGATAGGCAGCTGAACTGCGACCGCGTTGGCCTTGAGCCTGTCACGGATCATGTCGAGTACGTGGAAGTAGTTTGCACCGAGGATATCCATCTTGTTTACGAAGATCATTCTAGGAACTCCGTACTTCTCGGCCTGTCTCCAGACGGTCTCGCTCTGAGGCTCAACTCCGCCCTTCGCACAGAGAACCATTACGGCTCCGTCGAGAACTCTCAGGGATCTTTCTACCTCAACTGTAAAGTCGACGTGTCCCGGAGTGTCGATGATGTTGATCCTGGTATCCTTCCACTGAGCAGTAGTAGCGGCGGAAGTGATGGTGATTCCGCGTTCCTGTTCCTGCTCCATCCAGTCCATGGTGGCTGCGCCCTCATGTGTCTCACCCAGTTTATGGGTGCGGCCTGTGTAGAAGAGAATTCTCTCCGTTGTGGTTGTTTTGCCGGCATCGATGTGTGCCATGATACCGATATTGCGTGTTTTTTCGAGGGTAAACGCTCTTCCCATTACTCCCTCCTTTCTAAACTCTGCTTAGATTGTGTAATAACTGTTTCTCCAGATTAGAATCTGAAGTGTGCGAATGCCTTGTTGGCCTCTGCCATCTTGTGGGTATCTTCCTTCTTCTTTACGGATGATCCTGTGTTGTTGGCAGCGTCCATGAGCTCTCCTGCGAGTCTGTCAGCCATCTTTCTCTCTCCTCTGGCTCTTGTGTACTTTGTGAGCCATCTGAGACCGAGTGTCTGTCTTCTCTCAGGTCTGACCTCGATTGGAACCTGATAGTTCGCACCACCGATTCTTCTTGCTTTAACTTCGAGTACAGGCATGATGTTGTTCATTGCCTTCTCGAATACTTCGAGTGGATCCTCGCCTGTCTTTTCCTTGATTGTATCGAACGCATCGTAGACGATAGTCTGGGCAACGCCCTTCTTTCCGTCGAGCATGATGCTGTTGATCAGCTTGGCAACTACTACGCTGCCGTAGACAGGATCAGGAAGAACCTCTCTCTTAGGTGTGTTACCTTTTCTTGGCACTTCTCTTCCCTCCTTTGGAAATTAAGTCGGTACTCGTTGACTCTGCACGATCTTCTTCGGATGACTGATACCGTCATCTTACTCGTACAGCAGCCCCCGCGGCGCTCTTTTATGATAAAAAGAATGCCTTCTGTACTTCTAAGTTGTTAATAAATATTTTTGTAGGGGCCTGGCCCCCATGAGTCAAGGTTTTTAACCTTACTTCTTGACCTTAGGTCTCTTTGCTCCGTACTTGGAACGACCCTGTCCGCGGTTTGCAACGCCGGATGCGTCGAGTGTACCTCTGATGATGTGATATCTTACACCCGGGAGGTCCTTAACTCTGCCGCCTCTTACCAGAACAACGCTGTGCTCCTGCAGATTGTGTCCGATACCAGGAATGTAAGCAGTAACTTCCATTCCGTTTGTAAGACGGACTCTTGCAACTTTACGAAGAGCTGAGTTCGGCTTCTTAGGTGTGACTGTCTTAACTGCTACGCATACGCCTCTCTTCTGAGGGGAGTTAACGTTGGTAAGAGTCTTATGAAGTGTGTTCATGTTCTTACCGAGTGCAGGAGCTGTCGACTTCTTTACCGAGCTCTGTCTGCCCTGACGTACTAACTGGTTAATTGTAGGCATTCTTTTCTCCTTTCTTCAAATATTGTTTTTGTCTCATGCGAACACCTGAGTGAAAGCGCACTCGAACTTGTATAGTATATGTAAAAACCGCTGAGATGTCAATCATCTCAGCGGTTTTTTGTTTTAAATCATTGGTTCATTTTTTTATTCAACGATAGCTTCAACGCCGTACACCTTGATCTCTTCTTCAGGCTCAGCTGCAGCCTCCTCTGCTTCGAGACCTGCGATTACCAGTTCGTCTTCGCTTTCGTCCTTGCCGTTTACGAGCTCATCATATTCGCCGTAATCGACCTGAACCTCGGAGTAGCGCTTCATTCCTGTACCGGCAGGGATGAGCTTTCCGATCATGACGTTCTCCTTCAGACCCTCGAGTCTGTCGGTCTTGCCCTTGATGGAAGCGTCTGTCAGCACTCTTGTTGTCTCCTGGAAGGAAGCAGCCGAGAGGAACGATGATGTAGCCAGAGCAGCCTTGGTGATACCGAGGAGCTGTCTGTGAGCTGTGCAAGGCTCTCCGCCTTCTGCTTCAGCAGTCTCGTTTGCAGCTTCGATGTCTCTTCTGGAGTACTGTCCGCCCGGAAGAAGTCTTGTATCTCCAGGCTTCTCGACTTTGTACTTGGAGAGCATCTGGCTAACGATGATCTCGATGTGCTTGTCGTTGATGTCTACACCCTGATTCTTGTACACTCTCTGTACTTCTCTCAGGAGGTATTCATAAACGCCCTGAACTCCGTTGAGCCTCATGATGTCGTGAGGATCGAGAGGTCCCTTTGTGATCTGGTCGCCTGCCTTGACTTCCTGGCCGACTTCCACGTTGATTCTTGCTCCGAACGGAATGATGTAGTTTCTCTCTCCGCCCTTCTCCTCAACGATGACGTCAGTCTTGTTGTCTTCTCTAGGCTCGATCGCTGTGACAACTCCGTCGCCTTCGCAGATCTCAGCGAGACCCTTTGGCTTACGTGCCTCGAAGAGCTCCTCAACTCTAGGGAGACCCTGAGTGATGTCGGAACCGGCAACGCCGCCCGTGTGGAATGTTCTCATTGTCAGCTGTGTACCCGGCTCACCGATGGACTGAGCAGCGATGATACCAACAGCCTCTCCGGCCTGTACCAGTCTGCCTGTAGCCATGTTCTTGCCGTAGCACTTAGCGCAGAGTCCGGTTCTTGCACGGCATGTCATTGCGGATCTGATCTTTACAGTCTCGATGCCGCGGTCTTCGATGACCTTTGCCATGTCGTCCGTGATGTACTCGTTAGCAGCTACAAGGACTTCTCCTGTTGCAGGATCGATTACGTCTTCACTTGCATATCTGCCGGCGATACGGAGGCTGAGCTTTTCGATCTCTTCCTTACCGTCTCTGAACGCTCTGACCTCGATTCCCTCGGTCGTTCCGCAGTCCATCTCGTTGATGATGATGCTGTGCGAGATATCTACAAGTCTTCTTGTCAAATATCCGGAGTCAGCTGTTCTGAGCGCCGTATCTGTAAGTCCCTTACGGGCACCGTTCGATGAAATGAAGTATTCCAGTATGGACAGACCTTCACGGAAGTTAGCCTTGATAGGGATCTCTACAGTGTGACCTGTAGCGTTCGCCATCAGTCCTCTCATTCCGCCGATCTGGCTGATCTGGGACTTGTTACCTCTAGCTCCTGACTTAGCCATGATGTACAGGTTGTTCAGGCTTCCGAGGTTATCCATGAGAGCGTCAGCTGTATCTTCAGTAGCCTTTCTCCATGTGCTGATGATGCTTTCGTATCTCTCCTTGTCGGACATGAGACCCTTTCTGAAGAGAGCCTCGTACTGGTCTACCTTCTGCTCTGCTGCGCTTACGATGTCCTTCTTTGCAGCAGGGATCTCCATGTCGGAGATACTGATCGTAACTGCAGACACTGTCGAGTAGTGGTAACCGGTATCCTTGATGTAGTCGAGCATGAGAGCTGTCTCGGTGTTGCCGTGAGCCTTGAAGCAAGCGGCGATGATTCTTCCGAGAGCCTTCTTGTCGCAGAGGAAGTCGACTTCGAGTGAGTACGGATCCTTTGATCTGTCAACGAATCCGAGGTCCTGTGGGAGTCCCTGGTTGAAGATGAATCTTCCTACTGTAGACTCTACGAGCTGGCCAGGATCGCCTTCATATGCGAAACGTCTTACCTTGACCTTTGCGTGGATGCCAACGGCACCTGCGTTGTAAGCCATGATCATTTCGTCGTAGTCAGCGAAGCTCTTGCCGTCACCCTTTTCTGCCGGACGGTTTCTTTCATCTGAACCCGGATGAGTCAGGTAGTATGATCCGAGGATCATGTCCTGAGTCGGGACAGTGATAGGCGATCCGTCCTTAGGAGCGAGGATGTTGTTGACCGAGAGCATGAGGAATCTTGCCTCTGCCTGTGCCTCTACTGAGAGAGGTACGTGAACAGCCATCTGGTCTCCGTCGAAGTCAGCGTTGAACGCCGTACATACGAGCGGGTGCAGCTTGATGGCCTTGCCCTCTACGAGTACCGGCTCAAACGCCTGGATACCGAGTCTGTGCAGCGTAGGGGCACGGTTGAGCAGAACAGGGTGATCCTTGATGATGTAATCAAGAACGTCCCATACTTCAGGCTCCGCTCTCTCTACCATGACTCTTGCCTGCTTTGTGTTCTGAGCGAGCTCTCTGTTAGCGAGCTCCTTCATGATGAACGGTTTGAAGAGCTCGAGTGCCATCGTCTTAGGAAGTCCGCACTGATAGAACTTCAGATCCGGTCCTACTACGATTACGGAACGTCCCGAGAAGTCTACTCTCTTACCGAGCAGGTTCTGACGGAACCTTCCCTGCTTACCCTTCAGCATGTCGGACAGGGACTTGAGCTTACGTCCGCCCGCTCCCTGAACGGCTCTGCCTCTTCTGCCGTTGTCGATGAGTGCGTCAACGGATTCCTGAAGCATTCTCTTCTCGTTACGGATGATGATGTCAGGAGCGCCGAGCTCACCGAGCTTTTTAAGTCTGTTGTTTCTGTTGATAACTCTTCTGTACAGATCGTTGAGGTCTGATGTCGCGAATCTGCCGCCGTCGAGCTGGACCATAGGTCTGAGATCAGGCGGAATGACAGGGATCACGTCGAGTATCATCCATTCAGGCCTGTTTCCGGACTGCTTGAACGCCTCGATTACTTCGAGAATCTTTACGAGTCTGATCTTCTTCTGGCCGGAAGCCTTCTTGAGCTGTTCTCTGAGTTCTTCAGCCTTCTGATCAACGTCGATATCCATGAGGAGCTTCTTGATGGCCTCAGCACCCATGCCTGCCTCGAAAGTCTTTCCATAGATCTCGCGAGCCTCGTTGTACTCTTCTTCCTCGATGATCTGCTTGTATGAGAACGGTGTGTCACCAGGGTCAGTTACTACGTAAGATGCGAAGTACAGAACCTTCTCGAGTTCCTTCGGTGTCATGTCGAGTACAAGGCCGATCCTTGAAGGGATGCCCTTGAAGTACCAGATGTGAGATACCGGGGATACGAGTGAGATGTGTCCCATTCTCTCTCTTCTGACCTTTGCCTTGGTGACCTCTACTCCGCAGTACGGGCAGATAAGTCCTCTGTAGCGAATCTTGTTGTATTTTCCGCAGCCGCAGACCCAGTCCTTTGTAGGTCCGAAGATCCTTTCACAGAACAGTCCGTCAAACTCCGGCTTGAGCGATCTGTAGTTGATCGTCTCAGGTTTTGTTACCTCCCCATGCGACCACTTGAGCATCTCTTCTGTGGATGCGAGCTTGATCTGCAGGGATTCAATATTTCTAAGATCCTGGTTGTTATCTGTAATCATGATATTGCCTCCCCTTTCTTACTCTTCATCCCCGAACAGCGATCCGACCTCGGCCTCAGCCAGGTCCTCAAGGCTGTCCATCTCAATAGCGTCTGCAAGGTCGATATCCGGCTCGGAAGCGCCCAGCGCCAGCGCCTCGATCATCGACGAGATACCATCGATATCGAAGTCGTCGTCTTCTTCAGCTTCAGCAGCTTTGAGCTCCAATGCTGCCGCAGCAGCTTCCTCATCCTGCATCTGCTCTCTTCTTTCGCGCTCAGCTCTTCTGTCGTTTTCGCTCAGCATTCTGTCGAATGTAAGCGCGCCGTCATACTCAGAAGTCTCTCTGATCTTGATCTCACTGTCGTCGCCGGCCTTTGTTCTGATGTCCAGAGCAAGTGCCTGGAGCTCCTTGATGAGTACCTTGAACGATTCAGGAATACCAGGTTCAGGGATGTTGACTCCGTTGATGATCGACTCATAAGTCTTTGTACGTCCGATGATGTCGTCGGACTTGACGGTCAGGATCTCCTGCAGAGTGTAAGCAGCGCCGTAAGCTTCGAGCGCCCAAACTTCCATCTCTCCGAATCTCTGTCCGCCGAACTGTGCCTTTCCGCCGAGAGGCTGCTGTGTGACCAGTGAGTACGGGCCCGTCGATCTGGCGTGGATCTTGTCGTCTACCAGATGGTGGAGCTTGAGCATGTACATGTAGCCTACTGTTACAGGGCTGTCGAAGTACTCGCCCGTACGTCCGTCTCTGAGTCTCAGCTTACCTGTCTCAGGATAGCCTTCCTCTTTGAGGAGCTGGATAACGTCGCTCTCGTGTGCTCCGTCGAATACCGGAGTCGAAACGTACCATCCCTTTGACTTAGCGGCCAGTCCGAGGTGAACCTCGAGTACCTGTCCTACGTTCATACGGGAAGGAACGCCCAGAGGGTTAAGCATTACCTGCAGTGGCTCACCGTCTTCCTTGAACGGCATGTCTTCCTGAGGAAGGATCCTCGAAATAACACCCTTGTTTCCGTGACGGCCGGCCATCTTGTCGCCTACGTTGATCTTTCTCTTTGTAGCAACGTAAACTCTTACGATCTTGTTAACTCCCGGTGGGAGCTCTGTGCTGTTTGTCTTGTCGAAGACTCTTACGTCGATGACGATACCCTCTTCGCCGTGAGGCAGCTTGAGGGAGGAGTCTCTGACTTCCTTTGACTTCTCGCCGAAGATGGCGCGCAGCATTCTGGCTTCCGGAGTGAGATCCGTCTCGCTCTTCGGGGTCAGCTTACCGACGAGAATGTCGTTCGACTTGACCTCAGCGCCGATTCTTACGATACCTTCTTCGTCGAGCTCCTTGAGCATGTCGCCCGGGAGGTTCGGGATATCCCTTGTGATTTCCTCAGGTCCGAGCTTGGTGTCTCTGGCCTCGCATTCGTGCTTCTCGATGTGGAGAGAAGTGAGTACGTCGTCCATGAGAAGTCTCTCGTTGAGGATGATAGCGTCCTCGTAGTTGTAACCTTCCCAAGTCATGAATCCGATCAGGAGATTCTTTCCGAGGGAGATCTCGCCCATGCTTGTGGACGGACCGTCAGCTACTACTTCGCCTGCTTCCAGATGCTCACCGAATGAAACGATAGGTCTCTGGTTGATGCAGGTTCCCTGGTTGGAACGCTTGAATTTGAGCATCTTGTACTCGTCTACGGTTCCGTCGTCGTCTCTTGTGATTCTGACGTAGTTTGCGTCGACGTATGTGACGATACCTGCGTGCTTGCAGAGAACTACAGCACCGGAGTCACATGCAGCCTTATACTCGATACCTGTTCCGATATACGGAGCTTCGGTTACGAGCAGAGGAACTGCCTGTCTCTGCATGTTGGAACCCATCAGCGCACGGTTAGCGTCGTCGTTCTCGAGGAACGGGATCATAGCCGTAGCTACGGATACTACCTGCTTAGGCGAAACGTCCATGTAGTCGACTTCTGTCTTAGGTACCATGGTGATCTCACCCTTGATGCCTCTGACGGCAACCTTGTTGTTGACGAAGTGTCCCTCTTCATCGAGCGGCTCGTTAGCCTGTGCTACGATCATGAGGTCCTCATCAGCAGCAGCGAGGTACTGTACCTCTGTTGTGACAACGCCTTTCTCCTTATCGACTTTACGGTACGGAGTCTCGATGAATCCGTACTGGTTGATGATGCCGTATGTTGTGAGCGAACCGATAAGTCCGATGTTAGGACCTTCAGGTGTCTCGATAGGGCACATTCTGCCGTAGTGCGAGTAGTGTACGTCTCTGACCTCCATGCCGGCTCTCTCTCTTGAGAGACCGCCAGGTCCGAGTGCCGAGAGCCTTCTCTTATGAGTCAGCTCTGCGAGCGGGTTGTTCTGGTCCATGAACTGTGACAGCTGCGAAGATCCGAAGAACTCCTTGATTGCCGCTGTTACAGGTCTGATATTGATCAGCTGCTGAGGAGTCGAGTTCTCAGTGGTCATTCTCTCTCTGATTGTCTTCTCCATTCTTGCGAATCCGATTCTGCACTGGTTCTGCAGAAGCTCTCCGACTGTCTTAAGACGTCTGTTGGAGAGGTGGTCGATGTCGTCGGTTTCGCCAATGCCACAGCCAAGGTTGATCAGATAGCTGATGGAAGCGATGATATCCTCGAGGATGATGTGCTTCGGGCTCAGCTCTTTTCTCTTGCTTGCGATGAGCGATTTCAGCTTGTCTTCATCGCCGTCGGCCTTCTCGATGATCTCCATGAGAGCAGGATAGAAGACCTTCTCGGACAGTCTGTAAGGTGTGAGGTCGATGTCGAGATACTTCGAAGGATCTACAAAATTGTTTCCGATTACCTTCGTAACCTTGCTCTCTTCGTCCTCATTCTTGCTGTATACATATACAGACTCAACACCTGCGTCCTCGATGACCATAGCCATCGATCTCGAGATGTGTCCGTCCTTCTCAACGAGGATCTCGCCTGTGTTAGGGTCGATTACATCCTCTGCCGCAACTGTATCAACGAGTCTGTCGTGCAAACCGAGCTTGCGGTTGTATTTGAATCTGCCGACCTTTGCGAGGTCGTAGCGCCTCTCGTCGAAGAGCAGTGCCATCAGCATGGATCTTGCGTTCTCAACTGTCGGCGGCTCTCCCGGTCTCAGTCTTCTGTAGAGCTCTCTGAGTCCGTCAGCGCTGTTCTTTGTTGTATCCTTCTCGAGCGTGCGCATCAGTCTCTCATCCTCACCGAAAATGGCGATGATGTCTTCGTTGCTGCTGAGCGCGAGCGCTTCAGGATCGATGATGCCGAGTGCTCTGAGGAACGATGTCAGCGGCTGCTTTCTCGTTCTGTCGACTCTGACATACAGGATACCCTGAGAGTCTGTCTCGTACTCGAGCCATGCTCCTCTGTTAGGGATGACCTGCGAGCTGTAGAGTCTCTGGTTGGACTTGTCTGTAGCAACATCAAAGTATGGTCCCGGAGAACGAACCATCTGTGTAACGATGGCTCTCTCTGCTCCGTTGTAAACGAATGTGCCCTTCTCTGTCATGAGAGGGAAGTCGCCCATGAACACGTCCTGTTCCTTGATCTCACCTGTCTCGCGGTTGATCAGCCTTACCTTTACTGTCAGAGCTGTTGCGTATGTGGCATCTCTCTCCTTGCACTCCTCCTGATCGTACTTAGGAGTGTCGGAGAACGAGTAATCCGCGAATTCCAGGCTAAGAGTGTTTGTGGTATCGCGAATCGGAGATACGTCGTCGAGCACCTCGCCGAGGCCCTCTTCGACAAACCATTTGTATGACTTTGTCTGGACGTCGATGAGGTTCGGCATCTCGCAGACCTCATGGATCTTGGCAAAGCTCATACGCTCTTTTCTTCCAACTTTTACTGGGGTTGGCATAGTTCGTTTGCTCCTTATCTTTCTGTTTGTGACCGGCATGTATAGTCCGTCCGCGAACGTCCTCAAAAGTCCGAAGCACAGTCCGCTTCATCGCTCCTCCAAGCGCCTCCGGAAATTCCGCTCCGCTGCAAGCGTGCGGAGCTCCAGTTTCCGGAGTTCGTTTCGTCGTCGGAGCGCTGCCGCGGTGTGCTTCTGCACTTTCTGCGGAATGTTCGCTGCCGGATTATATACGCCGGCCTCCTGAACAAAAAACGATTATGTTTTTGAAAAAATGCACGTTTTCGGCGCTTTTTTGCACTGTTTTCACGCCCTCTAAACGCGCGAAATGAGCCTCGAAGCCGGGGCTCATTTTATTGCGTGGGTCGAACCGATATCGCACGGTTCAATTTGTGTGCGCATCGCTGCGCAAGTTTGTAACTGCTCTTCGGCTGTTTGAACATCCGTCGCGGATGGCCGTGAGCAAATATCCGGCAGAATCGACTCCGCGGTAGCCGGTACTTAGCGATTGACAAGCAGCCTTTGTATGCTGCGATGTCAGAGCTTAGTACCGCTGCGTTAAGCCGCGGTGAGGCGAGAGCCGTATCGATTCGGACGGACATTTGCGGAAGGCCATCCGAATCGGTTTTTTAAAAGCTTACTGAAGTTCTACTACTGCTCCAACAGCCTCGAGTGCTTCCTTCAGAGCGTTAGCTTCGTCAGGCAGTACGCCTTCCTTGATAACTGTAGGAGCTCCGTCTACGACAGCCTTTGCTTCCTTCAGTCCAAGTCCTGTAGCTTCTCTTACAGCCTTGATAACTTTGATCTTTTCCTGTCCGATCTCCTTCAGAACGACGTTGAAATCGCTCTTCTCTTCTTCTTCAGCTGCTGCTGCGCCGCCTGCTGCAGGTGCTGCTACTGCTACTGCAGAAACGCCAAATTCCTCTTCAAGAGCCTTAACGAGCTCGTTGATCTCAAGAATAGTCATGCTCTTAAGAGCCTCAATGATCTGAGTCTTATCCATTGTTTTTCTCCTTTTCGAATTTCATTATGCGGCTAACTTGCCGCCGGGTATGTGATTTCTAGTAATTAAGCTTCTTTTTCTGCGATCGCCTTGAGTGTGAGCGCGAGCTTTGTCATTGGGCTCTGGATGCTTCCCATGAAACGTGCGATGAGTACATCTCTTCCCGGAATGCTTGCGAACTCTTCGATCTGAGCCTTATCGTAAACGTTTCCTTCTACGAATCCGCCCTTGAATGCCATCTTCTTGTACTCCTTGATGGCCTTGGAAAGAACTCTTGCACCTGCTGTAACGTCATCGCCGCTGAATGCGAGTGCTGTGGAGCCTTTCAGAATTTCACCTTCACCAAGACCGGCGAATTCAGTTCCGTCGATTGCTCTCTTGATAAGTGTGTTCTTATATACTGTGAAGTCGACGCCTTCCTTACGGAGCTCTGCTCTCATCTTATCAGCCTCGGCTACAGTGAGTCCCAGATAGTCAACTGCTACGATTGATCCGGCCTTTTCAAATTTTTCCTTGATCTCGTCGATGACGACCTGTTTTGCTTGCTTTGCTTCTACAGACATTATTTCTCCTTTCCGGCGATATCCCTTCGCCTAGTTTTGTCTTGTAGGTACAAATACCCCGCGTCATGTAGACAGCGGGGTTCAAATCTATGAATTGTACCTCGGCGGGAAATTAAGCTTTCGCACCCGCTGTCTTAGGTTGGATATTCTAATTTTGTGTCTTATCAGACTACAGTGTAACTGTTGCAGGGTTGACCTTTACTCCAGGGCTCATCGTTGCTGCGATCGTGATGCTTCTGAAATACTGTCCCTTTGCTGCTGCAGGCTTAGCCTTTGCGATAGCCTGGATGAGAGCGTTAGCGTTCTCGATCAGCTGCTCTTCTGTGAAGGACTTCTTTCCGATGATGCAGTGGATGATGTTGGATTTGTCAAGTCTGTACTCAACCTTACCGGCTTTGATGTCTGCGAGAGCCTTTGTGAGGTCCATTGTAACTGTGCCTGACTTAGGGTTTGGCATGAGTCCTCTAGGTCCGAGGATCTTACCGAGGCGTCCAACTACTCCCATCATGTCAGGGGTAGCAACTACTGCGTCGAATCCGAACCAGTTCTCGGTTCTGATCTTGTCTGCCATATCCTCAGCGCCTACGAAGTCTGCGCCTGCTGCTGTGGCTTCTTCTGCCTTAGGGCCCTTAGCGAAAACAAGAACCTTCTTGCTCTTACCAGTGCCGTGAGGGAGAACCATAGCTCCTCTTACCTGCTGATCTGCGTGTCTGCCGTCTACTCCGAGGCGGAAGTGCATCTCAACTGTTTCGTCGAACTTTGCGTTGTTAAAGCTCTTGATCTGCTTTACTGCTGTTGCTACGTCTACGAGCTCATGCTTGTCGTAGGACTTAGCAATCTCTGCGTATCTTCTTGATCTTTTCATTTTTCCTCCTTGTGGTGCTTGCGGCTGTTAGCCTCCCACTTCATTACTCAACTACCGTAACTCCCATGCTGCGAGCTGTTCCCTTGATCATGTCTGTTGCTGCCTCGAGGGATGCTGCGTTGAGATCCGGCATCTTTGTCTTTGCGATCTCTTCTGCCTGTGCGAGCGTGATGCTTGCAACCTTTTCCTTGTTAGGATTTCCGGATGCGTGCTCGATTCCTGCTGCCTTCTTGATGAGGACTGCAGCCGGTGGAGTCTTGCATACGAAATCGAATGATCTGTCAGTGTAAACAGTGATTACTACTGGGATGATCATTCCCTGCTGGTCCGATGTTCTTGCATTGAACTGTTTGCAGAAGTCCATGATGTTAACGCTCTTCTGTCCGAGAGCCGGGCCAACCGGTGGTGCAGGTGTTGCTGCTCCGGCAGGGATCTGCAGCTTGATGTAGCCGTCGATCTTCTTTGCCATTGCTGTCTCCTTTCTTCAGTTGTTGGCGCAAACTACCTGAGTTTGCTTACCTGCGAGAATTCGATCTCTGCAGGGGTATCTCTACCGAACATCGAGATACGGACCTTCACGATCTGCTTCTCCGGATTGATCGCTTCGACAATGCCGAGCTGGCCTTCGAAGACTCCTCCGATGATGCGGATCGTATCGCCCACCTCGATATCCAGGTCGATTCTGAGCTTTTCAATTCCCATTCTTACGATCTCCTCTTTTGTCAGAGGAATCGGATCGGAACCGTGGCCAACGAAGCCGGTAACGCCCTCTGTGTTACGGACGAGATACCATGTCTCGTTGTTTACGACCATCTTGATTACGACGTATCCCGGGAAAAGCTTGCGGGTCTTTACCTTCTTGACTCCGTCCTTGATCTCGATTCTCTCTTCAGTCGGAATAACGACTTCCTGAATGAGATCCTGCATTCCACGGTACTCTACCATTCTGTCGATGCTGGTCTTTACTTTGTTCTCGTAGCCCGAATATGTGTGTACAACATACCACTTAGCGGTACCGTCGCCTCTGAGGCCTTCTCCTTCAAGTGGAGTGTATCTTGCCTTTGGCTCCTTTGGTTCAACGGTCTCCGTGCTTTCGATATTTTCGATGTTATCGATCTTATCTGTCATTTATTAACTCCTTGGGTCAGGACAGTGTTATTCCGAGGATGCCCTTGAGAGCAGCCAGGAATCCGGTGTCGATCAGCCAGAATGTAAGCGCGAAGAATATTACGCACGCGAACACTACGACGGTGTCAGTTACGAGTTCTTCTCTTGTAGGCCATACGACCTTCTTGAACTCCTGTCTCACGCCTTTAAGGTATGCGATCAGACCGCCCTTCTTACCTTCTTTTTTGCTGTTCTGACTCTTTTTTGCGGAAGCCTGAGCAGCCTTTGCGAGTTCTTCGTTCGAATTCTGCTTGCTTCCGTTGCTGTTGTTATTAGCCATTCTTACGTCTCCGTCTATATCAGTATATAGATTATTTAGTCTCCTTGTGGAGTGTCTCCTTGTTGCAGAACTTGCAATACTTCATGAGTTCGATCCTGTCAGGATTGTTTCTCTTGTTCTTCATTGTATTGTAGTTTCTCTGCTTGCACTCTGTGCATGCGAGGATGACTTTCTGTCTAACGCCTGCTGCCATCTGTTTTCTCCTTAATCTGTCTAATGCTTGAAAAATGCAACCTTTTCACTCTAAAAACCGAAGCCCGGTCGCCCAGTGCTCCGATTCTTATCTTAAAGTCGCTCAATTAGTTTACTTTGCAGTGATTGCAATGTCAAGCGGTTTTTCGCTCCAAATATGATTTTTTTCAAATATATTACTTATTTCTGGCGCGCCTGATACCGTACATCAATACAGCAGCTGCATTGGAAGCGTTGAGTGAATTGATTCTGCCGTACATAGGGATCGAAAGCACGAAATCACATTTTTCTTTTACAAGGCGGCCGACCCCCTTGCCCTCGTTTCCGATCACTATGGCGATAGGACCTGTAAGGTTCGCCTCGTAGTAGGTCTGGCCATCCATGTCGGCCGCCCCTACCCAGACTCCCTTTGCCTGAAGCTCTTCAATTGTACGTGCAAGGTTGGTTACCTGCACCACAGGCATGTTTTCGATGGCGCCGGCGGCAGACAGTGCAACTGTCTGCGTCAAAGAGGCGGCACGCCTCTTTGGGATCACGACGCCGTGAGCGCCGGCGCACTCAGCCGTCCTGATAATCGCTCCCAGGTTATGCGGATCGGATATCTCATCTAGTATGATTATGAACGGATCTTCACCGGCTGCCTCAGCCTTGGCGAACACCTCTTCCATATCCGCATATCTATACTCGCTCACCTTGGCGACCACGCCCTGGTGCTTAACCCCCGGAGCCATGGCATCTATCTTCTCTTTAGGAACAAAGTCGACAATAACGCCCTGCTCTCTGGCAAGGGCAACTATCTTGGATACCGAGCCCTCCGAGCCGTCAGCGATGAAAACGCGCTCCACGTCACGGTCGCCCGAGAGCACCTCGACTACAGGGTTCCTGCCGGCGACCACCTCAAGGCCGTCAGCTCCGATATTCAGCTGCTCTTCGTGATCACTGAATCCGAAATCCGCCAGCAGGCTGTTCTTAGCACTGAAGCCCATCTCGTCGCGCGCAGGTCTGCTGCTCTTTGGAGCTATCCTTCCTCTTGTAGGGCTCTTTGCACCGGCAGACTTAGCAGCCGAGCCTCCTCTGCGCGAACCGCCCGCCTTCGCAGCGGCCGCACCCTTCCTCTTCGGCTCATATGAATACTCGTCACCATAGTCACGGCGGTTCTTGCCGCCCCTCTTAGGCGCGTTTTTTCTTTCTTTATCGTTGAATCTCTTGTTGTCTCTCTTGCTCATCTTTACTCTTTCCTCTCCTGATAGGTATAAGCCTCAGAGCATCTGAATGTAAGGTACTTTAGTCCGTTGTTGTCGAACATCAAATGCACCTCCGGTCTGCCGTCTTCAATGTACAACTCGCTGTAGAGGTACTCGCAGTCGGAGTCGAGATCTCCGTCCTCGTCTATGCTCGAGTGGACTTCGATGCCTTCGTTCTCAATAATATCGACCTCGTCGAATCTCAGCTTGTATGTGACCTCTTCTCCTTCTTCGTCCCAGCCTTCCAGTGCCAGCTCTATCTCGTCGCCTTCTGCTGCAAAGCTGATAACATACGTATTCTCCATCTCATCCAGATTATCCATGAGTTCTTCGTACTCTTCAGGGAGCACTTCCCTCATTTCCTCGAGAGCTTCATCGGCGCGCTCATCAAGAGCATCGAACCTTTCCTCATTGGCTTCATCTTCCTCTACGAGCTTTCTGTAGGTTTTCTCAGGCATGCAGTACATAGCCAGGATCCTCGGGTCGACCGTCTCCCTCACCCACTGCGGGATATCTTCATCAGGATTCTCGAGATTGTCTTTATAGATATCCTCAAAATCCGACGCCGCTTCTTCCTCGTCAAACGCCGGACGGCTCTCATACTCAGCCATCTCCAGAGCAAAATCTTCGAGGTCTTCCGGTTTGCCGTCTTCATCGTAGAAGATTTCAGGCGGTTCGTCATAAGACGCACGCTCTTCCTCGACATATCTGTCGAGCGCCTTCTGATAAAGCTCCTCTATTTCTTCATCTGTGTAGTCCTTGTCGATGACCGGCTCATAGAGTGAAGCCGATCCGAGTGACATCATCAGTGTGTAATAATCCTTTGTGTAAAAACGCATTTCTTCTCCTTATTTTTTCTCATATACCACGAATCTGAACGTTATTCCGTTTTCCGTGACCGGCTCGCTCTCACTGACCACCTCATAATCAGGGTCATCGTCAAAGTTCACGATGAATGTGTCCGCATCAAGATCGGCATCCATCTTTGTCACGTAGAGCTTGTCGCACATCCTGTAGAACTTGTTGTACAGAGCCGCTCCGCCAATCAGGAACACCTCATCAGGATCATACTTCGAAAGCTCCTCCCAGAGCTCCTCTTCAGAGTTAACCACATTGCAGCGCTCCGCCTCGTAGTCAGGGTTCGTGGTCAGCACATAGTTGATCCTATTCGGGAGCCCGCGCTTATTCGGCATAGACTCCAGCGTCTTTCGTCCCATCACGACAACCTTGCCCGTCGTGTGATCCTTGAAATATTTCATGTCGGTAGGGATAGACGCCAACAATCCTCCGTCACGTCCGATGCCCCACCTGTTATCTGCAGCTACAATCAGATTCATTACATTCCTTTCCGCATGAGCTTCACGAATTAGTCCGCTATTCCTCACTTTTTCGTGACTATCTTTTTCGTGGCAGCCGCTCTCGTTCCAGTTGTTAATCTCCGAAGCGGTTCACCATCATCGCGACCTGCTCGTTTTCGAGGGCTCTGCCGCGGTACGAGTAGAACGTGTCCACATTGCACATGGTGCATACATTCGACACCTCTATGTGGTCTGCCGGGACCCCTGCCCTAAGAAGGGTCAGGCGGTTTGCAGCTATGAGGTCGAGGTGGTACTTGCCGTCCGGGGCGCCTTGCTGCCCGCTTCCGCCGATGATGCGTGCAAAGGCTTTGCTTTCTGTTCCGGGTGCATATCTTTTGAGAATGCGGTCGGCGTCCTCTTTGCCCCACTGCTCAGCGAATGCGTCGTATACTTCATCACCCATTTCGTAGCAGTCCTTACAGACGCCCGGGCCGATCGCCGCGTACATGTCTGTCGGGTCGCAGCCGAACTTCACCACCATCTGCGCTATCGCCACCTGCGGGATCTTTCCGAGCGTGCCCTTCCAGCCCGCGTGCACCAGGCCTGCAGCCTTGCGCTTAGGATCAACGATGTAGACCGGAGGGCAGTCCCCTCCGAACACAGTCAAAAGCGCGCCGGGGATGTCGGTCACAATGCCATCCACGAATTGCCTGTGCAAAGTGAAGTTGCCGACAGTTGCGACGCCGAGGTCCTCCTCGCAGGTTGCTACGTGTACGTAGTTCGTGTGCTTCTGGTCGGTGACAAGCTCCATCGAAAGCGAGGAGCCAAGCTGGTGAGCCAGGATGTCCCTGTTGGCTCTGCAAACCGGCGAGGCCTCTTCGACTTTTTCGGTTTTCATAACTGCGGTGCGAAGACCCTTCACACCTGTGCCGCTTGCCTCATCATAGCTGATGTATCTGGTCGTAAACAGATTTGGCACGCCGAGTTTATCGAGCATGTCAAAAGACAGGCATGGTATGCCATCTGTATGTATGTTGAATACTTTTCTGTTGTCTGAATATTCTATTTTCATACCGGAATCGTTATATTTCATATCTGAATGATTTTATCACACCACGGGCACGCCCTCAATGAAAAAGGAGCGCCGGAAAGCGCTCCTTATATCTTTAGCTACAGCTCTGCGCCGCACTTTGACCGCTACTTTTGACTGCGGCTTTGCGCATCTACGATGCGGACGGCTTCGGCCGCTATCTCGCGGAGCCTCTGCCTCTCATCGCACAGATAAAGATATCCCAGCAGGGCTTCGAAGCCGGTCGCTATCTTGTACTCGCGCGGATCCGCGTTCTGCGGTCTCGACATCGAGCGGTGGTTACGCGCCTGCTTGTAGATTCTTTCCTCTTCTTCAGTCAGGAATCCGTTTGCCACCATTTCCCTGGCGGCCTTCGCCTGGCCGGCTGCCGAAACATACCTCACTGCAGTATGGTGCGCCCTTCCGACATCGCCCGGTTTCTCAGTCACTATCTTCTCGCGCACGATTACCTCGAAGACAGCATCCCCAAGATACGCGAGTGTAGTTGTGTTGATTCTTCTGATTTCGTCTTTAGTCATATCGCCTCCGGGTCAGATGCGGCTGTCAGCATGCTAAATGGCTACAGGTATATTGCGGATCTGCTCGCCGTGCTGATAATTCTCTACCTTTATGTCATCCGTCGTGAAGTCGTAGAAGTTTTTTACGTCAGGGTTGAGCGTCACCTTCGGTGCCGGATACTGCGGTCTCGAGATGAGCTCCTCGATCAGAGGCACGTGTCTGTCGTAGATATGCGCATCGGCGATGACATGCACCAGCTCTCCCGCCTTAAGATCGGATACCTGCGCCATCATCATCAGGAGCATGGCGTACTGCACCACGTTCCAGTTGTTGGCTGCAAGAATGTCCTGCGAGCGCTGGTTGAGGATGCCGTTGAGCGTGTCGCCCTTGACGTTGAAGGTCATCGAGTATGCACATGGCTCGAGCCTCATCTCCGAGAGGTCCTCAAAGTTGTACAGATTGGTGAGAATGCGCCTGCTGTACCTGTCGTTTTTGAGGCACCAGAGCACATTGTCTACCTGGTCCATCTCACCCTGTTTGAATTTATACTTCCTTGCCATCTGATACCCGTAGGCTTTTCCGATGGTGCCCTCTTCATCAGCCCATTCGTCCCAGACGTGGCTCTTCAGATCTGCCAGCCGGTTGGACTTCTTCTGCCATATCCAGAGCATTTCATCGGTCGCCAGCTTGATCGCTGTCGGCCTAAGTGTCAGCGCAGGGAACTCCTCCGACAGGTCGTAGCGATTCACCACGCCGAAGTTCTTGATGGTGTGCGCAGGAGTACCGTCCTCCCAGTGCGGGCGGACCGGCATGCCCTCAGTACTGAACCCGTGGTCCAGTATGTCCTGACACATATTTACGAAAAGTTGGTCTGCTCTGCTCATTAGTTTCTGATCACCTGCACGCCCTGCGGTGTGTCCTTAAGTGTGATACCCATCGCTGCGAGCTGGTCGCGGATCTCGTCCGCTCTCGCCCAGTTCTTCGCCTTGCGGGCTGCCTGTCTCTCGTCGATCAGTGCCTGGATGTCATCTCCGAGGCCTTCCTCTTCATCTTCGCCGCCGAAGATTCCGAGCACGTCTGTCAGCTCCTTGATCCTCTTGAGAGCCTCCTCTGCGAAGGACTTCGATGCGCCGCCCTTAACGTCGAGGTTGATCTCAGATACGAGTTCGAAGATTGCTGCGATACCGTCAGCAGTGTTGAGATCGTCATCCATGACCTCGATGAACTTGTCTCTGTACTTGTCGAGCGAAGCGATCATTGCAGCCTCGTCAGCCATCGCCTCGTCGCTGCCGTTTGTCTTGAGGAACTCGAGCGTCTCGATAGCCGTTGCGATTCTCTCATAGCCCTGCTTCGACTGCTCCATGAGCGTATCGGAGAAGTTGATCGGGCTTCTGTAATGGCCGCTCAGCAGGAAGAATCTGATGACATCGCCGCTGTACTGCTCGCGGATGTCTCTGACCGTGAAGAAGTTGCCCAGCGACTTCGACATCTTTTTGCCATCTACGTTTATATATCCGTTGTGCATCCAGTAGTGCGCGAACGGTACTCCGTTGCACGCCTCTGACTGCGCGATCTCGTTCTCATGATGAGGGAAAGTGAGGTCCTGTCCGCCTCCGTGGATGTCGATGGTCTCTCCGAGGTGCTTCTTGGCCATTGTTGAGCACTCGATATGCCAGCCGGGTCTGCCCATGCCCCATGGCGATTCCCATGCGATCTCGGACTCTTCCTTGCGCGCCTTCCACAGCGCGAAGTCCAGCGGATCTTCCTTCACTTCACCGATGGCAATACGCGCGCCGCTCTCGAGATCGTCGATGTTCTGGCCGGAGAGCTTGCCGTACTCAGGGAACTTACGCGTCGAGTAGTAGACGTCGCCGTCTGCCTCGTAGGCATAGCCCTTGTCGATGAGGGTCTGAACGAAGTCGATGATCTCCGGAATGTGCTCCGAGACCTTAGGATGAACGTCAGCCTTCATCACGTTGAGAGCCTCCGCGTCGTTGAAATACTCCTTGATGTACTTCTCGGAGACCTCAGGTGCCGTGATGCCCTCCTCTTTTGCCCTGTTGATGATCTTGTCGTCAACGTCAGTGAAGTTCTGCACGAATTTCACTTCGTAACCTCTGTATTTGAAGTATCTTCTGAGCGTGTCAAAAACGACGAACGGCCTTGCGTTGCCTATATGGAAAAAGTTATAAACCGTCGGGCCGCAGACGTACATTCTGACCTTGCCCGGCTCGATTGGTACGAATTCTTCCTTCCTGTTGGTAAGAGTGTTATATACCTGCATCTTTCCTCCTTACACTCCGAGTATCGCGCCCACGCATCCCATGATGATGAGCACGAAAAACGGACTCTTTTTATACTTTGCTATCATTATTACTGTTGCAACCAATATGATAACAGAAATTATATCAACTGGCGAGCCTGAAATCACTGCAAGCAGTCCGCTGCCCGCGTCTGCGCCAAGCTTTGTCAGCAGCCCGGTCCCGAGCCTTCCCTCGCCCGCGAGCGAAGGTCTTACAAGCGTGGCCGCAGCCGCTGCAATAAGTCCCATTGTAGCCGGCCTGATGCCCGACAGAGCACCGTTCACGACCTTGCTGTCTCTGAATTTCTGTATGGTGCGGCAAACCAGGCTTACTATTATGAACGCCGGCAGAATAACTCCGAAAGTCGCCGCCAGCGAGCCTCCGACGCCCGCTGCTTCGTATCCGACGTATGTAGCCGTGTTGACCGCGAGAGGTCCCGGCGTTATCTGTGATATCGCCACGATATTCGCGAAGGTCTCCTGGCTCATGTCGAGGAACGGCTGAATGCTGTCGTATATGAGCCTGACTATCGCGAGTCCGCCGCCGAACCCGAGCAGTCCTACCTTGAAGAAGCTGATGAAGAGCTGCCAGAATATCATTCGGACTCACCCCCTTCATCCTTCGGGGCACCGCTTTCGCCCGCAGCCGCCGCGACCGCTTTGCGGCTGTTTACCATTGTGACCGCTATTCCAAGTACCGCGAATAGCAGTATTACGTAAGCTGTATTCACTCTGAGCACAGCTATGAGCACGAATGCGACTATGGCTGCAAGCAGAGCCCACTTGTTTTTTATTGCCGCCGGCATAAGCTGGATCAGAGCAACAACAACCATTCCGAGAGCTGCTGCCCTAAGCCCTGCCATCGCTCCCATCGCGATTCTGTTGTCGCCAAGCGATGAAATGAACTTGGCAATGATGAGGATCATTACAAAGGAAGGAACCGTCACACCAAACGTCGAAACTATGGAGCCGATAAGACCCTTCTTCTTATATCCCACATACGTCGCCATGTTTATGGCAACAACGCCCGGCAGGCTCTGGCAAACTGCGACTATGTCAACGAACTCCTCCTTCGTGAACCACTTCTTCTCATTTATAAGTGTGTTCTGCAGAAGCGGGAGCATCGCAATACCGCCTCCGATAGTGAAGGCGCCTAATTTAAAAAACACGATAAACAGTTCGAGTAATACATTCATAACTTAATTATTATATCAGTTTTCAGTACGTAATAGAAAGAGCACCGTTTAAAACGGTGCTCTCAGTTTTCACATTATGCTCTGTGATTAGTGAGCGTTCATTGTCTCCTCGGAGAGTCTGGAGAAGAAGCATCTTCCGTCGCCTTCGAGATCTACGAGCGCCTTTGCCTTTGCAATGGCATCCTCGACAGTCATGAGCTCGTGTGCATCCTCGCGGCGGAGCTTGTACTCTACCTTACCCTCTGCAGCGAACTTTCCGACTGTGATCCTGATTGGGATTCCGATGAGGTCAGCGTCGTTGAACTTGACTCCCGGTCTCTCGTCTCTGTCATCTACCATTACTTCAACGCCGAGTGCCTCGAGTTTCTTCTCGATGTCGTAAGCGACCTGCAGCTGCGTCTCGTCATGTGACTTGACGACTGTAACGATGACATGATAAGGAGCCACTGAAAGCGGCCAGATGATGCCCTTGTCATCATGATGCTGCTCTACGACAGCCTGCATCGATCTTGTGATGCCTACGCCGTAGCAGCCCATCCAGTACGGATGATCCACGCCGTTCTCGTCCTTGAATGTTGCGTTCATGCTCTCGGAGTACTTGAGACCCAGCTTGAAGATCTGGCCGACCTCGATACCGCGTCTGAACTTGACCGGCTTTCCGCAGTGTGGGCAACGGTCACCTTCCTGAAGCGTCTTGATATCCGTAACGATATCTCCTGTGTAGTCTCTGCCGTAGCAAACACCTGTCAGGTGGTGATCCTCTTCGTTAGCGCCTGCGCACATGTTGACAGTGCCTACGAGCTCTGTATCTACTACTACGATGCAGTTTTTAAGTCCCATAGGACCGGTGAATCCTGCGACGGATCCGGTGATAGGTCCTGTAACATCCTCGTCAGCGAATTCGATGTAGTGCTCAGGTACGTTCAGGGCGTTGACGAGCTTGATCAGATTGAGCTGTCTGTCGCCTCTTACGAATGCCACGACGTTGTCCTTTGGCTGAAGGTCTGTGTCGTATGTTGTGAACATGAGAGCCTTGATGGACTTTTCTACAGGCAGTTTCAGGTAATTGCAGACGTCCTCGATGGTCTTTGTTCCAGGTGTGAACACCTTCTCTACCGGCTGCATCTCTTCCTTGACCGGTTCATCGTCCATGCACTCAGCTCTTTCGACTGTAGCAGCCATTCCGCAGTTGTCGCAGTAGAGAATGTCGGACTCGCCCCAGTCGGAGAGAGCCGAGAACTCGTGGGACTTGCTTCCGCCGATAGGGCCGTTGTCAGCCTCGACGATCCTGTAGTCAAGATCCATACGTGTGAAGATCTTCTCATATGCGTGATACTGTCTCATGTATGCAGTGTGGAGATCTTCTTCTGTAGCGTCGAACGTATATGCGTCCTTCATGATGAACTCCCTTGTTCTCAGGAGTCCGTATCTCGGACGCGACTCGTCTCTGTACTTGAACTGAATATGATAGAGCGAGAATGGCAGTTCCTTGTAGGACGACCACTCCTTGCGAACGAAGTCTGTAAAGATCTCTTCGCATGTCGGGTTCAGTATGAAGTCATTGCCGTTACGGTCCTGGATTCTCCAGAGTTCAGGTCCGTAAGCATACCATCTGCCTGTTTCCTTCCAGAGCTCTGCAGGATTTACGTGAGGCATGTAGATCTCCTGGCAGTCAACATAGTCCATCTCTTCACGGACGATCTGTTCTACCTTTCTTACTGTTCTCCAGCCCAGCTTCGGGAACATATAGATTCCCGCGGACTCCTGCTTGATCATGTTAGCTCTTACGAGCAGCTTATGGCTCTCAAGAACGGCATCCGATGGTGCCTCTCTGAGTGTCTTAAGATGGTTTTTGGATAATCTCATTGTTAAAAACTCCCTTCTATTGCGGCAGTGGCCATGGCCGCCATGCCTTCGCCCCTGCCTGTAAACCCGAGTCCTTCTTCCGTAGTCGCCTTTATATTCACGGCCTTTTCAGAGATCCCGAGCGTATTCGCTATGTTCATTTTCATTTGTTCCATATAAGGAGCCAGTTTCGGAGCCTGGGCGATGATCACTACATCTACATTCACAATCCTTGCCCCGCCCAGCATGCCTTTTACTTCGGCAAGCAGCTTCATCGAATCTGCGCCTTTATTTTTTTCATCGGTATCAGGAAAATGTCTTCCGATATCTCCCAGTCCTGCTGCCCCGAGCAGCGCGTCCATCAGAGCGTGTACAGCTACATCCGCATCTGAATGACCGTCCAGCCCGAGCTTGCTGGGGATCGGGGTCCCGCAGAGTATGAGTGGTCTCCCCGGGACAAGTCGGTGTACATCATAGCCGATACCTGTTTTGACAGTCATCTGGATATCCTCTCTGGTGGTGATCTTGTAATTGGCAGTCGAGCCTTCTACCAGCGCAACATTGATGCCGTCGTATTCCGCGACCATGGCATCATCTGTAGCGGAATAACCGTCACGTACCGCCCGCTCATGCGCTTTCAAAATATCAGCAAGCCTGAACGTCTGCGGTGTCTGGGTTCTGTAGATAAGCTCCCTCCTGACAACGTTAGTGTTCATTATAGGATATGTTATAGATTCTTTCAATGCCAATTCTGTGACATATTCAGGTTTTTCGCAGTTGATTATGCGTGTGGAGTCACTTGAAGGCAAAGCTGTGCATACTGCCCTGCAGCTTCTCATGTTCTCGATATTGCGCCAAATGATCTCTTCGCTGATGCCGGGTCTCGCAGCATCGTGTATGAGCACGATCGCGTCGCTTTCATCTATACCTGACAATTGCGCATCTCTCGAGGCGGCCTTTACGCCTTCTCTGACAGAATCCGCTCTTGTCGCTCCCCCGCGGATGATTGCTACGCTTCCCGGCTCCCTGCCGGTCTGCTGTTCACACTCTGCAGTGATCTCTTCGTATGTCTCATCGAGGGTTCCGTCCTGAGGCGAAACGACATAGATTTTATCTATATAATCGAGTGATGCGAATGCTTTTATCGCGGTTCCCAGCACAGTGGACCCACCATAAGGAAACAGCTGCTTAGGCACATCCATTCCCATGCGAGTGCCCTGGCCGGCTGCAACTATGACTGTACATATCCAGTTTGAAATCTTTTCTACCATAATTACCTTTTTACAAATGTAAATGGCCGATTCCTTTACTAGCTCCAGGCTATATATTGGTTTCGACCATCTCGTCTGCTTCTTCCATTGTGTAGTCCCCGGAGTAGATGAGTTCGCTCTCGAGTATCTGCTTTGCTGTACTCAGGAGTTTTTTCTCTCCGGTCGAAAGGGGCTTTAATCTGTCCGTCCTGACGAGATTTCTTACTACCGCCGCCACCTCCAGGATATCTCCTGTCTGCATTCTCTCGGTGTTCTCGCGGTATCGTTTGTTCCAGTTGGGGTTCATCGGCTCCGTGTCTCCTTTGAGCACCTCGATGACCTCATCGATGCGCGCAGGATCAATTATCGGCCTCACTCCCAGCTTCTCACAGTTGTCGACAGGAACAGATGCCTCCATGCGACAGTAAGGAAGCGACACATTATAATAAGTGCGCATCTCGCCGAGAAACTCTTTTTCTACGATCTCGGTTATGATGCCCGCGCCGTACATCGGATAAACAATGTAGTCGCCAATCTCAAACACGGACGCTTTCCTCCTTTTACAATACTATTATAGAGTCTTTTGTATCAAAAAGCAAACAAAAAACAAATATGTAATATTATCACCACACTATATGGTTGTCAATACACCCTTTTAGGTCTACCGTGTGATATACTTACTCCAAATTAGATTTGAGAACCAACGGAGGACTTCCGATGAAAAAAATATTAATTGTAGATGACGAGGATAAGATCCGCGAGGTCATCAGAGAATACGCGGAATTCAGCGGCTACGAGGCCGAGGAAGCTGCCGACGGCATGAGCGCGATCGGCATGGTCAAGCTCAACGATTACGACCTTATCATCATGGACATCATGATGCCGAAGCTCGACGGCTTCAGCGCAGTCAAGGAGATCCAGAAGATAAAGAACATCCCTGTCATAATGCTGTCAGCCAGAGGCGAAGAGTACGACAAGCTCTTCGGATTCGAGCTCGGCATAGATGATTACGTCGTAAAGCCGTTCAGTCCTAAAGAGCTGATGGCGAGAGTCAACGCTGTGCTCAACCGCAGGGACGCATCCGAGAGAAACATCTCGACAGTGCAGAAGTTTGAGGGACTCGAGATCAACATGGCCGCACGCACCATCAGCGTGGATGGCAAGCGTGTTGAGCTCACCCCTAAGGAATACGACCTGCTCTTCTACATGATCCAGCACAAGAACATCGCCCTCTCAAGAGAAAAGCTGCTCGAGGACATCTGGGGATACGACTTCTTCGGCGATGACAGAACCATCGACACCCATGTGAAGAACCTGCGCAACTGCCTCGGTCCGTACAGAAAATTCATCGTGACGCTCAGAGGCGTCGGATACAAGTTCGAGTATGAGGAATAGCGCATTATAGCGGAAACGGCGGAGAAATGGCTGACCATACCGGCAAGCGCCCAAAAGCGAACAGAAAAAGAATAGACACCAGCAGCATAAAAACGACGACACTTCTTTCGTTCGTCGTTTTTGCGCTGTTCCTTGTTATGGTGCTGTGGGGGCTGTCCAACTTCTTTCTGAACAGATTCTATGAGCGCGCAAGGTCACAGGAGGTCATTCGCACGGCCGAGACTCTGGAAACCCAGTATATGCAGGATCGCTCCAGCTTCAGTACGTTCGCAATACAGGCCGCCGGTACCAACGGCATCTACATCAGGATAGACGCCGAAGATGAGAAACTCATTTTTGATGGCACCAGAGAGGTACAGGGAAGCGATGCATTTGAGTCGGACGTTGCCCGCATCGAAGGGCTGCTGGCCGTCTCCTCTTCTGACAGCGTCAATGAGAGCCGGCGCGACAGCTCCGGCATGGGCTCGAGACTGATATATGCTTCATATATAAATTCGGACAGCAGCGGAAGCATACTCTGCATCATAGCTCCTCTCTATCCGGACCAGGTAACGGTAAGGATCCTGAGAGACATGCTCATCTACATATCTTTCATAGTGCTCTTCGTTTCATTCCTTCTGGCCTTTGCTCTTTCGGTGAGGCTCACTTCACCAATAGAAAATCTTACGCACGCAGCGACCGAGCTCTCAAAAGGAAATCACGACGTTCACTTTGACGGAGCGGGTTTCACGGAGACCAAGGAGCTCGCGAGGGCGCTCAACAAGGCCTCCTACGAGATGGAAAAGACCGACTTCTATCAGCGCGAGATCATAGCGAACGTATCGCACGACCTCAAGACTCCGCTCACAATGATAAGATCGTACGCCGAAAAGATAATCGACATAACCGGCGACAATCCGGAGAAGCGCAATGCTGATCTGAACGTTATCATCTCGGAGACGGAGCGCCTCAACAAGATGGTAACCGACATGCTCTCGGTCTCAAACCTGCAGTCCAACAATGTTGAGATGCACATGGAGACCTTCGACCTGGTGCAGGCCGCACAGAGCGTCTACGAGAGCTTCCTGGTACTGGAGTCTGACGGCTTCGAGATCCACTTCTACCCTTGCAAGCCTGCCTACGTTGTGGGCGACCGCTCAAGGATGATTCAGGTGATGACGAACCTGGTGTCGAATGCCGTAAAGTATTCGGGCGATAATAAATATGTTGAGATCAGGCTCAGCAGGAGCAGCAAGAAAGTAACTTTCCACTGCATCGATCACGGCGTGGGCATACCTTCGGACGAGATCGGGCATGTGTGGGATAAATACTACAGAACTTCCGCCAACCACGAGCGCGGCATAGAGGGCACAGGCCTCGGCCTCGCGATAGTCAAGGGAATTCTCAATCTGCACAGCGCAAAGTACGGCGTTGAGAGCGAAGAAGGCAAAGGATCAGACTTCTGGTTCGAGATGGAGACCGTGAAGAAGCCGGCTACGAAGAAGACCGGAAGCGATGACGCGGGCGACGCGGAAGATACGGATAATCAGGAAAATGGCTAAAAAAGCAAAGACAGTTTTTATGTGCACGGAGTGCGGCAACGAATACACAGCCTGGCAAGGCCAGTGTTCTTATTGCGGTGCCTGGAACACAATAGTCGAACATAAAGTGGCTCCGGCTGAAGAGGCCGCGGCCGACACCAGAAGGCGCACAGGCGTTGCCGGCCGCCCTGTTAAGCTCGGCGAAGTCGGCACCCACGACTACACGCGCCTCGACTCCGGCCTGTCCGAGCTCAACCGCGTGCTGGGCGGCGGAATAGTTCCGGGCTCTCTCACTCTTATATCCGGTGAGCCGGGCATAGGCAAATCCACTCTGATCGCTCAGGCAGCAGGCCGCATCGCTGACAAGTACGGCCCGGTGCTTTACGTGAGCGGCGAGGAATCTGAAGAGCAGGTTAAGCTGAGGGCTGACAGAGTGCTTGGCAAAATCAGTGACTCGCTGTACATCTATCCGGAGACCAACATAGAAAACATCATGGCTGCATGCGACAGCATAAAGCCATGCTTCATAATAATCGACTCGATACAGACCATGTATTCGCAGTCGGCCGAATCAGTGGCCGGCAGCCTCACGCAGATAAGGGAGTGCTCGGGCCAGCTGATCAGATACGCCAAAAACCGCAATGTGCCGGTATTCATCGTGGCGCACGTGACCAAGTCGGGCGATCTTGCCGGCCCTAAGACCATGGAGCACATGGTTGACACGGTGCTCAGCTTCAGCGGTGAGCGCGACAGAGATCTGCGCATACTCCGCTCATTCAAGAACCGCTTCGGCACCACCGACGAGATAGGCGCATTCCGCATGACCGGCGAAGGCATGCTAGAAGTTCCGGACATCTCGGGCAGCCTCATTGAAAGTAACGAGGCAGAAGAAGGCTCGGTAGTGTCGGCAGTCTACGAGGGCAGCCGTCCGGTCTTCTTTGAGATCCAGGCTCTGGTGACCCGCGCAAATGTGGGCTTCGCGCGCCGCACAGCGATAGGCATCAGCCAGAACCGCCTCAACATGATACTCGCCGTGCTCGATAAAAAGGCAGGCCTCGACCTGCTGGACTACGACGTCTACGTGAACGTAGTCGGCGGAGTGAACACCGGCAGCACCTCCACAGACCTAGCCGTGGCACTGGCTATATATAGCTCTTTCAGAGGCAGATCCGCGAAGAAACGAGTCGTGGCAGTCGGTGAGGTCGGACTGACCGGTAACCTGCGCTCGATACCGAACGCCGACAAGATAGTCCAGGAGGCAGTAAGGCTCGGCTATGAAGCAGTCATACTTCCGGACCGTAACGCCCGCCAGGCGGCGCAATCCGGCAAGAGCCTCGAGGTAACAGACCGGGGCCGCACAGTCTCAGTCACACCTTCAGCACCGGACATTTCAGATAAGATCAAAGTGCTCGGAGCCGCCAACATAAGCGACGCCATCCGCGCCTTTGTGGGATAGAAAAAAGAGCCTGCTCCGCGAGCAGGCTCTTTTAGTGATTAATTTTGTATCAGGTTTTCTGTCTCCCGCTTATTGTGCAGCATGATACAGTTCTACAGGGTCCCAGCCTTCATCCTGGTAGTACTTTACATCCAGGTTATTGAAGTTAACATAGTCTGAAACGGTGATCTTTCTGTTCTCTTCATTTGCGTCGCTGTCGCTGTATGCAGCCATGAACGCATCATAATTATCTCCGAAGAGTTCCTTAGCGCTTTCTTCAAATGCGCCGCCATCAGCAACAACATCAAACGCGGTTACTTTGTAATCGTCCTTGCTGACGTGCATTACTCCAGGATAGTTGCCGCCGGATACGCACTTCAGCGTGTCTCCGTCGATGTTGTAGTTGTAAACCCAGAAGTCTCCTGCTGCAAGGATCTCATTCTCAGGTGTGTAGTCAACATTTATGATGCTCACGCATGGAATGCTTACATCAGTTGCATCGTAGCTCTTGGCAACAGTCTCCACCATGTATTCATAGCAGGCTGCCTCGACCGGATCGTCGCCGCCGTAGCCATAAGCTTTGCCGTCTATAAGATCGACTACTTCTTCCCCGGCATCCTTAGCTGCGTCAGGTCTCACGAAGTGCAGTTCGACACCAAGTACAGATGATTTGATGCCATCGCCGTCATCCGTAAACGTCATCTTTGCATCGCCTTTGGTCTTGAATCCGTCATCCGTTAATGACCATGTGATATTCGATACATCTTTATTCCCATCGGCCTCAGTGGATTCAAGAGTTCCTGTACCATCTTCGTTCAGTGTCAGGGTAAACACTTCGTCCTCGCCGATTTCTCCCGTCTCATCGCCTAAAGACATTGATGCAGCGACCCATGTTCCCAGATACTTGCTGCCCGAAAGGTCTTCACTGCTTCCGCCGCCGCCACAAGCTGCAAGAGCAAAAGTCAGTACCATCAGGAAGCTGATCATAATTGCAATTTTCTTTTTCATTGACAATAGGCTCCTTTCAATATTAAGAGTACCAAAGTCGTCCATATATATTATATATGCACAAGTATTTAAAGGGTATATGAAGATAAAGTGATATTAAGAAAAAGACTCCCGGCATAAGTCCAGGAGTCTTTAAGTTCAAAGTCATATAGCCTGTGAGAAGATTACTTCTCTTCCTGCTCTTTCTTGTAAGCAGCGATAACCTTATCTGCGAGGTTGCCAGGAAGCTCAGCATATCTTGCGAACTCTACTGTGAAAGATCCTCTTGCCTGAGTCATCGATCTGAGCGCGATAGCGTAGTCGAAGAGCTCTGCCTGAGGTGCCTCAGCGTGGAGAACCTGTCCGCCGTGTGCGGAATCCATACCGAGTACCATACCACGTCTGTTAGGCATGTCGCCCATAACAGCTCCTACATACTGCTCAGGAACTGTGATTTCGAGCTTCATGATAGGCTCGAGGAGGCATGGCTTAGCCTCAACGATACCCTTCTTGAATGCCAGCGAAGCAGCAATCTTGAACGATACTTCGTTGGAGTCTACTTCGTGATAAGAACCGTCGTAGAGGACAGCCTTGATGTTCTGTACTTTGCATCCTGCGAGAGGACC
Organism: Mogibacterium sp.; assembly: GCA_017405845.1. Lineage (GTDB taxonomy): Bacteria > Bacillota > Clostridia > Peptostreptococcales > Anaerovoracaceae > Crickella. The sequence goes on along the minus strand of JAFQZQ010000009.1, from coordinate 22,081 downwards.
CTTTTCCATGCACTCGAGGAGTCCCTTCTCAACAGCAGGAACGTAGTTCTTAGGAACCGATCCACCGAAGAGCTCTTCGCTGAACTCGAGTCCAGGCTCTGTCGATGGCGAGAATCTGATGTGAACGTCACCGTACTGGCCGGCACCACCGGACTGCTTCTTGTGCTTACCCTGAACATCGGAGTTGCCCTTGATCGTTTCTCTGTAAGCGATCTTCTGAGGAACAACGTTTACGCTGACTCCGTATCTGTCCTTGAGCTTAGCCTGGATGATTCCGAGCTGGATGTCGCCCTGGCCGCCGAGCAGTGTCTGATGTGTCTCAGCGTTTCTCTCGAGAACGAATGTCGGATCCTCTTCCATGAGTCTGGAGAGACCCTGAGCCATCTTCTCGTCTTCGTTCTTGTCTGCAGCCTCTACAGCTACGAAGTAGCATGGTGTAGGGAATGCAGCAGGCTTAACTGTAACCTGCTTGTTCTTTGCGCAGAGTGTGTCGCCTGTCTTTGTGTTCTGGAGCTTTCCGAGAGCTACCATGTCGCCTGCGACTACAGTGTCTGTCATCTCCTGAGCCTTACCTCTTACGAAGAATACAGAACCGAGCTTCTCGGACTTCTCTGAACGTGGGTTGTAGAGATCTGTGCCGGACTTGAGTGTGCCCGAAACGACCTTAGCATATGAGATCTTTCCGAGGAACGGGTCAGCCAGTGTCTTGAAGATGTAGATAACGAGGTCTCCTGCAGGATCGCAAGCGATCTCGATGTCGTTTCCGTCAGCGTCCTTAGCTTCTGTAACAACTGTTGCCGGCTTTGGAACGTACTTGCAGAGGGAGTCGAGAACTTCGTCTACGCCCTCGCCTGTCAGTGCGCTCATTGTCATGATCGGCATGATGTCTCCGTTGTGGATACCTGTTGCCAGACCGTGTGCGAACTCCTCGTCTGTGAATGCTTCGCCCTCGAAGAACTTCTCCATGAGTTCCTCATCAGCAGCAGCAACTGCCTCGTCAAGAGCGTCCTTGTCATCAAGAGTAACGCATGCGCTTCCGAACTTGTCCTGGATAGCGGAGATAACTGCGTCGAGCTCTACGTTATCCTTGTCAATCTTGTTGATTACGAAGAATGTCGGCGAGTTGAATTCCTTAACAAGATCCCATGCCTTTTCTGTACCTACCTGGATACCGGACGAAGCGTCGACCATGATGATCGCTGTAGCTCCTGTCGAAAGAGCGGCTCTTGCCTCTCCTGCGAAGTCGAAGAATCCCGGAGTGTCGATGAAGTTGAGCTTTGTTCCCTTGTACTCTACAGGAACGAGTGTCTGGTTGATGGTGTATCCCTTTTCGATCTCCATCTTTTCATAGTCGGATACTGTGTTGCCCGACTCAACCTTTCCGAGTCTGCTGATAACCTTTGTGTTCAGCAGACCTGCTTCAAGGAAGGTGGTCTTGCCTGTGCTGCCGTGTCCCAGCAGTACGATGTTGCGGATCTTATCGCTTGAATAGCCTTTCATGTGTTCCTCCTGAATGTTGTTTATATCTTTTCTTTTATATCGTTTTTATTTGCTGCGGCCCCGCGGACCGCCGATTAACTTTTTTAGAATTCAGCGTTGCCCGGTGTGCGAGGGAACATCTGAACGTCCCTGATGTTGCTCATGCCCGTGAGGTACATGAGGATGCGGTCGAAGCCAAGTCCGTATCCGGAGTGGAATACGCCGCCGTATCTGCGGAGATCGAGGTACCAGTCATAGGTGCTCTCGTCGAGTCCGAGCTCATGGATCCTGTTAACGAGGATATCGTAGCGTTCCTCTCTCTGGCTTCCGCCGATGATCTCGCCGACTCCCGGTACGAGCATGTCCATTGCAGCTACTGTCTTGCCGTCATCATTCAGCCTCATGTAGAAGGCCTTGCAGTCCTTTGGATAGTTGATGACGAACATCGGCTTCTTGAAGACTTCCTCTGTGAGGTAGCGCTCGTGCTCTGTCTGTAGCTCAAGTCCCCACTCTACCGGATATTCGAACTTCTTGCCGGACTTCTGAAGGATGTCGACTGCCTCAGTATATGTGATACGTACGAAATCCGAGTTGACGATGTGGTCGAGTCTTTCGAGGAGACCCTTGTCGATGAAGTTGTTGAAGAACTGCATCTCCTCTGGGCAGTGCTCAAGCACGTAGCTGATGATGTACTTGATCATCTCTTCGGCCATATCCATGTTGCCGTTGATGTCGCAGAATGCCATCTCAGGCTCCATCATCCAGAACTCAGATGCGTGTCTCGCAGTGTTGGAGTTCTCTGCGCGGAATGTCGGTCCGAACGTGTAGATGTTGCGGAACGCGAGCGCCATGATCTCTCCTTCGAGCTGACCCGATACAGTCAGATTCGACTTCTTGCCGAAGAAGTCCTTGCTGTAGTCGATGTTGCCCTCTGCATCCCTTGGCAGGTTGTCGAGGTCGAGTGTGGTCACCTGGAACATCTCGCCGGCACCTTCTGCATCGCTGCATGTGATCTCAGGCGAATGAACGTAGATGAAGTTCTTCTCCTGGAAGAATTTGTGGATGGCAAACGCCGCCACACTTCTTACTCTGAACACTGCGCTGAATGTATTGCTGCGCGGTCTCAGATGAGCGATCTCTCTCAGGAACTCCATGCTGTGGCGCTTCTTCTGCAGCGGGTAATCCGGGTCGGAATCTGCCTCGAGAACGATCTCGTCGGCCTTGATCTCGAACGGCTGCTTTGCGTCAGGTGTGAGCACCAGCGTGCCCTTTACTCTTACGCCCGCGCTAAGGCGGAACTTCGACACCTCAGTGAAGTTTGCAAGCTTGTCAGCCTCATATACCACCTGCACCGGCGTGAAGAAAGAGCCGTCATTTACCGAAAGGAATCCGAACTGGTTGGAGCTTCTGTTTCCCCTTACCCATCCGTAAATCATTACTTCTTTTCCGGCATAAGCATCTGTGTTTCTGAATAATTCTCTTATCTCAATATCTTTCATTTTTCACTCTCTTGCGCGTGCATGTACCACCGCGCGTTTTGCATATTAATAGTATGCCGGCGCATTGCCCCAGCCTGACGATTATATCACAGCAGTACGTGCATGTCATCAAAAAGCTTTGTTTTTTCAACCTTTTTACAAAAGCCAGCACTCAATCATGGCATCGATCAGCATTCCGACGTATCCGTAATCATTCACCTTGCCGCCCGAGCGCATATCCTCTCCTTTGGCGGATACAGATTTGTAATCTTCCACATAAAACTTAGGCGGAACAAAGTCGGCGGCCCATTTGTTGTGATCCGTTCCGGTGATTAAAAATGATTCCGGGACATAATAAAAGTTGCGCACAGATGTCTCTTGTGGCATCCGTGCGCACTTTTTTGCTTTTGTTATATTCTAAATCTTGATTTTTGAGGCCGCAGCGACGGTCTCTGTCATGCGATTCGCTATGCGATTTCGAGTGCGATCTCCATCATCTTTGTGAAGGAGTTCTGGCGTTCCTCGGCTGTGGTGTTCTCTTCAGGATAGTTGAATGAGTCTGAAACGGTGCAGATGCAGAGTCCGTTTTTGCCGAGTCTTGCTGCGTTGCAGTAAAGTGCTGCGGATTCCATTTCAACTCCTAGCACGCCCATCTTTGCCCATTCCATTGCAGAGGCTGCGTCATCATAGAACATGTCTGACGAGAAGATGTTGCCTACCTTGAACTTGACGCCGGATGCTCTGGTAGCTGCAACAGCCTTTTCGAGCAGCTCGAACGAGGCGATCGGAGCGTATGTACCAGGCAGTCTGTACTGGTCTGCGTAGTTGCCGTTTGTGCATGCAGCCTGTGCGATTATGATGTCGCGCACGTGGAGCTCAGGATCGATCGATCCGCAGGAGCCGATTCTGATGATGTTCTTTACATCGTAAAATGCGAAGAGCTCGTACGAATAGATGCCGATCGCCGGCTGGCCCATTCCGGAAGCCATTACCGAAACTCTTTTGCCCTTGTATGTGCCTGTGTAGCCCTGTACGCCACGGACATTGTTGACAAGGACCGGGTTCTCGAGGAATGTCTCTGCGATGAATTTGCTGCGGAGCGGATCGCCCGGCATCAGAACTGTTTCGGCGAAGTCGCCTGCCTTAGCGTTTATATGAGGAGTAGGAATTGGCATAACTTATCTCCTTTCGTTTAATGCGTGATCGTTTAGTTGTTTATACGAGTTAATTTTACCACAAATGTGAACAGTTGTAGACATTTCAACAGAGGGTCGTGCAGTATCCCTCAGTCCTCCAGCATGAGTCGGATGATCTCTTCGTCGGTCTGCTTCATGCCGAATCTGGCGAGGCGGCCGACCGTCGCGATCGTACTCTCGACGCCGTTCTTTGTAAGGCCGTCGCCACCGAAGAACTGGTTGCCCTTGTTGTACATCGAGAGACCCATCAGGCCTGCCTCGACGGCTACCGAGATCTTTGCGGCACAGCTCGCCTTGGCTCCGTCACAGACGATGCCGGAGTTTATCGCGAGTGCGTTTACGACCGTATGAGCAACTGCTTCTACGCTGCCGTGCTGCAGGAATGCGATGCCTGCTCCGGCGCCGCATCCGGCGCTGACTGCTCCGCAGTATGCTGAAAGCCTGCCGATTCCGGTCTTAAGGTGCGTGGTCACAAGGTTGGATACGCAGAGTGCGCGCAGTATATCTTCGAGCGATCTGTTGTGTGCCCTTCCGTAGACGACGACCGGCACGCTCGTTGTGATACCCTGGTTGCCGCTTCCGGAGTTGATGACGACAGGCAGCTCGCAGCCGTTCATACGCGCATCGCTGGCAGCAGCGGCATATGCCCTCATAACATATTTGAGGTCGTACTCGTGACCCAGCATGAGGGTGCTTCCGATGTTGGCGCCATAGTCGCCCTGCAGCCCCTCCTCGGCGATCGCCATGTTGTAACTGATCTGCCTTGTAAGCACCTCGCGCACGTCCTCAACATCAACGGAATTCGCAAAGTCCACTATATCTTCGATAAGCATGAAGCTCCTGTCGGTGAGGCCTGACTCGGTCGGAGTCTCGATGTCTTTTGAGAACAGGACCTCGTCATTGCGGCGGATCAGAACGATGTTGGTGTGGTAATCCGTGATGCGGACGCAGGCCGAATCGGCGCCGGCGAAAGCGGTCAGCGAGATGTCGAAGATGTGTCCGGTATCCACGTGCTTGACCGTGATCTCAGCGCTTTCGAGATATGCCGCGATCTCTTCGATCTGATCAGGTGTAACGTTCGAGATGACCTCGAGCTCGGCGTCAGCATCACCCGCGACAGCGCCTGCAGCCGCCGCGGCGGGTATTCCTCTCAGGCCGCCGGTGTGAGGCACCACGACGCTCTTTACGTTTTTGATGATGTTGCCGCTTACTTCGGCCAGAAGGCTTTCAGGCTTGGTGCCGAGCACCGAGACGGCCTTAGCCGCGGCGTACGCGATTGCAATCGGCTCAGTACAGCCCATAGCAGGCAGGAGTTCCTCTTTAAGGATCTGTACATATTTTTTATAACGGCTGTCAGTTCTGTCCATTTTTTACCCCCTTTATTTGCGAGATGTACTTGCCCTCCGGTCCCTTCAGTTATTTCTTCCTATGCTCTTCTCTCCATTTCTTGATTGCTTCGTAGCGTTCCTTGAAGCGCGGCTCAAATCCCTGGTTGCCCGGGTGGTAGTATTCACGGCCGCGCAGATTCTCGGGCAGGCACTCCATGTCCGCTATCTTGTCTTCGGTATCGTGTGCGTACACATAGCCCTTGCCGTAATCGAGCTCCTTCATCAGTTTTGTAGGAGCATTGCGTATGTGCAGCGGTACGGGCTCGGCGAAGTGCTCGTTGGCGTCGCTCGCTGCCTGCATGTATGCGACCTCCATCGCATTTGACTTAGGAGCCAGCGCGTTGTAGATGACGGCCTCGGTGAGGTGCACGCTGCACTCCGGCATTCCGATCAGATGACAGGCCTGGAATGCCGCGACCGAGAGCTCCAGAGCTCTCGGATCAGCGAGGCCGACATCCTCTGCCGCAAACCTCGTGACGCGGCGAGCAATGTAGATCGGGTCCTCGCCCGACTCAAGCATGCGCGCCAGCCAGTAAACCGCCGCATCCGCATCGGAATTCCTCATCGATTTGTGAAGCGCAGAGATGAGGTTGTAATGCTCCTCACCCTGCTTATCGTAAAGCAGCGACTTGCGCGAAGTGCACTGCTCAAAGTCCTCGGTCGTGACCGTGATGATCTCGTGCCCGTCAGCCGGATCACTGGTGTAGTCCGCGTTCAGCACCATCATCTCGAGTGTCGAGAGCGCTGTCCTTGCATCGCCATTCGCAAACGACGCGAGCGCGCTTATAACATCATCGCTGATGCGGACGTCCTGGCCGCCGAACCCCCTCGGGTCGCTGACAGCGTTGCGTATCAGCTGCTCAATGTCCTCAGGCGTCAGCTGATGCAGCACAAACACCTTGCATCTCGAGAGCAAAGCGCCGTTCACCTCGAACGACGGATTCTCTGTCGTGGCACCGATCAGTATGATGCTGCCCTTCTCCACGAAAGGCAGAAAGGCGTCCTGCTGCGCCTTGTTGAATCTGTGGATCTCATCCACGAAAACGATGGTGCGCGCTCCGATAGCTGTCATTTTGTCCGCCTGCTGCATCACCGTCTTTATATCCTTTATTCCGCTCGTCACCGCGCTGAAGGTAATGAACTGCGCGTCCGTCTTGGCAGCGATTATCTGCGCCAGGGTCGTCTTGCCGACTCCCGGCGGCCCCCAGAATATCATGGAGGAGACGCTGTCGCGCTCGATCAGGTTGCGCAGCACTTTGCCCTCACCCACGAGCTGCTGCTGCCCTACGAACTCATTGAAGTTCCTCGGCCTCATCCTCGCTGCGAGCGGCTGGTTGTCGTTTTTTACTGTATCGAAAATGCTTAACTGACTCATTTTCTCTTTAAAGTCCTTAAATATGCTTTCTGTTCGTCTGTTATCCTGCGGCTTTCGACCGCCTTCTGTATCGTCTTGTTGTGCGTCCACTCATCAAGCCTGTTGTGTATCAGCACATCGTGCGCGGCGTCCCACTGTTTAGCCAGTGCCGTAGCGAAATACCACGCGATCATCATGTTTATGTAGTACTCACCGGAGCGGATCTCCGCCACTCTGTCCATCCATGCCGGATCGAAGTCGCTGTCCAGGTAGTGTGCAAGCAGCATGCCTATACCGAAGCGCACCGTGTATGTCTCGTCCGAGCACAGCCATCTGTCGATGTGCCTGAGCAGCTCAGCTCCGTAAACGAGCCTTCCGCCTTTCTTCTTCGCGAACACCTTCGGCGACAGCTGATCGCAGGTAGCCCAGTTGTTCACGTACGGCAGAAAGGCCTCTGTCATCGCGACGCATTCATTGAAGTCTTTTATCTCCGAAATAATGAATGCGTGGAGCTGGTTCTCGTCGAAGTACTCATGCGGAAGTTCCGCCAAAAAGCGTGCGGTAAGCTCCGCGTCGATGCCATCGGCTTTGCCCCTCACGATATCTTTTGCCAGAGCCCTCAGCTGCGGTGTGCGCACGCCTATGAAGCGCCATGGTTCCACACCCGGAGTAAGTTTTGCCTGGAAGTCCGCGTACTCTGCATCACGCATCCCGAGCAGTCGGTCATATATCACCTTCATATTTTCTTCTCCATCAACACGAGGTCGACGTTCCGGATGCCATTAAATACAGTAGGAACAATGTCAGTCTCGACGTAGCCGAGCTTTGCGTACATTTTGCGCGCCATTTTGTTTCTGGCGTTGGTGTCTATCCTCAGCACCTCGCATCCCTGCTTCGCAGCGAGCTTCTCGTAGAATCTCACGAAAGCCGGGCCGATGCCGCGGCCCCTCGCGTCCGGGTCCACCACCAGCGTGTGCAGTACGAGCACCTTCTCATCGGGTGCCTTGTACTCCCAGTCGCAGTCCAGATACACGTTCACCTGTATCCGGTTGATAACGCCTGACGCCACTATAAGCGGGTGCCCGCACGGATCGTCGGGATCCATCAGTTCGGCCACATACATGTCGTCACGTTCAAGTGCAGCGACGGCGACCTCTCTCACAGGATAGATGCCCCTGACCCATCCGGTGGTAGTCAGCCCCGCTTCCTCTGCATCGTGAGCGCGGTCATATATGCACGCGATCGCATCAAGATCGTCTGGTCTCGCTTTTCTGAATACCGGATAACTGCTCATAGTCTAAATATCCCTCGCCATTCTGAAGACCTCGTAACCATCAGTGCTGACGGTCTCTTCCTCTACACTGAAGCCCTGATCCTGCCAGAATTTCAGGGCCTCTTCATTCTTCTTTATTACGGCAAGCGACAGATAGTCATATCCCGCCGCCTTCATCGCCGCGCGCACGTCGGCGAATATACCCGATCCGACGCCTTTACCCTGCATGTCTCCGTCCACCATCAGCCATCCGATGAATGCATCGTTGCTCTCAGGATAACCGGTGATGAGGTCCATGACCGCGACCAGCGCTTCGTCTTCGTTATAGAATCCGACAAAGTGCTTGCAGACCGGCGATACCCCATCCGGTACAGTCGAGATGATGTCTGTGAGACTCTCGCGTGTAGGGATCCTTCCGAGGTAGCGGTAATAGCGCCTGTTGGACTTCGCCAGCCTGTACACGCGCGAGATATCCTCCTCGGTGATCTTTCTGACCTTGTACTGCGTCGACAGTGTCCGGATATCCAGGCCGTCGCTTTCGCCGGCCTCCTCCGCGCTGCTCCTGGCCGCCTCGCTGTCGATGGCCTGACGGAACTGCGTCTCGTAGAGCTCCTTGTAGGTGCCGCCAAGCGCCAGCAGCTCTTCGTGTGTGCCCTGCTCGGCGATCACCCCGTCCTTTACGACGAGGATCCTGTCGGCTTTGAGAATTGTCGACAGCCTGTGCGCTATAACGATGCTTGTGCGCCCCACCATCATCTGCTCGAGGGCGTCCTGTATGGAGTTCTCGGAGATGGAGTCAAGGGCCGAAGTGGCCTCGTCGAGTATGAGGATCTTAGGATCCTTCAGTATGACTCTCGCCAGCGACAGCCTCTGCTTTTCGCCGCCCGAGAGCTTGAGCCCGCGGTTTCCGACCTGTGTGCCGTAGCCGTCAGGTTGGTTCTTTATGAATTCATGTATGTTCGCGATGCGGCAGGCCTCTTCGATCTCCTCCATCGTGGCGTCGCTCTTCGCGTACCTGAGGTTCTCGAGTATGCTGCCGTTGAAGAGATACGACTCCTGCGTCACCACGCCGATCTGCTCCCTCAGATAAGTGAGGTCGAAGTCACGCACATCCACGCCCGCAATCTTCACGGAGCCCGCGCACACGTCGTAAAGCCTCGGGATGAGGTTCACTACGGTCGACTTGCCCGAGCCCGAAGGTCCCACTATCGCGTACATGCTGCCGCCCGGGACCTCGAAATTCACGTCTGTGAGGATAGGATTCTCGGGGTTGTAGCTGAACGCCACGTGCTCGTAGGTGATTGGCTTATTGTCGACGTCAGGCGTTTTTCCGTCCTCTGGGGAGACAATTGTGTTCTCCCTGTCGAAATAGTCAAAGATGCGCGTAAAAAGCGCCAGAGAGCGCGTGAAGTCCACTGAGATGTTCATCAGCTGCTCTATAGGCCTGTACAGTCTGTTGATGAGCGCCACAGTCGCGGTGATCACGCCGACGGTCAGAGTCGTGTCGATCTGCTTTATGATGAAGTAGCCGCCCGCAAAGTAAATGAGCAGCGGCCCAAGCTGCGTGAACATTCCCATCACCACGCGGAAGAGCTGGCCCGACCTCTGCTCCTTGAGGTTGAGATCGGTTACCTCCTTGTTGACCTTCACGAAGTCGTCGTACTCCTTCTTCTCGCGCGTGAATATCTTCACCAGCATCGACCCGCTCACCGACAGAGTCTCGTCTATCTTCTGGTTGAGTTCGTCGCTCTTGGCCTGGCTCTGCGTCAGATACTTCCAGCGCGTGCGGCCGGCTGTCCTCGTCGGCAGCACCAGCAGCGGAATTACCGCGATGCCCACAAGCGCGAGCGGAGCGCTCATGCTGAAGAGCGCCACCAGAGTCGTGATGACGGTCGCCACATTGCTGACGATGTTTGAAAGCGTTCCACTGATGACCGAGCTGACGCCGCTGATGTCCGTATTCATGCGCGTGATGATGTCACCCTGCTTCTCCGTGGTGAAGAACGAGTGCGGCATGTACTGCAGATGCTTGTACATCTGGTTGCGCATGTCGAAGATGATGCGCTGCGAGATCCACGCGTTGATGTAGTTCTCGAGCACACCCACCAGCTGGCTCACGGTCAGCGCCGCGAACGCCATAAGCAGGAGCCGGATAAGCAGCTCCATGTTTCTGCCCACAAGTGCCTCATCGACGATGCGGCCGGTTATGATCGACGGAAAGAGTCCGACGGTCGCCGACAGCAGAATCGCGATGAACACGAAGATGAACTGCAGCCAGTACGGCTTCAGATAGCTCATTATCCTGACAAGCAGCGCCTTCGTCACCTTAGGCATATTCTGTTTTTCTTCCTCCGTCAGGAAGTGCATAGGGCCCATGCGGCCCGGTCCCGGTCCAGCCATCCTCTACCCCTTCTGTGGAAAAGTTAGACGTCCCTTCCGGGGACAGTCCCCGTTAGAGATAACTTACGGCATCACTACACCGTCAGGCTTTCCTCCTTCGTATAAGAGATGATCGGTATAAACATCTACGAACTTGTCTGTCTGTACGCCATAGTCCTTGTAAGCGTTCTTATATTCTGTAGTCCTCTTGCCGTCCGGTCCGATCGTGATTATTGTCGCACCTCTCTGCGCGCCGGAGTAATTGATGTCCGTGTACGCGAGGTTGTCGATCGAGTAGCCGTAGCAAAGGTCAACTCCCTTGTAATTGACCACCGCATTGTTGACGTGGTCGTGGCCGCAGTAGCATGCCTCGAGCACATCGATGCCGGTCGGTCCCATGGCTTCAAAGAACTTGTCGATATCCACGAGCGGAACATCGCGCGTAATGCCTCCGTGCCATATGCGGCTGTGTGTGGTCTCGTCGACCAGCTCATCCCAGACGCCGGAGATATACTTTGTATCTTCTGTATCCTTCCACCCGTTGGCTTCCAGCTCCTCATATGCAATACGGAACTCGCTCGTAGGGATATGGAAGAAGGCTACAGTCTGCGGGCACTGAAGATCCTCGAGCGCATTCGCTGCCCAGTCGACAGTTGAATCCCTGATTATATCGTAGTCCCAATCGAGTACCGCTTGGATGGTATCATCCACATACGCATTGCTGTCCACAAGGAGGAGAGCTTTCTTGATCTTTCCCTTCGTGTCCTTCACCAGCATTATCTGGTTCGTTACCGAAGGGAGTCCTGCTCCGTCAGTGTAGTTCTGGTCGAAGATGCAGTACTCAAACTTGTCGTTCATGTAAAGCTCGCCGAGCTTCTGCCTGCCGGTATAGTCGAACACCTCAGTGTCGTGGTTGCCGAACACCGTCGAGAAGTAGACGCCCTCGTGGTTGAATATCTGAATAACATCGCGAGCAGCCATGTAGTTGTTAAGAGTGCCGCCGCCATTGTACACAGGTCCCGGCACCGCGAAGGTATTGTCACCGTCAAGGATGACCAGATCAGGCTTCTCCTTTTGCAGCATGGTGATCACTTCGTAGACCGTCTTGCGGTCCTTCTCGCGGCTCCAGATGCCTCCGCCCAGGTGGATGTCGGTAAGCATCATGATCTTAAGCTCTCTGTCGGTCGTGAACGTATAGTATCCCGTCTGAGGATCAATCTCCGGCACGACCCTGTCCACATTGCTGTAGTCAACAGGATCAAAGCTGTTGATGTAATGCCTCAGGTGGAGCGACACCCCGTAGTTTACGGCAGCCGCAGAACCTGCGAGTACCACGCAGACGATCACGATCCACATAGGTATTTTCCACCACAGACCGCGCTTTTTCTTCTTTTTTGGCTCAGACGCCATATGCTTTTCGGCTCTCTTTTCCCTGCTCATTGTTTTATCCCTTTACAGTTCTACCGGTACCGGCTTGCTGATTGGCTCGTTCATCACCTCAGGATGCTCGAGCATATACTTTGCAATGCGAAGCGACTTCGCAAAATAGAATCCGTCCGCAAGTCTTTCATCGATCGTGAATGTGCAGTTGATGACATCCCTCTCCTGCCATGTGCCGTCATACATTTGCTTCTGCTCCTTATGAAGCACGCCGATGGTGATCATCACCGAGCATGTACCGTAGTTGCTCAGATGGTGGTAGCAGGAATCGGACTTGATCGATCCCAGATTCGAAAGAAGCACGGATGAGTAATTCGGATCGCCTGCAGTGAGCGCCTTCGGCATGATGCCATGGTATTCAAGGATCTTGAGTGTCCCGAAGAACGCTTCAAGGATCGGCCTTGGCAGGCTTCCGACAAAGCTCATGAGTTTGTCGAGATCGTTGGACTTTTCTTTGCGGACCTTTTTGACGTCGCCTATGATGAGCTTCGAGATTGAATCGAAGTTCATATCAGGATCGACCTTGAGGAACATCAGCGTCTCGTCTGCCTCGTCCTCAAATCTCTGCTTTACAACAAAAGACAGAGTGATGTCAGGTCTCTCATAGTAAGTCCTGCCGGAGATGAAGTAGTTCAGCTTTGGCCTGTGATAAACGGTCCTTGCCACCGCTGTGCAAATCGCGTGGAAGATCTTGAGTTTGGTTCCTTCCTTCTCGTTTCGCTCAGCCATGTACTTTACCAGGTCGGTCACGTCGAACTGCTCGGTCATGGACACTTCCGCCTCTGTCCTCTTAGGCATGATGTAAGGCAGTATGTTGTGATATCCGTCCGGCCAAATTACCCTCTTTCCATCTCTTCTCTTGTTTCTCATATCATTTCCTCTCTATTTTATTGGCCGGCTGATGACCGGTCATTTATTGACTTTATTTGAGCTCCAGCTGTTTAAGCTTTTTCTCGCTGTATTCCTCGATCTGCTTCCAGAGCTTGTGCAGCTGCCTTTTGTGCGCGCAGAGCTTTTCGCTGCAGTTGCTGCATTTGAGATACGCGTTGGTATGCTCGGAGAACCTCTCCGGATGCCTGTAGAACGTGATCTCCCATCTTATCAGCAGGAGCATCGAAAGAACCAGCAAGCTCCATGTATACGTCTTCTCAACGAAGAACAGCGGCGTGAACATCATCGCAAAATCCCAGTTGTAAATGCGGCACGCGCTGCAGCATTTGTTTTTCAGGAACCACGACTGGAACGGGCAGAAGAACATGATGCATATCATGTCGCAGACCGAATACGCTCCGCAGAGCAGTATCATGATGCCGTCGTCGAGTATTCCCATCATGTGCAGCATTCCAAATATGCCGTTGAACACGATCCATATAAGTGCCACCAGCATAGTGGCGTTGTTATCGTGCACTATAACATCGGTCTTGCCTGTCTTTATGTAATTGCGCGCGAACTGCTTCTGGCAGCCCGGGCTCTCGATCTTCGCCGGGAAGAAGCGGAATACCATCTCGATGACATAGACCGTCCATACAAAAATGATGATACCCGGCATCTTCTCGAGCCCGATGACGAACGGCTCATGGTAGATGAACCTGTACCTGACATATGAATATATCAGTAGCAGAAACAGTATCGACCTGTAGACCAGCCGGGTCCAGTGCCAGACACCTACGGGTGTAAGCTTTACTTTTTTCTTGGTTGCCATAGTTTTCACCCTTTTATCACACTAAGCTCTTTAAGCTCTTCCGGCGTTATCTGCTCGAATATCGGAACGCGGCCCGCCGCGACCGTCTTTCTGTAATCCTCAGCATTTCTTACCGTCCAGGTTGCCTCAGGCCTGCCCTCCTTCTCGACAGCGTGCCTGAGCGCCGGCCTTCTGCGGTCTCCAATCCTGTTTGCGATGAAGTCCGGCTTCACCATGATGTTGAAGAACAGATTGGTCAGCAGGACCACCTGGTAGAACGGCAGATTTTCCGGCGTCTTCAGAAAGTCCTGCACCAGCTGGCCCCTGATGAAATCCGGCCTTATCTTTCTGACCGCCATCATGGCCCTCGGGTCGAAACTCTCCAGTACAAAGCTCCCCTTGTAGCTGTCGAGCCTCCTGCAGACCGCCTCCGCGAGCTTACGGTGATTGCCCTTTACGGACTTGAGCTCTATGAGGAGCGGAAGTCCCGTGTCCTCATACAGAGCCAGCACCTCGTCGAATGTCGGTATCACCTCGTCAGAGCCTTCGAGCCTGAGTTTCCTCAGGTTGGTTATATCGTAGGCTTCGATGCTGCCCTTGACGCCCGTCTGGCGCTCCAGATTGTCATCATGGAAAACCACGAGCGAGCCGTCAGCGATCAGGTGCACGTCGAATTCCGACGGAAGCCCATACTCCACCGCGCGGTGGAAAGCCGCCATGGAGTTCTCCGGGATCCGCGGTTTATCGTGATAGCCCCTGTGCGCATAATGATTTGCAAGTTTGAATGAACGCTTCATTTTACTCATTCAGGTTTTCCATTTCCTCGTATGCCTCGAGACCGTGTTTCGCTTCCGGAGCCGCGTCGCCGTGCTTCACCTGCGTCATTGTCAGGAAACTGAAAATAACGAATAGCGCAGCGTACGGGAACAGCACCTTATAGCTGATGTTCCTCATGAGGAAGCCCGCAAGTATAGGCGTAACCACCTGCGCCGCCATGGACGCGGTGTAGTAATATCCGGTGAATTTGCCGATATCTGAGCCCCTGCACATCTCAACCACCATCGGCAGCGAGTTTACGTTGATGGCTGCCCAGGCGAAGCCCACGAGCGCGAATACGACAAACATTATTGCATTGATGCTGCTGAACGCAGTGGTAAGGAAGTAACCCGCAGCGAAGCATGATGCCAGCAGTATGATGCCGATCATGATGGTCTTCTTGCGGCCTATTCTGTGCGCCAGGCTGCCGATCGGGATGTATGAAATGATGGCTCCGCCCGTCGCGATAAGCAGGCATGTGGACGCGCCGCCGAGGCCCTGCCCCATGACCTTATCTACATAAGTGGTGAACCATGTGGTGATGCCGTTGTAGCCAATGAACCACAGCGCGATTGACGCCAGCAGGAACCCAAGACTCCTCTTGACCGCGGCCGGAAGCACCTCATTGCCGCTTCCGTCGTCTTCAGCGAGGTTCCACTCAGGATGCTCCGCCTCGAGAGCCTGGTTCTCCGCCACCAGCTTAGGCTCGTTTATGGTGAGCTTCATCACAATGATGGACGCTGCCATGATGAGTGCCACCACGATGAAAAGCGGCTGGTAGTTGACGTGATCGAGTCCCAGTACCTTCGAATTCGGGTACATGACCGCTGCGATAGCCAGGTAAATGATGCCGCCGACAGCGCCCATCAGGTTGATGATGGCATTGGCGCGCGAGCGCAGCGGCTTCGGCGTTACGTCAGGCATCAGCGCAACGGCCGGTGATCTGTATGTGCCCATCGAAACAAGCAGCAGCCCCAGCACCACAACGAAAGCGATCATCTTACCGGTGCTCGCCGCCGCGTAGTACGAGTTGTCCAGGATCGGCAGAACGTTGAGCAGTATTACTGCGGCGAGCGTACCGCCAAGTATATAAGGTGTCCTCTTCCCGAGCTTCGTGTCAGTCCTGTCCGAAAGCGTGCCGAAGAACGGCAGCAGGAACAGCGCCAGCACGTTATCCGCTGCCATGATGGCACCCGAAAAAGTCTCGTTCAGATGAAATGTCTTAGTGAGTATCAGTGGAACCACGTTGTCGTACATCTGCCAAAACGCGCAGATCGACAGAAACGCGAGCCCGACCAATACGGTCCTTTTGTTATTAAGCTTCATCAGAGAATCATCTCCCTTTTAGCCCGTAGCACTCGCGTGCCCGGCATTAAATGTAGCCCAGCTCCTCCAGCACTGCCGGGAGCTCGTCAAAGCTGTTGATGGTGGCAATGCCGTCGCTGATCTCGCCGAAACCGTAAGCCGCATAAATGCAAGGCACTCCTGCTGCATGCGCCGCATCCGAATCCTTCTGGATGTCACCTACGTAAATGCCTTTATCGGCTCCATTGCGCTCCATAACGAGCTTGATATTATCCGCTTTCAGAAGCATCGTGCGGCCCCACTCCTCGTAATCGATGAAGTACTTCCACATATCCATCGAATCGAGGAAGGCCTTTACGTAGCCCTCCTGGCAGTTACTCACGACAGCCATCTTTACGCCCTTTTCCTTGAGCTTCGCCAGAGTCTCCTCGACGCCTTCAAACAGGTCCCCGCCATGCTCGGTAATATAACCATTTTCATAAACCTCGCAGTGGCGGCTCAGCTCGTAGCGCTCCTTCTCAGGCAGAAAACCGAAATGCCTGTCAGCGATCTCAGTCATCGTCAGCCCCATGTAGCGCATGATGTCATCCGCGGTAAGCGTGTGCTCTTTTCCTACCTCTTTCTCTATCACAACGTTCCATGATGCTGCCACATTAGCCGCTGAATTCCACAGCGTACCGTCTAAATCAAATATGACCATATAGTCCTCCCAATTTTAATCCTAGTTATAGTAAGTATATCATATTGGCACGGTTGCAGACATTAATTGTCATCTGCCTGCAAATAAAAGAGCGCCATCAAAAGGTAAGCTAAGGGTGCACCTTTGCACTCAAAAGATAAGACCTCATATGTCTACAAGCATAGAAATCATCATATTAATCGAACTGGATGGAGAGCCGCAGTCAACTAAGGCGGCTGTGGATAAGCGGTCCCCAGGCCTGGATATGAAAGGCGCTGTGTGAAAGGCTGTGGGCAGGATGTTGGCAGATTGGCTGCCGTAAACTGTAGCCAATCTGTCAACGGGCTGTCCATAGGCTTTTGCATGGCGCTTCAAAGAGGGCCGCTTATCCATGGCCGCTTGTATTCTTTTGTCGATCAACATGGGCTGCACCCGCCTATTCCATCAATTATGAGCCTATGCATACGGTTGCATAAAATGAGTTCGTTACTCATCTCGAAATATTGGGTATGAATCACGACAATCTTCGTGTCTGCCATTTGATTTCGGCATCACAGTAACGAACTCTGTTTTTATAGCAGGCAGCGAATGCGATTTGTGCCGGCCGCATATCTGGAGTCTTTTCATGCAAATCGCATACCAAGGCACGTTTTTTGCACAACTAGCTTTGATCTGCAAAAATTGTCCAGGTGTAATATCCGCAATCATGAATAATTTTTCAAGAGACTCGTTCTTGGTTCAAGACTTAGAAGCACAGTTCGTCACGCACATGGGATTATAGGCTATGAAATACGAATATCTTCGTATCTCCACCTCGATATCGACAGTACAGTAACGAACTCCCAAGTTCATAGCATTGTTATAGGATTGGATATAAGCTGTTGAGTTATGGATAACCGGTATGGCACCATGCATAAGTATGTGGACAGCACGTTGACAGACGGGCTGCCAACACTCTGCCCACACACTTACACACAGTGCCATTTTTTATAACTACTTTGTGGTCGGTTATCCACAGCCTCAACAGCATTACTGCCCCCTCCTTCCCGTCCAATCCTACTGATATAAGGTGCAGTACTCAAAAAAAGTGCTCGGTACAAAAAGAAGTGATTTAATTGCAGGAATTAGGGTGTTTTTCGTTTGATGGTTTTGCTGCTTGCTTGTACAATCAAACCCACAAAAATACAGGTGGGAGGTTTGATATGTTAATGAACGCAGATTTATATCAGCGACTTAATTGTGAAATCATGATGCTTGAGAAAGCAAGAAAAGAGTACACTTCGCGGCTTGAGCAATTACAAGACTGTAAAGGTTCTTTTCTACGGCGGACGAAGCCGGGAAAAGGCAAATACTACTATTATTCTGTCAAACGACAAGGTTCCAAATTTTATGATTATCTTGGGCTGCCAAATAACCGTATTGTCAAGCGGGTTCGAGAAGTGCGGTATCTCGAGGAGGCAATCAGGCGGATCGACCGGGATCTTGCTCTTATGAAGGCACTGGTAGATGGATTTCTTCCGTATGACCCGAGTCACATAAGTGAAAGTCTGCCTGCAACTTATCGTTTCAACGTGCCTCCTGTATCAAGGCTGTATGAAACAGAGGGAAAGAAATGGTTGGCCAAAAGACTGGAAGATCAAAAAGACTTCCCTGAAAACTATCCCGAAAAAAAGAAACACAAGACATCTGATGGAATATGGGTAAAGTCTGTAAGTGAAGTCGTTCTGTATTAGATGGTAAAGGCAGCCGGATTAGCCCTTATCTACGAACTGCCTTTGCCAATGAAGGACTATGGACCGCCACTATATCCTGACGCTACAGTATTATCTCCGATAGACATGAAAAAAGAGATCATTATAGAGTATGTAGGTCGCCTTGATTTGTTGGATTATACCGGGAATTTTGCGCAGAAAGTCAGCAGATATTTAGATAGCGGCTATAAACCCGGAGTCGATCTGTTCTTTGTGTACAGCGATGACGATGGGAACATTGACTCAGTTCAGATTTCAAAGGTTATTGCTGACATCCTAGGAATACGCAATTGTGCAAGCTAAAAGCGGCCTTAGGGCCGCTTTGTTTGCTTTATTATGTCAGCTTATGATTACAGATCGCCTGTTTTACAGAGCCTACGCTATAGGCTCCAGCCTGTCGCAGGTTGTTTCCTCTGCTGTAGCGCCGCGGATTATGTGATAATACGCATATTCGCTTGGCGTCAGATGACTGCTGTCACGGATAATACCTTCTGCCTGCTCTTTCCTGTCCGGGCGGATGCGTACTGAAATACCACAGCTCGCCGAGATGAACCTCGGGACTGGCATTATAGTGACTTCGGCCGGCTTCAGCAGCTTCTCTGTCGAGATGGCTGCATGTGTGGATTCAAAAGTGAGAAGATAGTATTCGTCCATTGATTGCTTTTCCTTTTATTCTTACAGCTTGATAACCTTGCTGACTTCCTGCATTGCGCCAAGTATATCATACATGTTGCTTACTGTGCCAACTTTCAGCTCATCTTTGAGGCCGTAGAAGTTGAGGCATGTTCCGCAAACGAGGACCTTGGTTCCCTTTTCGATGAGTGTGTTGAGGTTCTCAACGATCTGTGGCTCAACGCCTGTTACCAGCTTAACGCCTTCGTTCATGAAGAGCACGTATGTCGGGATTCTCTCGGACTCGCTAAGTGTGTAGATAGCCATCTTAGCAAGGTTGCCGCCGAGCTCGCTCTCGTTTGTTCCGATCGCGTTTGTGTTGAAGAATACTGCATATGTGTCAGCCTCAGCAACGTTTGCGCCCTTGATTGTTTCGCCGTTTGCGAACTTTACGAGGAACTTGTCGCCGAATGCTTCGCTTGTAGCCGGTCTGCCGAGGGCATCGCCGAGTCTTGTGAGGTTGCCAACCTGAGTAGGGCCGTCAACGATGATTTCAACATCCTGCTCGCCTGCTTCAAGTTCTTTCTTTGCCATAATTACAGGGATTGGACACTGCTTGCCGCCTGCATCGATTCTCATTTCATTACCTCCGATTAACTTCAGATTTTTATCGATTTGTTAACTGTTCGCCATCGGTTTAAACGATGACCATACACAATAAATATACTCCCTTTTGCGGGAGTATATTATTGATAAAAGCTATAATATGTGCCCGGAAAGTGGTCTCTCAGCAATAACACCACCATGAACCTTCAATGTCCTACTTTACCGCCACTTTGACTTTCCTGTACGCTCCGTTGACCGTGTATACATAGATATAACACGTGCCGTTCGAAACGGCGGTGATCTTTCCAGCAGAACTGACCTTTGCAACGCTCGTCTTGCTGCTCCTGCACCTAATCGGTGCGGCATGGGTTTTTACTGTACTCAGGATGCGACCCACGCCGGTGGGCCGTACTGTCCACAGACTTATGCATGGCACTGTGTATTCCTCGGTAAACGTTAAACCACCCATGCGTATCTGGTCCGACATGGGTGGTTTACTATTTACCGATATGTTGATGTGACAGAAAAACCGTCCCTCTGTCACCCATTACTTAACAGTTACCGATATCGCTTTATACACGCCATTGACTCCGACAACGTATACCTTGCATGTACCCTTGCCTTTGGCAGTGATCTTGCCGCCGCTGCTCACCGTTGCCACCGCCTTATTAGTAGTCAGGTAGCGGAACGCATTTGCGTGGCTTTCCGTCATGACCTTCTTGCCCGACTTTACCATATTTATCTTTGGCTTGACCGTGTATGTCTTACCCGTAGCGAGCGACACACTTGTCTTTGGCACTGTTATGCTCTTTACATTCGTATACCTTTTTGTCGAGTCCAGATTCCCCGCTGCGAAGTGCCCTAAATAGCTCGTGGAAATATTGACCCACTTGCCGCCGATCTTGCGCTGCGCAACTACCTTAAACTTGTAGTATTTTCCTTTCTTCAAGCCGGTCTTCGTGTAAGTCAGCTCTGAGTTCGTCTTTGTCGTCTTCACCTTTTTCAGGGTGCTCTTTCTCCCGCATGAAGCAAAGTACACAACATACCTTCCGGCGTTGCTCAGCTTGAGCCACGAGATCTTAGTCGATGTACTGCTTGCCACGACGCCCTTTGCGAGGACCGGAGCAACTACCTTAGTAGTCTTCTTATCGCAGTTCTTGCAGCTCCTCGTCAGCAGACCTGAAGTCGAAGCCGTTGCAGCCTTTGTCAGCTCATACTCTCCGTAAGCGTGACCGGTTGCCGCGATCTCTTCGTATGTCGTATAGTCGCAGCGCGAGCATGTGTCATATGCATCCCAGCCTGCTACTGTGCATGTTGCAGCCTGAGCATCATGGTGCGCCAGATCGTGGCCGAGCGCCGGGATCTCTACTTTCGTCGTGTAATCGCAGCGCGAGCATGCATCATACGCATCCCAGCCGGCCGCTGTGCATGTTGCAGCCTTTGCGTCATGATGCTCCAGATCATGGCCGAGCGCCGGGATCTCTGCAAATGTCGTATAATCGCAGCGCAGGCATGTGTCGTACGCATCCCAGCCGGCTGCCGTGCATGTTACAGCACGTGCCTCATGGTGCTCCAGATCGTGCCCGAGTGCCTCGATCACCACATCCATCGTCTGAGTTTCAAATGCAGTGTTTGCAAATGCCGCGGTGTATGTACCGGCGCCTTCGTCCTCACAACTTGGAGCTGTAGTTATGGTCAAAACCGCCTCAGCAGAATCCGTGATATTCTGAGCCGGATCCTCGACGCACTCCATGAGTGCATCCACAACGTATCCCTCTTCATCTGACCCGGTCCATGTATATACAGGATCCATAAATGTGTATCCCGCAGGAGGGATCGTGATCACCTTGGAATCCGTATAATCCTTGCCGTCCGGACCGGCGACGGTTGCTTTGTACGTGATGCTGCCCGCTTCTGTTGGAGTTGCATCAACTGTTGTTACTTCGATCTCAGCTGCCTCAACGGTCTCAACATGTGAGATATCGTTGCTGCAGGTGAATGTTGCATTTGCCGCCGTGTAGCCATCGTCATCGTTTCCGGTCCACTCCCATGCAGGTGCGCCCCAGCTGTGGCCGAAAGCTGCGATTTCAACTGTTATGCTGTCACTATGAGCTTCGCCGTCAAGGCTGCTCTCTGCAGATACAAATGCGCTGTACACTTTGCTTCCTGCAGTCTCACAGTCAGCCGGTGTAGTCGCAAAATCTACTGATGCGTCTACAGCCTTTTTGTGAGTTGAGTCATTTCCGCACTCATAATTTGCAGCTGCGGCCGTGTAGCCGGCTTCGGCACTTCCTGTCCATGTGAAGTCCACGAATTTCCAGTCATGACCGAGCTTCGGGATCACCCAGCTGTCCTCAGGGATCTCAGAGGCCCCATCCTTATCGCCGAAGTATTTGTGGCATCTGTCGCAGGTCCAATATGCACTGTTGCCTGCTTCCGTGCAGGTTGCCTGTGCTGCCGGAACAGCAACCATTTCGTGGCCGAGCGCCTTGACTGTCTCCTGTGGCTTAAGAACCTCGCCGCATGTCGAGCAATGGCTGCCTGCTGTCAGACCTGTCTTTGTGCAGGTAGGTTCAACTGCTGCATCTTCAACTGGCTTATGACCGGTTGCCTCAACTTCTCTGGTTTCTGCTTCTTTACAGCG
>JAFQZQ010000008.1 GCA_017405845.1 Mogibacterium sp. | reverse complement strand
TCTTGGCCAGATATTCATATCCACCTCGACCACTTAAGTATTCCATAACCACTTTACGTTTAAACTCAAAACTGTATTTTGCCATATTAAAACTGACCCCCTTCAGCTAGATTTTGGTCTAACTTTTGGGGGTCAGTTCATTTCCGAACGCGATGTTTTCCCCTTTTTTATTGCTTTATATTATCTTACTGCTCTTTTCAGATTCTCCACTTCAGCAGGGCTTAGTTTGCGGCACTGTCCCAGCGCCAGCTTACCTATTGACAGGTCGCCCAGACCTATACGGCAGAGCTCGAGCACAGGATGCCCGACGGCTTTGAACATGCGCCTCACCTGGCGGTTCTTGCCCTCGTGAATGGTGATCTCAGCAACAGTGGAGTTTCTGTCATGCTTTAAGAGATTGACCTCTGCAGGCGACGTTACGAAGCCGCCGATGTCTATTCCCTTCTCAAGCTTCTTTGCCTCATCCCTTGTCACGATTCCCTGCACTCTTACCAGATATTTTTTGTTGAACTCCTTTGAAGGGTGCATGAGTGCGTTTGCAAGGTCGCCGTCATTGGTCATAATGAGGAGTCCCGTTGTATTGTAATCGAGTCTTCCGACCGGGAACACGCGCACCTCGTCCGGTACGAGTTCCGTAACAAGAGGTCTGCCCTCTTTATCTGCTGTTGATGTCACATAGCCCGCAGGCTTGTTGAGAAGGTAGTACACCTTTTTCTCTGCCGGAGCTACACGCACACCGTCTACCTCTACGATGTCTCCTTCCTCTACGTGGTAACCCGGTGATGTCAAAACCGCTCCGTTTACCTTTACGCGTCCGTCTTCAATAAGTTCATCTGCTTTGCGGCGGCTTGTTATGCCCGCCGAAGCTATATACTGGTTTATTCTCATTCTTTGCCCTCAAAATCTATGGATATCTGGCCGTAGCCTTCTTCTTCGCGTTCGCGCCTCATCTCTTCGTACTCCGGCACCTCCGGGAGGTCCTTGAGCGATGAAAAGCCGAACTTCTTCAGGAATTCTTTTGTAGTAGCGTAGATAAGCGGCCTTCCTACGCCCTCCGATCTGCCGGAGATCTCTATAAGTCCCTTGTCTATGAGTCCGTCGATAACCCTTTCACTCTTGATACCTCTGATGGAGTCGATCTCAGATCTGGTGACCGGCTGGCGGTAAGCGATTATCGCGAGCACCTCGAGCGCAGCCTGTGACAGTCTTCTGACCCTTACCGGTGTACAGAGTTTTTTGAGGAACATGTCGTTCTCCGCCAGAGTAACAAAACCGAAGGCATCGTCTGCCTCGCGTATCCTGATTCCTCTGCCCTCATGCTCGTATTCCTCCTGAAGCTCCTTGAAGAGCCCTCTGATCACGTTTTTATCAGCCTCGAGGACTTCTGCCGCATCCTTGACCTCGAGAGGCTCTCCCCACATGAACATCATGGTCTCGAGCGCGGATTTCATTGTTTTATTGCTGTACATCTGCGGTCTCCTTCTTGATAACTTTTATCTCGCCGAAGTTTTCCTGCTGCTCAGCATCATATCCCTGATTCTTTATCATTGAGAGCAGCGACATAAAGCTAAGCGTTATGTCGTATCTGTCCGGCTTTTCAGGCAGCAGCTCGTTGAAGAGCACCTTGCCGTTTCCTTCTTTGAATTTCCTCTCGAGAAGTTCTGTCATCTCGCTTATTCGCGATTCGATGGTCTCCTTGCGGCGGCGCACCCTGCTGTAGCGCCTTGTGACATCCTCGATCTTCTTTTTGCGGGTCAGGAACATGATGAACGCGTTCACCATCTGCTCGTCGCTGACCTGCAGTATCTCGTCAGGATTCTCAAGATATGCAGACATGTCTTCCGCCGGCTTCTCGTGGACCGCAAGGTTGTACTCCTCAGCTGCCATGAGCAGCTCGGCTGCCTTCTTGATGCGCATGTAGTCGAGCAGTCTTCCCCTCAGCTCTATTCTAGGGTCTTCGACTATCTCGATCTCTCCTGCCTCGTTTATCCTAGGCAGAAGCATTCGCGATTTAAGGCGTATCAGCACGGCCGCAAGCACAATAAACTCGGTATCCACCTCTACGTTAAGATCTTCCATCTCCTTGAGATAGCCGATATATTGTTCCGTAATCTCGGCGACCTTTATGTCATATATATCCATCCTCGCATTTTCGAGGAGGTATATGAGAAGGTCGAACGGTCCCTCAAATTTGTCAATACGTACTTTATACACTTACAATTACCTTTATTCAAAATATATCTCTTTTAGGTAGAGCCCCTGCGGCGGTGCCGTGAAGCCGGCATTCGCCCTGCTGCGGCTCTCTATCACGTCGCGCACGCTCTCAGGCGTCCTTTTGCCTGCGCCGGCTTCCACCAGCGTACCGGTGATTATCCTCACCATATTATACAGAAAGCCGTCGCCTGTGATCTCTATCACTATGGATTTGTCGTCTTCGCTTATATCGAGCGCAGACACTGTCCGCACCGTTGTTTCGCGTGGAGTGCCACCCGATGTTTCAAAGCACTTGAAGTCGTGTGTTCCAATGATGAAAGCTGCCGCCTTGCGCATCGCTTCAACGTTCAGTTCTGATGCTCCGGGGTACTGGAATGCACGGTTTCTTACAAATATGTCACCCGTCTTGTCGATGACATATCTGTATGTCTTTCCCTTGCATGAGTATCTGGCATGAAAGTCGTCGGGCACCACCTCGGCGGAGACAATGCGTATGTCTCCGGGTGCCCCGCTCCTGCCTTCTCCTCCGGCTCCGAACCTCCGGTTCATTACCTCAGGGAGCTTCTCAACGGGCATGTTCGAATTCCACTCGAAGGTGGCGCACTGCCCTAATGCATGCACGCCTGCATCAGTCCGACTCGTTCCGTGTATATGTACATCTTCGCCGGCAATGTATTTGAGCACGTGCTCTATCTCGCCCTGCACTGTACGTACATTCGGCTGGATCTGCCAGCCGCTGAAGTCCGTACCGTCGTATTCAATTTTAATAAGTACGTTTACTCCCATTATATCAACCGGACTCCTGTTTTCAGAACAGGTTCAGGATCAGCATGTCTCCCGTGTTGAAGAGAAAGAGGTAGTATATGGTCACCGCGGCGCATGCAGACGGAAGCATCGGATTTCTGTCTTTGATGCTCCCTTTTTTTGTTGCAATAAGCACTGCAGAATGTACCGCGAAGAGCAGCGTGGTAAGTATGAAAATTATGGCTATGCCTGTTCTGCCCGCTATGAGTCCCATACAGGTGAAGAATTTGATATCCGCACCGCCGATGCTGCCTGTTTTGAAAAGCAGCAGGCCAAGCAGGAGAACTGCCAGTGAAATGCCCAGACCGAGCAAAGCACCTGCTGCCGGCTCCCACCATTTTTCATGGTATTCGACGAAAGCCGCCGCAGAGATCGCAAGCATTATGCTGAACTCATCAGGTACGACCCGGTACAGCTGATCGGATATTGCCATCTCAAGCACTACGAACAGCACGCAGAGCACTGAAATCTCATATGTCAAGCTCCCGCCCCTTACGGCCAGATAAAGGCCTGTAATCGCAAAATACGCGGTGAAAGCGTACTTCCACGGGGAGCTCGGGATCCTCTGGCGGCCGGCATTGTCAGCCTCGAGAAGCTTTGGCGGGAGCACCTTGCGGGGCTCTCCCGGTACGGTTCCCGACTGGTCCTCATCGTAATCTTCGAACCACCGCGGTTTTATGCGGTTAAACGCGACAACACTGCCGTTGCCAAATAATATGGCCAGAACGGCAGCGATGATTATTCGTGTTATAAGAGCTGCACTGTATTCCATCCGCTATCCGCGCAGTTTCCCTTATCCGAGGCAGCTGTCGAGGAATTCCAGCATATCTGCGTACACCTGCTCCTTGTCGGTCTCATTGAGGATCTCGTGTCTGTCGTCATCGTAGATCTTGATGGACACATCGCACTTTGTGTTTTCGCTGTAGACCATAAAAGTCTTGCGTACTCCCTCGCCCCAGGCTCCTACAGGATCCTCCGCACCGGATGTGATGAGGATAGGAAGTCCCTCAGGGAGCTTCTTCATGCGCTCAATGTCGTGAGCCTTCTGCATGCCGCAGAACATGTGATAATACGCGTTAGGTGTGAACCGGAATGTGCACCAAGGCTCATTCCTGTACCAGTCTACGATTGCTTCATCTTTTGTCAGCCAGTCGGAGATGGTGCGCGGGTTATCGATCTTCTTGAGGTACGATCCGAACGACATCTTGTCGATCAGACCTGCAGACTTACCCACCTTGTTGATGTCGAGCATCTTTGCGACCAGCTTGCCTGCTGCCAGTACCGGAGCCGGCTGCCAGCCTGTGCCCATGATGATGACACCCTTAAGGCCTTTAGCGTAATCTCCGCCGTTCTCTGTTATGTACTGTCTGATCAGGAATGATCCCATGCTGTGTCCCATCATCAGATATGGCGTGTCAGGGAACTCCTTCTGCATCATCTCTCTGAGGCGGTGGATATCTGCGATCACCCATGCGTTACCCTCTTTACCAAAGTAACCATGGTATTCATCGGACTGTACCGAAGCTCCGTGGCCGAGGTGGTCTTCACCCGTTACGAGGTAACCGTGCCCGGTCAGATATGTCGCGAATCCGTCATATCTGTCAATGAACTCCACCATTCCATGTATGATCTGAAGTATCGCTTTTGGCTTGCCTTCAGGCTCCCATCTTATTGCGTGGATGGTCGTCTTGCCGTCTGTCGACGGATAGTAGAATTCTTTTTTCACCATTTCTATACCTCTCCGCTTTTCGAATAACTTAACTACAGCGAGTATATCATTTTGCCGGCAGGTCTATCTACTCAATTCACCAACAAATCACAGCTGTCATTCGACTGATGTTATGCGTCCCTGATCTGCTGCAGTCCGGCCATTCCCCAGTTCTCATTTACACCGCAGTGAATGTCACTGGTAAAAAGCACCTCGATCTCCTTTGAAGTGCCTTCTGCGTCCGGTGCCTGTCCCTCTTCCCCTGTCCGGGAACAGCCTCCGAACAGCATAATAACAGTTATTATAACTGTAAGCAGAAGCAATGGTATCCTCTTAAAGTCCCTTTTATTCATCCTTAGCCCCTTTACCGGTCTTTGGCGGACGCTCTCCGTGATACTGATAGAACTGAGTCTCTATGGTACCGTTGTAGAGCTTGCGTCTCCGGTCAGCCTTGCGTCCGGTCTTCTTCATGATATCCTTCTCTATCTCTTTATCTGAAGTGATGAGGAAGAATGACCAGGCCGGAAAGCCGAGCATAATGTCCGCTAAGTGATCATATATTTTTTTGATGGATTTCTCATCGCCTATGCGAACGCCATATGGAAGATTGGATATGACGACACCGTGTTCGCCCGCCTGTACGCCCTTAGGTATGCCTGCGCCCGGCACCCACTGCGTCATGTCCATACAGATGAAATCGATATCATCGATGACGCCGGCTTCTTCCGCATTTTCCTTAGCTGCTTTAAGAGCCCTCTTATCTATATCTATCGCAGCTATACTCAGCTCAGTGTCAAAGTCTGCAGCCTCAAAGGCCAGACGTTTCTCCTCGCGCCATATTTCATCCGGGATGATGTCCCAGCCCTCGGAAGCGAATGACCGCCCGAGGCCCGGTGCTATATTGCGCGCGATGAGTGCTGCTTCGATTGGTATTGTGCCCGAGCCGCAGCAAGGGTCGATAAGTACGCGGTCCTTCTTATAAAAGCTGAGCTGCACGAGCGCTGCTGCCAGCGTCTCCTTCATCGGAGCCGCCACATCGCGCACCCTGTAGCCTCTCTTATGAAGGCCGGCGCCGCTTGTATCGAGAAGCAGCAAAAACTGATCTTTATGGGCGATAAACCTTATCCGGTATTCAGCGCCGGTCTCCGGCATCATCTCCCTGCAATAAAACTCGGACAGTCTCACCGAGACTGCCTTCTTTATAATTTTCTGACAAGCCGGGACACTGTGCAGGACCGATTTGACCGATCCTCCAACCACAGGAAACACTCCAGCAAGCGGAATTATGCTCTCCCACTCCAGCGCCTTTGTCTGCTGGAACAGGGCTTCAAATTCAGTCGCCTTGAATTCGCCCATGCGCACATACACCCTGTCCGCTGTCCTCAGCCACAGGTTCGATCTGACTATGGCGCGTTCGTCACCCAGGTACGTGACCCGACCGTCTTCTGTCTTTATTACTTTATAGCCGAGCGCTTCGATCTCACGCCTTACCACTGCCTCGAGGCCAAATGTCGCTGTCGCTACAAGTTCGAGTTTCATACTGCCTTGCCTCCGCCTCTAGATTTTTATCTCGAAATCGAATCCCGACTTGTAAGGGATCACCATCCCGGTATCTCCCTCTCTTCTCGCTCTTCTTGTCTTCTTCATGTCAATGACACGCTGGTTCTCGGATCCGCAGTACACCAGAGTCAGATTGCGCAGCCTCTCGTCATACCTCCCGTCAACAAGGATATCCAGCATCTCCAGAAGCTCATCGGTCGCTTTATCATGCCTCGCTTCGAGCTCTTCCAGCGTATAGCCGCTGTAACTCATCAGTGTGAGCCCTGCACCCTTTATATTCTTCGCAAGGTCCAGAAGCGCCGGGACCTGTTCGAAAGGCTCTCCGCCGGAGAAAGTCACGCCGCGCAGCCATGGTCTGCCGCATATATCCTCAAAGACCTCATTGACTGTCATATCATATCCTGCATCGAAAGCCCATGACTCAGGATTATGGCATCCATGACAGTGATGAGGGCAGCCCTGTACAAAAAGCACATATCTGAAGCCCGGCCCGTCGACTATCGACTCCGGTTCGATACCGCACACTCTTATTACCTTGCTTTTGTCCTTGCTCTTGTCCATCTCAACCATAGCAGTACCTCTTCTTTCACAAAAATAGCCGCCCACCGCTTTCCGGTTCAGGCGGCCATTTGCTTTCAGATGGTCAATTAATTGTGGGACAGTCCGTGCTTAACTCTGTCCTGTACCTCAGCTCTCTTGCCGTTGTTGAATCTGTCGAGTGTGCCTACGAGATATCCTGTGATTCTTCTGATTCTCTCGAAGCCAACGCCTTCACCGACCTGACCGTTTACATTCTTTACTACCTTGTTATTCATACCAGTACCTCCGTACGTGTTATCTTTTTCGTGCGCAATCATTTTATGCCCTACACATGCATTTGTAAAGCAATATTAATGTATATTGTTGTTTATTTTATGGTATACCACATCATCTTGTGGATAAGTCTGTGGATAACCCTGTGGATAATCCTTTTTCCCTATTAGTGGTTGCAGTCACAAGGTACCGGTACACTTGGGAATCTCATGCGGAGCTCGTTCAGTCTTTCGATAGTAACAGGCTCGCCCTCGCGTCTTCCGCACCTCGGGCAGACGTCATCAATAACTCCCGTGTATCCGCAGACAGGGTCTCTGTCAACAGGATGGTTGACCGAACCGTAACCTACGCCGGCTTCCTTCATGTATCTGATAACGGACTCGAATGCCTCAGGGTTCTTCGCTGTATCGCCGTCAAGCTCAACATAGCTGATGTGGCCTGCGTTTGTGAGGTCGTGGTATGGCGCCTCGATAGCGATCTTTTCGAATGCACCGATCGGGAAGTATACAGGGACATGGAACGAGTTTGTGTAATAATCCCTGTCAGTGATTCCAGGCAGCTTGCCGTATTTTTCTCTGTCGATCTTTACGAATCTGCCGGAAAGTCCCTCAGCAGGTGTAGCCAGCAGTGTAAAGTTGAGGCCTGTCTCTGCGCTCTTCTTATCGCAGAATGCTCTCATGTGCTTGATGATCTCAAATGCCTGCTCTCTCGATTTCTCGCTTTCACCATGGTGCTTGCCTGTGAGAGCCTTCATCGTCTCTGCAAGTCCGATGAATCCGATGGAGAGTGTTCCGTTTTTGAGGATCTCTGCAACGCTGTCGTCAGGTCCGATGTTGTCGGAGTCGATCCAGATGCCCTGTCCCATAAGGAACGGATAGTTGCGGCCCTTCTTGCTGCACTGGATCTTGAATCTGTGGAGCAGCTGTCTGGATACGAGTTCCATCATTGCATCGAGCTTCTTATAGAACACATCGAAGTCTCTGTTTGCCTCGATCGCAAGTCTCGGCAGGTTGATCGATGTGAACGAGAGGTTTCCTCTGCCGCATACTACTGCCTTTGTAGGATCGTAGTTGTTGGCCATTACTCTCGTGCGGCATCCCATGTATGCAACTTCTGAATTGTAGTCGCCAGGTCTGTAGAACTTCTTGTTAAACGGAGCGTCGAGGAAGCTGAAGTTAGGGAACAGTCTCTTTGCGCTGCATCTGATGGCCAGCTTGAAGAGATCGTAGTTAGGATCTCCCTCATTGTAGTTGACACCCTCTTTTACCTTGAAGATCGATACAGGGAAGATTGGTGTCTCACCGTTTCCGAGTCCTGCCTCTGTAGCGAGCAGGAAGTTCTTGATGACCATACGGCCTTCAGGAGAAACGTCTGTACCGAAGTTGACCGAGCTGAATGGCACCTGTGCACCGGCTCTGGAGTTCATTGTGTTGAGGTTGTGGATGAGAGCCTCCATTGCCTGGTAGGTCATCTTGTCGGTTCTGGCCCATGCTGCCTCTGCGGCCTGAGCGCTGCACCTTACCAGCTGTTCTCTTGTAAGTCCGCCGGCCCAACCTGATTTGTCGAACCACTCGCCGAGGATCTCACCATACGAACCGTTTGTAGCGATAGTCGGCTGTTCAGCTTCAACCTTGATCTTCTCTGCAACAGCTTTTGCATCAGCATACGGAACGTCGAGCTTTGCTGCGATGATCTCTGTCAGTGCGGAGAAGAACTCCTTTACGTATGTTCTGGCAACGCCCGGAGCCATCGAGTAGTCGAAGTTAGGAACAGACTGGCCGCCGTGCATCTCATTCTGGTTAGCCTGGATTGCGATGCATGCCAGTGAAGCATAGCTCATAATCGACTGTGGCTCTCTGAGATAGCCATGGCCCGTGCAGAATCCGTCCTTGAAAAGCTTGATCAGATCGATCTGGCAGCATGTCTCGGTGAGCATGTAGAAATCCTTGTCGTGGATGTGGATGTCACCGTTGATATGAGCCTTGGCGATATCCTTCGGAAGTACATAGTTGTCTACGAAGTACTTTGCACCTTCCGAACCATACTTGAGCATTGTGCCCATCGATGTGTCACCGTCGATGTTGGCGTTCTCTCTCTTGATGTCAGCGTCCTTTGAGTAGGAATAAGTCAGCTCATTGTAGATGTTCATGAGATCGGACTCAGCTTCACGGATCTTCGCGTGCTCAGCACGGTAGAGGATGTAAGCCTTTGCGGTCTTTTCCCAGTCATACTTGATGAGCATTGCCTCGACGATATCCTGTACCTGCTCTACTGTGCAGGTCTCTCCGTCAAGCTGCTCTACGACCTTCTTAGTAAGATAAGTAAAGTCGATGCTCGTCATCTTCTCGCCGTCTACTGCCTTGTTTGCAGCATAGATGGCGTTGAAGATCTTAGACTCGTCAAACGGCATCTCCTTGCCGTCTCTTTTGATGATGCTCTTCATGATCGTTCTCTCCGTTGATTATTGTTATTTTTATGCTTAATTCCGTTTTTTCGCGTAAAAAAAGAGTTCTGCTTCGAACACTATATATTGTATTCACCACCGCAATATGTGTCAATATATATGGGTATTTATTTTCTATGTATTTAAAAACAAACCTGCTGATACAAAAAAATAATTGCTGCCTGATATGAATGATCTTCAGGCAGCAAACCGCTGTTTTGCAGCTATTGAAAACACTTCAGTAGAACTTTTTTCCGAGCGCGAGCTGGATCAGATCGGATGCAAGCTGGCCGGTTTTATTACGTTCATCAAGTATTGGGTTGACCTCAACGAGGTCCATCGAAAGGAGCTTGCCGGAGTCCGCCAGCATCTCAACCGCAAGGAAAGCCTCTCTTGCGGTTATACCGTTAGGCACAGGTGTTCCGGTTCCCGGGGCATACTCCGGAGTGATTGCGTCAACATCGAAGCTTAGATGTATACCTACTGTCCCCTCTCCGGCTATCCTGATGGCATCCTTCATTACCTCGTGCATGCCACGCCTGTCGATGTCGCCCATTGGGAATACATTCATGCCTGCTTCTTTCATGCGGGCGGCTTCGGGCTCATCGAAATCGTGACCTCCTACCTGCACACAGTGAGCAGTCGGCACATAATGTGGCTCCTGTCCGAAATCCACCATGCTTGCAGGGCCCCATCCGCAGACTGCTGAATAAGGCATGCCGTGCATGTTGCCGCTGAGCGTGGACTTGTCATCGTTCCAATCTCCGTGAGCGTCTATCCAGATGACACCAATTTCACCCTGCGATTCATAATGCTTCGCTACTGCTGAAACACTTCCGGCTGCGATGCTGTGATCACCTCCCAGTACGAGCGGGAAGTGGTCCTCGGAGAGAGTCTCGTATACCGCCTCATACAGCTGCTTGTTGGTAGCATTGACCTGCTCGAAGCGTATCATGTGGCGCAGGCTCATTCCGTCAGGAGGCGGTATGATATCACCTTTATCCTTGACCGTGTATCCCATTCTGCGAAGATCCTCTCTGACACCTGCGTACCGAATGGCCAGGGGCCCCATTGCAACGCCTTTCTGCGATGCACCGAAGTCGATCTGCACGCCGATTATATCTATATCTTTTATCTTATGAAGTTTGTACATTTTCCATTCTCCTCCGAAAAGAATGATAACCGATTGAATGAATCAATACAATACCGGGCAGGCAGTGCGCGATTGACAACCTACTTTGTAGTCAACCTTTACAATACTTTAATGTTAACAGTTATGCTATAATTGTTCTATCAATTGTCACGGCACTTCCGTGCAACGTTACAGAGGAAGGGGGAATTTTAATGGGTAAATATGTAGTTAAGAAGACCAACACAGGCATCAAGTTTGACCTGAAAGCCGGCAACGGCGAGATCATCGCAAACTCTGAAGTTTATAAAAGCAAAGCTGCATGCATGAACGGTATCGCAAGTGTTAAGAAGAACGCTCCTGTAGCTGCAATCGAAGACCAGACAGTTGAAGGTTTTGAAAAGTGCAAACATCCTAAATTCGAGGTATATGCAGACAAGGCCGGAGAATTCAGATTCCGCCTCAAAGCTACAAACGGAGAAATCATCGCAACAGGCGAAGGATACAAAGCAAAGAAGAGCTGTCTGAACGGCATCGAGAGTGTCAGGAAGAACGCTGATTCAGAGGTGTTCGAGGAAGAATAGAAATAATATGAAAGTCCTCCTTTGGGGTGATCACCACAGGTGGCTTCAGATCGCAGACAGAACCCCAAGTTTCACAACACTGAAGCTTGGGGGTTTCGTTTGCATTTTAATAATGGATTTTTTGTATATTTCTTGGATTCCCTTTGAACAATTGGCAAAAGAAAGAGGTCAGAGAAAAAACTCTAACCTCTTTGCAACTTGGTGAAAGCGAAGTACTTTTCGTTTGTGACGAGACGGCAAGCACTCGAGGAGCGGAGCTTACTAACGTAAGTGAGCACCGCAGAAGTGCGAAGCCAACAAAGTCACAGACGAAAAGAACGAGCTTTTAGCCGAAGTATCTCTTCAGAAGACCAGCGAATGCCTTGCCGTGTCTTGCCTCGTCTCTTGCCATCTCGTGAACTGTATCATGAATAGCGTCGAGGTTCTGCTCTTTAGCCTTCTTAGCGAGCATGAACTTTCCGAGTGTAGCGCCATTCTCAGCTTCTACTCTCATTCTGAGGTTCTTCTCTGTGCTGTCTGTCAGCACCTCGCCGAGGAGCTCAGCAAACTTAGCTGCGTGCTCAGCCTCTTCAAATGCTGCGGTCTTCCAGTACTCACCGATCTCAGGATAGCCTTCTCTGTAAGCTACTCTGGACATTGCCAGATACATACCTACCTCGGAGCACTCGCCCTGGAAATTAGCTCTGAGATCCTCGATGATCTCAGGATCTACGCCCTGTGCAACGCCGAGAACGTGCTCAGCTGCCCATGTCATCTCCTCTTCCTGCTTGATGAACTTCTCTGCAGGCACTTTGCAAACCGGGCACTTTTCAGGAGGGGTATCTCCTTCATGAACGTAACCGCAAACACTGCATACCCATTTAGCCATAATATTTTCCTCCTTTGGAATTATCTCATCTTATCTTGAACGGAGCATTTCTGCTCTTCTATACAACGATGTAATAGTAACACATTTGCCTCTGTCTTGCACTCCTTTACGTACAATTTCACGCGATTTTCATCTGGCAAAATGTTAACCTGTTCTTGATTGATAAAGCTCTTTGAATATGATATTGTTAATAAGCTAATAATATAACTTATTTAGTAAGGAGATCCCACTATGAAAATCCAGCAGTCTGCAGAGGACTACTTAGAAGCTATGCTCGTACTTCAGGAGAAGAACGGATATATACGCTCAATCGATGTAGCAAACTATCTCGGCGTTACAAAGCCAAGCGTTTCATACGCAGTCAAGCGCCTCAGGGAAAGCGGCTACATCAACATGGATGCAAATGGCCCTATCTCACTGGCTCCGGCAGGCTACAAGATTGCAAAGAGGATTTACGAAAGGCATAAAGCCCTTACTGCATTCCTCGAGAAGCTTGGTGTAAACTCAGAGCAGGCTGAAGAGGACGCATGTAAGATAGAGCATGTGATCTCACACGAGACCTATGTAGCCATCTGCGACTATGTGAATGAAGGCAACGAGGATAAACTTGGCAACTACGATTTCGAATAAAGATCCGTTTACGGACATTTAAAAACGCTTTACCGCAATGCGGTAAAGCGTTTTCTGTTTGCGCATAAAGCTTACTTAAGGATGATTGTGTTATCGATTGCCGAAGCATCCTCAGCAATAGCCTTCAGTCCGTCTGAGAGATCGGAAAGTGTAGCATGCTCAAGATCTGTAAAGTCTGCAGCAACAGGCGCCTCATCTACAACCTTGTCCATCACGATTGTAGGAGCCTTGCTGAGATCTTCTTCAGGCTCTTCAACTGCAGGAGCTTCCTCAACTGCTTCTGAAAGATCTCTGATGATGTCAAAATCATCACCATCAAGGCGATCGAGCTCAGCCTTGAGCATTTTGCGGAAGTTGTCCTTGAGTCTTCTGACCTTTGCGCTCAGCATCTCGTGCTCATCGTTCAGCTTTCTGACGTTGACCTTTGCGTCGAGGAGCATGTTCTCTGCCTCGAGCTCAGCGTCTCTCATCATGAGCTCAGCTCTTCTCTCAGCGCTTGCCGAGATGTCTGCCATCAGCTTCTTTGCTGTCTCAAGAGTCTCAACCATTGCGTTGTCGTCTTTCTGAGCCTCTTCGAGCTGCTTCTCGAGAGCTTTGATCTTGTGAGCCATCGATCTGTTGTCGTTGAGCACCTTCTCGTAGTCTGCTACGATAATATCAAGAAACTCGTCTACCTCTCTGGAGTTGTAACCTTTCTTATCGCGGCTGAATTCTTTCTTATCAATATCAATCGGCATTATCATAGTGTCTGCACCTAACCTTTCCTATTGAAATATCTGACTTTATCTATTACTGGAACTGATTATTTCCACGGGCTTTCCTTTGGTGAAGGTTTACCGGCCTCTGTGGCCCTGTCTACCATTGCTTTAATGTTAACATTATGAGGAGCAAAAAGGTAGATGTTCTGGTTTATTCTCTGGATGTTGCCCTTGAGAGCATAAGTTGCTCCGCTGAGGAAGTCGAACATCTTGCGGGCGAGATCTGTCTCGACCTTTTCGAGATTGATAATCACAGGCTTATTTGCTCTGAGGTTATCGATCAGCTTGCGGCATTCGTCGATGTTCTTCGGCTCTATCACCACCATTTTAAACGCGCCAGAGTCATTGCGCGAAGCCTTGTCCATCGGTTCCTTGTTCTCCGTGAACTTCTGCGGTGGTGCCACCTCGCTGA
Source organism: Mogibacterium sp. (assembly GCA_017405845.1). GTDB lineage: Bacteria > Bacillota > Clostridia > Peptostreptococcales > Anaerovoracaceae > Crickella. The sequence continues at coordinate 19,269 of JAFQZQ010000008.1, read as the reverse complement.
ATGCGAGCGGGCTGATACCTGTGCTGAGCGGTGGTTCCGGAACAGCGGCTGCTGCTACAGGTGCCGATCCTCTCAACTCTTTTTTGTAAGCGTCAATCTCTTCCTGAGAGATGTTATCGTAGTCGTCATCATACTCGTCTGTGATTCCGACCAGGTCTTTCATTTTGTCCATGAAACCCATTTGCCTATTTCCTCCTCTATCTGTAATTGCGCGGTCCGAAAATCGAACTGCCGACTCTGACTATTGTTGCTCCCTCTTCGATCGCAACTTCGAAATCTCCCGACATTCCCATCGAGAGCTCTGTAGGAGCGAATCTTTCAGGCGGGAGTTCCCAGCTCTTCATCTCCTCGAAGAGCTCTGCCGCCTCCCTGAAATACGGCCTTGAATCTTCTGGCTCCGCTGCGATTGGCGGTATGCACATGATGCCGCATATTCTTACGCTGGAGCACTCTTCTGTAATTTCAGTTACGAGCTGCTTAAGATCTGCTGCCGCTATGCCGGATTTTGTTTCCTCCATCGCGGAGTTGATCTCTATCAATACATCCATTTTGATGCCTGCTGCAGCAGCGCGCTTGTCTATCTCGCGGGCAAGCTTCAGTGAATCAACGGAGTGAATCATTACTACCCTGTCGATCACCTGCCTCACCTTATTTGTCTGCAGGTGGCCTATAAGGTGCCATCTGACAGATTTGACATCGTCATATTTTTCAAGAAGCTCCTGTACGCGGTTCTCGCCGATGTCTGTGGCGCCCGCCTCAATTGCTTCATTGATTTCTGAAGCCGGATGCGTCTTGGTGACTGCTACAAGCTTTACATCAGCAGGCTTTCTGCCGCTTCTGATCGCAGCTTCGTCTGCGCGTCTTTTTATTTCTTTATATCTTTCACCTATGGTCATTGCTTCTATTACTTTTTATCGCTCTTGCCTTTCTTCAGGCTGGCGATGTCTTCGTCTGAAGGCTCTGCAATTATTTCGTCGTATGTGCCTATGGTCTCGACATAGTTGCCGCCTTCATCGACATAAATATCTGAATATACTACGCACTTGGTGCCATCGTCCGCTTTTGTTTTTACCGGAGTGAATACATGCTGGCCCAGTTTGTTTACTACGAACACACCGCGCTTGCCATCCGGCGCTTCAACAATGCTTCCATCCTCGAGCACCAGCCCCTCTGCGCTTTCAACGGTTACCTTGGTATCGAACGTACGCATGTCGAGGAATCCGTCAAAGAATGTTTTGCAGGTAAGCGTGATTCTCATATTTTTACCCGCCTCGCTGACATCTCTGACTGTCACCGGTACGTTCTCGTCATTGACCTCAATGTATACGATATCACCCGCTGCATACTTTGCCGCTTCCTCTTTACTTAAGTAGTATACGAGATACCACTTCTTGTTGCGGACGATCTTGTATATCGGGTAATCCTTACCGCAGGACTTCGACGGTGTCTTGACAGTCTTTCGTCCGGTAAGATCTTTCAGATCATCGCGGTTGAGACTCTCTATCGCTTTTGTGCTTAGTCTGGCTTCTGCTCCGTCCACGTTATAGCAGACAAAGCCGGCTGTACGCGTACTGCCGCTCTCGGTGACCGAATAAGTATCACCAAGATCTTTCATGATTCCTGAGTATTTACCCAGAAAACCGGTCTTATCCTCCTCTTCAGATTCTTCGGTCTTTTTATCGTCAGCCTTCTCAGACTTTTTTTCGTCCTTTTTGTCGCTTGCGGTCTTGTCGTCCTTCTTCGAGTCGTCAGCAGTCTTGTCTTTCGACGTGCCTGTTTTATCCTTAGAATCAGCGGTCTTGTCTTTCGACGTGCCTGTTTTATCCTTAGAATCAGCAGTCTTTTCTGCAGCTTCCGCTTCTTCCTCTTCATCCGGCTCTTCGGGATCCTTAGGAGTAAGCTCTACGACTTTGGTACCCGCTTTTACGAGTGTACCGCTCTCCACGCGCCTGTCGATGTGACTCTTCTGCCCGGCGACGTACACCCTTTCATCTCTCACAATAAAACCGGAGACCTCATCAGCGACGTCTATTTTGCCATGTTCCGCTATATAGGTCCTCTCGAACATGCCGATGACAGAAGGTACGACATAGAGCGCTATACAACACAATGCGACAAGTCCTACATATACCAGGAACGCAACTATCCACTTTTTGTTAAATAGCCCTCTTCGATTGGTTTCCATAGTTCAGAAAGATTATACAACAAAAAAGACCCGCGGTACAACATATATTTACCCGCAAGTCTTCTAATTACTACATTTTGTGATTACTTTACCGGTTCCTCTATCACAGATATTTTGCCAGAATCGCCCTTTGCCTTTTTGTAAGTTCCGGCTCACTTTTGACATATTTATCAAAGAGATCCGGGCGCCTCTCTTTGGTGAGAGCCAGGGCTTGTTCCCAGCGCCACAGGTCTATTTCTCCATGATTTCCTGACAGCAGTATCTCCGGAACTTCATCGCCGTCATACTCGCGCGGCTTTGAATAATGAGGATACTCGAGCAGCCCGGAGTAAATCGATTCGTCGTTGACTGACTCGTCCCCGGCCAGAACGCCTTCGATGAACCTTGCGACCGTGTCAATGAGCACCATCGCAGGCAGTTCACCACCGGTCAGCACGTAGTCTCCGATCGAAACCTCGCGTGCACCCAGTCTGTCGAGAGCACGCTGATCCACGCCCTCATAATGACCGCAGAGTATGGTTATCTCATCCTTTGCGGAAAGCTCTCTGGCCATATCGCCCGAGAGCATCTCTCCGCGAGGCGACATGTAAATGACATCCCCGCCGAAACCGCTCGCTTCGAACGCGTCAAGGATAGGCTGCACCTGCATTACCATGCCGGCTCCTCCTCCGTATGGAGTATCGTCGACGCGGTTATGCTTGTCAGTTGTATAGTCCCTTATATCGGTAACGTTCAGCTCAATTATTCCGTTGTCGATTGCCCTCCCGAGCATGCTCATGCGCAGCGGCGCAAACATGTCAGGAAAAATCGTAAGAATGTTTATCTTCATATCAGTCCAGGAACCCCGGGATGAGTTCGACTTCGATAACGCCCGCCTCTTCATCGATATCCCTGAGGAATGCATCCACTGCAGGGATAAGAACGCTCTTTCCCTCAGCTGTCTCGACTTCAAGTATGCTCTGTGCAGTGTTCTGAATCACATCTTTGAGCACACCGACTTCTCTGTTGTTATCCGCAACATCCACTACTCTGCATCCTATGAGATCGCGCACGTAGTGCTCGCCCTCAGGCAGCTCCTCGAGGTCAGATGCGTAAATGCTGACCTCCATGCCTCTGATTTCTTCAGCAGCGTTGCGGTCGTCAACGCCCTCGAGCTTTACAACGGGTCTGTCCTTCTGGAATCTGAGGCGTTCTATCGCAGCGCTCATTGTTTTTCCTGCACGCTCAAGAAGGAGGACTTTGCCCTCCTTCAGATTTGTCGAATCCTGCGCATAGAGTGTGATCCTGACTTCGCCTTTGATCCCCACAGGGCTTCCGACTTTGCCTATTAAGACCGTCTCGTTCGTTTTATTAGTCTTCTTCAACTATTTCTACCGACACTCTAAGATTCTGCTTGATGGCCGCAGCCTTTACTACGGTCCTGATCGCCTTGGCTATCCTTCCCGACTTTCCGATAATCTTGCCGATATCTTCATCAGCTACCTTGAGCTTGACAATTATGTCTCTTCCGTCAGTCTCTTCGGTGACAAGGACCTCGTCCGGCTTAGTGACCAGCGCTTTCGCGATTACTTCTACCAGACTTCCCATGCCGCGCCTCCTTATTCGATAGCGCCGGACTTCTTGAGAAGTGCTCTAACTGTATCTGTAGGCTGAGCTCCGTTAGCGAGCCATCTCTTAGCTGCTTCGTTGTCGATGATGATTTCACTTGGGTTCTTCAGTGGATCATAAGTTCCGATCTCTTCGATGAACTTTCCGTTTCTCGGTGTTCTCGAGTCAGCAACAACTACTCTGTAGAAAGGCTTCTTGTGAGCTCCCATTCTCTTAAGTCTGATCTTTACCATTTTTATTCCTCCATTTATTAATTATTAATTGGTATCTATTTATTTAAAATCCGAGGTTGCGCATCATACTGCGCGCCTTTTTCGAATCCGGATTTGCTATGACCTTAGTCAGCTTCTTCATTTCTTCGTACTTTTTGATGAGCTGATTTACGTCCTGCACGGTGTGGCCCGATCCTGCTGCGATACGTTTTCTGCGCGATGCGTTGAGCACGTTAGGTTTCGCTCTTTCGAAAGGTGTCATCGAGAGGATTATGGCCTCCCACTTTTTGAGCTCTGCCCTGCTCTGTTCAAGGTCGATGTCCTTCTTCTGCGCTGCAGAGATGCCCGGAATCATGTCGATCAGTTTCGAAAGACCACCAAGCTTGTTGATCTGTCTCATCTGACCGAGGAAGTCCTCAAGATCGAACTTGTTGCGGCGGATCTTTTCCTCAAGCTTGCGCGACTCTTCCTCATCGAAAGCGTTCTCAGCCTGCTCGATAAGCGACATTACATCGCCCATACCGAGTATTCTCGACGCTATCCTGTCAGGGTAGAAAGGCTCCAGTGCGTTGTACTTTTCGCCGGTACCCATGAACTTGATCGGCTTGCCTGTGACGGCCTTTACGGAGAGTGCCGCACCGCCTCTTGAGTCACCGTCCATCTTGGTCATGATGATTCCGTCAACTCCGAGAGCCTGGTTGAATCCATCAGCGATGTTGACTGCGTCCTGACCTGTGAGGGCGTCGACTACGAGGAGTATCTCGTGAGGTCTGAGCGACTTCTTCAGGGTTTTCAGCTCGTCCATGAGCTGCTCATCGATCTGAAGACGTCCGGCCGTATCGACTATGAGCACATTGCAGCCACGCCTCTGCGCCTCTTTGACGGCCTCGAGAGCGATCTGCTCAGCGTCGTTCGAATCCCTGTTGACATAGACCGGTGTGTTGACAGCCTTACCGACTATCTCGAGCTGATCGATAGCTGCAGGTCTGTATATGTCGCAGGCGGCCATCATAGGATGTTTGCCGGTCTGCTTGAGCCATGCCGCAAGCTTTCCTGCGGTAGTGGTCTTACCTGTACCCTGAAGACCTACCAGCATCAGCACGGTGAATCCGCTAGGTGAGAAGGTCAGCTTGCTGGCTGAGCCGCCCATCATATCGACCAGTTCGTCCTTTACGATCTTGATTACCATCTGGTCAGGTGTCAGGCTCTTCAGGACTCCGGCTCCGAGCGCCTTCTCTTTTATTGTTGCAACAAAATCCTTTACGACCTTGAAGTTTACGTCAGCCTCAAGAAGCGCCATCTTGACGACACGCATCGCGTCGTTGAAGTCCTTCTCGGAGACAACTCCCTGGCCTTTCAGGTCTTTGAATGCGTTTTGTAGTTTTTCAGATAAACCTTCAAATGCCATTCGCTTTATCCTTGTCCCGGCAGCGGCTTTCTGAGAACCGCTAAGCCGTCATTTAAACCTATTCGCTTAGTTTATCAATGATCTTCTTTAGCTTATCTGCGTATGGTTCCTCCATATCCGCAGAATCTATTATGCTATAGGCCTTCGAGGCAAGCTCCCTGCTCTCCTTGTATGAAGCGAGCAGCTTCAGCTTATCCTCGTAAGACTTCAGCGCCTTCTCGGCCTTCCTCAATGTGTAGTGGACTGCCTGGCGCGTCTGCCCGAGCTCCTCGGCGATCTCCGAAAGAGACAGATTATCTTCGTGGTAGAGAGCCATTACTTCATTCTGGCTTTCATTGAGCAGGCTGCCATAGAAATCGTATAGCATGCTCGCGTATTCTACTCTTTCGATGTCGTCTTTCATCGCCCTTCTCCGCAAAAACTTTAGCGGCATGACCGGTCCTGCCGGTCACACCGCCATATAATAACATGTTCATTATCGCCTGTCAAACATTTTCTTTGACAGATATTATTCTGTTATAGAAACATCTCCCGACACCTTTTCAACAGCTACATAGCCGTTTGGAGATGTCGGTATCTCCCTGTATCTCCAGACATAGAAGTCCTGCAGTTTTGATGACGAGGTAGCTCCATGGAACATCTCGAATACTACATCATCAGGAATAGTAATCTTTGACACATCCGTATTCTTATAAAGATTGTTGATGGCTCTCATGAAGCTGTCCGTGGAGTACATTCTGTATCCGCCTACCTTTCTCGCCGCCCAGAACGCGTCCCAGCCCATATTGTCTCTCTGTATAAGTGCCTCAATACACTGCTTTGCATTCTCTTTGCAGTTGCTGTCGCTGAATCCCAGTACCGTTGTGGCTTTTTTTGTAGAGTTAGCGCCCTGCCACCAGCCCTTTTTGTATCCATAATAGTATACGAGTTTTGAGATTTTGGAATTTCTGCCTATTCGTTTTACGGTAGCTTTTCCGCTTTTTGCGTTGTCTACTCCTAATGTCGCGCAGGTTCCCTTAAAAGTGTAGCCTCCGGTCTTGACCGTGAATTTGACCGGATGTGAGCCGGCAGATGTGTAACTCACTTTTGTATTATTCTCAGGGAGTCCCGAGGTTGCTCTTAATGCTGGCTTTTTTGCCGGCTCTGCCTGTTCCTTCTCCTCGACAGTCTCGGCGTTCGCAGGATTGCTGCCTTCACCGGTTCCGGGCTCCTCTGCCTTATCTGTCTGCTCAACTTGTTCGACTGCATCTTCATTTTGTGGTTCTTCCTCCTTCACCCCTTCGGGTTCCTGTGCTTCTTCCGGCTGTTCCGTCTGTTCGCTTTGTTCTGTCTGCCCGGCTGCTTCAACGCCCTGCAGATCTGCTTCCTCAGTGCTGCTTGATGCAAAGGACGGTATCGCCAGCAGAAGCATCATCAAAGCCGCCAGAATGAATGCGATTACTTTTCTACTTGGAACCATTCTTTGTCTCCCTCCTTCTGTTTTTTGCTCTTGATGCGGTATACACCGCCAGTGATGCTGCAGCGGCAATTGTTATGCCGCAGTATAGCAGCAGGCTTTGAGTATCACCTGTAGCCGGCGCAACTTTGTCGACATATACTAGTTCGCTCTTCTCATCGCTTCCTTCCTTGAAGACAAGCACATATCCGTGGCCATCGTTCAGGGCGATCACCTTAGCTTTAAACGTTGAATCGTCTTTTGTGACGCCTTTTTTAGCGGTCACCTTACGGGTGATCGTGTACCAATGCACACCCGGTCCCTCATAATAGATGTCTCCGAAACTGTATGTGCCCTCGTTCTTCATTGTTATCGTCTTTTTCCCTGCCTCTGTTCCGCCCGGCATCGGTGACGACGGATCATCTGCCGTGAGGGTGACAGTATCGCCACCCGCCATTTTCGCATTGCCCTCTACTATGTATGTGACAGGAATATCTATTGTCACAGGTATGTTTGAGCCTGCAAATGCATGGGAAGCTGCAAGCGATGTGAAAAGTATCAGCACTGCCATGAGCACCGCCGTGACCGCCGTTATTCTAATAATCTGATCCTTCATAAAGGTCTTCTCCTTACTATTGTGAATGCTTTGCCTTTTATTGCCTTACGTTTGATAAGGCCGAACTCTCTCGAGTCAGTTGCCGTTTCACGCTTGTCGCCGAGTATAAGGTATTCATCGTCTTTGATCTCACCGCTTATATTTTTTTCTCCCGCATACGTCTCGTCGTAAAGGCCGCTCCTCTTCTGCACAGGCTGTATATTGTTATTAATTGTGAGGAGTCCTCCCTCCGTTTTGCCTACAGTTTCTCCCTGAGTACCTTCGACCCGTCCAATCTGCAAGCTGCCTCCGGGCATCTCATATATGACGACATCTGTATTGATGATGCGGCCGGGGCGGTAATAGATTATAAGGTCGCCCTGATGCACGGCGGGAAACATATCGTTTGTCGGAGCAAGGCATATGCCAAAAACAAAGCTGAATGTGATGAAGAGTACAGCCGCAAAGCCGGCAACTTTTATTATTGCGTCAAGTCTGAGCTGTCTGATCAGTCTCCTTTTTCTCTTTATGTCCGAATCAAGCTTATCCATGCCGTTACCTATGTGCCCTCCTGTTGACCAGTTCGCAGAATACCACCACCCTGTTGTCTGTCATGTCATCAAGACAGGTGGACAGGGCCAGTACATGTGCCGGCGTTTCAGTGCTTCTCAGATTTACCGAATTTTCTTTCACATAATCTGTCGCTGCTGCTTCTCCTGCCCGGTATATCCTGTTGTCATAGGCGTTAAATATGCCTGAAGCAAATACCTTTATATCGTAATCATATTGCGGTGTAAGCAATGTGCCAGCCTGATTCTTCTCAAAGAAACCCGGGTCAAGATACTTGCTAAGATCGCCGAACATGGCACCTGCAGCCATGTGATGTCCGTGTATGATGCAGTAAACATCCTCAAAACCTGTATTATCCTTGTCCATGAACAGTGTGCCGCCCGCATAGTACTTTCCGTCGAAGCTCTTGTCGAGATAGTCGAAGTTGTCAGCGCTGCGGACCACCGGATGATCTATATGAGTGCCATCCATTGTCAGCCACGCAACCGTATCCGGATTTATCTCAAGTAATTGGTCGAAACTGTGATACCTTATGCCCCCAATGCCTTCCTCCAGAAAAAGAAATCCGTCAATGAGTCCTGATCCAACGAAGACTATCAGGAAAAGCAGGATCGACAGAAGGACCCTGTCGATCCAGACATTAATCTTTCTCCACCTGCGGAACTGAATGCCAAGCCTGCTGTAAAGCACTTCCTTTTCGCTCATTCTGCTATTCCGAAAGCCTGTCCTCTTCAGCGTACTCCCTGCGTCTTCTTACAATGATGAAAACAGCTGCGGAAAGCATCGCGAGTGCCGCTGCATATACCATGTAGTCAAGGCCTGCTATACCGGTGAGGGTGGCAAGATCCCTGTTGTTTTGATAAATGATGGTAACTGTGTCGTCATATCTGTCGACAAACTCAGTCTCCGTCGAAAGCTCCTTATTCGCATCAGTATTTGCTTTTCCGAGATGAGCGGCATCTGTGCCGCCGGGCGTGTGCCCTGTCTCAGTGAATACCGGCATTTCTCTCAAACTTACTTTTCTCATGGACGGCGTGTCATCATTGCCGCCTCCCAAATTGGAGGATATTATGTTATATTGCGCAACATGGTCTGACGCCTGCTCCTTCACCTTATATGAAGCTGATCTAGGCAGCGCGTTTAGTACAAGTATGTCATCATCCCTGAGCTTGACCTTAAATGATACAGACCCTGTACTGTCAGTGGTAAAGCTCTTGCCATCTGCAGCAAGGCATGCCGCAGGAGTCATTTCGTACATCTTTACTCCTGCTGAAGTGCGGTCTTCTGTCGATACGGCAGGCTCATTCGTCGTGTATGTCTGGTTTGCCTCGAGACCTGTCAGCGTCACCTCAAATACGAATTCCTTAGTGAGGTCTCCGAGGTTTCCTGTAACATTTTTCCTCAGCACAACATCATGTGTGATCTGTCCGTTCCACATTCTGTAGGCTTCAAGGTAGTTAGGATTCTCAGGGGTCGAAATGCCTACCTTTCCCAGATTGTCGTGCGTTACTGATGAAGGTCCGCTGCTGCTGATGTTATCTACTCTTCCGGTATTAAGAGCTGCATCGTGACCGCCGTCCCCGTTATCGGTATTGTAATTGCTGTCAACATCCTGGCTTTCCATAAGATCGTGCAGCCAGTTCTTTGCATCTGCAAGATCATCTGATGTTCTCATGCTGTTATCCGGCATGAAATCAGTCCCGTCACCGTTTGTCCATGAGGTTATTGTGTGAACATAAACACCATCAATCGTGTTACCGTCATCCTCCTTATTGCACACGTAAAACACAACATAGTACGTGTTATCGTCGTAGTCGACGCCCGCAACATCCTTTTTCAGCGCGCTCAGGTCTCTGATGCTCCCGTTCGGGCTCGAACCGACCTCTTCAACCTTATACATGTAATAGCCTGCCTTATTAAAGGTAAACGATACATCGGTCACTCTTGTTCTTCTCATGCCATCCGAGACCAGATCAAGATTGCTCGCATCGTCTGAATTCACATACTCATGGTCTTTATCGCCATAAATGCCGGACGTATTATCTTCTGTCGCATTTTTGAAATTGCCTATGGCAACCAGCGTTGACCAAGGCGCGGACTCTGCGCGGTCAGGACCGATATTGTTTATATTATGGTGGCTCACTGCGGATGCTTCAGGCATCGGGAGATCCTCCCTTGAGATTTGTGCTCCGCTCTTTGAAGTGCTTTGATTCGCATTGTCCCATGCAGCCACCGGGGTGATCTTATATACGAAATCTTCTATGTTAGGAAACTTTCCCTGCTGATTCACCGTCAGTATCTTTCCGAGCCTGATAGTGCCCTTATTGGACGAGTTCGTCTGCCTGACGGCTGTGCTGTTGCCTGTTCTGTTGCTGTTGTAGTCCGTGCTGTCGCTGTCGGCTGTTCCGGATACCGCAAACGCGCTCACCGCCATTGAAAGCACCATCAGAAGTGCCAGAATCAGTATGCCTGCTTGTCTTTTCTTCATGTCTTCTCCTCCTAGTCTTCTTTGTATTTAGTGTGTTTTATAAGCAGTGTCACCGTGCCCGCGATCACGATCGCCAAAGCGCAGGCCCATATACCGAGGTATGACTGAACAGCTGTGATCGTTGCAAGATCCCTGTTATTCTCCCAGACTATGACTACCGTTCCGTCAAACATGTCTACTCTTTCGAGTGCTGTGGACAGCTCCTTTGCCACATTTTCTCCATTGCTGTCCGAGGCCAGCACGATCTTTGCGCCTTTTTCTGCCATATCCTCCGAGAAAGCCCTGAACTCAGCTACGTGGTCTGACGCAGCTTCTGTGACCCGGTATCCCGCGCCTTTCGGGAGGCGCCTGATGGTGACGCTCCGGTTGTCCATAAGCTTCAGCGGAATAGCGGCATTCCCTTCCGGGTCAGCATTGAATACCTTCTCATCATAGCCTTCCACTGTATACGCCTGTCCCGGAACGAGCCCGGTGAACTCTGCCGTGTATTCGAACACCTTGGAAAGGTCTCCGAGATTACCTGTAACGTTTTTCTCGATCTTCAGATCCTGATAGATCTCTACAGTCTGGCTGCTGTCATTGATGTCTTTATGCTCTGCCACGAGGGTCTCAGTGCTTTCACCTTCGGGATTTTTGATAAAGTAAAGCTCCTCAAAAGCAGTCATACTGTAGCCATCCATTTCGTCATAGCCTTCCGTGCTGAGCACCATCTCAACCTGCCCTGACGTTTCCGTACCGGCATCAAGAGTCACGCTGCTGTCTGAACCGGGCACCTTCTCACCGCTTACCGTATCCACCAACCAGCCCCTGAACACATAGCTCGCATTAGGTACCAGGTTTTCATAAGTGATGACATCCCTGACCTCATGATTACCGCTTTGCAGCGAGGCAGATGTAGATATGCTTGGGTACGGCTCATCCGTGAAAGTCAAGGTCTCAAGATGCAGCCTCCCGTCTTCTGACGAGCCTTCTATCTCAGTGATTACGTCGCCTCCTCCTTCAGGCTGATAGACATGACCGTAAACCACCTTGTCAGAGAGCCAGAATCCCGGCGGGGCCGCAGTCTCCTCTATGGTGAACCAACCCAGAGGAAGCACCCTCTTCGTTGTTTCGTTTTCACTTACTTCATAGAATGGTCTTTCACCTTCATGGCTGTACTCAATCGGATCGTCGTGCTGCCAGTCGAAGCCTGCCATGAACGTGCCCTCGGGTTTGCTTTCAGGGGCGTCCTTTTTAACGGTCTCGAACGTCCACTGATCTTTTGGCTCAGCACCTGCGATCTCGGCCTTTGTTGCCACATCGTAGTACCTGACGGTAAACCGGGCACCAAGAAGATTTGTGTAGTCGAACGCGTCTTCTGTATCTGTCTTGAACACCATGAAATCCGGCTCTCCATATACCGGCGGCTCGCTTGAAGTAAAAGTTGCAGGGTCGGATTCAGTGTCGGACGCAGTCACCTGTATGGTGTAAACCCTTGCATCGCCGTTTTCATCGGTATCGAGCTTATAGCCCTTTGACGGCTTTATCTCCTTTGCATAGTAGGTTCCCGGTGCCATCTGAAGCACAGCAGAATCACCGTTTTCATCTGTCGTTAGCAAGGCGTTGCTCCCGCCGGCAGTCTTTGCCTTTGTTGTACAGGCGCTGTCGGTATAGAGCTGGTACTGTGCTCCTGATAGGCTGTACTGGCTGTTTGAAACAGCATAAACTGCATCATAGGCAGTCGCTGTCCACAGGAAACAGACCAGACTCATTACCAGGATCAATGACGTTTTTCTTAGCATATCGGATACTCCTTTCGTGGTTTCCCATCCGGTTTTCCGGCGGGATGTTTCCCATTCTACACGCTTCGAATTAGCTGTCAACGCCTTGAAATCACTGGGATACAGCCATTTCGCACATTCGGTGGTTTCTTGCAGGATACCGGTGATTTTTTGTCGTTTATCATGAGAAAAATGTTTTGTGAGCATTTCCTCACAAAACTCCGGTACACTAAAAAAGGCGGACATTTCTGTCCGCCTCGCATGATTTGCTATGTGATTTAAATGTCTGTTCTGGCCAGTATCTCTGCCGGTGTCTTTCGCATAGTCGCAAATACCGGGATCAGTCCTGCAATCAGGTTAAACACCAGTATGATGGCAAGAGTAATGGCAGCAATTGCCGGGGTCAGGATATACAGGCCTTCCAAATAATAGGTAGTTCTTACCAGCCCGGATAGCGCAAGATACATAATTGCAATACCCGGAATAGCTGTGATAAGTGAAATTACAATTATTTCTCCCGTAAACATTCTGTAGATGTCGCCCTTTTTGAGACCAATGGCCCTAAGTGTTCCGACCTCCCTGATTCTGGACAGGAAAGAAGATCTTAATATAAGGAACATTTCTATAAGCGAGATCAACATGATGATTCCGGCAACGATAATTGAAGAAATAAGCTGATCTCTATGAGCACTGATATAGATGTTCTTATCCCTGACATCATTAACCTTAGACGGGACGCCGGTTTCATCAAATATAGCTTTCAGAAGAGCAGGGTCCTGTGCATACACAGAGAAGTATTTCTGCTTTTTGATGTAATGCTTTCTTATTGTGTCTGCATGAACATAGTAGGTGTCATCATCCGCTACATTGCTTGTGTAAAAACCTACAACCGTAAGATTTCGTCCGGCGACTTTAGTCTCTATGGCTTTTCCTATAGCCATATCCTTATCATCTTTGTTGCTATAGTTTACTACGACCTCGTAGGCGTTTTCAGGCTTGCGCCCTTTCTTTATCTTTATTGCGTTCTCGGAAAGCTCAATGTCCTTGACCTTACCGCTGCTCACAATATCCGTATCCGGAGCATCATCCTCCAGGAAGTCGAGTGAAATCTCTCCTGTGGCATCGCTTGCATTAGTAATAATAAACATTGCCTGATCAGGATCTACAAACAGCGAAGGTGATTCTGTATCTGTTATTCCAACTATCCTGTAATCATTCAGATTTGGGACCTTGATCTTTCTGCCAATGAATTCATCCATTGTATCCAGGCAGATCTCCCTGCCCAAATCATCTCTTAGGAAATCGTCTATTACAGCTTTGTCAAGAACAACATCCTGAGGCCCTGCAGGCATAGATCCGGCAATTAACTGCTCAGGTTCCAGTACGCTTGAAAGTGCGATTGACACTATGATATCTTCCTGTGCGTTGCTGGTCTGTATATAGTCATTCAATGGAAGCGTTACACTTTTTTTCGTTTCACCCGGCAGAACATAAGAAACAGATTCAAGGCTCTCCACCAGGTCGAGCAAATACTCCGTCCTTTCTGCATTGGAAACTGTTAAGTAATTCCCATTTGTAGTCCTGTAATCCACCGGTTTAACTTCCAGCAAGCCAAACACATTGCTTACAGCCATAAACGCAAACATGGCAGCAAATACAAAGCCAAGCAGAAGAAGTTTTTTTATAGCACTGAAGCTTTCAAGCGTTCTCCATCCGTTGCTGATTATATTGGACAACTTATATATGGATGTGTATTTAGCCTTGTAATCAGGAGGGAGGTATGCTGTATAGTCAAAGTCATTCTCTTCAAAGATGGTCTCATCAATGACAGTATAATGATCATCGATTAATTCCACATTTGTATTGTTATCTGCTACATTCAGTTTTTCACCGGTACTTATGTAGATGGTGTTGTCCCTTACAACCAGCTTTATATCAGTAAGACGCTCTGTATCGCTGTATACATCAATACTCACATCATCCTGACGCAGCTCCTTATGGAACTCCATATCTTTAAGATATATCTTGTTCTCGAGCTGGTAGTCCAAAGATCTGGATGTGTTGTTATCATAAATGCTGACGATTTTTCCATCCTTGATTTCTGCAACATAGTCGGAATAAAACTCGGCTATATTTCGCTCATGAGTAACGAGAATCACCAGCTTATCCTTTGAGATCGTCTTGATTATGTTCATGATCTCAAGTGTATTGGCGCTGTCGAGATTTCCCGTAGGTTCGTCAGCAAGAATGATGCTTGGATTCTTAACAATCGCTCTTGCAATAGCTACTCTCTGCCGCTGACCGCCGGAGAGAGCACCTGCCGGTTTGTTTCTATACTGGTCTATGCCGGTCTTTTTGAGGCAGTATCTTACACGGTCAGTAACAACATCGTGATCAGTAACTCCTACCATGCGAAGAGCAATGGCAACATTTTCAAATACCGTCCTGTCATCAAGCAGATTGAAGTCCTGAAATATATATCCTATATTCGCATTTCGTATGCTGTCGATTTTATCGGACGAAGCTCCCGTAATGGTCTGATCATCTATGGTGATCTTTCCGCTGTTTACTTTGTCAAGGCCGCCAATTGCATTCAGCAGTGTAGTCTTACCGCAGCCCGATGGCCCAAGAATGCAGAATATGCCTTTATCAGGTAACTCTACCGAGGTGTTATCGATGACATGGATCTGGTTCGCCTTACCCTTGTTGTAATATTTATTGACATTATCGATCCGGATCATACACTACACCCCCTCTCTGAATGTCTTCATGGCGCTTTTAGCAAAGATCCGTTTGGAATGTCTGCTGCCAATAAGCCATGACATAAGCAGGAGCAGCGCACCAAGTACGCAATAGTCGACAGGAGTGATATAGAAGAGCAGTTTAGCGAGCTCTTTCATTTCATAGCCGGTAAGATCCTGCAGTATCCCTTTGTTGACAAGTACTGCACACAGCACAACCACACCGTATGTTATCATCATCATCAGCACCAGCTCGGTCCTCAATATACCTTTGATATTGCCTTTCGTAGCGCCGAGGATTCTAAGCGTTGAGAAATATGAATTCCGGGATCTCAGGATAAGCCTTATAACTGCGTACGCAACAAAGAAAAGGATTATGAACTCCAGGGCCAATCTTCCGTATGCCATCAGATCAAGCATTCCCCCTAGTTCCCCTGTGGAATCTGACAGTGAATCCTTAACAATCATTGTTGTGAACCCCTTTTCAGCAAGAGCCTGCTTTGTGTCATCGGATTCCTGTTCATTTATCATGAAAGCACTTATTTGATAGTAACCTTTATCAAACAGCCTTTTGAAATCACTTCTGCTGATAAAAACAGAACTGTAATAAGAATCGTAATCCTCCTTAGAAATTCCTACCAGTTTTTTGCAGTTGTTCTTAGTGATTACCTTATCTACCGTATATTTACCCTCGGATTCAAAAAATCTGTTTTTTATCTTAAGGCCAAAGTCCTTTCCTTTTACGTTTTCGACCTCCTCATCGTCTTCATTGTCGCTTTCGTAATAGTACTCCTGGTCTTCAAATATGAAAACCTTGCCATCAGGTACATTCGTAGAAGGATATACCGCACGCCCGTATTCGTTATTTACAGTTTTGTCACCAAAGCTAAGCTCAGATTCTGAGACCGTTGCCATCATAGAGATCAGCAGCTCTCTGGAAACTGCATCACTAACGTATATAGTAGAATACCCGTAAAGAGAGTATCCTGAATCATCCTCATCAAGAATGAACCCGGCAATTGTAATATCATCAGTAATATCATATGCCATCGTCTGGTTCATATCCTTGAGCACTACAGATGAGCCTATAAAGTCATTTCCGCTATCGTTGATAGCGACAAAAGCATCACTGGCGGAATCCAGTCTGATCACTATTTCGTGATCGTTGCGAGGCATATGACCAATAGCGATTTTGCCTGAATCGAGCTGATCGAAAGAAACTACGGGTCCTTCTATGATCATATCTCCAAGACTAAGGCTTACACCGCTGTCGAGAGCTACATCGTTTTTCACTACCCCCTGTATGTTAGGAGTATCCAGTACTGAGGCAATATCACTATCTGTAAAGCTGCTTTCGTTGCCTTTTTTAACAATGATTCTGTTTGCATTTGTATTTACGAAATACTGGTTAGTTCCGAGCAAGTCTGTCTCATGCATGCTGTTTTTTTCTGTTGCATATTGACCCAGAACAGCAGTCGAAACAAATAAGTAAACTATGAACAACAGTATGAATTTTGCAGGCAAGTTAAATGTATTACGTACCCCCAGCCTCAGCTCTGAAGCTTTTTTCATCTTTCCCGGCAAAGGCACCTCATATCGTTCCTCATCGGTCCCGGCCTCAGCATCCGGCTTGCATTTCTCTGCCGGAACGATCTTCCTGTCCTCAACCACCTTTCCGTCATGCATTGTAAGCTTACGCGTTATATACGGTTCTGCCTGTTCATAGTTATGCGTTACGATAATTACCAGTTTATCTTTTGACACTTTTGCAAGAGTTTCCATAACAGCCTCAGCTGACGCACTGTCGAGGTTGCCTGTAGGCTCGTCTGCAACTACGATCGGTGCATCTTTTGCAAGCGCTCTTGCGATAGCTACTCTCTGCTTCTGACCTCCGGAGAGTTTTGACACCTTGGTATTGCGATAGCTGCTGAGCCCTACCTGCTCGATAAGTTCATTGATTTGAGCCCTGCATTCTTTCCTGTTTTTTCCGGAAAGAAGCATCACAGCCTCTATATTCTGGTAAACTGTGTAGCTGTTTATCAGGTTGAATTCCTGAAATATGTTACCTATATATGTCTTGCGGTACTTCTCATAATCTTCGGTTCCGTATGCAGTAGTGTCCTCCCCGCACACAAAGAGCTCTCCTTCTTCATAGGTATCAAGGCCACTGATAACATTCAGGAGTGTAGACTTTCCGCTGCCGCTCTCTCCTGTTATCGCAACAAATTCACCTATATCAAGGTCAAGATCTACGCGTGAGATTCCCATGCTTATGGTGTCTTCACCTGCATAGTATTTCGAGACTTTTTTTAACTCGATCGTATGAGACAATTTGTGCCCTCCTCGCTATGACATCATAGCCAATGTCATGTACCTGAACATTATAACACTTTGACTTCGGTGCATAAAAGCGGGAGGCGAGCATACTCGCCTCCCAGTACTGTTTAATATTTTATTTTGCTTTCTGCAACTTGCTATTAAGCATTCTTAGGAGCTACAAAGTGTGCGATAGCGTGGACGAGTGCCACTGCACCGAGGACACCTGCTGCTACCCAGCCTGTTGCGCCGACTGTTGAGCCTGCAATACTCGAGAAGTATGTGCCTGCATTTGAGCCGAAGAACGCACCGAATGCACCGGCTGCTGCTGCGAGGACCGCAAAGACTCCTGCAGCCTTATTCTTCTTAAGGAAGGAAAGGATAGCTGCGAGTACTGCGAGAACGCCAGCTCCGAGAAGAGCGCCTGTACCAATCGCTCTGCCCATAATTTCTTCTGTAATAAGAACTCCGTCTTCAGCCTGATATCCTCTTCCGATCTCAACTGCTGCAAGACCCTCATCAAGTTCAAGATGATTGTCTCCGTTGTCGAAGTCAACGTCGCCTTTCAGTCTGTCTGCAATACTCTCAAGACTAAGATCTGCTTCTGTATCGGTAAGTGTTTTAAGCCCGTCTCTTACCTGCTGCTCACCGTCTTCATACTGAGCCAGCTGAGCTTTACCATCAGCCAGTGTCTGACGTCCTTCTTCGAGAGCCTTACGTCCCTCTTCAAGCTGCTTGCGTCCATCTGCAAGCTTAGCCGGAGCTTCTGCATAGTCTTTAAGGCCCTGAGCATACTGAGCCTTACCATCATCCAGCTTCTTCTTTCCTGCGTTGTATGTCTTTATACCATCTGTTCTGGTCTTTGTGAGCAGTTTCTGCGCTTTCAGCAGGAAGCTGTTAACGCCCGGGTTCGAATCCATCTGCTTTTCAAACGCTGCGAAATCGCTGACTTTAGTGCTGAGTGGTCCATTAGAACTCCTATATTTCTTAAGAAGTCTGACAGCCTTGCCGCCAAAGTTCTTCTTTACTCCGGCCTTCAGAGTCTTATTGCCAAGAACTGCAGATGCAACTGTAGCAACACCACCCGATATTGTGTCCTGACCTTCAGAAAGCTTGTCAACAGCTGCGGATGTAGCAGCTGCATTGAACTTCTTGAGTCCAGGGAGAAGCGACCCGTTAACTGCATCGCCATTAACGATTGCATCAACTTCAGTAAGTGTTTTAACGATTGAATCGACAGCACCATTGATTCCCTGTCTGGCAGCTGTTAATTGTTCATTAGCTTCAGCAGCAGCACCATACTTCTGCATTGCTGCTGCCTTCTCGGCATTAGTTTTCTCTTCTTGTATTGCAGCTATAGCTTCGCTCTGGCTCTTGCCTTCTGCCATTTTAGCTGCCATATCCTTATATGCCTGCGAGCTTGTATCAGGCGGGTTAGACATTAATGGTGCCATGTAAGCCGTTACAGCTTCTGTAACATCCTTCTCAATAAGGCCAGCATATGTTTCATATGCATTCTTTGCACCTTCAACGGCCTGCAGATAACCTGCCTTCTGCTGCTCATCCTGGATGAGTGCAGCAAATGCCTTCAGATTCGGATATACGGCATCATTAGCAACTGTTCCTGCAAATACCAGATTTGAATCCGCTGCGCTGAGAGCGCCTTTAAGCTGTTTAGCACCCGCAAGTTTTGTGGATACTGATTTCTGGATAACAGGAATGTCTTTTTCAAGAAGGTTTGTGTTCTTGATGAAATCTTTAAAATCCTTAGCAGACTGCTTTTCATCATCACCCGCAACATCGTTTACAGCAGCAACATAGCCCGGCTGAAGCGATTTATCATCAAGGAATGCAGCAAGCTGAACCATTTTATCCTTGAGGCCTTTTGTACCTTCATAGATCTGATTTCTACCGTCTTTCAGAGCTTCATAGCCCGGTTTCCAGTCTTTGT
>JAFQZQ010000052.1 GCA_017405845.1 Mogibacterium sp. | reverse complement strand
CCGGGGCAAACGCTATAACATACACACCGCCGACTACTAAAGAACTTTTCGTGGATGTGATGGAACAGTATAGAGAAAAGTATTAATAGATAAAGCATGATAACTCTATGATACATAGGGTGTTATCGCACAAGATGGGATCATACTGTACCTGACCTGTCGCAAATAATACTACGCAGAAAAGATACTGAGATACTCCCACCATCTCCACCATTGTTTAGGCTCCAGAGAGAAATCTCTGGAGTTTTTGATATAATTGCGTTTCATATGAGAGAAAACTATGCCCGAAAGCTATGAGCTTTTACTGTATCAGCAAAGCTGCAGAGATGAGAGCGGTGAAGGCGCTTGAGAGAAGGTTTACACAGTCATTGTTGATGGATCTTATCCCGGAAATACGTACGGTTTCTTTTCCACAGTGCATCTCTTTTTCCGTTATGGCCCCGCATTGAGGACATCTGAACTTCACCTGAAGGAGCGACCCGAGCAAACTGTCAAACATTGCTCCTGCGAATCCACATGAGGCAATGATGGCAGCGTCGATCAAGGCGCGAGGTGGGTCTGTCTGAGACTGGAGTAACGAGAATAGAAAAAATGTGAGTGCTATCACTGATGCGCCCGCAAGTTCAAAGATGGAACCAAGAAGAGTCACTCCGCCGGAGAGGCCCTTCCTGGTTCTTTTAAATGTGCCTATATCTATAGGGCCAGATTTGGAAAGCGGTCCTATCTTAGACGCGGCGCTGTCTGCAAGCGATTCTGCCATTACCGCTGCGTATACCGCCAGAAAGCGAATATTACCTGTGAGCAGCTTAAGGAGCATTATAAAAGAGCCGATCCCGACATTGCAGATAACACTGGCAGTGCCGCGGACACCTGCTCTTTTACGTACTCCGTAAGGATCTGAACAGGCACCGGCGATCCTATCCGCCAGAACTGTAAAGACGAAAGTCTCCGCAAGGATCACGAAAGCGGGTATGCCGCCGGAGACAGTTATCAGAAGGCATAGGAACCACGCCAGGATTATTCCCGGCGTGGTCAGAGCTTTTTTACTGAATGCTGCGAGAGCAAGTACAGTGCCCGGAATTGCGGATGTGATAATAGTCATGACGATCGTTTAAGCCCTGTTTCTTTCAGCGTACTTTTCGCCGCCGTGTATGTAGCCTTCCTGCTTGGTGCTTATTATGTCCTTTTCTCTTGGGTCGGATTTCATGAGGTACATCTTGCTTCCGGTAAATGTCTTGTAGAACCAGACTCCCGGGGTAAAGATGGCCTTAACATAAAGTATCGACAGCAGGACTCTTAGTCTGCTTGGTTCGCTGACCTTTATTGCACGGCTTTCTGTATACTCCATCTTTCCGATATGCTTTGGGCAGGCGCTCTCACAGAGTCCGCAGCCAAGGCATTTGTCGAGGTCGATGTGTCTGATGCCTTCCGGATCAAAGCTCATTGCATCTACCGGGCAGGCTTTGACGCATGCCTGGCAGTGGTCACATTCCTTCTCCTCGAACACCGGAAGATAAGGACCGTTGTAGTTCACAAAAGGCACCTTATATTCAGTCTTGAGTGTCAGAGGCATGCAGCAGCATGGGCAGCAGAAGCACAGGTTGTCCTGATATGGCTGGACGCATGACTCGATCACCGCGATCAGTCCGTCTTCGTGTGCTTTATCCGCGACCGCAAGGCACTCTTCTATGCTGACGCCTCTTTCGCCGGCCTTCTTCTTGAGACTGCCATAGAAGTTGAGACCAAAGCAGGTGTTGATGGCGTTGTCGCAGTTGTGGCGGACAGTCCTGCATACGCAAGGACTCACAGCGATATCCGTTGTATTTCTGATGATGTCTTTTGCGACCTCGATAGGAACTACCACGGAATTTGTATGTATGTATCTGTAATGAAGTTCAAGGCTCTTGCGTA
Source organism: Mogibacterium sp. (assembly GCA_017405845.1). Classification (GTDB taxonomy): domain Bacteria; phylum Bacillota; class Clostridia; order Peptostreptococcales; family Anaerovoracaceae; genus Crickella. The sequence continues at coordinate 153,339 of JAFQZQ010000052.1, read as the reverse complement.
TCATCGGACCGATGACGGGTTTGACTGCCAGCTTTCCCATCATGTATGAGAATCTGACTGTGTCAACGGAGTTCTTGAGATGCTTTTTCAGGAAGTTTTTCCTGAACGTTGCGTCGCTGTCGTAAAGGGTTATCCCATCCACTTCAATCTTGCGAGACGTGTATCTGTTTGCCGGTTTATCCATTATCTTCCTCCTACAATAACAGTGATTGCTTTGATATAATTTTAAAAAATGAGGACTGTGAAAGATAATGACGCGCGGGATATGGAATAATAATCAGCCGGTTATGGATCGCGTGCAAGGTTGGATAAGGCGGACAAGCATGGAGTTAAGGGATCTGAGATATTTCTGCAAGGTAGCGGAAACACAGCACATTTCAAAAGCCGCAAAGGAGCTCGGCGTTGCGCAGCCATATATCACGAGAGTGATACATCAGCTTGAGGATGAGCTGGGCTGTGAGCTGTTTGATCATGTCGGGAGAAGCATACAGCTTAATGATTTTGGCAGAATCTTGCAGCAGCATGCTCTGGCGGCGCTCAGAGAGTTGGATGCAGCGGTCAGTGAACTTGGGGCAAGGATGGACGATCCCGGAAGAGATATAGAGCTTATCACAGGGTCATCAGCATATTGCTCGGATATCCCGCTCAGATACAGCGAGGCTTTTCCGGGCAGCAATGTAGACAGGCGCTATATGGGCAGGAAAGATATGATCAGGGCACTGGAAAATGAGGAGGCTGATTTTTGTATATGCTCGCCGCCTGTAAGCGAAGAAGAATCCTCACAGATCATCTCCAGAGTAGTCCATGTGGAGGGAGCCTGCCTCCTTATGCCGACAGATCACCCTTTGGCGGCGAAGGACAGCGTAACTATCCACGACCTTGAGGGGCTGGCGCTGATCACTACTCTGAAGGGTTCGGACACCAGGAACAACATAGACATCCTGTGCGAGGCTAACGGTGTCAGGCCAAGCATCGTATACGAATCGATAGATAACAATCTGATTCTCCGCATGGTTGAAGAAGGTAAAGGCTGCACGGTGTTTGCGAAAAACTATTCCATGATGCTGCCAAAAAATGACAGGATAGCGATCAGAGATTTTTCAGACCAGAGCGGGGATATAGCACTCTGCCACAACAGGAATATGCAATACACAAACGCACATAAGCGCTTTGAACTGTTCGTAGTGAATTATTTTGCTGCCTTGGAATAGTCTAGGAATTCAGGAGAAAAAGGTCGCAGCCGCAGTCGGGGGTGGAAAACCCATAATTCGCAGACTGCAGCAATTGCAATAGCTTCCCGGATCCAAAGTAAAGATTCGACTATCCTTTCATCCACCAATTCTGAAGCTTTAAATTTCAATGGTTTCAAGCTTTTTTCTTTGCAAAAAACCTACCTACATAGACTGTTTTCAGACCTAAAAATGAGTCTTCACTGAATGTATGACCGTTGGATTTACTAAGAATATAAGAAATTCGATTCTGGTATTGCCGAAGAGAGGAGCGATTGTAAGGAAACTAAACAAATAATCATTTTGACGAAGGAGTTCTGCGATATGGGCAGAACTCCTTTTTGTTATCAGAAAATCCCGTGTTAGACGCGGGGCTCCGTGAAAGCTATGCGTTTGACCAGAAATCCTCCAAACCTTAGAATGTCAATGCGGTCTGCCAACTGCAAACAAACTAAGAAGGAGGATCATGGGTCTAAGCAATAATTGACACAGCAGCTGCATGAAGGTATATTGAATTTAAAGAATAAAGGAGGTACAGGAGTGATCTGCAGATAATTGTGACACGATAGAATACGGAGAATTATAACCGTGTTTTTTCGTGCACTCATTTCTGCGCAGGATCAGCTCCTTTTTTGGTGCCCGCAACAGTAACTGTAAATACGCATAAAATCAATGATATTTGAAAAGAGGACAAATAATGGAACAGTTAAGACTAAGAAGAAGTGCTCGTAAGGATTCGGAACGAATAGAGGAACTTATCAGTGATTATTACTTTAAACTCGTACCGGTGCTTGATGGCTTTAGTAAAGAAGAAGAAACAGTTTGTAAAAAAATCGTAGATAAAGATGGTAATATCATCGCTGGCTGTACCGGATATATCTTCCCGTGGGGCTGTATGTATGTCGATGACATGTGGGTGGATGAGAAATATCGCCTGCAAGGACTTGGCTCGAGAGCTCTTCAAGCGGTTGAAAAGGTTGCCGAAAGCAAAGGATGCCATCTTATCTGGGTAGGCACATGGGATTTTCAAGCCAAACCCTATTATCTGAAACATGGATATGAAGTTTTTGCGACCTTGAAAGACTGTCCTGTAGGCCATGAGGATTATCAGCTGGCTAAACGTCTTGATGGAAATCAGCCCAAAAGAAAGTGCAAGCCCATAGAATATGAAATTATGGACGGGTCGGAAGAAGATGCCGAATTCATATGCGACCAGCTCGATGAAGGCTTTAATAAGGAGCACCTTGAGATAAAACACGATTACATCAAGATCAACAGAAAACTGGTCAGCAAGGACGGCAAAGTCGTCGCTGCGATCATGGCCGGAGTGACTGAAATCGATACCGGCTGGATCTGGAAGATCTGGGTGGATGAAGATTACCGTCATCAGGGATTGGGAACGCTGTTGTTAAAACACTTTGAAAAGAAGGCAAAAGAAAAAGGCGCGACCAAAAGTATTTCTGAAGAAATATATGACTGGAATGTCGGCTTCTTCGAAAAGGCCGGATATAATGTTGCAGGTGAATTAAAAGATCTTCCAAAAGGCCACACTCTCTACATTGTGGATAAAGACCTATAATAAACAGAAGACAACAAAGACCGACCTGTTCAGATAGCATTCAGACCTATGACTGAGTCCGCATATGAGTACGCAGGGTTTTAAGAAACGCTGAGAATTCAATACGTAGATAATGGTTGGATCATGGTCATCTCCACCAGTTTATTGTGCATCGATTATGTTATTATTGAGTAGAAAGATGAAAAGAGTTAATCAACTCGGGATTTGCAGAGGTGCAAGATCCGAATCCTGTTGCATGGATATTCCTTGTGGGATTGGTCATATCGATCGCTTCCACGCTTTTCGTTAAAAAACGCTGAAAAAGCAGACACTTTAGGACCTGATATGATAAGAAAGAAAACTACTTTGTTGATCTTGTTAGCAGTCCTGCTCTGTACAGCTGTTCTATCTTCGTGCTCGCCGGGGCAAAAAAGACAGCGCTGAAGGTCATCATCATACCGAAATTCGAGGTGGGTGAAATGGCCGGAGGTTTCCCGGGTGAAGCGCAGCTGTTTTATGAAGAGTACTGCGCGGACTGCCGGGAGGTTGAGATACCTAACATGCCTCCTACGGGACATTTCTATGTCAATTAGGATAATGGCGCGGGGATCCTTGTTACTGCGGTATGCGACTACGATCTGGGACATCATGTCGATACGCATGAGAGGAAGAAAAGCAACAGCCAGGTCATGTGGTTCCCGGATAAATCGTATGAGGATTATGGATTCAAATACTTAAATAAGGACCTTTACGAAAAGGTCTATCAGATGATCAGTGAGATACCGCTCCGAACCACGGAACAGTCTGAGGAAGTGATCAAGGATAACTTCCCTGCCAGGGATGAATCGGTTCTGCTGCCTGCTGTCAGGAAGGGTACAGCTCTGAGCGGCGATAATTTCTGGAAGGGAATATACGGTCATGCAGAATCTTTTCGACACAGGAAGTGTTGTCATCAATGAAATACTGGAGGGTAAGCTTCAGTAAAAAGCGGATAAGATACTGGGAATGGAGGAATGTGAAAAATGAAGGAAAAAAAGATCAGAAGGCACCTGGCGATTCTTATGACACTGGTTATGAGTCTCAGCATGCTTTGTGCCTGCGGACAGGAGAAGTCTTCCGGACAGGAATCATCTTCATCGGATAAAGGCGGCTATACTATCGACAACATCAGAGATTATGTAGTAGGTCTTGATGAGGAGATGGAACTGGAATACGGCGGCAGGAAAACCGTGACAAACTTTGACAATGCCGCAACTACTCCTGCTCTTCAGCCTGTCGAGGACGAGGTGAATGAGCAAATGAAAAAGTATGGTTCCATCGGCAGAGGGTACTCTCCTAAGTCAGACTATACGACGGATATTTACAACAACACGAGGGACAAGGTGCTGAGTTTCGTTGGAGCGGATCCGGAGAAGTACACCGCGTTCTATGTCAGCAATACCACGGATGGTCTGAATAAGCTGGCATCCGCGCTGATCGAAGACAAGAGCGATTTGGTCCTCACGACTCGCATAGAGCATCACTCCAACGATCTGCCGTGGCGTGAAGCCGCCACTGTAGTCTACGCGGAAGTAGACAATCAGGGCCGTGTCATGTATGACGAGATCGAGAAGCAATTGAATAAGAACAAGGTGAAATATGTATCCGTAACGGCGGCATCCAATGTTACAGGATATGTCACTGATGTACACAGGGTCGCGAAGCTGGCGCACAAGTACGGCGCAAAAATCATCGTAGACGGAGCTCAGATAGTGGCGCACAGGAAGTTCTCGATGAAGGGAGACAGCCCGGATGAAGATATCGACTTCTTCGTATTCTCAGCGCACAAGATGTACGCGCCATACGGAGGCGGGGCTGTTGTAGGACTTACGGAAGAGCTGGACTCACACATGCCTCAGTTCTACGGAGGAGGAACTATCCACATCGTCGGGGATGAATGGGTGGAATACGCCCAGGCTCCAAAGAGCTATGAAGCCGGCTCGCCGAACTACCCGGGTGTAGTTGCCCTGGGAAAGGCAATAGATGTTCTGGAGGAGATCGGGTTCGATGATATAGAAGCGCACGAGAAGGTTCTGAACCAGAAGCTTGTAGACGGGCTGAAGAAGATCGATAACTCTATTATCTATGGAGACGCGGAAGATCTGAGCGACCGTGTCGGCGTAGTTACGTTCAACTTCAGTGATATAAACACGTCACTTGTAGCAGAGCAGCTGTCGAAGCGTTACGGCATCGCTACCAGAAGAGGTGCGTTCTGCGCTAATCCATATGTATGGAGACTGTACGGACTGACGGATGAGGAAGTCCACAATTATGCGGAATGCTCCGATATAAATACACCCGGCATGATTCGTGTCAGCTTCGGTATCTATAATACCGAGGAAGAAGTAGACTATCTCCTGAAGGTTCTTCCTGACGCGATCAAATATGCCAAGAAAGAAAATGAGGAGAATTTTGGCCTCGCAAATCCGCTGTACTAGCCATACCGGTGCTTAGAGGCTGTTGGTTATAAAACATGTTATAATTCGTCAGTACGAGATCGTATATCTGCCGGAAAAACAGGAAAATAGTAATGAAAAAGTTGATCACATTTACAGTAATTCTTTGCATGGGCATGATGCTGTTTGCAGCATGCGGCGGGTCCGGAAGCGACAGCGGATCATCAGTACCGGAGAATCCGGGAGATGTATACCGTGTAATCGTTAATGATGAGTCCGGCGCAGGGGTGCAGGGTGTTATGGTCCAGTTCTGCTCGTCTTCCATGTGTCTGATGGGCGAGACCGACGCGAACGGGATAGCAGTGTTCGAAGATCAGACGGAGGGCACATATACCGTTCATGTTTACAGTGTTCCTGAGGGCTATGCAGAGGATGCGACTGAGTACGATGCACCTGAAACATACGGAGATGTAGTCATCACTCTCAAGGCTCAGTAGCTGTAATTGATCGGATAAAAAGGTCTGTATAAATGGACAGAAAAAAGACACTGCTTTACATAAATTCGGCCCTGTACGGCCTGTGGGCGATACTGATGGCGGGTTCTGCAATACGGATTTACCGCGATGGCGCAGCTTATCAGGCGCAGGGACATCCGGAAGCCTGGATATTCACGCGTGAAAAAGCGCTCGAAGCATTCGGCACATTTGCGCCGGTGCTTGCGCTTGCTGTTGTAGTTACAATTATCTGTGTGGTAAAAGGTTGCCGTGATGAAAAACAGGATATGCCTGTGGCTGATCCCGAGTTGATTGGTATATACAAGGCAGAGCGTGATGCAGTGCGAAATGCTAAGACAGAGGCTGCAAAGGCAAAGAGGCTTCGTGCTGTGAAGATCGCAGTGCTTGCGGCTGCTGTGGTTTTCGTAATCGCAGGCATTCTGAATGGCAGCATGGAGGACATGCTGATAAAGGCAATAAATATCTGTACGGAGTGTGTGGGACTTGGGTAATAACAAGAGACGTCTGATCCAGCTGTATTCTGCACTGCTGTACAACGCCCATATGAAGGGCTTCATAAAAGGTGAGATTTATACGGGCAATACCAAGGCGATGTGTGTTCCGGGCTTCAATTGCTACTCATGCCCGGCGGCAGTCGGCGCATGTCCGCTCGGCTCGCTCCAGAACGCGCTTGCATCGTCAGGCAATCGTGCGGGCTTTTATGTGTTCGGCATCATCATGCTGTGGGGGCTCATGCTCGGCAGGACTGTCTGCGGATGGATCTGCCCGATGGGACTGATACAGGAGCTCCTGTACAAGATCCCGACTCCGAAGATCATGAAGAGCCGTGTGACACATTATCTGTCATATCTCAAGTATTTCTTCCTGGCCGTGTTCGCGGTCATGATGCCTCTCTGGTACGGCCTGAAGCATGGCATGGCAGTGCCAGGATTCTGCAAGTATATCTGCCCTGCTGGAACGCTCGAAGGAGCGGTGGGTCTGTTGGCCAACCCGGGCAACGCAAGCTTCTTCAAGATGCTTGGCATATTCTTCACCCGCAAATTCGTGATCATGATGATAATCGGGCTGGCATGCATTTTCTGCTACCGCTCGTTCTGCCGTTTTGTCTGCCCGCTTGGCGCGATCTACGGTATGTTCAATAAACTGGCGCTGGTCGGTGTAAAGGTAGACATGGACCGCTGCACACACTGCGGCACATGTGCCATGAGCTGTAAAATGGATGTCCGTCATGTCGGCGACCACGAGTGCATCAACTGCGCTAAATGCATGGATGTCTGCAAACAGGATGCCATTTCGCTCAAAGCCGGAAAGGTCACGCTCATCGCGCCTGCCGGAGGCTGCGCAGATGATAAACCTGATTCACAGGCAAAACGTGCGCGCGCCGGCCGCATAGCGTGGGGAATCGCCATTGCGATTCTTGCTTTCGCGCTTCTTTGGTATAACGTGCTCGATCATACAGGAGCTGTGGCTGATGTAAGCGGAACTGATAAGATAGCTGAACAGCTGCAGGACGGAGGCAATCAGCCGGGAGACGAACTTCCGGATTTCACGATAGAATGTATGGACGGAACGCAGTTCCATCTTGCTGACAGCAGGGGTAAAGTGGTATTCATTAACCTGTGGGCAACTTACTGCGGTCCATGTGTGCAGGAACTTCCGTATTTCAACGAGCTTGCAGCAGCTCACTCCGGAGATGCGGAAATACTGGCGGTGCACAACTCCATGTCCAAGGATGACATACCGGCTTATCTTGCAGACAGGGGATGGGACAAGCTTCACTTTGCTCTTGATACCGGCGATAAACTCGTCTGGAACATTGTCGGCGGAAGCGCTGCAATGCCGCAAACCATAGTCTTAGACCGTGATGGCAAAGTGATTTACAATCAGGTAGGCTCCGTGACACCGGAGCTCCTCGAAAGCCTTTATGCAAAGGCTGCATCTGAAATTTAAGAAGACCGGAGGCAACATCAAAGTGGATAAGGGAATAATAATATGGATGGTTTTCATTGGGGTGATCGCCGTGATGCTCCTGGTAAGCCGTAGGATAAAGAGTGAAATAAACGAGAGTGGAATCGAGACTGATGCCGTTGTATCCCGCATTACAGATGATGGAACTCTGGGAGATGTTGACTTTGATGTATACGTCAGATATCGTACTGAAGACGGCACTGAAATAGAAGGCATTCTGTCAAATCCACGAGATAACCTGGAAGAAGGACAGCAGGTGCGGATCAAATACCATCCTAAGTATAAAAACAACGCAAGACTGATATGATATTATAGATATGAATAGGATACTGGAAGATTGGAGGAAACTACATGGGAGTAAAAGTAATCAAATTCGGAGGATCGTCAGTTGCAGATGCTGACCAGCTCAGAAAGATAAGGTCAATAGTCGAGGCCGACACTGACAGAAGATATATAGTCGTTTCGGCGCCGGGAAAGAGGCATAAGGGCGACAACAAAGTAACAGACATGCTGATCATGCTGAACGCTCAGGCAGAGGGCAACATTCCTTATGATCAGCTTTTCGGAACGGTCAAGGCGAGATATACAGCAATCGCTGAAGGCCTTGGCCTGAAGACGGACCTTGATGCCTGGTTCGATGAGATCGCAGAGAATATCGAGAAAGGCTGTTCGGAGGCGTATATCGTCAGCCGCGGAGAGTATCTCTCTGCAAGGCTGATCGCAGAGTATCTTAACTACGACTTTGTGGATACAAAGAATCTCGTTCTCTTTGACTCAAGAGGAAGACTGATGGTCGAGGAGACTAATGAGGCGCTCAAAGAGGAAATCAGCAAGCATGAGCATGCGGTATTTCCGGGCTTCTACGGCGGATATGCTGGCACTGACGAGATATGTCTGCTTTCGAGAGGCGGCTCCGATGTAACGGGTTCGCTGGTAGCACGCGCTGCAGATGCTTCAATGTATGAGAACTGGACAGACGTGTCCGGCATGCTTATGGCAGACCCGGGCATTGTCAGCAAGCCTCTTCCGATCAAGTATATTTCATACGTAGAGCTCAGAGAGCTTTCGTATATGGGAGCAAGCGTGCTGCATGAGGACGCAGTGTTCCCTGCAAGGATGGCCGGCATTCCGATAAATATCAGGAACACAAATGCGCCTGAAGACCCGGGCACGGTTATATCGCGTGAAGGCGGAGAAGACGGAGAGTTTATCATCAGCGGCATAGCCGGAAAGCCGGATTTCACTGTCATTTCGATCTATAAGAACATGATGAACAAGGAAATCGGTTTTGTCCGCAGGGCGCTGGCGATCATTGAAGACCAGAGAATCAACTTCGACCACATACCGACCGGAATAGACTCGCTCTCCATGGTAATCGAGAGCAAGGAGCTTGAAGACAAGCTCGACGATGTCCTCGACTCGTTCAGGCATCAGCTCAGACCGGATGAGATAATAGTTGAGGACAAAATCGCTCTGATCGCGGTAGTAGGACGCAGGATGCACAAATCCATAGGTGTGTCTGCCAGAATATGTACTGCTCTTGCGGACAAGGGCATCAATATTAAGATGCTCAACCAGGGTACCAATGAGATAAATGTCATCGTCGGCGTAGATGTATGCGACTTTGAAGAGGCAGTAAGGGTACTGTATAAGGAGTTTGTGCGCTAACCGTTGACATCCGGGCGAAATAATATTACAATTCCACCAATCGAGATAGAGGACGCATCCAGTCATCAGTAGCTGCTGCAGAGCTATGCAGAGCGCAGCGGACGAAAGGGGCGGGTGCCGAAGTGAGGGAGGACTGCATTTCTGACCGATCTGGGCGGGCGGAATAAGATCCGTACGACTGTCGCGACAACGCGGAGAGCTATCCATGATATACAATCAGATTTTTGTTTTGATTTGTCATGAGCAGCTGATCCGTATCAGCTGCTTTTTAATTAATACAGTCTCTGATGTATCTGTCCGATAGCCTCATCTCATTATTGCATTTTCCAAAATGAGGAGGTAAATAACAATGGCAAGAACCAACACTATTTTCGAAGGCGTAGCTACTGCTCTTATCACACCTATGACAGAGGATGGCGTCAATTTTGAGCAGTTCGGAGCACTGATCGACTGGCAGATCGAGTCGGGTATCGATGCCCTGGTAATAGCCGGTACAACAGGCGAGGGCTCCACACTTACAGACGAGGAGCATAAGGCGTGCATCAGCTTTGCGGTTGAAAGAGCTGCCGGAAGAGTTCCTATCATTGCAGGTACGGGCTCAAACCACACTGAATACGGAAAGCAGCTCACCAAGTATGCCAGCGATGCAGGAGCAGATGCGTGTCTGATAGTCACATCATATTACAACAAGGCTACACAGAACGGTCTGGTAAAACTCTTCAACGAATACGCAAGCGTAAGTGATGTACCAATCATCGCATACAACGTTCCTTCGAGAACAGGACTCAACATAGAGCCGTCTACATACGTAAAGCTTGCTGAGATCGACGGCGTAGCAGCGATCAAGGAAGCAAACTCCAACATCTCAAAGATCGTAGACACTTTTGCACTTGCAGGTGACAAGCTCGATGTTTATTCAGGCAATGACGACCAGATAGTACCGTTCCTGTCGATGGGAGCAAAGGGTGTCATCTCAGTACTCTCCAATGTTGTCCCTGCTGAGACCAGGGAGATCTGCACAAAGTTCTGGGAAGGCGATACTGCAGGCGCAGCTGCTCTTCAGTGCAAGTACAATGAGCTCATAAAGGCACTCTTCTGTGAGGTCAACCCTATCCCGGTCAAGGAAGCCCTTGCGATGATGGGATGGTGCGACCCTATTATCAGATCGCCGCTGTACCGCATGGAAGAGCCTAACCTTGAGAGACTGCGCAAGGCTATGACCGATCTGGGCATTATTTAGTGGTAACGGAGGAAGATTTACTCATGAAAGTAATAATAAACGGAAGCGATGGTGCCATGGGCACGATTCTTGCCCGCATCATTTCGCAGACGGATGATATGGAGGTAGTCGCAGGTGTGACTCCTACGGGAGCTGATGGCGCATACCTCATGCTGGATGCTTATCAGGGACCGGCAGATATGGTCATCGATTTCTCGCATCATACAGTCACCACTGAGCTTATGGACTACTGTGTAAAAAGGGGACTGCCTGCTGTCGTTTGCACAACGGGACAGACTGATGAGGAGATGGCTTATATCGCCAAGGCAGCGGAGAGTGTTCCGGTTTTTAAGTCAGCAAATATGTCAGTCGGAGTAGCGCTTGTTGCAAAGCTTGTAAAAGAAGTGGCTGCAAAATTCGGCGCATGTGACATTGAAATAGTAGAGACTCATCACAACAGAAAGGTTGACGCACCAAGCGGTACGGCCATAATGCTGGCTGATGCCGTGCGTGAGGCAAGGCCTGAGCTCCACTACAACCTCGGAAGATCGGGCATGGCAAAGCGCGAGCCTGATGAGATCGGCATAAGTGCTGTCAGAATGGGCAATATTGTCGGTACGCACGAGGTAATGTTTGGCACAAACACACAGACAATTACTGTGACGCATCAGGCGCACGACAGAGCTCTGTTTGCCGACGGAGCGGTAGCGGCAGCGAGATTCCTTGCCGGAAAACCGGCAGGACTGTATAACATGGATGACTTGCTGGCGGATTAAAGAAAAAGGGGAAAAGAAATGATAAGGATAGGGATTGCAGGATACGGAAATATTGGAAGAGGAGCTGAGGCTGCTGTTGTACAGTCTCAGGACATGGAACTTGCAGCAGTGTTTACAAGAAGGGACCCGTCGTCCGTGAAGACGGTTACGGGTGCACCGGTGTATGCATACGATCAGCTCGACAGCATGAAGGACGATATCGACGTTGTTATCATCTGCGGCGGCAGTGCTACAGATCTGCCGTGGATGACGCCGGAGCTTGCTGCTAAGTTCAATGTAATAGACAGCTTTGACAATCATGCCAATATACCTGAGCATTTTGCAAATGTAGATGCGGCAGCGTCTGCATCCGGCAAAATCGGCATCATCTCATGCGGATGGGACCCGGGATACTTCTCGCTTGCGAGAATAATCGCAGACGCGGCGCTTCCTGAAGGCGACAGCTATACCTTCTGGGGACGCGGCGTCAGCCAGGGACATTCAGATGCGATCAGAAGGATCGAAGGCGTTAAGGACGCAAGGCAGTATACAGTGCCGATCGAGGCTGCTGTGGAAAGCGTCAGGAACAACGAACATCCTGAGTTCACTGCGCGCCAGATGCACCTCAGGGAATGCTGGGTAGTGGCCGAGGACGGAGCAGACAAGGCAGCCATCGAGGAAGCGATCAAGACGATGCCTAACTACTTTGAGCCTTACGATACGACTGTCACATTCATTACCCAGGAAGAGCTCAACAGAGATCACAGCGGGCTTCCGCACGGCGGCAGCGTTATCAGAAGCGGCCGCACCGGTCTGGACAGGGAATTCGATAACACAGTTGAATTCACGCTGAACCTTGACTCCAATCCGTTCTTTACCGGCAGCATCCTCGCAGCTGCAGCGCGTGCAGCATACAGGATGAACAGCGAGGGTCAGAGCGGCGCACGTACACTATTTGATGTACCACCGGCATATCTCTCGCATCATACAAGAGAAGAGCTCCTCGCTCATATGCTCTGATTGGAAGGAAAAACTTATGCTCTATAACAATCTGACCATAAATGAAAAAGGTCATCTGGCTGTCGGCGGGATCGACACTCTGGATCTTGCCGCAGAATTCGGCACTCCGCTTTACGTGCTTGACGAGGACGTGATCCGTGCCAACTGCAGGATGTATGTCAATGCGATGCATGAATGCTTCGGACCACTGTCCGCCCCGCTTTACGCGAGCAAGGCACTTTGCTTCAAGGGTATTTACCCGCTGGTGCAATCCGAAGGACTGTGCGTGGACGTTGTTTCACCGGGAGAGATCTATACGGCTCTCGCTGCGGGATTTCCGGCATCGAAGATGTTCTTCCACGGTACCAATAAGACTGACGCGGATATCGAGTACGGCGTCAAAAGCGGCATCGGATATTTTGTTGTAGATAATCTCAATGAGCTTGAGGTCCTGAACAGAGTCGCATCGGAAGCCGGCGTAACGCAGAAGGTACTGCTGAGGCTCACCTGCGGACTCGATCCGCATACTCTCGAGGCCATCAATACTGGCAAGGTGGATTCACAGTTCGGTGTACCGATCGATACAGGTCAGGCGTATGGATTCATCAAAGCTGCGCTGGAGTGCGGCAGCATAGAGGTAGCCGGATTCCACAGCCATGTAGGCTCTCAGATATTCGAGAGTGATTCGTTCAACAGACAGGTGGAGATCCTTATCAGCTTTGCAGCGAAGGTAAGAGACGAGCTGGGGTATACCATAAAGGTCCTGAACATCGGCGGCGGATTCGGAGTGAGATATACGGAGAAAGATCCGGTATCAGACATCCCGGCAAGGATCAGGGAAGTTGCCGAACATCTGAACGCCGCACTCAATGAGCATGATTTCGCACTGGATGCAGTGTTCATGGAGCCGGGCCGCAGCATCGTAGCTGATGCGGGAGTCACTCTGTATACGACAGGCGGTGTCAAGGAAGTTTCAGGATACCGCAACTATGTCACCGTAGACGGCGGCATGACCGACAACCCGAGATATGCTCTGTACAAATCGGAGTATACGGTGCTCAACGCGAGCAAGGCCGGCGAAAAGGCAGATTACGAATGTACTGTCGCCGGCAGATGCTGCGAGAGCGGAGACCGCATTGCTGAAAATATCTGCATGGCTAAACCGGAAAGAGGAGATATCATCGTAGTGCTCACTACCGGAGCATATAATTATGCGATGGCCTCAAACTACAACAGAGTGCCGAGACCGGCCATGGTGATGATAGCAGACGGCAAGGCAAGCTTAGTCGTAAAACGCGAGAGTTACGAGGACATGATGCGTAACGAGTTATAAAATCAGCCGAAAGAGCTTAATGCCCCGGAGAAATACTCCGGGGCGTTTTTATGCCATGAATATGGTATTATGGATATGAAAAAACCGTATAAAGCCTGACAGGGTCATATGACATGGACTATAAGTTTGATCTGCATGAGACACAACTGAATATTCTGGAAAAGTGTCCCGAGTGGAATGAACTGATGAGTGTCATCGAGTTCAAAAACAGTCCGTGGGCAGATCCGACCGGATACGGTGACAAGACCGTCTATTACAACGGCAGGAGCATGAGACAGTTCCCGCAGGGAGCTCAGTCTTATCTTATAGCGCAGCAGCTGATGCATATACAGCTTGCTCATCAGCAGAGAGGCAAGGGGCGTGACCGTAAGATCTGGGACCTGGCCTGTGCGGCTGTTGTCAATGAGCTCCTTCTGGCTGACGGCTTTGAACCGCCGGTAAATATCTTCCGGCAAAAAGATGCGAAGACCATGAGTGCTGAAGAAATGTATGAGGTGCTCTATGAAAAGGCTGAAAGGGAAGATACGGAACTTGCTGAAGAGGAAAAGTCAGAGGAGCAGTCTGAAGAGCTTACGGTCCTGATTCCGGTACAGGATGCAGACAAAAGCAAGCAGGCCGGAGACATGCAGGGTGCTCAGGACCGCGAGATCGAAGATCCGGGTCTGGCTCAGGCTGTCGCGGGACTATCTGACCTTCTGGAGCCCAGCCTCCAGCTGGATTACGACTGGTTTCCTGCAGACAGGATAAGAGACGGCATCCTTATTGAGCAGTTCAAGCCGTATCCCGTGCCGCATGCAGAGATACTTCTGGACACGAGTGCTTCGATCGACAAGGATCTTCTGAGGGCTTTCGTCAGAGCCGTCAAGGATCTTCTGAGAGAAGATGCTGTAGTAAAAGTCGGATGCTTTGACACGGAGTTTTACGGATTTCAGGAGATCCATTCCGAAAAAGATATTTCCACATTGGAGATAAAGGGTGCCGGAGGGACGAACTTTGAGACTGCCGTGAAGGCTTTCACCGGTGATGCAGAGACAAAGATAGTATTCACGGACGGATATGCGGACATGCCTGAAACCAGATGCGACGCGATCTGGCTTGTATACAGCGACATGCCGGTTGATCCGCCGGGCGGAAAAGTGATATACGTTAAAAAACCTGAGGAGATAAACAAATATGAAATCGATTTTCTTGTCACATAGACAGCTGTTCGAGAATCCGCTGCCGCTCTTCAGAGCGGTCGGGACTGCTGCACAGGCAGGCGATCTCGTCCTGAGCACCATACCTGATGATGGCTTCACTCTCAGCGAAGGCTGCACTAATTACTTTCTTTCGGGTGAGGACTGCGTTGACAGGTTCGGCCGCGATCACAGGTACGGCATTTGCGCGGTAAGGCCTGCACTCCTTCTGGAGCCGGGTGATGAGAAGCTTCTCAGACATTCGCGTGAGATAGGCGACGTCGTGACTGTAGAGCTGGGATCGTTCCCTTACGTCATCCTTGAGACATCGATGCGTGATATGGCGGAAAAGCAGTATCAGGAAGGTACACTCAAAAGTACGGGGACAGCTTATACGATCGCAGGTAAAAAAAGAGATGTATACAGACTTGGTGCCAAACAGATCGTGAGGATCCCCGTCACCGAGGAGACAGTAAGCGGATATGTGCAGTTTTCCGACGGAAGTGTGGCCAACTCATCAGAGGAGATCTTTCTTGAAGTGAGGTCGATACGCTGGTATTACGATGAGGTCAACAAACTGCTTGTCTGCGGCAGGGCTCTGTTTGCGGGGCTGAGCCGCGAGGAAGCGGGTGAATACCTCGGGGAGCAGTTTATTGAGGAGCTTCTTGCTGAGGATGACGTAAGCACCGCTTCAACAGGTCAGGGCACGTCTTACCATATAGAGGAGCACGACGAGCTTGACATGATAAGAGCTTTCGTCAAGGCAGATATCCCGGTATTCATACATGGACTTACAGGTGACGGAAAGAGCGACCGCGTAAAGGAGATCGATCCGCAGGTGCTCGACATTGAACTCGTAAATGAGACACCTGAAACGATCAATGGCCGTGCTGTTTATAATGAATCGACAGATGAGATAATAGACATAAAGCCGGTATGGCTGGTCAAGCTCGAGCGCCTGTGTGAGGACGGCGAGCTGCACATCCTGTTCTTTGACGAGTTGACGAATGCAACAAAGCAGACACAGGCAGTTATATTCAAGATAGTGCTGGAACGTTTTGTGAACAACCGCTGGCCGCTTCCTGAGAATGCACGAATTGTTGCAGCGGGAAATGACCGGAATGAATCGAGCGTTGCTCATGACCTCGCAGAGCCTTTGTTCGGCAGATTTGCGCATATATATATCAAGACAACTGTTGAAAACTGGATGCCTTGGGCTGTCAGAAAAAGGATCAATCCTTATGTAATGGAATTCCTTGCGAACAACGATCTCTACCTCAGAACGGTCTACACGGGATCGGAGGGCTATGCTGACCCGCGCCGCTGGGAGATGGTGTCGCGTGTTCTCGACAGTTCGGGTAATGACTTTGCACTGATCGAACCTATTGTGGGACGCGAGACTGCAGAGGCTTTTATAAGGTTCTTCCGCGCACAGGAAGAGATGGCGGATCTCGCAAAGTATACGGATGAAGAACTGGCCAGAATGACGGTCGCCAGGAAGTACCAGATAGCACAGCAGTGCCTGTACGCAGCTTCTTCGAAGCCTGAAGAGGCCGAGGCGCTTGTTGAGAAACTCGGACCGGAGTTTGCGGCCTGGTTCAGTTATGTCCTTGAAAGAAAGAGCGGAAAATAAATGAGTTCATATAAAAGGGGATTGGTACTGGAAGGCGGAGCGATGCGCGGGATGTTCACCTGCGGAGTGCTCGATGTCTTCATGGAAAACGGGATACGCTTTGACGGTGCAGCCGGCATTTCTGCGGGTGCGACTTTCGGCTGCAATTACAAATCCCATCAGATCGGAAGAGCCATAAGATACAACAAGAAATACAGCAGGGACTGGCGCTACTGCAGCCTCAGGTCTCTCATAAAGACCGGCGATCTGTACGGCGCTGAGTTCTGTTATCATACTATGCCTGAGGTGCTCGATCCTTTCGACACGGAGACATTCAAAAATGATCCCATGGAGTTCTATATAGGAGCTACAGATGCGGTGACTGGAGATGTCAGATTCCATAAATGCACAGACGGCGGAGCAGAAGATATAGAGTGGATGCGTGCCTCAGCATCGATGCCTGTTGTATCAAACATCGTTTCAGTCGGCGGATACAGGATGCTCGATGGAGGTATCGTGTGTTCAGTTCCTTATGAATACATGGAACAGCAGGGTTATGACAGGAATGTCATAATTCTGACCAGACCGAGGGGATACAGAAAGAAGAAAAGCCCTGTTGTGCCGCTGGTTAAGCTTGTACTGAGAAAGTACCCGGCAATGGGGAAGGCCATGGCGGTCAGGCATATCGGTTACAACATCCAGATGGATGAGATCGATCAGAAAGAGGCTCTCGGCGAAGTGTTCGTCATAAGACCTCCGGAGGATCCCGGCATAGGGCGTACCGAAAAGGATCCTGACGAACTTGAGAGAGTATATCAGATGGGGCGCAGGGAGGCAGCGCACAGGCTTGAGGAAATGAAAGAGTTCCTTTTGACAAATGAAAAGAGATAATAAAATAAGTGTCATACTCAGGCCGTACACAGAGGCGATGCCTGACATATTGAACTATCAGATAGTCACAAAGGCGATCATCTGCATCTGGCTGTTCCTGTTAGGCAGACTCTTTCAGATCCTGCTGCTCGGGCTGGCGTCGCTTTTCATTTATGTGGCATTCGACCTCAACTCAAAGATAGTTCTCAGCAGGAATCTCATTACCGGACGAAAGGCCACGCTGGAGGACAGTATCAGGGAAGGCTTTTTATCCATCGGAAAGATGATAAACGCAGAAGGTATCCTGGTGGTGCTGTATATCGCTCTTATCGCACCTATACTGGGCATCGGCATATCCATATCTGCGACAGAGAAGCTGTATATACCGACTTTCATCTCATCGGTCATAGAGAGCTCGGTGCTCTATTCCGCACTGGCCGGCATTGCGGTCCTTGTATTCCTGTCAGCGGGAGTATAAACAGAAGGGAAGTTTTTATGTTATTCACATATCTTTTCAGAGAACCGGCTGTCTGGACGGTACCGTTGATTCTCCAGATAATATGTTATTACAGGATCCTCGGAAAGATGGGAAAGAGGAAATACTTTGCCATTATTCCGATCCTCGGAGACATGGAGATGTCTACGGACCTCTTCCGCAGCATGAGATCGTTCTGGAGACCGGCGGCGATAACCATCGCCATGTTCCTGACATCCAGATATCTCGGAATGAACAACATGTACTCCATCGTAATGAGCATGGTGGCGCTTGTCGTGTATGGAGTCTTCCTGATACAGCTCTATTCAAGACTTGCGAAGCAGTTCGGAAAAGGAAGGATGTTTGCGCTGGGACTCATACTCATGCCGATCATCTTCCTGTTTATACTGGGCTTCGGAAAAAGAAATGTTTACCTGGGCAAGCCTGAGTTCAAACCTGAAAGGGAACTCAGCCCGGCAGCAAGCAGAATCAGAAAGGTCGGAGTGGTTGCCATTTCAGTAGCCGAACTTGCCGCGCTGATCATCGGGTGCTTCGTAATAACTACGATCGTCCATCCGTTCAGGCCGGTGGTTAAGTATATGGTAAGTGAGATCAACAAGGACCTTGATAAAGTTACGGACAGCGATGAGATCGTTGGGCGTGATGTTACCCTTGGAGCTGACTATGAAGCTGTCGTTGAAAAGCAGCGCACGAGAGACTATTTCTTCCCTGATCATTCCGGCGTAAAGAAGATCGTTGTCATGGAGTATGTAATAGGTTCCGACCTCGAGGATGACAGAGGCATGGCTTCGATCAATATCAAGCAGATGAAGGATGCGACCGCAAAGGGCGAGGGCATCGACTTCGTGATGCAGGCGGGCGGTTCAGGCAGATGGTTCACATCCGGCCTGGAAGACGCCACTGTAGGCAGATATCTGATCAGCGGAGGCAAAATGGAAACTGCTGGTATGCTTGACAGCACGACGTGCATGTCAGAGCCGGAGAGCCTCACGGACTTCATCAAGTGGGCAAAGAATAACTATCCTGCCGACAGATACATGCTGGTGCTTTGGGATCACGGCGGCGGATTCGCCAGCGGCTACGGCGTTGATGGCCTTAATGACCGCGCGGCGGAAGGTGAAACGACAATGAAGGCATCGGAGATAATAGATGCCATAAATAATTCCGGCATGAAATTCGATTTGATAGGATTCGACGCATGCCTGATGCAGGATGTAGAATACGCAAACGCGTTCGAGCCTTACGCAGACTACTATCTCGCATCTGAGGAGACCGAGCCGGGAACAGGCTGGTTCTACACTGCAGCATTCGGCAAACTGGCAGAAGATCCGACGCTGAGTACTGAGGAATTCGCAAAGTCCCTGATAAGTTCATATGATCAGGCCCAGCGCGTGAGTAACAGCGGTGAGCCGGATCACTCCTGCACGCTGTCACTTGTAGACCTGACACTGGTGAAACCGGTATACAAACAGCTTACGGATTTCTACGAAAAAGCAACGGAAGTGATCGCGGATAAGCCTTCTGTATACGCCAACATGTCTGCGGCTCGCGCAGGCTCATATCAGTTCGCTGATGAGGAGCAGGTCGACCTTGTCAGTTACCTGACAAATCTTAAAAAAGCGGACTATAATCAGCAGGTAACGACTGACGAGGAACTTGACAGGATCGCAGACACTGCCAAAGCATGCGTTGTATACCGCAACAGTGATTCCGCTGATGGCATAAACGGTCTGGCAATGGATTTCCCTTACAAGGATCTGTCCATGTACAGGTATGAGTATGCAGAGCTTAAGGCAGTCAAGTATAAGACAGAGCAGGATTTCTTCGACAGGTTCTGCAGCATTATGGGGGCACAGCAAAAGAAAGCTACTGCTGATGATAATTTCTTCGGGATCCCTCTGACTGAGGATTACAGCGATGAAGAGTGGTATATCAAGGGCTTCGAGGACTACGATACCGCAAAGGTGTTCGTGGACATACCTGTCAAAGAGGTGGCGGAGGGATATCTGCCGGAACTGCCTGACAAGACATGGGATACCATTCTGGACTGCAAGATAGCCACATACCTCGTTACTGACGAAGGCCTGATGTATATAGGACAGGAGCACTTCTCAGATGCGGATGCAGAGGGTCATCCTATCGTGAGCATGGACGGAATCTGGGCACGCTTAAACGGACATGTCGTATGTTATGAGGCCGAAGAGCCTCAGCTTACGGAGGACGGAGTGATCTACCGCGGAAAAATCAAAGCCAGACTTAATGGCAGGGAAAACATCACTCTGCATGTAGAGTGGGATCCGGTAAAAGATGAATCTGATGAAGGATCAACAGGCTGGGTGACAGGATACAGCAAGGATGACGAGAAAGTGTCGTTCTTCATGAAGAAAGGACTTGAGCAGCTCGAAACAGGAGACACGCTCGAGTTCATGTTCGACTTCTATGATGAAGAGGGCAACCTTATAAAAACAGACACATACGGTAACAAGCTGCGTGTTATCACTGAAGATCAGCTGACAGTCAAGGATGAAGAATTTGAGAGCGGCACGATTTTCTCATACTTCGGAGTACTGACTGATATATACCAGAGAGACCTGGTGACTGAGGAAATCAGGGAGCAGGTACAGTAAGGGCTCAGCTGAGCGGTCAGCAAGCAAAACTTAAAGAG
This sequence comes from Mogibacterium sp., assembly GCA_017405845.1. Lineage (GTDB taxonomy): Bacteria > Bacillota > Clostridia > Peptostreptococcales > Anaerovoracaceae > Crickella. The sequence continues at coordinate 132,842 of JAFQZQ010000052.1, read as the reverse complement.
CTCCGGGGCTTAGGCTCCGGAGCTCTTCAGTTGCTTCTGCTTATAACTATTTAACGAACAGATCGACAAACTGGAATGTCCTGCAGTCGACGAGCCCGCGGTTGGTGAGCCTCAGCTCAGGCAGGCACGCCAGCGGGATCAGTGCCATCGTCATATATGGCGAGTTGATAACGCAGCCCAGTTCTTTCCATGCTGCATCGAGCTTGCTGATGAGGTCTGCCATCTCTTCTGCCGGCAGATCGTTCATCAGGCCTGCGATCGGGAGCGGAACAAGAGCCAGCACTTTTCCGTCAGCTACTGCGCACATTCCGCCGCCGCACTCCACGAGAGTGTTTGCTGCAAGTGCCATGTCCTCATCGTTGGTACCTGCAACGAGCAGGTTGTGGGCATCGTGCGAAACGGTCTGAGCCATCGCGCCTTTCTTGAATCCGAATCCTTTCAGGAATCCTACACCCTTGGTGCCTGTCTCGTGATGACGTTCAAACACTGCCATCTTCATGATGTCCTGTGCCGCATCAGCCTGAACGAATCCGTCCTCTACTTTCAGATCGACTATTCTCTCATAGTTACCGACGCGGTTTGGGATAATCTCGATCACGCGTGTCTTTACGCTGCCTTCTGCACCTTCCGGAGCGGCGATTTTAAAGCTGTCCGGTGTGATCTCGTAGCCAACGTGCATTGTGTTGTAGACTGAAGCAGGGAAGTTGGAGCTTCCGATATCCACAGTCATCCTGCCGTTCTCAGCCACTATATCACCGTCGATGATCGTGCGGGTGATCTGAATGTCGTTCAGATCATCAAAGAATACGATGTCTGCACATTTGCCCGGTGTGATGCTTCCCATCTCGTGATCCATGCGGAAGCAGGTTGCCGGGTTGATGGTGACGTACTGGATAGCCTTGATAGGATCGAGGCCTTCCTTGACTGCGCAGCGTACGATGTAGTCGAGATGTCCGTCGCTTATGAGCGTATCAGGATGAGTGTCGTCCGAGATGAGGCAGGCGAAGCGGTCTTCGACATTGTTATCCAGTATTGCGCGAATAATGACAGGCATGTCGTGCCATGCGCTGCCGTAACGCATCAGGGCGTACATTCCATGGCGCATCTTTTCGAGCACGTCCTCAGCGCGTGTGGACTCATGGCAGCATCTTACGCCCGAAGCTATGAACGCGTTGAGTCCCGGACCGGTCTCAGGCACTGAGTAGTGGCCTGTAATAACCTGGTCGGCCTTCAGCGTTTCTGCGAGCTCACCATGAACGTTAGGATCTCCGTAGATAACGCCCGGGAAGTTCATCATCTCACCGAGGCCCATGATGCCGTCCCATGTCATCATCTCGCGGACCTCTTCCGGACCGATGTGTGATCCGGTGTCTTCGAATCCGGCAACAGCCGGCACACATGAAGGCACGTTCGACATGGCTTTCAGAGGAGCTCTCTTTGCGTCGTCTATCATCGCCTTTACGCCCTCAGGACCGCATACATTGCAGATCTCATGAGGATCCATGAAGATGCCTGTTGTGCCATGCGGTACTACTGCGCGGGCATATTCTCCGACGCTGATCATCGCCGACTCCACGTGGATGTGAGCGTCCATGAATCCCGGCGCAATGTACTGGCCGGAGGCATCTATTACTTTTGTGTTTTCGCCGATGCAGTGGGCGGCGTCGCCTACGAGTGCAATACGGCCTTCAGCTATCGCAACGTCGATACCTTCCTGGATCTCAGCTGTACAGACGTTTACCAGTTTGGCGTTCTTTATCACCATGTCCGCCTTATCGACGCCCATGGCTACGTTCGCCATCTTCAGTGTTATTTCATATAGGGGTTTCTTGCAAAACTTGTTGAGCATAATCGTTCACCTCCTGTTAGTCGAAGTATAGCATATATTCTGCGGCGCTCTGTATGGTAAAATAAACCGAAAGTAAAAAGGAGCGAGAGAGGTCCGTGACATGGAAAGCAGAAAAGAAGTGATGAAACGCGGCATGGTCGACAAGATCAGAAAAGTCGGCACGTGGTTCTGTACAAGAAAAGACAAATACGTGAAGATAGGCTTCAGCGAGCCCGATGACAGCTATTTCGCCAGGGAATGCTTCCTTGCAGATAGCGGCCTTGAGGGCGGAGCATACTCGTTCGGGACGGACTGGTTTGACATAAGCTTCCACGGCAAGTACATCGATATATATGCCGACCCGGATACATTCAAAGTCTGGCCGGTCAGCTACAGCTCTGAGCGTGGCACGCATTTTGAGAAGTCTGATGAGCGCGATGCCCGGGCTGAGAGGATGCTGGAATTCTGCAAACAGGCCGACGCGGAGGCGCTTGCCGGAATAACTGACCCGTATCATATCAACGGTACGAATTTCGAACATCTGAGAAATACCAAAGAAGAATGAAAAGAATACTTTTTGTATGTCATGGTAATATTTGCCGCAGCCCGATGGCAGAATATGTGCTGAAGGACATGGTGCGGAAGAAAGGAATCGAAGACCGCTTTGTTATTGATTCTGCAGCGACCAGCCGCGAGGAGACCGGTAATCCTGTCTATCCTCCGGCCCGCAGAAAGCTGGCCGAAAAGGGTGTACCGTGCGGCGGACACAGGGCGTGGCAGATGACGAAGCGTGATTACGATGACTTCGATATGATCATCTGCATGGATTACAATAACATAAGAAATATAAAACGGATCACGGGCGGCGATCCCGACAGCAAGATAAGCATGCTCCTCGAGTATACTGACAGGGCAGGCGATGAGGTTGCCGATCCTTGGTATACGGGCAACTTCGACGCCACCTGGCGCGATGTTGTCGATGGATGTGAAGGCTTGCTGGAGACCCTTCTCCGGACTGATAAGAACAGATGATAAAAGGCGCAACAAGAAAGAGAACATATAAGGCTATCTACAGGCTGCTCGACCGGGTGTCGCCTGTGCCTTTCGATTGCGGCACTATATGCGGCGCAGCATGCTGCAATGCGGCATACTCGGAAGAGGATGTGGGCATAATGCTGCTGCCGGGCGAGGAGAAGATCCACGACAGGCATGCGGACTGGCTCAGCTGGGAGACCCTCAGCACTGACGAGTATGAGCTTCCGGGCACGTGGAACGGCAAGATCTATTTTGTGAAGTGCAAGACCCCTCCGCACTGTCCGCGGAATATGAGGCCTATACAGTGCAGGAGCTTTCCGCTGCTTCCGCATCTGGATGAGGACGGCACGCTCCAGCTCGTATTCAATGACTACGAACTGCCATATGCCTGCCCGATGATAGAAGAGGAGATAGAGCTCGATGAGCGCTTTGTACAGGCTACTTTTACGGCCTGGAAACATCTCATACGGGACCCGCTCATATACGATATGGTGTGGGGCGAATCCCGCGCCAGAGATGCTGAGTGTGAATGATCGTCCAATGAAGAACAGTATTGCGGAGCGTATAGCTGAATATGTGCGTGATGCCGGCGGCAGGACCTTTTACGTCGGAGGCTTTGTGCGCGACAGGCTTCTGGGCATCGAAAACAAGGACGTAGACATAGAGGTGCACGGCATTCAGCCTGCTGCGCTGTATTCAATTCTTGAGAAGACAGGCGAACCGCTTTCTTACGGCAGGAGCTTTGGAGTATTTGCGCTGAAGGGCGAAGACATCGATATTGCAATGCCAAGGCGTGAGCATGCGACGGGAAGCGGCCACAGGGACTTCGAGATCGATGTGGACCCGTTCATCGGGACGCTTGAAGCGGCAAGGCGCAGGGATTTTACAATCAATTCGATGATGGAGGATGTGCTGACCGGCGAAATCGTTGATCACTTTGGCGGGCGCCGCGACATCGATGAAGGCGTCATCAGGCACATCGATCCGGACACCTTCATCGAGGACCCCTTGCGGGTACTGCGCGGCGCGCAGTTCGCGGCGCGCTTCAATTTCGCCATTGCACCCGATACCATAGAACTCTGCCGGGGCATCGACCTTTCAACGCTCTCGCGTGAACGCGTCGAGGAAGAACTAAAAAAGGCTCTTTTGAAGGCAGATAAACCGTCAATATTTTTCGAATCGCTCCGCGCGATGGACCAGCTCGACATCTGGTTTCCGGAACTGAAGCAGACCATTGACCTGGAGCAGGATCCGGTCTTCCACCCGGAAGGTGATGTGTGGACGCATACCATGGAGGTCATAGACCGTGCGGCTGCTTTCAGAGACCGGGTATCAGATCCGTACAGCTTTATGCTGCTCGCTCTTACGCACGATCTCGGCAAGATAGTCACTACGGAGGAAAAGAAAGGCCGGATTCACGCTTATGAGCACGAAGTGAAGGGAATGCCGCTGGTGGAGGCCTTTGTGGGCCGGCTGACAAGTGAAAAGAGCGTAAAGGATTACGTCTTCAACATGGTGCCGCTTCACATGAGACCGAACGTAGCGGCATATTCCAAGCCGGTGCTGAAGTCCACAAACAGAATGTTCGATGCGGCGGTCGCTCCCGGAGACCTCATTTGGTTCGCGGAAGCCGACAAGCCGGTAGTATCCGGAAGTGACGCATTCTCGGGTGACAGGGAGTTCCTGCTTGAAAGACTCAGGACCTACGAGGAAACAATGGCAAAACCATATGTCATGGGCCGCGACCTCATCGAAGCGGGTCTCGAGCCAGGTGAAGACTTCGGCGAGATACTCGCCTACGCCCATAAGCTGAGACTTGCGGGCATAGAAAAGGATTCTGCAATGAAACAGGTGCTGACATACGCACGCAAATCACGGAAAGGAAAGAGGTGAATCATGGGACTCTTCAGCAAAAACAAAAAGACCTATCCGAAGATGCCTGAGGGCGACTATGTGCCGGTGCTCAGATGCAGCATATGCACCGGTGAACAAGTGCTGTGCGCACAGGATGTGCACGGAGGTCTGCACGAGGTGATGCTCATAAAATCACCGGCAGATCTCGAGGGATTCTGCGCTGCAAACGGTATAAGCGCAGACCGGATAGAAAAGATCTATTGACTCTCGGAAACTGAAAATCTCCGAGAGTTTTTTGATTGGTTATGATACAATTTACTGGGTATGCATATGATGCAAAAACTATAAAATCATTCGCTGTTTTGAGAGGGAGAGAATAATGGAAACCAGACAAGACAAGCTATTAAGGCTTGCGACAGAAATGGCAAACAAGGGCGAGCTGAAGATCACTCCGGAATGCGCTGAGTATCAGCTGCTCGATTACCTTCTGACTGATGACGAGCTTGCTGTAATGAGCGAAATGAAACTCGTCATGCCGTCGACCGCAAGGGGACTGGCAAAGAAGACGGGCATGCCTGTAGACAAAGTGAAGCACATCCTTGAAGGCTGCGCGGATAAAGCTTACTTCATGGACGTTAAGCTCGGTAAGGGCGGAGCCAAGATATATCTGCTGGTACCGTTCGCACCTGGAATCTTCGAGTTCCAGCTGGCCAGAAGCAATGAGTACAACGAATCGCACCCTGAGATCTCATACTTATTCCAGAGGCATGCTTTCGAATCCTACGGACAGGTAGCTGCATCAATGCCTATGGGCGTCGGAATCATGAGAGTCGTACCTGTAGAGAGTGCGCTCCCTGCAGGCACAAAGATCATGACCATGGAAAGACTCAGCACGCTGATAGAGACGACTGTCGGCGGAGCTTTCTGCAGAGTACCGTGCCAGTGCCGCAGAGTACGCCGCATCATGGGCGAGGGCACAGGCGATCTCGAGGACGGAATGTGCATCTACATGGGTCTGCTCGCAGAGACCATGATCAGACACGGCCGCGGAGAGAAGCTCACAAAGGAGCAGGTCTATGAGCACCTCGAGAGAACCGAGGCAATGGGCTGCATCCACCAGATAACGACGCTCGAGAGCGGCATCTCGTTCGCCATCTGCAACTGCCAGCCTCAGAGCTGCATGGCTATCGGAAGTGCCACATACTACGGCGCGCCAAACATGGTACGCAGCAATTACGTTGCTGAGATCGACAAGGATAAGTGCGTCGCATGCGGACAGTGCGTTGAGACATGCGCAAACAATGCTCTTAAACTCGGACAGAAGATCTGCTCAAAGACACCTATCGTTCAGATCCCTACAGAGCTCCCTGATGAGCAGGAGTGGGGTCCGGAAAGATACGATGCTGACTACAGAGACCACAGAAAGAACGTGGTTGAGACAGGAACATCTCCTTGCAAGACCACATGCCCTGCACACATTGCGATTCAGGGATATATCAGACTGGCCGCTCAGGGCAAATATATGGAAGCCCTTGAGCTTATCAAGAAAGAGAACCCGCTGCCTGCAGTCTGCGGACGCATCTGCCCGCATAACTGCGAGAACGAGTGCACAAGAGGCGAGATCGACAGAGCTGTCGCTATCGATGAGATCAAGAGATTCATCGCCGACAGAGAGATCGAAGCAGACAAGAGATTCATTCCTAAAAAACTCTGGGATCACGATAAGAAGATCGCCGTCATCGGCTCCGGCCCTGCGGGAATCTCCTGCGCTTACTATCTGGCAGCAGGCGGATATAAGGTAACCGTATTTGAAAAGGAAAAGAGACCGGGCGGAATGCTCGTAAACGGCATCCCTGCGTTCAGACTTGAGAAGGATGTAGTTGAGGCTGAAATAGACGTGCTCAGAGCTCTCGGAGTAGAGTTTAAGTGCGGAGTGGAAGTCGGCGTCGATGTTACGATTCCTGAGCTTCGCGAGCAGGGCTTTGAAGCGTTCTATCTCGGAATCGGACTCCAGAACTGCGGCAAGCTCGGCATCCCTGGCGACGATGCTAAGGGAGTTGTTGCAGGCGTTGAATTCCTCAAGGACATCAACCGCGGCAACGATGTTGAGCTCAGCGGCAATGTAGTTGTTATCGGCGGCGGAAGCATCGGAGCAGACGTTGCACGCACAGCTAAGAGATACGGCGCAAAGAAGGTAGACCTTTACTGCCTCGAGTCTTACGATGAGATGCCTATGGGCGAAGAGGACCAGGCATACTGCAAGGAAGACGGCGTCACGATCCATGACGGCTGGGGACAGACTGAGATCGTCACAACAAAGGACGGAAAGGTCAAGGGAATCAAGTTCCGCAAGTGCACGAGCGTCAAGAATGAGGAAGGCAGATTCGACCCTAAGTTTGATGACAGTGTTACAGAGGAAGCTAAATGCGGAATGGTTCTGTACTGCATCGGTCAGAGACCTGACTGGGGCAAGCTGCTCACAGGAGTCAACGTTGAACTCACAGAGAGAGGCTTTGTGAAGGCAGACCCTCTGACATATCAGACGAGCGAGCCTGATATCTTTGCAGGCGGCGACATCTACACAGGACAGAAGTTCTGTATCGATGCCATTGCAGCAGGCAAGGAGGCTTCGATCTCCATCAACCGTTTCGTATGGCCTGGACACAGCCTTACACTCGCAAGAGACAGAAGAGAGTACAAGGCGCTCGACAAGTCTGACCTCGACTTCGACCACATCAGCTGGGACAACATCAAGCGTCAGGTACCTGGTGTCGACAAAGCAAAGGTCGGTACAAAGCGCAACGAGAGCCTCACATTCACTGAGGAGCAGCTCAGGGCCGAAACAGCCCGCTGCCTCGGATGCGGTGCTACACAGGTCGATCAGAACAGATGTATCGGATGCGGTGTCTGCACAACAAGATGTAAGTTTGACGCCATCCATCTTATCAAGAAGTTCAACGAACCGGTTCACTCGATCCGCTTCCGCAAGAACTACGTTGAGAACTACCGCAAGAACCGCGAGATGAAGATCGCTGTAAAGAAATTCATCAAGGAAGACAACAACAGAGGCGATGCAAACAAGCGTTAAAGGAGCACTGACAGATGCATGAATTAACGCTTCTATACGGCGTCGTAGATAAAGTCGGAAAAGTAGTAGAAGAGAACGGCCTCGATCATGTCGATGCGATAGTGATCGAGGTCGGTGAAGCAACATCCGTGATCCCCGAGTTCCTACAGGACGGTTATGAAGTAATCTCTGATGATTACGATTTCCTCAGAGGCTCGGAGTTGATCATTGAAAAGATAAAGGCCATAGGCCTTTGCCGGAATTGCGGAACAGAGTTCCCTGTGGTTGAAAACAAGGGCCTGTGTCCGAAGTGCGGCAGCTTCGATAAAGATATTATTGAAGGTACGGACTTCTTCATCAGGGAGGTCCGTATCTTCGAAAAATAAAAAGGACAGGAACCTGATTAAAGGATGGTAGAAATTTCCGGGATGATCTTAAAAATGTCATTGATCACACTCGCCTATGTGGCGGTGACATTTTTGCTGTGGAAAGCTGTCAAAGACAGAAAACTCAGTGTTGGAGACAGGATCGGACTTGGCTTCCTTTACGGTATTCTTTCCGTTTTTTCGACACATTTCGGGATAGACTACGGCGATATGGTGCTCAATGTGCGTGACCTCGCCCCGATGGCTGCCGGACTTTATTTTGATCCGGTATCCGGTATCATCGCGGGCCTGATCGGAGGAATCGAGCGCTATATTGCAGGAACTTATTTTGATGTAGGCGCATATACGACTGTCGCATGCAGTATTTCTACATGCCTGGCCGGATTCTTTGCGGCCTTTCTCAATAAGTTTATATTCAAAGGGGAAAAACCTTCAATCGCGTATGCATTCTTTATGGGTGCTGTGATCGAAGTCTTCCATATGTATGTTGTATTCGTTACACACAGGGACGACATGAGAATGGCATTCCTGGTCGTAAGGACATGCTCTGTGCCGATGATACTCTTCAGCGGCCTGGGACTCATGTTGTGCACCATCGCGATCAACAAGAAGCTTGGTAAACTTCACTCCCCGTGGGTCTCCATCCCTCCGGAAGAAGTGCCTGTATCCAACAGATTCCAGACATGGATGTTCTGTGCTACGGTCTTTGTCCTGATTACCAACTTCGGATTCAATTATTCAATGCAGACCGCATCTGCGCTGCAGGAGGGAAAACTCGATCTGGCATCTGCATCGTTTGATATTGGTAATTCAGTTGCGTGGATTCACCAGAATGGCGGTCGTACCAATTACTACTCACACTTCGTAGGGACCGGAGGCACATTTGCAGTTCTCGATGAGAATGAGGAGCTGATCGCCGGCACCCAGTTCGACAAGTATTTCAGTGATGATATCAAAGAGCTGATGCTGACTCATAAAAATGGGGAATACTTCAGGGCTGAGGTCATGGGGCAGAAAGCATACTGCCTGTCAAGAACCACGGAAGAAGGATTCAGGGTGTTTACTCAGATACCTATGAATGAGGTATTTGACGGACGTGATATCCAGGCATATGAGACCATGCTGGCAGACATACTGGTCTTTACTGTCATCTATGTTCTGATATCACTGCTTGTGCAGAACATGGTCGTGGATAACCTGCTGCGTGTAAATAAGTCGCTGAATAAGATCACTGAGGGTGATCTGAACGAAAAGGTAGATGTCTATACTTCGTCGGAATTTGCTTCACTTTCCGATGACATCAATCTTACGGTAGATGCGCTGAAGGGATACATCGACGCAGCTAAAAAGCGCATTGAGCAGGAGCTTCTGCTGGCGCACAATATACAGGCTGCAGCTCTTCCGAAGAACTTTACATTCACCCGAAAAGGATTCGAGCTGTTTGCAACCATGGATCCGGCCAGAGAGGTCGGGGGAGACTTTTACGATTTCTTCTTTGTGGCTGCAGACAAGATTGCTTTGGTGATCGCCGATGTATCGGACAAAGGTGTGCCGGCTTCGCTGTTCATGATGCGCAGCAAGACCGCGATCAGAGGACTTGCTGAATCCGGAGCTGAACCTGAAGAGATATTCTACAGGGTAAATAACGAACTTTGTGAAGGAAACGAACTGAACATGTTCGTAACAGTCTGGATGGGCATCCTCGATCTGAACACCGGAGACATGAGGTGCCTGAACGCAGGCCACGAATATCCGGCGGTCATGAGAAACAACGGAGATTACGAGGTCTTCAGAGACAAGCACCATCTTCCTCTCGGAGCTATGAAAGATATGAAGTACACCGGATATGACATGCATCTGGATCCGGGAGACTGTCTGTATGTTTACACAGACGGCATTCCTGACGCGATCAATGTAAATGAAGAGGAGTATGGCCTTGAACGCTTGCTGAATGCTCTGAATACTTACAAGGATGCTTCCATGGAAGGACTGCTCCAGGGCGTCAAGGCCGATCAGGATGCTTTCGTGGGAAAGGCTGATCAGTTCGACGATATAACCATGTTAGGGTTCAGATATAACGGACCGCAGGATGAATAATAGTGGATATCAGGGACAAGGAGGCATGAGCAATGAAATGTGCAATTTACGGAGCCGGATCGCTCGGCACCATACTCGGAGCATACCTTACGAAAAACGGTTTTCCCATCGAACTGGTGAACCGCAATGTGAAACACGTTGAAGCGCTGCAGAAAAACGGAGCTCATATCTCAGGGACCGTAGATTTCACGACACCTGTGAACGCTATACTTCCTGATCAGATGAAAGGGCCTTACGACATCATCTTTCTGATGACGAAGCAGCTTCACAATCCTGAAGTCGTCACCATGCTCAAGCCAATGCTGGCAGATGACGGCGTCATTGTGACTCTTCAGAACGGCATACCTGAACCGGGCATAGCCGAGATAGTCGGAGAAGACAGAACGATCGGATGTACAGTTGAATGGGGCGCCACAATGACGGAGCCGGGCAACTGCGAGCTTACCAGTGATCCTGACAGTCTGTCGTTCCACATGGGCGGCATGAAGGGCATTTCGGAGCAGAGTCTCAATAAGGTCAAAGAGGTTCTTGAGCACATGTGCCCGGTAGACATTGAGGACAATCTCCTCGGAGCACGATGGTCGAAGCTGCTTATAAACGCTACGTATTCAGGCCTCGGTACTGTCATAGGCGGCACCTTCGGTGATGTAGCCGGCTGGAAGCCTGCTACTAAGGTCGCTGTAAAATGCATGAAGGAGTGCATCGATGTAGCACGTGCCGGCGGCGTGGAATTCGCACCTGTACAGGGTAAGGACATCACAAAGCTCTTCGACTACAACAACCGGGCAAAGCAGAAATTTGCAGAGCGGCTGGTGCCGATAGCCATGAAGAAGCACTTCGGTATAGTGCCGTCGATGCTGCAGGATCTCCAAAAGGGAAAGCCTTGCGAAGTTGACGCCATTAACGGAGTTGTCTGCGAGTGGGGCAAAAAATACGGAGTCCCTACACCGGTCAATGACAGGATCGTAGAGGTCATCAAAAAAGAGCAGAACGAGGGGCTGAGGCCTATGCTGGCCAATATACAGTTCTTCGAAGAATTCTATAAATAAAAAGTGACGCAGACCCGCCTCACAGGCGGGTCCTTTTGTAAAAAGAGGGTATTGATCATGGACCTTGTGATACACGATCTCACTCACGCAGAATGGGATAAGATCAGCAGCGATTACGCCGGCTGGAATGTCGTTACGGATAATGGCAGCATGCATCCCTGCATAGGGTGCTTTTCGTGCTGGAACAGAACGCCGGGCAGATGCGCGATACATGATGGTTATGAGAACATGGGCAGCCTTATCCACCAAGCCGGTGAGGTTGTCGTCATCAGCAAATACACATACGGCGGATTTTCGGGATCAGTCAAAGGCGTGTTTGACCGCTGCCTTGGCTATGTTCTGCCTCAGTTTGAGATCACTAAAGGGGAAACGCATCATAAGAAACGCTTCGATGAGGACAAGCCATTCACATTCATCTTCTACGGACCGGGGCTGACAGATGACGAAAAAGAAAGCGCAAGGAGGTATGTAAAGGCGGTATGTACCAATATCCGCGGGCATGTCAGGGATGTGATTTTCAGAGAGTGCCCGGAAGCAGAAGCGAAGCCTGAGGCAAGGATCCCTGAAAAACCGGCAGCAAAAGAGACGGGAAAGGTCATACTTCTCAACGGAAGCATGCGTAATATCAACGGCAACTCCGCCAAGCTGGCGCGCACGCTGTCCTCGAGGCTCAAAGCTGTCTGTGAGATCATAGATCTCAAACCATATCTTAATGACCTCGACGGGCTGATAAACATTCTTGATGAAGTCCGTACTATAGTGCTTTGTGTCCCGCTGTACGTAGACGGGCTGCCGTCACGGGTAATAAAGCTGATGGAAAGAATGGAGCAGAGCAATACCGGGCCGAAGCGGATCTACCTGCTTGCCAATATGGGGCTGTATGAAAGCAGTCAGCTGGATAATCTGTTCGGCGCCGTGAAGCGATGGTGCTCAAAGGCAGACTATAAGTATTGCGGCGGGCTTGGTATCAGCGCCGGGGAGCTGATGGGAACGCTGATGGAAGCGATCCCGTTCAGCAGAGGGACTACAAAAAAAGCATCACAGGGGATGGACTTGCTGGTGCAGGCTATCGACAATGATGAGACTATGGCGGATATATACGCGGAGCCGTTTGCATTCCCGAGGTGGCTCTATGTATGGATAGCAAATACCAACTGGAACCGCACCTCCAGAAAAAACGGCATAAAACCGAAAGATATGTTTACAAGGGATATTTAGCAGGTAATAAAAATGACAGAGACAAAAGTATATGTAGGTCTGAATGATTCGGTCGAGAAAAAACAGTTGCTGGAGACAGAAAAGTATATAAATGTTCTGAGGAATGTATGCTATGCGTATAACACGCCGTTTTCCTTTGCCGTGGAAGAGGGCGGATACATTCATGAGAGCGGAGAATATACGAAAGAGACGACGCTGGTGCTTACACTGATCGATGTCGACAGAACCAAAGTAAATGAGATAGCCAAGGATCTGTGTTCGTTCTTCCATCAGGAATCTGTACTGATAACCGAGAATCTGGTGAGGACATATTATGTCAGCGAAACACTGTAGCAATATTAAAAAATATGCAAAATCCCTTTGTATCATAATATGCATCCTGATATGCCTTCCCGGATGCCGGGCAAAGAAGCCGGCCGGAGTTGTCACCGGCAATAGCCACATTACCTACGAGATATTCGTCTGCTCGTTCTGCGATTCCAATGACGACGGCGTAGGCGACATCAACGGCATACGTTCCGAACTGGACTATATCAGGGAGCTCGGTTTCGATTCGATATGGCTGACGCCTGTGCAGCCGTCCGCTACATATCATAAATATGATGTGGATGACTACTGCGACATCGACCCTGCTTTCGGTACAATGAAAGACTATGAAGCTCTATTGAAGGAGTGTCATGCGCGGGGCATGCGCGTGTATATGGACCTGGTGCTCAACCACACTTCGGAGGATCATCCCTGGTTCAGGGCAGCGGCGGATTACCTGCATGAGCTCCCTTCGGGCTGGGACATGGATCCGTCATATTGTAAATACTGCGACTACTACAATTTCTCCCGCGAAGCCCGGGACGGCTTCGTTCCCCTCGACGGTACTGAATGGTACTATGAAGCGAGGTTCTGGAATGAGATGCCGGATCTCAACCTGAGCAGCGAGGCTGTGAGGTCTGAGATCCATGACATAATGGCATTCTGGCTGGGTAAGGGAGTGGACGGATTCAGGCTGGACGCGGTCACGGCATATTACATGGGTGATACCGGAGCGAATACGGAATTTCTGCGATTCCTTAAAGAAACTGCGAAGAGCATAGATCCGGACTGCTATCTTGTGGGAGAGGCCTGGACGGACAGCGACACCATCGCTGCACTTTACACAAGCGGCATAGACTCGCTCTTCAACTTTCCCTTTGCGAATGAAGAGGGGCTGATCGCTAAGACTCTTAAAGGTGAGTGCAGGGCGTCTGATTATGTGGACGGTATGGCGCAGACCGAAAAGGCGTACCTTGAGGCAAACCCGTCTTACGTGGGTGCGCCGTTCTATACGAACCACGACATGGACAGAAGCGCCGGCTACTATCCGGATGATAACGGTCCTGTCACTAAAATGGCATGCGCCATGAATCTCTTCATGACCGGCAACGCCTTTGTCTATTACGGCGAAGAGATCGGCATGAGCGGGTCAGGCAAGGATGAGAACAAGCGGGCTCCTATGTACTGGAGCAATGACCCGAATGATCCGGACATATGCGACGGACCGCCGGACATCGATGAACTGCAAATGAAATACCCATCCCTTGCAGACCAGATGAATGATGATCTATCCATTTACAACTGGTTCAAAGCGGTGATGCGCGTGCGAAACAGCTACCCGGCGATCTCCAAGGGCACAACGGAAAAGGCGGACTATCTGTGTGATGACAGCGTTGCGGCGTTCTTCCGGAGGAGCGACTCAGGTAAAGACTTGCTGATAGTAATGAACCTGAGCGGGCAGAAGGTAAAAAAGGATGCTTCACTGTCCGCTCGCGGCTTCAAAATGACAGAGTCACTGAGCACAGGCGAGGGAGCAGTCAGCTATGATAATGGCGCGCTGACGATGCCGGCTTACAGCATAGCGGTGTTTACCCGGAGGTAATAATGTATAAATATGAGACCCATTGTCATACTGCACCGGTCAGTAAGTGCGGTAAGGCTTCAGTAAAAGACACCGTGAGCTTTTATAAGCAGCTCGGATATGACGGAATATTTATAACGAACCACTTTCTGGACGGCAACATAAATCCTGAAGCACGGGTTCTGCCTTATCAAGATCAGATAGACTATTACTTTTCAGATTATGAAGAAGCCTTCCATGCCGGGTCGGCCATCGGAATAAAAGTGTTCCAGGGTGTAGAACTTTCATACAGGGGTACTGATTTCCTGATATACGGACTGGGAAAGGAATGGTACAAGGCGCATCCTGAGATACTTGAGATGGAGAAAACCGAAGAGCTTCCGTTCATGATGGAAGCCGGGGCTTTTGTGATACAGGCACATCCGTACAGAGAAGCTCATTATATAAACCATATCCGCTTGTTCCCAAGATCTGTCCATGGAGCTGAAGTGATCAACTCCAACCAGTCATGGGAATCAAATGAAATGGCGGATATATATGCAGAAAAATACGGCTTGCTGAAAACTGCGGGGTCGGATAACCACTGGGGAAGCAATGCCTTTGAAAGATTGCGGGAAAAGGGATACAGACCGCAGCTGGCAGCTATGTACAGCGACAAGGAAATAAACAGTGTTCAGGATTATATCAGCGGTGTCAGGAACGGCACCATGAAAACATGTCTTATTGATGAAAAAGGAAACATCCGCTTCTGAAAACAGAAAGATGATACACCCGGATCTGAACCTCCACGACATAAACACAAAATGGCAGACCATTGGCCTGCCATTTTACGTTGGTGTCCCGGACATGAGTGTAATAGAACTACTGCCGGGGTTATTGTCGAAGTATTTCTCTATATCTGCAGCTTCATAGTCGGATACCTTGCCTTTCCTGTCTGAATTATTCAGGAATATATCGAAGCGATCGTCATACAAATATATACGGTCTATCAGGAGATTGACCAATAGCTTCTGGTATTCGAGATCATCACGGCTGCCTTCTCTTATAGATAGAAAGAAGTTACGTGCCAGGCCAGGGTCGATTTTCATCTGCTTAGCCTGTTCCTTCTGTAATTGTTTATTCAGTTCTTCGAGTTCTCCCTCGCGTCTTTTGAGTCGCCCAGCTACACTTGTAGAATTGATACCTGTCTCAAGCTGATCGAGTAGAACTTCGATCTTTTTCTCTGTTTCTTTTATTTCTTCTCGTAGCCTGATAAAAGCTGAACTTTCCAGGTCTTTTTGATTCTGGATTTCAACTTCCTTAATGATTTTGTCAATTACGTCATCAGCCAGAAGATGGCGACACACATCAAGAATCAGAGGCTCCAGGAAGTCTTTTCTGACATTTTTCTTAGTGCACTTTTTTGGAGACTTTAAGCACTTATAATATCTGTAAGTTTTGCCGGTTCCAGATGTGCCTGACACTCCGTCCATAGGATCCTTACAGTGACCGCAAAACAACTTTCCGGAAAGCAGATAGTCCTCAATAGCTGGGCGATGTCCGTGCTTTCGGTTTTCCCTGATCTCCTGCACCTCGTCAAACAATTCATCGCTGATTATTCTCGGAACACCTCCAGGGATGCGTATATTGTCGTAAATATAGATACCTTTATACATTTCGTTACTAAGTACAGTTGACAGGGAACCCCGCTTGAAAGGATTACCAAGCTGTGTTTTGATACCGCGGTCATTTAGGTCGTCCATTATTGATTGTATTGTTTCGCCTGAAGCAACACGCTCATATATCTCCAATACTATAGGAGCCCTTTGTTCATCCAGTATAAAGTGGTCATTATCATCAACAGCATAGCCCATAGGAATCGTGCTGCCGTTGTATTTACATTGCTCAGCTCTCTGGAGCATCCCACGTGTTACCTTTTCGGACAGCTGAGCACTGAACCACTGGCTGATCGTCTCCAGCATACCTTCCGTGATAATGCCGGAACTGTCGGTTGCAATATTCTCCTTGGCAGAAACAACTCTTACTCCGTGATCGGCAAGTATCTTCTTGTAGTAGCCGGAGTCATTCTTGTTACGTGCAAAACGATCCAACTGATATACGAGAATGACTTCAAAGTTACCGAACTCGCTGTCAGCAATCATATGAAGAAACTCTGGCCGCCTGTCCGTCTTTGCGCTCTGCGCCCTGTCAATATACTCATGCACAATAAGAAGGTTGTTAGCAGCCGCATAGCGCTTACACTCTTCTATCTGTCCCTCGATAGACATTTCGTTCTGTTTATCTGAACTGTATCTTGCATATATTACTGCATTCTTCATATAAATCTAATTACCTCAATACCAACTTATCATTCCCCAGCAGGGTAGTTATCGTTTTTTTATACTCATCTATATCCGAAAGTCTTGTGATTGTAGTGATTCGCTTGCCGGCATCTTTACTGCTGGCTCCGCAGTGATACACCTTCATATCAGTTGTATCATTATCAATCACTATGTATCTGTCGTGCGCTTTGTCTTTTGACTTTATAAAGTCTATGGTTTTGGATGGATATTCAGTCAGAAAATCCTTGTACTCGGATAGTTTTAGTATCCTTAGTTTATTATCGCTGATGATCGTTAGTTTTACGCCTGGCTTCGCGTGTACAAGATGGTGAAGTGTCTTAACACCAATATAATCATCAATGACGACAATAGACTTCTTTGCGCTTTTATATATCTTCTGATATGCGACATCTGCCTTGAATGGCTCACCATTAAGAATAAGGATTTCTTCATTCTTGATGCCTCGGTCAAACAGCTTCATGAAATCTGACAAATCATTGTGTGATACCATGTTTTCTTCAATACGTCTTATCGCCATGGTATTTTCGGCGGTTTGTGCAGAAATTGAAAGCAACTGCTGATTAACAATTAACGCAGGGTTTTCATTGATATAGTCCTTCATATGCTTGAACAGCCTGATCAACGCTTTGCTTTGCCTGACTGCAAGATCTCCTCGGAGAACCGTCATGAGCATATAGATGCCTTGCTCTGTAAATGCATATGGAAGCTTTCTGCGACCGCCCCAACTTGAAGTCGAAAAAATCGTCTTCAAGTTGTCATATTCCTCTTTTGATAGTTGAAACATAAAATCATCATCAAACTTCTCTTTGTTGTTTCTGACCTGCTCCATGAATCTCTTGTGCTCGTATCCATAGATGTCAGCTAAATCAAAGCTAAGCATGACCTGTTGCCCGCGAATGTTGTAGATTTTCTCACGAAGAGATTGCTCATCAGCAATAGCCACCGAGACAATAGCTGTGCCATTATGATTATCGTTCATAAGAATCCTTTCAGAAGTTAATTTATATCCATGCTGATAACAGCTGGCTGATGTTGGAAATTTCAACATCAAATAATCGATCATAAACACCTCGAATCCGAGGTGTTTGAGCAAAGGCTATTTCTTTGTTTCTTTTTCACTCTGCTGCTCTTTGTACAGTTGCAGGATTTTCAGCAAGTCATCTTCGCTGTATATGGCAGTGTTGTCTCTTACTTCCATCGGCTTGTCCTGAGCTCCAGAGTTCAGGTTGTAATAATAGGCATCCTTGTTTTCCGCATCCTCTCTGAGCATCGGATATTTATATCTCCATTCATCATACTCATCTTTAGATATGCTGCCTGTCGTGAGCTTGTTTTTCATGACATACCATGCTCTTAGATCGTCAGCTACTTCCTTGTTGTATTTCGGATGGTTGATATCCTGCTTTATGCATATGTGCCCATCAAGGACTGTGACGGTTAGTCCATATAAATCTTCCATCTGAAAAAGGGTGTGCATAAGACCGATCTTTGTGTCTATGTCCGGATTCTGAATAGCTTCCGGAGCAACATCAAATATTTCCGCAAACTGATCTATTACATCTTTTCTCGGCTCTCGCCGATTCCATTCATACTGAGCAACTCTTACATTGGTCGATTTCCCGGCAAAAGCCATTGCCTCCCCAAGTTCCGCTTGTGTTAATCCCTTGCGGCGCCTAAAAAAACGTATTCTCTCTCCTGTTGACATTTCAGCCACCTCTCTTTCTGAGGGGGATTGTAGCATATTCTTAAAACACATGCAAGAAAAATATATCAAAAATGATTATATTAATGCTTGACAATGTCAGAAAAAGTTATATAATGATCTACTTCCTAAAAATAGCTACAAAAAAGATAGAAATACATGGAGAGGCTAACGCCTTCCAGCAACGATACAACTTATCACTTTGCAACACAGGAAAGGAGGTTTTATGGAGCCCGGGGAAAGACAGATAAGACAATTTGTCAGAGCCATTATGCCAAAACTGTATGAGCTGCAGGCCTTATATAACTGGATCGATGAACTGGACAGAAGAAAGCCATATGAACATCAGCACCAACGAGGGCATAGTCAAGAATCGATAAGGATCCAAAGGCTCAGGCAGAGAAAGCAAACAAGGACTGCGTAAGTGAAAGATCAATGGAGAGAGGAGGAATGTGTATGACGATAATGACACCAATTAAGGCAATACGAGCAAAATGTCTCGATTGCAGCTGCGACGAGAAGAAAGAAGTCAGATTGTGTCCTATCGAGCGGTGCCCACTATGGCCGTACAGGATGGGAAAACGTCCGGCAAAGGATGCAAATATTGATGACAAGAATTGAAAAAAAAGTTGAGATAGCTGACACTTTTTTAGGAAATACGCTCCTGGGAAGACAGTTTTTGAAAGGGTATGGAAACAGCATAAATGAATACGGAGGCTAATTAATGACAGAAAACAACTACAAGATTATCAATATGGACGATGTGGAGATAGAGCAGGTCGAATGGCTTTGGGAGGGATTTATCCCGGTTGGCAAACTGACGATGCTGCATGGAGATCCGGGCAAAGGAAAGACCATGGCGATGCTCAACCTGATCGCGGCGTTTACAACAGGAAGAGCGTTGCTTGATCCACCGGGAAGTTCACAGATCAGAGAACCTATCAACGTGATTTATCAGACAGCTGAGGATGGGCTTGCCGATACTGTAAAGCCAAGACTCGTTGCTGCCGGGGCAGACTGTAGCAGAATCTCAGTCATCGATGAAGGAGAGAGGATGCTCAGCATGACAGACGAAAGGCTGATATGGGCGATCAAAGAGACAGAGGCAGGGCTGGTGGTGCTTGATCCGCTTCAGGCATACCTCGGAGAGAATGTCGACATGCACAGAGCCAATGAGGTCAGACCGAGATTAAAGCGCCTTGGGGATATCGCTTCGGAAAACAGGTGCGGCATGGTGCTGATTGGACATCTGAACAAGAAGGATACCGCTAAGCCTGAATACAGAGGACTGGGTTCGATGGACTTCACTGCTGCGGCGCGCAGCGTGATCCTGTGTGCAGAGGCTCCGCGTGAGAGAGACGTCAGAGTGCTGGCATCAACAAAGTGTTCACTTACGTATCCGCCTGACCCAGTAGCTTTCCGGCTGAGTAAGGACAAAGGCTTCGAATGGGAAGGCACTTACGACATCACGGCAGAGGAACTGCTGCAGAATACAAGGACCAAAGGACAGAAGACGGTAGAGGCAAAAGAGTTCCTTGTAGCAGAGCTTCCGGAGCCGGGGGAATATATTCCAAGTGCTGAGCTGTTGGAGAGGGCAAAAGAAAAGAAGATCGCGGAGAAGACGCTGCGCAATGCGATGAAGGACCTCGGTATCACATCTCATAGAGAAGCAGACCGGTGGTTCACTGGCTATGCAGTCTGATCTATGAGGAGAAGGTGGCAAGATGGTAAGGCGGCATCCTTGCAAAAAGCGTCATCAATCCGTTGCCTCCAAGAGAGTTGTCACCACATTGCCATGTTGCCATCTTACCGCCTTGATGAGATTCATCACAGATGTATTGCCATATTAGGCCTCGCCGATTGAGAGCGAAATACACCCATCGCACAAACCTGACGGTTCGTACTCTGTGTATTTCGCCTCGCGGGGCGGCGTCTTCCGTCGCTGGCGATACAGGAACAGGAGGAAAAACATATATGAGAAGAGCAAGTTATATTAGACATGAGAAGCTGCCTGACCTTATGGGCAGGATAAATTATATAAGCAGCGGCGAGGAACAGGAGCATCTTTACGCAGTTTATCAGACTCAGCCGGAGGAATACTGGAGAGAACTGGCGAAGGAAAACCGTGACAGTTTCTTCAGATCCGGCACGAGCGGAACGTGTATCGAGGCCAGAGAATTCATCATCGCATTGCCGGAAGCCTATTATAAAAATGGATGGGATCCGGATAAAGTACTGCATCATTTTGTCGAATCTTTCAGGAAAGAATATGGTGCTGAGTGTATTGCTGCTCTCCATCATAACCACGATATGAACAATTATCATATCCATCTGATCTATTCAGAGAGAGACAAACTGGATGAGCCGGTGATAAAAATAGCGACCAGAAATATGTATTTTGACCCAGACGGCAGACACCTCAGGACGAAGAAAGAGGCGACTGTAGACGGAGAACTGATGCCGGGATATACGATGATAAACAAGGGTGAAGTGTACGAGCAGCACCTTTTTGACAAAAAGAGTCCGGTGTTCAAGCAGAAATACTTCACAGCACAGGTCAAACGCTTCTTTACTGATCTGATGAACCAGCCACTGAGGGATGATCAGAAGCTGCAGGTTTTCCCTAAGAACAGTCCTTATCTGGCTACGAAAAAGATTGGAAAGAACAATCCGAAAGCGGATGAGATACGCAGAACCAATGACATCAGACGACGATGGAATGTTCAGGTGGATCATGCGCTGAAGCGTGGTGCACCACCTGAAAGCCTGCTGACGGTCAAGAGTGAATTGATAGCCAAGCCTGTAGCAGAGTCCATCAAACAATCTGGAGGCAAGAAGGATCATGATAAGTATGACAGCATTATCATAAAAGCTGTACTTATAATCACAGAGATGTGTAAATCGCTGAATAAATACGGACGTGAGAGCTGGGCAGAAGCATGGGGAGAGGCGTTAATGAAATTCATGGATTTATGTGCTGAACGAGTTGCTGGAAAGACCTTAGCGCAGCATAAAAACCATCAGCTTGTACGATAGTTTTCATTGAACTCTATGAGCATGAAGGGAAAAGGAGTGGAAATAAATATTTAATAAACAGCGCACAAACAGGGTAAAATCTCGTTATACATATTGAGAAGACATATGGGTGAAATGATTTGGGGAAGGAGGCTGTGCGTTGAATCTGGAAGAACAATATGATCGGATCTTTAAATACTTATATTATCATCTTCACGACATACACATGGCTGAAGATCTGACCCAAGAGACCTTCCTGCGGTTTTTGGAAAGCAGGACGTACCAAGATGAAAACCGGCAATTACAGTATCTTTATACGATTGCTCGTAATCTGTGCAGGCAATATTACAGAGATAAGACAATTGTTTACAGCCTTGATGAAGCAATGGACTATCCGTTGTTGGAAGACTTTGAGCAAACATTAGTGGAACGTATCGGTCTTATAGATGCTTTACAAAAATTATCTCATGAGGAGCGGGAAATGCTTTTCCTGCGTTATGTAAACGATGTTCCCGTACCGGTGATTAGTCATCTGTATCACGTCTCAAGGTTTGTTGTTTACAGAAGACTAAAAAAGATATTGGAAAAGGTTAGGGATGAAATGAAATAGATAAGGAGGGAGAGGATGGATAATGACAGGATCATCAAATATCTGAAAGAAGTCTGCCAAACTCCGGAACCAGAAAACAAGGAAGTGTTTTTTCAGAGGCTAGAGGAGCGTGGGCTGACAAGCGGACGCCCTGTTGTCATAAATCATGGAGACTTTCTCCTGAGACAGTTTCCTTATATTGGAAAATGGATATGGCTGCTGTCGTCGTTCTTACTGTTGTTTATTATAGGAATTTGTTACGGAAACACAGGAAATTATCCTTTCGCCTTAACGCCTCTTCTTGCGATAGGGATTCTCATTGAGACCAGGAGATCGTTTCGGTGGAAAATGGCTGAGCTGGAACATTCTGCAAGATTTTCATTAAGGAGCGTAATGCTTGCAAGGATGTTTCTGGTGGGAGCTGTGGAGACAGCTGGTTTACTGATTGTTATTTTACTGGTTCAACCATGGTTTTCTTACTCCGTTATCAGGATATCTCTATACATGTTGGTACCGTATCTGACAGCCTCTCTGGTAGGGTCAGTATATGAGAGAAATAATAGATCGGACAATGCATGGGGAAGTGTAATAATCTGCATTTTGTCATCAGCCTTTTTTGCAGCGGCACCTTATTATTTGAGCATAATGTATGAAGAGAGATTTACGATCATCTGGATGGTGGCATTTATCCTGCTTGTCTTAAGTCTTGGCATCAGTGTGCGCAGATGGATCTGTGATATGGAGGGACCGGTATGGAGCTTGTAGCAGATAGAATTACTAAACAATACAAGAATAAAATCGCGGTTGACCGGATGTCATTTACCCTGACAAAAGGAGTAACCGGACTTCTGGGTGCAAACGGAGCAGGGAAAACAACACTGATGCGGCTTCTGTGCGGGATTCTTGTTCCTGACAGCGGAACAGTTTCCTGCGACGGAATGAGTGTAGGAACAGAGGAATACCGTGATATTCTGGGATATCTGCCGCAGGATTTTGGTTACTATCCGGAGTTTTCAGGAAAGGATTTCCTGCTCTATATGTCCGCTGTAAAGGGACTAACAAAAAAGGATGCTATGCGAAAAACAAAGGAACTGATCGAACTGGTTGGACTGGAAGATGCCGCTGGTAAAAAAGTGCGCACCTATTCCGGTGGGATGAAGCAGAGACTTGGAATCGCACAGGCGCTTCTTAATGATCCGAAGATCCTCATTATGGATGAACCGACTGCAGGCCTTGATCCACAGGAGAGAATACGCTTCCGCGAGTTAATCGCAAATATCGGACAAGAAAGAATCGTTTTGCTTTCAACACATATCGTATCGGATTTGGAACACATCGCTGATCGGTTGATGATCATGAAAGACGGTCAGCTACTCTGGAATGGAAGCCGGTCTGCCGGCGGAGAAGACCTGGAGGTATTCTATATATCTGTAATTGATGAAAAGAGGTGAATTTGAGTGGCTCTGGGAACTATGTATCTATACGAACTGAAAAAACTATTCTTTGCTAAGGTAAATCTTATCGCCCTTGCAGGAGCCGTCATTATGATTGTGATTCTGGTGATATCCTCTACCTCAGAATTGCGACCGGTATCTCGAGAAGCTGCAAAAGAACTGGATGGCAGGACTATTGATGGACAACTTATAGAGGAACTAAAACCTACAATGCGGTATGAGAACGGTACAACAACAGTAGAGATTAATGCAGATTACGAAGAGTACGCACCAATAATGGACGTTATCACATCTGTGACCGGCTATGATAGTGACCTTACTCAGCTTACGGAGGAAAATTTTTATCATTTGCGTGAGCAAGAACTGAGTCAGCGAATAGAAAAACAGAGACTATCGGAAGCGGAAAAAGAATTCTGGTACACCAAAGAAGCACAGGTTCCGAAGCCATTTGTTTACCATTATCACAGTGGTCCCGCAAACATACTCAAATCATTTCAGGCACTTGGATTCTTCATCCTGTTGCTTTCTGCTGTCGGACTGTCAGGTGTTTATGCAAGAGAAACAGCTGATAACATGAATCAGCTTCTTTTGTGCAGTCGTTACGGAAAGAAAGCGTTGTATTTGATCAAATATGCGGCTGGACTCACATGGATTATGGTTGTTGCATTATTTATGGCTCTTGCCGTATTCATTCCTTTCTCTATTATTTATGGGATGGAAGGAATGGGGGAGATGCTGCAGCTGGTGAAACCGCTGTCCATGCTTCCTTATACTATCGGTGAGATGCTGGGCATATACATAGGAATTTATCTTCTGGCAGCGCTTCTTTTTGCCGCTGTTACAATGCTGCTGTCTGTGATTACACAAAATCAGCTTGCCGTAACCTGTGGTTTGTTGGGATATCTGTTGATTGATTTATTCGTGGAGATCCCGGAAAAGTTCGGAATGCTTCAGAAGATATGGCTGCTCAGGCCGAATGCAGTCATGATGAATACAGGGTTTTCAAACTATCGGCTAATACATTGTGCAGGCAGACTGTTTCTGAATTATCAGGCAGCTCCCATTATTTATGCTTTGATATGCATCATAGCGCTGTTGGTGGGAAATAGAAAATACAGAAGGCTTCAGGTTGGGAATTGAAGAACTTGTAGTGTGACAGAAACAGTAGAATCGGGATCCTGATGTGGTATTATTGTATAGTATGAGGCTACAGATTTATAACTTTGCATTTGAATGAATGACAGCTGTATGAACCGATACAGGCTTCCGAAAACAGATATTATATCCAAAGCCCAGCAAAACTTTGGTTAGTTTATGATGAATCAAGTGCAGAATAATCCGCCGATTCTTTCGTTGTAATTATTAGGTTGAGAGGGTATCCATATAATGGTTTTTAACAGTGAGTATATAATTGATAAATTAAATAGTAGCAACAAAGATAAGAAAATAACTTCTGAGCTAGATCTCCTTAATCGCCTTGAGCCGCAAAAGGATAAATCTGGCACTATTATTGCAGATGCTGATATTTCAACGGAAGAAATGCTTGTTGCCTTTTCAGATCTCCGATTGAAACTCGCGGAACATATGAAACTTGATGATGTGCTGTTTCTGTTTGGTAATGGTTCTTCAATTTATGCTGGTTCTCATGATACACGACAGTTTACACTTCAGGATTACAAAGAGCAGTATTCCGATCTCAGTGTTATCATAGATGAAGTTAGTAAACTCTGTGGAATAGAGGAGCAACTCAATGCACTTATCACAGTTCGCTCGTACTATCATTTGGTACAGGATGAGGATAAAGAACAATTAGTGAGCGATCTGATTGACGAAATCAAGGGTGTTCTTATTAACAGCTTTGTTAACTCTGTGGACTATCGTAATCTTTATTATCATGACATATTTCTCCTAAAACTACGCACATTAGGTTGCTTGAAACGGGCGAGTATCTATACGCCGAATTATGATCTTGCATTTGAGTATTCATTAGATAAATTGACTATTGAATATAAGGATGGTTTTTCTGGATTTGTAAACAGAGTTTTCGATCCAAGAACATTGCAGGGAGGAGATAAAACTGCTCTTGTGAAAATTCATGGTTCTGTGAACTGGGTCGTAGAAGATGAAAAGGTTAGAGAATTCCAACCGAGATTTAAGGATGGCAAGGTTATAATTGATGATACGGCTCCGGTGCTGATTTATCCTACCTCGCATAAGCTCTACCAAACATACAGCACTCCATACAGTGAATTGATGCGCCATATGCTGGATGAAATGGAAACAGGAAAGAATGTTATCATTGTTCTAGGCTATAAATATGGAGATGACCACATCAATGAGATTCTATTCAAGGCATTGGAGAATCCGAATAACCTCTTCTATTTCTTCCTTTACAATCCGGAGGAGAAAGAAGAATTCGTAGAACAGTTATACAGACTTGCAGAAAGCATGCCAAACATTAACGTCTTAACAGGAAAAGTTTTAGCGGATTTCAAGATATTTGTAAAATATATGCTTCCTGCGACACCAGAGAAAACTGACAAAGAGATAGCTATTGAACAGTTAAAGAAGGTACTGGTGAATCATGCAATATAACGAAATTGGCAGGATAACAAAAATTACTGGCGTTAAGGTGTCGACTCGTGTAACAGTACCTACCGCAGTAAATCACATTGGCGTTGAAGGATTTTTAACTAATTATATTTCAGTTGGATCCTTAGTAGGGACCAGACTTGTTGATGGGCGTATGCTTATCATGACGGTAGAAGAGATTTATGATAACAACACTGATATTATTGTTTTGTCTTCTATCAGTGGTATTTATGACGAAGTTACTGAAAAATTCACATTTGGAACTAACACATATCCTTTGGTCGGAGAAGTGGTGTTTAAACTTTGGAATAAAATCTTAAGCCACATCTTTGCACCTCCGGACGTGTCGGCTTCGTCAACAATAGGAACATACGTTTATGATTCCAGTGTAGAGGTCGGCTACAACCCTAATGTGCTCTTTGGAAAACATTTGGGTGTATTCGGTAATACAGGAAGTGGTAAGACATGCACTGTTGTATCAATTATT
Source organism: Mogibacterium sp. (assembly GCA_017405845.1). Taxonomy (GTDB): domain Bacteria; phylum Bacillota; class Clostridia; order Peptostreptococcales; family Anaerovoracaceae; genus Crickella. The sequence goes on along the minus strand of JAFQZQ010000052.1, from coordinate 106,239 downwards.
CAAAATTATATTCGCAATAATCAGAATAAAGACATCAAGTTCATTATTCTCGATGTAAATGGAGAATATAGGAAGGCGTTTTCAGAAAACGAAGCGGAATATATTGCATTTGAAGATTTGCGTTTTCATCATAGTCTCTTGAGTAATCCGGAATATGGGAGGCTTTTCCGCGCTGCAGAAGGTGTTCAGTATCCGGCTTTAAAGGATTGTATTGGCGAACTTAGAGCTCAGAGTGCAAACTGGAGTTTAGAAGACTTACCTGGAAGAATTGATCAGTGGGTTCAGGAGAATGCCTATAATGACAAGTATGGAAATAAGGATCATTTTTCCAAGAATCAAATAAGCGGGTATCTTCGTACAATGTGTTTGCGTATCGATGGAATCGTTGAAGACTCTGAACTCATGGGAGTTATTAATTGCCATGATGGAAAACAGACGGTAGATTCGATTCTCCGAACGAATAAGAAGGTCATCATTCTTGACCTGCAAGTATCAAGTGATTCATTAGATATTGTGGTTTATTTGCTTTTTAAAGCTATATACGAGTATAAAAGCCACAATCGTGAGACAACCCATTTTAGCCTTGTGCTTGAGGAAGCCCATAGATACATAAATACAGATTCCGAAGAGAGTAGACTTGGAAGCTATTATATCGACAAACTATCACGTGAAGGACGTAAATTCGGAGTTGGGCTTATTATTGCATCACAGATACCATCAATGCTAGCTTATGAGGTTGTAAGCCAATGCAATTCTGTAGTTATGCATAAAATTACTAGCAAACGAGATATGGAATTCTTAAGAGGGGTCTTGCGTGTATCCAATGACACTTTTTATCTTCAGATGAGTGCTTTAGAGAAGCAATGCGCTATTGTATGTGGCGAGGCGTTTCCAAATGATTCTATTGTCAGAGTCCGTGATGCCAAACCTCTACCGAGAAGCAATGATCCGGTAATTGATGATTCTTCCCTACCTTTCGAGCAATAGGCACTCGATGAAGCTCAGTCAGATAATAAAAACCTGAGGGATTATGAAGATATAACAAAAAAACGGCCATCGGCCGTTTTTTAATTTACCTTATTCATCTGTACTCTCACAGCGAAACCGCCGCAATAGAAGTAAAAGTTCGAATAGGTCAGTTGTGGTGTCCCGGAGAGGATTCGAACCTCCGACACCCGCTTTAGGAGAGCGGTGCTCTGTCCCCTGAGCTACCGAGACAAATTGATTGCTGTTTAATTTACGTGCCCGAGTATCATAACACAGTTTGCTTTATATATCAAGGCGGGGACGGTTAAAAGCGGATGCTAACGTTAACAAAATAAAAGAAAAGAATTCACATAATCATCGTATAATAATATGGGCAAAAGTTTAGAATGCTATCCTGTGAATCGCAAGAAACAAAGGGGGAATTACATATGAAGAAGACAGTGAAAGCAATGCTCACTGTAATGCTTGCTGCCTCGCTTATCCTCATACTTGGGGCATGTGGCAAATCAAACACGATCGAGGTGAGAGGTAAGCTCACGAATGCGGTAGATAAGGAGATCACAGTCAAAACTGTTGACGGGCCGGAAGTGTTCAGGACGGCTGACGACACCGTATACAATCTCGGTGAGGAAAGCGAGCTCACTGTTGGGGATACCGTCAGAGTAAGATACCATAAGAGCTTCGGAAAAGATCACGTGGATGAGGTGACCGTTCTGGAACACTTTGAGCCTGAACTCAATTTTGTCGGCAAGGTAGCCGGAATCAAAGACGGCACGGTTACAGTCACAGGCAAGAGCCTTACTGTAGCGTTTACCCGCGATGATGACACTGCTGTCAGAGGAGAGCTGAAGGTTGGAGCAGAGGTTGAGATCAGCTATGACGGCGATCTCAGCGAGTATCCATATGCTACCGATATAAAGGTAACTAAGAAGGCGATAGACGGCGAAGAAAAGAGCGAAGAAAAGAAAGAAGAGAGTAAAGACAGCGAACAGAAGAGCGAGGAGAAGAAAGAGGAAGTAAAGACTGCAACGGTTAACGGAATCGTATCAGAGTTTACTGAAAAGTCAGTACTGCTTGCGATCGACTCCGCGACTTCGTATAGATTTACGCTTGCAAAAGACTTCAAGGTCACAGGCGCGGACAAATACGTACATACCGGAGATAGCGTAAACATAAAGTTTACAGGCAAATTGGGTAAGTCACCTGAGGCAGTTGAAATCAATATCGTAAAGAAAGCTCAGGAAGAGAAGAAGACTGTAAACGGTAAGATCACCAGTATTGAGAAGGACTATCTGACTCTCAATACCGGCAAGAAATCTTACATAATACATACTGATAAGAATACCAAGTACACAGGCGATAAGCCTGCCAAGGGATATAAGGCTGAGATAACTTATACAGGAAATCTCAGCAGAGATGCCATGGCTACCAATGTGTACTGCGTAAAGGTTTCTCCTGATAAAAAAGTTATCTTTACAGTCACATTCACAGATGGCACAGGAAATATAATCAGCACACAGACTGTGGAGAAGGGCAAGGCTGCCAAGGCGCCTAAGAACCCTGCAAGAGAAGGTTATATCTTTAAGGGCTGGGATAAGGATTTCAGCAAAGTAACATCCGATCTTACGGTGTCAGCCGTATGGAAGAAGGTTGAACCGAAGCCTGAGCCGGAGAAGGAGATAAGCGCTGAAGGGACCATCACAAAATGGACAGAAGACGGTGAAAACTACTTTGATTTACAGTTGAAGGACGGAACAACTATCAATCTTGAAGTTGGGGACTTCACAAAGATTGCAAGCGGGTACTTCCCTGCGGTCGATGACAAGGTGAAGGTCACATACATGGAGTCCGATATGACTGCGAAGGAAATCGTGCTCATCGAGAAAGCCGGACAGGGAGATGATGATAAGGACGATTCCGGAGATGAGCCTGCACCGGAACCTGATGATGAGTCAGTGGAGCCTGAGCCAACACCTGCACCGGATGAAACTGTAGAACCTGAGGAAGAGACGGTTGAGCCGGAGCCTGCAAAAGAGGAAGAAGCCGATGAGCCGGAACCTTCAAAGGAGGAAGAAGCCGCTGAGCCTGAGCCTGCAAAGGAGGAAGAAGCTTCTGAGCCTGAGCCGGAACCTGAAAAAGAGGAAGCTGCTGAGCCGGAACCTGAGCCGGAACCGGAACCGGAGCCAGAACCAGAACCAGAACCGGAACCTAAGGAAGAGCCGGATGTTGTGGTATCAGCCGGAGGAACTATAGTTGAAGGCAATGAGAAAAAGCAGACGGTCACGATCCTCAGTCAGGACGGAGAGAAGATAACTCTCAAGATGGATGGAGACACCAAGATCGCAAGCGGATACTTCCCTGAAAAGGATGATGTCGTAGAGATAAAATACACAAAGAAGGCCATGGTTATCAAATCGATAAAACTGATCGACAGGCCTGAACCTCCAGCCCCGGAAGAAGCTGAAGAAGAGGGTCAGGAATAGGCTAACAATCTTGATATGAGCGGAATCGAGTAGTAAAATTTTAGTGACCTTATAGCTGCAGTTTTAACTAAGGAGAATAAAAATGTATAAGGAGACGTTAAGACAGGTCTGGGCCGAGATCGATATGTCGGCGTTTGACCACAATGTTAAGCAGATCAAGGCACAGATGCAGTGCCCTAAAATGATCGGCGTCATCAAAGCTAATGCTTACGGCCACGGCGCTACAGAGTGCGCTAAGGTGCTCAAGTATAACGGTGTGGAGAATTATGCCGTTGCTACACTTGAGGAAGCTATCAATCTCCGTGAGGACGGTATCGAGGGCAATATTGTTATCCTCGGCCTGACACCGATACAATGCGTAGACACCGTGATCGAATATGATCTGATCCCTGGAGTCATGCACTATGATTACGTCAAGGCGCTTAGTGATGAGGTCATGGCTCAGGGAGCTGAGCCTGCAAGAGTCCTGTTTGGCCTTGATACAGGAATGGGCAGAGTAGGATTCAGAGTATTCACTGAGGAAGAGCGTGAATATGCAGTTGAACAGTACAAGAAGTTCGCAGAGCTGCCTGGTATTGAGATCGCAGGCGTTATCACTCACTTCTCGACAGCTGACGAGGAGCAGAGAGAGTACACCGGAATGCAGATCGCAAACTACAATGCGTTCTTTGAGAAGCTGAATGCGGCAGGATTCAATCCAAAGAAAATCTGCGCAAACTCTGCTTCCATCATGGTATATCCTGAGATTCACTTCGATGCATGCCGTCCGGGAATCATTCTCTATGGACTCGCTCCATCCGGATATCTCAAGGGCAAGGTCCTCGACCTCAAGCCGGTTATGACAGTAAAGGCTGAGATCGTAAATCTCAAGACAGTTCCTGCCGGAACATCGGTCAGCTATGGACGCAAGTTCACATCAACTGAAGAGGAGACAAAGATCGCTACGATTGGACTCGGATATGCTGACGGTTATTCAAGACTCAACAGCGGCAAGATCAGCGTGCTGGTAGGCGGCATCAAGTGCCCGGTAGTCGGCAACATCTGCATGGACCAGTGCATGGTCGATGTAAGCGCAGTGCCTGATGTAAAGCTCGGAGACGAGGTAGTTATTCTCGGTAAGCAGGGAGATCAGGAGATCAGCGCAGACGATCTGGCAGCTATCAACGGAACAATCAACTACGAAATCACATGCTGCTTCGACCTCAGAATCCCTAAGGTCTACGTCAACTATCCTGAAGGCATGTGCGAATAGAGAGGTCACATGGACCAATTTATACAATTTGACGGTAATCTGCTGATCGGCATTCAGAACGCACTGAATGCCGATTGGCTTACTCCGATAATGAAATCGATCACCTTCTTAGGTGAATACGGGCTATTACCAATTCTGGTATGCCTTTTGCTCCTGATATTTAAGCGTACCAGAAGGCTCGGCATAATCTGCTCGTTGTCGCTGCTTGTGACTTTCATAGTCTGCAATCTGGGTTTAAAGCCTATTGTGGACAGAGAGCGCCCTTGGGTGCTGTTCGAGGCGGTCAACCGGATGGTGGCGGATCCGGGAGATGCATCCTTCCCGAGCGGGCACACGGCGAATTCGATCGCTCCCGCCTGGGCGGCTTTTGTTGCCACACTTCCTATGAAGACAAGTACAGGCAGGAGCTATGATGTTGTGCCATGTCTCGGATGGAGAGGAGATGGCGCAGATCCGAAAACAGCGCACAAATGGTCGGTGCTGGCCATAATTATTGCCGCCCTGATAGGACTTTCGAGACTTTATCTGGGAATGCACTTCCCATCCGATGTAGTCTGCGGATTCCTTATCGGCATGATTTGTGCGACGCTTGTTTACACCATAATAATCGCTACAGAAAAGAAGCGAGGCATAATTGGAGGCCCGCAGCACAAAGACCCTGCGGCGACTGAATAGATGCAAAAAAAGATAATAGGAAACAAATGGGACGAGCTGCTCGCTGATGAATGGCAGAAGCCGTATTATCAGGAGTTACGCTCGTTTCTTATTGATGAATACAGAGAGGAGACAGTATATCCGCCGGCGGCAGATATCTACAACGCGCTGAGATTCACTGACTACGATAATGTCAAGGTCGTGATACTTGGGCAGGATCCTTATCATGAGCCGGGTCAGGCACACGGGATGGCTTTCAGTGTGCGCGAGGGGGTCGCTCTTCCGCCTTCGCTGGTAAACATCCTTAAAGAGCTTCGTGATGATCTCGGTATTGACATGGCGGAAAAGCCTGACGGACCTGACAGCACACGCGGAGTTCTGGATCCCTGGGCAAGGCAGGGCGTGCTGCTTCTCAATACCGTGCTTACTGTGCGGGCGCATCAGGCGGGTTCGCACCGCGGTAAGGGCTGGGAGCGCTTTACCGACCGCGTAATAGAGCTGCTGGCTGAAAGAGAGACCCCGTTAGTGTTCATTCTCTGGGGATCGAACGCAGGAGCAAAAAAGGATCTCATAGTGAATGCTCAGCAGGGAAGGCTGAGGCATCTTATAATAACAGCTCCGCACCCGAGTCCTCTGTCCGCATACCGCGGATTCTTTGGAGGATGCTACTTCTCACGCTGCAATTACTTCCTCGAAGACAACGGCATCAGTCCGGTAGACTGGCGCCTTTAGAGCACTCGCCGCCCCTGCGGCGGTTGATAAAACGCTGTATTTTTGCTAATATATGCGGGATATACTAACAGAAAAGAAAGAGGCAATTATTAATGAAAGATAACGAAAAGAAATACAGAAGATCGGCACTGTCGATAGTATGCTATGCTGTCGCTGCACTGATGATTCTCTACATAATCTACATGATGGGCAATACTGTCGCACAGGTCAATCAGTACTATGCACAGTACCAGATGAAAGCGCAGATTACTGACTATTTCACTTACATTCTGCAGACCATCATATCGCCGCTCATGAATACATTCATGTTCTTCATGCTCGGATACATACTCGATGAGGTGAGAAAGAACAATCCTAAGTATTACCTCAGCGACGAAGAGATCGAGGCTGCAAAGGTCGCAAAGCAGGAAGAAAGAGCAGCAAGACAGGAAGCAAGAGCTGCGAAGCTGGAGGAAAGAGCTGCTAAGAAAGCTGCGGCTGCCGAGGAGGCTGCTGCCGTAAAGACTGCAGGCCTGGCAGTAACAGAGAAATCGGTTGAGGAAGATTTCGTTAAGAGCCTCGATGAGGAGCTCAATAAAGCAGCTGCAAAGCCGGCTCCGCGCAAGAAGCAAAGCAGCGGACAGAAGAAATCCGGCGAGGCTAAACCAAAACAGAATAATCAGAAGAGTCAGAGCGATCAGGGCGGTCAGACCAACAAGAGCACACAGAGCAAGAAAAAGGCTGACAGCACAAAGACAGGCGGCGAAGTCAAAGATAAAGACAAAAAGAAGAGCGATAATAAAGCCGACAGCAAGGACGAGGCTAAAACCGGCAGCAAGAGTGGAAGCACCCGCAAGAGAAGCAGCAAAAAACCGGCTGCTGACAAAGCAAAGGACGATGCTAAAAATGCTCCAAAGGCTGAGGCAAAAGAGGCTCCAAAAGCTGATGGAGCAAAGGCAGACGCCGAAGGCAAGAGCAGCAAGAAGAGCGGAAGCAGCCGCAAAAGAAACAGTAAAAAACCGGCTGCTGACAAACCAAAGGTCGAGGAGAAAGAGGCTCCAAAGGCTGAAGAGAAAGAGATTCCAAAGGCTGAGGCAAAAGACGCTCCGAAGGCAGAAGCGAACGCAGAGGCAAAGGCCGAATAGGGGTTATATGATAGACTGGAGAGACATTACATTACAAGATAAGGAGCGCATAGAAGCGAGGATTTGTGCAAGCGGCTGCCATGGCGCGGATTACGGCTTTGCAAATCTCTTCATATGGCGCAAGGCATACAGGCCGAAGATAGCTTTTTGTGACGACCGTCTTCTGGTGGGAATGCCGCAGTGGAATGTTTACGCGTATCCGAAGGGAGACGGAGAGATAAGAAACTCGATAGAGCTCCTGATGGACGAGGTACATTCGCTGGGAAACAAGCTCCGCATCAGGGGTCTGACAGACAAGACCCTCGAGGAGTTTCTGCCGCTTTACGGCGACAGATTTGAGATAATCGAGGACCGCGACAACGCCGATTATATTTATACATCAGCCAAGCTCTGCGACCTTCCGGGAAGACATCTTTCGTCAAAACGCAATCACATAAAGCATTTTGAGCGCAATGGCCCGTGGGAGTTCCACAGGATAGCTGCAGGTTCATGCGGGATGTTTACTTCATGTGAAGGCGGCGGATGCGGCAAGCTTTCATCCATAGAAGAGGCGAAAGCCTTCGTGGATGAGTTCTATAAGGAAAAGAATGATCCTGATCTGGTCGATGAGGCCGGTGCGATAGAGGAAATGTTTAAGCATTATGAGACCCTGGGATTCCTCGGGGGCATGCTTTACCAGAACGGAGAACCTGTGGCGTTCACCGCGGGCACAAAGCTCGACGACGAGGTGTTCGATACGCATTTCGAAAAGGCTCTGCCGGGCGTGGAAGGCGCTTATACTATGGTGAACCGCGAATTTGCCAGACTTGTGAAGGCTGAGTTTCCGAATATCGTCGCGTTCAACCGCGAGGAAGACATGGGCATTGAGGGATTGCGTAAGGCCAAGCTGAGCTATCATCCGGATATTCTGCTTATGAAATATTTCGCCATCGAGAAGTAAGTTTTTCATGGAAGTAATAATCAAAGAAATCGAATACGGTTCGGAATATTACCGGGGACTGCGCTCTCTGTGGTGTGAAGTTTTCGACAGCACTCCTGAAGAAGTCGATGCCTTTTATGAAAATTTCGGCGATGACATCAGGGGCTATGCCGCAGTCGACGAAAGCGGCGAAGTGTTCTCAGCGATCACCTGCCATCCATGTGGTACTTACAGGGGTATTCCGGTATATGTGAGCTATGCGATATGCACACGTGAAGAAAATCGAGGGCAGGGACTGGCTGCAAAGCTGACATCCTTCGTAAGAGATAAGGTGACGGAAGCGGGATATATTTCGGTACTGTCACCGGCGGAACCTTCGCTCGTATCCTTCTATGCGGAGCTGGGTTATGAACCTCATTTCTTTAAGCTGGAAAGAGCAGCGATGTCACCGGAATTCGATCTCGAGGAGTTTGATGATTTCGACGAGTTTGACCTGGACATCGAGGGGGCTGATCCTACACCGTTCAGAGCGGAGATAGATCTTCAGCGCATTCCGGCGGAAAAATACAATATATACAGGGAGGCGTTTCTGGCAGAACAGCCTCATATAGAGCCAAGCATTGAGATGCTCAGGGTGATCGAGGCGGAGACCATGAACGGATGCGGGCTCTATTCAGTGAACAGGGGCGATGCCATATGTGCCGTGCGCAGCGCGGATCCGGTAAAGGTGGTATTGACAGAGCTGATACTCAATCCTGTGCTGAAGGAGCTGTCATTCGACATCGATTCCGAGATCGCCTCGATGATAGCAAAGCACTTCGGAGCAGCCGAAACGCACTTCATTACACCTGGGCCCGGAGCCTGCCAGGGTATGATCTGCGGTCTGCCGGATGAACCTGTAGATCAGAATGAAGAATACGAATATTATTTCGAAAAGCCGTTTTACGGATTCCCGATCGAATAAAAAGGAGATAAAAAATGAACGTAGTATGTCTGGACATGGAAGGCGTCATCTATCCTGAGATCTGGATCGCTTTCAGCGAGGAGAGCGGGATCCCTGAGCTCAGAAGAACGACCAGAGACGAGCCTGATTATGACAAGCTGATGAAATGGAGAATGGGCATTCTCAGAGAGCACGGACTCAAGCTTAAGGATGTACAGAACACCATCGCAAAGATTCGTCCGCTTCCAGGGGCAAAGGAATTCCTCGATGAGCTCCGCAGCATTACTCAGGTGATAATCCTCAGCGATACCTTCTCGCAGTTTGCGCAGCCGCTGATGGAGCAGCTCGGATGGCCTACCATTTTCTGCAATGAGCTCATCATAGACGATGAGGGCTACATTGCAGACATAAAGATGCGCTGCGACCATTCAAAACTGACTACCGTAAGAGGCCTGCAATCAATCGGATATGATACCATCGCCGCGGGAGACAGCTACAACGACCTCGAGATGATAGAGGCCAGCAAGGCGGGCTTCCTCTTCCGCTCAACAGAGCAGATCAAAAAAGATTACCCACAGTTCCCTGCATTCGAGGAGTTTGATGAGTTTCTTGAAGCAATAAAGGCGGCACTGTAAAAATCCTATCCCACAAATAGGAATATTGCTTGCTTTTGACCGCACGCAGTTGTACTATATGCGGTGTAGAGAATTTCCACGAAAGGAGACCATTCAAATGATTACAAAGGAAATGATTATCGGAGACGTTATCAATGAGCATCCTGAACTGGTTCGTACTTTCTTTGCAAACGGCATGATGTGCATTGGCTGCCCGGCTTCTCAGGGCGAATCCATCGATGCAGCTGCACAGGTACACGGACTTGACGCTGATCAGCTCGTAGCGGCTCTTAATGAAGCACTTGCATAATGCGAAGATCCTTATAACGGATGATTATCAAAATGAGACAACACATAAAAGTGGCAGGATTTTGAATCCTGTCACTTATTTTTATTTGTGTTTTATTAATGCAACCCTTTTTTTCACTATTATAGGGGCGGATGTCGTGATAAAATAAAACGTAAATGATTTTTGATGGAAGGGAATTAGACTATGTTTTATGAAGTCAGCAAAGAGGTGTTTGATAAATTGCCGACTTTCGTTGTCGGAGTAGTAGCCGTAACCGGCATTAACAATTCCAAGGATTATCCGGCAATCGAAAAGATGCTCGAGGAGAATTCCAACGAAGTTATTCAGTATTTTGCTGAATCGGGAAACAAGGCAAAGAACGATCCGTGCGTAGTACCTTACCGCGAGGCCTTCCGTGCACTTGGCATGAATCCTAACAGATATACATGCGCTGCTGAGGCACTCATGGACAGGCTCGCTAAGGGAAAGGGCCTTCCTTCGATCAATCCGGCAGTAGATCTCGGCAACGCTATTTCTCTGAAATACAAGCTGCCTATCGGAGCTCACGATCTGTTCACCTTTGTACGCCCTGATGGCAAGGGCCGTGGCTGCGAAGACACCGGCCTTGAGGTCAGACCGGCTACCGCTGAGGATACGTTCAGACCTTTCGGCGCAGCAGAGGATGAATTCGACAATCCTGAACCAGGCGAAGTTGTATACGTATCCGGCCATGAGGTAAGGACACGCCGCTGGACCTGGAGACAGAGTGAGGTCGGCAAGATGACTGAGAAGACGACCGGAGTCCTTTATCCGATAGACGGATTTTCCGATCTAAACCTTGAAGAGGTAAAGAAGGCGATGAAGGATTTCACCGAGTGCGTTGCAAACTACTTCGCACAGTCGGGACGCAGCTGCACGGTTGCGACCGGCATCGTCGACAAGGACAACCCGAGATTTGAGTTCTAAAATCAGCTCTTGTTGACGGCTTTGCGATAAGGGGGGCAAAAATGTACGATAAAGACATAAGGAAAGATGAGGAGATGAAAAGGCTCCTTATCGAAAAGGCAATCGAAAAGCTGCCTAACTCGTACGCGCCGTACTCGCACTATAACGTGGCAGCCGCAGCGCTCTTCGACTCGGGAGAGATTTACACCGGAGTCAATGTTGAGAGTGCTTCGCTCGGTATGACCATCTGTGCAGAACGCAATGCTATATTCCACGCGATAGCCGAGGGTGAAAAGAGACTTTTGGCTGTTGCCATAGTTGGAGGCACTGACGGCGAGCGCATGGAATACTGTGTGCCATGCGGTGCCTGCAGACAGGTTATGAGGGACTTTGGGGATAAGGAAAGGATGATAGTTCTTTCCGCAAGAACGCCGGAGGATTACCAGGAAAACACGCTGGATGAGCTGCTGCCGTTCAGCTTCGGACCTGAAAGTCTCTGAATAATAGCATAAGGAGTATACGTTAATGAAAAATAAGGTTTGCTTGATACTTGTTGGGTGCATGATACTGGCCATGACGATGCTGTCGGCATGCGGACAAAGCGAGTTCAGCATCGACGCAGGTAACGAGAAGTGCATAACAATTGACGCAAAGAACGCTGCCGTAGATGAAGCTGTTGTTACCGGAAGTCTTGCGGTAACTGACTGTGATCAGGTCCTGCTGACATCGAATCTTGAGAAGGGTGTGATACAGGTAGAACTTTACAAAACAGCTGATGAACAGTCGATCGACGAGGTCCCTGAAATTCCTGATGAGGACCCGGTAATGACGTTCAACGCAAATGACACTGACTCCATGTCGGGAACGGTGGAGCCTGGCAGCTATCTTGTAAAAGCTATAGTAAGTGAAAAGGCTACAGGGACGGTAAAGATAGAAGCTATATTAGCAGATTGCAGCAACGGAGGTTCAAAATGATTTACACTGTAACTTTTAATCCGGCGATTGACTATATCGTCAGGATGGACAAGCCGCTTGACCCGGGCATGACCAACAGATCCGCGTCCGAGGACTGCTTCTTCGGAGGAAAGGGCATAAACGTTTCGACTGTTCTTAAGAACCTTGGAATCGAAAACACTGCTCTCGGATTTGCTGCAGGTTTTACGGGCGAAGCGATCGTTGACAGCGTTAACAAAAAAGGCATCATCGCTGACTTCATCATGCTGGAGGAGGGTATTTCCAGGATCAACGTTAAGATCAAGGGCGAAGAAGAGACTGAAATCAACGCTCAGGGACCTAAGATCAGCGACGAGGCATATGATGAGCTCCTTCATAAGCTGGACAAGCTCGAGGAGGGCGATGTACTCATCCTTGCCGGCAGCATCCCGAATTCGCTTCCGAGCAATGTTTATGAGATAATACTTGAGAGACTTTACGGAAAAGGCATCATGTTCGTTGTTGATGCTACAAAGGACCTTCTGCTGAAAGTGCTTAAATACAATCCGTTCCTGATCAAGCCTAACAATCATGAGCTTGGAGAAATGTTCGGCGTGGTTCTCAAGAATGATGATGAGATCGAAGAGTACGCCAGAAAGCTCCAGGACCTGGGAGCAAGGAACGTGCTTATCTCGATGGCAAAAGACGGAGCAATGCTTATTACAGAAGACGGTCAGAGATTCCGTGTCGGAGTTCCGAAGGGAAAAGTTAAGAATTCTGTAGGAGCAGGAGACTCGATGGTAGCAGGCTTCGTTGCAGGTTACATGAAGTCACACGATTATCAGACGGCTCTCAACATGGGAACCGCTGCAGGCAGTGCAACTGCTTTCTCAGACGATCTCGCAACAGGAGATCTTATACTCAGTATTTTCGAAACGCTGTGAGCAAAAGCCCTGCAGTTTCGTAAATAAAATATAGTATGGGGGTTATCTTTATAGGTCAGCGCACAGCGCAGAAAGGAAAATGATGAAAATAACCGATTTACTGAAAAAGGAAGGAGTACTCCTGAATCAGAGCCCGGCAGATAAGAACGCCGCAATCGACATTCTGGTAAATCTCCACGACAAAGTTGGTAACCTTAACGACAAGGCGGGTTACAAGAAGGCTATCGAGGCCAGAGAAGCTCAGGGTTCAACAGCTGTTGGCATGGGCATCGCTGTTCCTCACGCAAAGACAGATGCTGTTAAGCAGCCTGGTCTTGTAGCCATGACAGTACCTGGAGGCGTTAACTATGAGTGCCTCGACGGAACTGACAGCAATCTGTTCTTCATGATCGCTGCACCTGCAGGCGCAGCAGACACACATCTCGAAGTACTTGCAAACCTCATGACAATGCTCATGGATCCTGATTTCGCAAGTGCACTCGTAGGAGCTAAGACAGTAGATGAGTTCTTAGGTCTGATCGATGACAAGGAAGCTGATCGTTTTGGTAAGGAAGAGGCAGCTCCTGTTGCAGCTGCAGCTGCAGAAGCAGCTCCTGCAAAGGGAACAAAGGTTGTCGGAGTTACAGCTTGCCCAACAGGTATTGCACATACTTACATGGCAGCTGAAGCACTCGAGCAGACCGGAGCAAAGAAAGGCGTTGGCGTCAAGATTGAGACTCAGGGATCAGGCGGTGCCAAGAATGTACTCACTGCAGACGACATCAAGGAAGCTGACGTTGTAATCATCGCAGCTGACAAGAACGTTGACCTTGGACGTTTCGACGGAAAGAAGCTCATCAAGGCATCAACAGCTGACGCTATCCACCGCTCAGAAGGTCTCATCGACCGCGCTATAGCAGGAGATGCTGCTGTATATCAGCACTCCGGCGCAGTTGCATCAGATGCACCGGCTGAGAAGGAGGGCGCAGGAAGATTCTTCTACAAGAGCCTCATGGAAGGTGTTTCGCACATGCTTCCATTCGTTATCGGCGGTGGTATTCTTATCGCTATTGCATTCCTGCTCGATGACTACTCGATCGACCCAAGCAACTTCGGTTCCAACACACCTGTTGCTGCATGGTTCAAGGCTATCGGCGGAACAGCATTCAACTTCATGCTGCCGATCCTCGCAGGATTCATCGCACGCAGTATCGCTGACCGTCCGGGCCTCGCTGTAGGTTTCGTAGGAGGTGCTCTCGCTGCATCCGGCGCTACATTTGCTTCACCTGGCGGCGGAATCCCATCCGCATTCCTCGGAGCTCTCGTAGCAGGCTTTGCTGCAGGTTTCCTCGTAAAGGGCCTCCAGAAAGTATGTGAAAAGCTTCCTCCTGCACTCGAAGGAATCAAGCCGGTACTTATCTATCCGCTCTGCGGAATACTGATGATTGGTCTGGTAATGTGCGCTATCAACCCAATCGTAGGAGCACTCAACACATGGATCTCCAACGTACTCATGGGCATGAGCTCGGGATCCAGCGTTGTACTCGGACTTCTCCTCGGCGCAATGATGGCTACAGACATGGGCGGCCCGCTCAACAAGGCTGCATACGTATTCGGTACAGCTGCACTTGCAGCTCAGAATGAGATCGGCTACATGATCATGGCTGCAGTAATGGTCGGCGGAATGGTTCCACCTATCGCTATCGCACTTTCCACAATTATTCACAAGAAGAAATACACAGAGGCTGAAAGAAAGTCCGGTCCTGTCAACTTCATCATGGGACTTTGCTTCATCACTGAGGGTGCTATCCCTTACGCAGCTGCAGACCCACTGCACGTAATCCCGGCTCTGATGGTTGGTTCCGGTGTTGCAGGCGCGCTCTCGATGGCATTCAAGTGCACGCTCATGGCTCCTCACGGTGGAATCTTCGTATTCCCTGTAGTAGGAAACGTATTCATGTATCTCGTAGCACTCCTCGTAGGTTCCGTTATCGGATGCCTGCTCCTCGGACTGCTGAAGAAGAACAAGGAAGACGCTTAATCGGGAAATAAAGGTACATACAGATTGATTTCCGATTGATCTGACAATGAAAAAAAGGAGTTCGTAATGAACTCCTTTTTGATTGGCTCGTTTTGTGTGAGCAATAGTCTCTGTTGATTATCTCTTGGAGAACTGGCTTGCTCTTCTGGCCTTCTTGAGACCCGGCTTTTTACGCTCTTTCATTCTTGGGTCTCTTGTCAGGAAGCCAGCTGCCTTAAGTGCCGGTCTGTAAGCCTCTTCGTCGACTTCGCAGAGTGCTCTTGCGATTCCGTGTCTGAGTGCTCCTGCCTGGCCTGTGAAACCGCCGCCGTTAACTGTAGCGATTACATCAAAGCTGCCGAGTGTTCCTGTAAGTTCGAGAGGTCTTCTGACTTCGTTCTTAACGATATCTTTCTCGCCGAAGTATGTATCGATGTCTCTCTTGTTGATGATGATGTTGCCTGCTCCAGGAAGAAGTCTAACTCTGGCTACGGATGACTTTCTTCTGCCTGTTGCCTGATACATAGTCTTTGCCATTGTCTACTCCTCCTTTCTACCAAGTCCATACTTCAGGCTTCTGAGCTGTATGTGGATGCTCAGGTCCTGCGTATACTTTGAGCTTCTTGAACATCTGACGTCCGAGCTTGCCCTTCGGCATCATTCCGCGAACAGCGTGGAGGATGATCTCCTCAGGCTTTGTCGCTCTCATTTCGCCGAGAGTTGTCTCCTTGAGTCCACCCGGATAACCGGAATGTCTCTTATAGACCTTGTCGGATTCTTTCTTGCCGCTGACTGCAACCTTCTCAGCATTGATTACGATAACGTAATCGCCTGTGTCGATGTGCGGTGTGTAAGTCGGCTTTTTCTTTCCTCTCAGGAGCATTGCTGCTTCTACAGCGAGCTTTCCGAGAGTCTTTCCCTCTGCATCGATAACGTACCACTTGCGGTCGATATCGGATGGCTTAGCGATGTAAGACTTCATCTTGATTCCTTTCTACCTACTCAGATCTGCCTATGTGCTTTGCGTCCGGTTTGCGGTACGACTGCTTTTACACTTTGCGTCCGAATCACGGTACGTCTGCTTTATTGCAGAGCTTTTTCGGTTCGCCTACTGGGAGAGGCCTGCCCGCTTTTGCGGTCGCCATTCTGGTTCGGCATAACTAGTAATAAATTATTAGTGCTTCGGCTGCCGGTCCGATGACCTGCCTCGGCTGCGGCACTGAACAAATCCAGCGCACACGCTTGATTAGTATAAGCGGTCAAAGCCTTGAAGTCAAGCAATTTTCTTTGTAAAATCTGATACATGAGCGACAAAAATAAAGGCAACTTAATACTTCTGCTTACAGCTGTGCTGTGGGGCACCGGATTCATTTCGCAGAAGCTCGGAAACCGGGTAATGCCGCCAATGACATTCAACGCAGTAAGGCAGCTTATGGCAGCTGTTGTGCTGACCCCTATTGCTATGCGAGGCCTGAGAACGAGTGGCTATTTCTCAAGAAAACACAACACGCAGGGGCAGATAGACTACAGAAAAAAGAGACTGCTTAAGGCGGGCGTTCTATGCGGCCTGTTCATGCTTATCGGGACTGCGACACAGCAGATCGGCCTTCTGACTGTCAGCGCCGGCAAGTCGGGCTTCATCTCTTCGATTTATATTGTGTTTACACCGCTTTTCAGCGTGATTGTTGGCAGTAAGGTGAAGAGGCGCACCGTGTTCTGCATCGCTCTTGCCATGTTCGGATTTGGAGTCATGAGCCTCAAGGGCGGACTCGGCGGAGCCACTCAGGGAGACTGGCTGACTCTGGTCAGCGCAGCCGGATTTGCCGCTCAGATCGTTGCGGTGAACTGCTTTGTCGACAAGGACAATGCCATACTTATATCTCAGGCGCAGTTCTTCTTCTGCGGTGCGGCAGGCCTGGTGATAGCGTTGATCGCAGAGGATCCTACATTTGCGGCACTGCTGGCCGGCATTCCGGTGCTGCTATACCAGACATTCGTGCCGACAGCCGGCGGATATACACTGCAGATCATAGGCCAGAAATACACAGACTCATCGACAGCCGCTCTTATCATGAGCCTCGAGGCGGTGTTCGCCATGATCTTCGGAGCGATTTTCCTGCGCGAGATTATGAGTGTAAGGGAGATTGCAGGTGCGGCAATCATCTTCGCAGCAACGATAATCGGACAAAGAGAGTAAATGCGATACATGGAATGATTCGCTTTGTACAATAAAAAGGGCAGCCTGTGTAAAGGCTGCCCTGAATGGTTTTTACCGAATCAGATGCTGTGATTCTCTTTCATTTGTTTCTTGAAACCGTAGCCTCCGTATGTGATCAATCCGTCGTCAAGAAGGTCTGTGATGACTTCCTGAGCAAGTACCTGATAATTGTAGGAGTGCTCATACTTCTCGGCTCTCTTCTGTATGGCTGAATTTATATCATCTAAGTCATCAGTCCTGAATCTGTACAGATTAAAGCCCTTGTATCCGAGTGAGCCTTCACCGTTAGGCGGATAATCATATTGCATCGTGATGACCTGACTGAGTCCATTCATGATTTCTTCCATCTTTTTATCCATATCACTACCTCCGGATCTACTTCTTATCCTTGTAGCGAAGTACTTCCTCGCCATCCTTGATGATCATGTCCATGTTGTCGACGCTGATATCATATATGCTCTTCAGAGGATCACCGTTGATTATCAGCATATCGGCACACTTGCCTCTTGTTATTGATCCGGTGATGTGATAGCAGCCGAGAGCACGGGCACCGTTGGCTGTTCCGGCTATGATCGCATCCATTTCGCTCATTCCGCAGGAGTCTACGAATCTGTGGATCTCTCCGATGGAAGTGACACCGTAAGGTGTTGAATCGGAATTGAAGCTGTCGGATCCTACATTGATTATGACACCCATCTTGTAGGCTTTATTGACGTTGTCATAGAGCCTTGCGAGCTCCTTATCTATTATCGTTTTTCCTTCATATTTATCATGCACACCCGGTATGTACTGCGGCGGATATGTCGACAGCCATGCAGGAAGGAAGTTGATGGTAGGGCAGAAATAGATTCCCTTATCGTACATTCTTTCCATATCATACTCGTCGATCTCAAATCCATGTATGATGAAATCCACGCCTGCATCTACTGAAGGCTTTGTGGCACCGTATGTATGTGACCAGACAGGGATGCCTCTCATCGCGGATTCTTCTACGACGGCTCTGATCTCTTCATATGTGTAGTGGTGGTCACGCGATGTATCCCATCTGTAAATGCCGCCGCCTGTTGCCCAGATCTTGATAGCGTCAGGGCATTCTCTGAGTCTGCGCCTTACGGCCTTGCGAAGTTCCCAAGGACCGTCAACGGCTTCAGCCCAAGGATGACCTGCGGCTACTTCCTCTATTGAGCAGTTATGGGAATCGCCGTGTGAAGCGGTAGCGCAGAAGCCTCTTCCGGTCGCTATGATTCTAGGCCCCTGCATCTGTCCTGTGTTTACCATATCCCTGATTGGAATACCGAAACGGGAGATTTCTCCTACGGTGGTAAGTCCGTTCTCAAGACATTCGCGTGCCTGCTGAACAGCCATTACCTGCTTCTGAAGCAGAGGCTCTCTTACCCAGTCAGAATCGTTGTCGTTGAGATTCCCGCTGAAATGAAGATGTGCATCTATAAGGCCCGGCATAATGGTCTTACCGGTGATATCAACGATATCAAAGCCTTCAAGGCTTGGTGCCATATCGTAGTTTCTTTCTCCGGCATAAATGATAAAGCCCTGATCTATCATTACCAGTGAATCCTGTATCGCCGCCTTATGCCTTCCGGTGATCAGCTGTCCACCTACAAATGCGGTTTTTAGATAATGTCTTTTTCTCATTGCTTAACTCCAAAATAGAAAAAATGATTCCGTTAACGGGGGCTGCCTCCTGTCTGCATGCAGAACCCGGCAGCCAAAAAATTATATCATAAGCCAAACGGTTTTTCACATACGGCAGGTCTCCCTTTTGTAAAAGCGTATGCAGATTGTGATGTGTAACAGGTGTAAAGCGGTGTATAATAGTTGCGAACGTTATTTTATGAGAAGGGAGACTAAAAATGAAATATGAGATAAAGAATCAGCCGTTTACAGTTCTTACTTTGCATATGGATCAGGGCGAGAGCATCAAGTGTCAAAGTGGGGCAATGGCATGG
Organism: Mogibacterium sp.; assembly: GCA_017405845.1. Lineage (GTDB taxonomy): Bacteria > Bacillota > Clostridia > Peptostreptococcales > Anaerovoracaceae > Crickella. The sequence continues at coordinate 87,236 of JAFQZQ010000052.1, read as the reverse complement.
ATGACACCGGGGATCCAGATGGAGACAAAAACGGGTGGTCTTGGAGGAATGTTCAAAAAGGCTCTTGTTGGTGAATCACTTGCTCTCAACCACTATTCGGCAACACAGGCAGGAGAGCTTACTCTTGCAAAGCATTCCCCTGGAGATATCATGGCCTTTAATATCAGCGAGACACCTATCATTGCTCAGAAAACTTCGTTCCTTGCTGCTACAGAAGGCGTCAACATGGATATTTATCTGCAGAAAAGAGCAGCTACGGGATTCTTCGGAGGTGAAGGCTTCCTCATGCAGGCGTACTCCGGCAGCGGATACGCGTGGCTCGAGATTGACGGATCAGTACAGGAGAGAGAGCTTGGCGCCGGTGAACAGCTGGTCGTAGACAGCGGATACGTGGCAGCAATGGAGGCAACATGCTCAATGGAGATCGTGACAGTTAAGGGCTTCACCAATGTTGTTCTCGGAGGCGAAGGACTGTTCAACACAGTCGTTACCGGCCCGGGAAAGGTCTGGCTGCAGACTATGCCGATCAACGCTCTGGCCATGAATCTTTACGCATATATGCCGCATCCAAGCAACTAAAAAGTTATAAACATGGAACAAACCAATCAGAAACCAACAGACAATATGAAAGGCAGCTTCGAGGACAGGCTAAGCTCTTTGGGTGAGAGCGAGATGGCGATGTTCCGCTTTCTGCTCGGCAAGCCGGCGGGAGTGATCCTGACTGTAGAGACGGACAAGATGCTTGCTCAGCTCCTGGAACGTGAAGGCCTGGTTCTTTGCGAGCCCGGAGACAAGGTCATAATACCGCAGGAAGTGCGCGAGACTTATGAAGAAGTGCACTCAGATGAGCTGACGCTGAGATGGCGCAAGCGCAACTGGATGTACAAGTGTATCGAGGCGGGCAAATACCTGTACGGAGTAATGACGTATGACGTGCTGAAAGACTTGTTTGCACTCAAGTATCCCGGCACAAATATTGTTGAAGTAATGGAGCTGTTTGACTCTACACCGGGCTATTATCAGTGGTTCACCGAAAGAGACGGCAGACTGGTGCTCAACGGCTTTGAAAAGAACGATTACTATAAATACCTCGAGCAGGAGGTGCAGAGAGATCTTTCGTTTTACGTGCCAAGTGCCGAAGAGGTTGAAGAGCTATACGAGCAGGGCAGCCTCATCAGCCGTGAATCGCACCAGAAGATGAAAACCTTCATCGAGGAGCACTTCGGATGCGGTCCGGATATTGCTGCGCTCAAAATTCACGAGCTCTACGAGACCGTCAACAATCACATGCGCGTGAACGATGCTGTGGAGGCATTCATTGCGGACGAAGAAGGTGCAGGCGATTCGTCTTCACGATTTGAATTTGAATCCGATGAAGAGCGATTCAACTTCACAGAGCTGTATATCGAGATGAGCAGGGAATGCCGCATAAGGGACAACCGCGGACACGACTATTACGAAATGGTAGCTCTGATGTCGCTTAAGAACAGCGGCCCGGCGATCACCAAAAGCGCTCCGGTCAGGCGTGTAAAGATCGGTCGAAACGATCCATGCCCATGCGGAAGCGGCAAGAAGTACAAGAACTGCTGTGGGCGCAACTAAAACTGAATGATAAGAGGCCATCCCAAGCGGGATGGCCTTTTTGTCGCATGGCGGGCGACCATTACAGTCTCGTGGAACTGTATTATGAGCTTGCAAACAGGATAGAGCAGAAAGTTCGAAAAGGAGGCAGGCAATGAATACAAAGAGTGAGAAAGTGGAAGTTGTTTTCATCATGGACAGGAGCGGATCGATGGGCGGTCTTGAGGCGGACACGATCGGAGGCTTCAACGCGATGCTCGCGAAGCAGAAGGAAGAGTCCGACAACATCATCTGGTCGACTGTGCTGTTCGATCACATATCTGAGGTGATACATGACAGAGTGCCGGTGGATAAGGTGAAAGAGCTGGACGAAGACACGTATTATGTCAGAGGCAGCACAGCTCTGCTCGATGCTGTCGGCGGCGCAATACACCACATTGGCAATGTACACAAGTACGCAAGGGTGGAGGACAGGCCGTCGAAGACTCTCTTCGTGATCACGACAGACGGCATGGAAAACTCAAGCGTGATCTTCGACTACAGACGCGTAAAGAGAATGATCGAAAGACAGCAGAAAAAATACGGCTGGGAGTTTATATTCCTTGGAGCCAACATGGATGCGGTAAGTGTGGCCGGCAGGATCGGCATCGCACCTGAGAGGTCCGCAAGATTTCATAATGACGGGATAGGGATCGCGAAGAACTTCTCAGTAGTAGCGGAATCGATGACTAAAATGGCGAGAGGATATACCCTTTGCGACGGAGAGCTGGATGAGATACGTGCGGACTTTGCGTGCAGGTCAGCGGAATAGTCTGTGAAAAGGTTTTAACCTTGAAAAAACGTTATAGTGTATAATAAAAGCAGCGCATCAGCGATGGTGCGCTGCCGTTCGGGTATCCGGATTTGACCGGTCAAATGGAGAGACTGAAAAATGGCACTTCAAATCATTCGCAACAACATAATAAATGTAGAAGCAGATGCGATAGTCAATACCGCGAATCCTGCAGTCGGGGTCGGCAGGGGTGTCGATCAGGCGATCTATGAGGCTGCAGGCTGGGACAGGCTGCTCGAAGCAAGGCGCAAAATCGGTGAGATGTCGCCCGGTGAGGCGGCGTGGACACCTGCTTTTGACCTGCGTGCGAAATACATAATCCACACCGTCGGCCCTGCGTGGCGTGGCGGCGGTTTCGGCGAGCGCGAGACTGTGGCTAAATGCTACAGCAACTCGCTGAAACTGGCTGCAGAACTCGGCTGTGAGTCGATCGCCTTTCCGCTGATTGCGACCGGCACTTACGGGTTCCCTAAGGACGAAGCTCTGCGGATAGCAATGTCAGAAATCAGCAGATTCCTGCTTGTGAACGAGATGGAAGTGCTGCTGGTGGTTTACGACAAGGAGTCCTTCGCGGTATCAGGCAAGCTATTTTCGGATATAAAGACATTCATCGAAGACCGTGAGGTGTATTGCTATCCTTCATTTAACCGGATGGATGATGATTTCTTCGGCGGGTACGAAGAGTCTTCAATAGATGAGGATTTAAGCCGCACCCTGCGCCCGGGTGAACTGGACGAAAGTTTAATACTCCGGAATGAGGCGTCTATTGCGGAAGAATACTCGAGTGCTCCTTTGGAAAAAGCGATGCCAATCAGGCCGAAAAGCAGTGCGTCCGGGTCTTTGCGAGCTGCTCCGTCATATGCTCCGTCGTTTCCGACTGAGGGGGCGTCGCTGAAAGACCGCCTCAAGCATATGGATAAGACGTTTCAGGAATACCTGTTTATGTTGATCGATCGCCGCGGGCTGTCTGATCCGGACGTGTATAAAAGGGCCAACATAGACAGAAAGCATTTCTCGAAGATAAGGAGCAATGTGGATTATAAACCGAGCAAGAAGACGGCACTCGCGCTTGCGATCGCGCTGAAGCTCAGCCTTGATGAAACCAATGATCTACTCGCGCGAGCCGGGCTTGCGCTCTCGCCGAGCCTGGTTTTCGATCAGATCATCAAGTATTGCATAGAAACCGGCAATTACGATATATATGAGATAAACTGTATTCTGTTCGAATACGATCAGCAGATGCTCGGCGCATAAATACCATGTGCCGTGAAAGTATGAGAAGTGAAAGGAGTCGGACATGGAGATCCTGAATGTGACTTACAAGTGCAAAGAGGGCATGCGTGAGAAGTTCCTCGAGGCTATAAAAGCTGAAGGCCTTGATGCTGCCAGCCGCGCCGAAGCCGGCAATATAAAATACGATTATTACTTTGCGGCAGATTCGCCGGATGAGCTCTTCCTGCTTGAAAAGTGGGCAGATGATGAGGCCATAAAGAGCCACAATGCCGAGCCTCACTTCAAACGTCTCGGCGAAATCAAAGCGGATTACGTGTATGAAACGGTGCTTGAGCGCTATACAAAGTAGGCGCAGAGGTTTTTGTGGATAAATCTATAAAAGTAGTAGCTGCGATATTAATAGAGGACGGAAGATTCTTCGCCACACAGCGCGGTTATGGTGCGTGGAAAGACTGGTGGGAATTTCCGGGCGGCAAAGTGGAGAAAGGGGAGACTCCTGAGGAGGCTCTTGTCAGAGAGATACGCGAGGAGCTAGACACAGAAGTGTCGGTCGATGAGTTTTTTATGACTGTAGAGTACGACTACCCGGAATTCCATATGTCCATGGATTGTTTCATTTGCAGTATCATCAGCGGAGAGCTGACGCTTCTTGAGCATGAGTCAGCCAGATGGCTTCCGCTGAACGACCCGTGGCAGGTCAGATGGCTGCCTTCGGATATAGAAATTATAAAAAAGCTCTCGGAAAAAGCATAAGCAGGAGGGTAAATACATGGCTGAGATGAACGACAATGAAATGAAGCATGCTCTCAAAAAAGCTGAGAGAAAGGGAAGGCGCAAGGGCTGGTTCGCAAGGATACGCACTTTTTTCGTGGGTATCATCGCCGGCATGCTCATTCTTACATGCTTCACGGCATACATGCACGGTCTCGCAGTTAAAGATGCCTTCAAGGCTCTTTTCACTACTGAGACTGCAGTTGAGGATCACGACTTTACGCTGATCAATCATAGGATCTTCGGTTATAAGGTTGCTGATTTTGCTGATGCTGTGCTCGGTGACGAAGAGCAGCTCAAAAGGCTTGAAGTGTACTCGAGAGATGTTTCCGATGTTACAACACTTACCCAGACAGGCCTGTTCAAGATAAAGGCGTTCTCGAAGTACCAGCTTATCACGTATAACGGTAAGGCTGTCTATACCGTCGACCTGAGCGGACTGACTGCCGGTGACATAACACTCGACGAAGAAACAAAGACTGTGACAATGAAAGTGCCGGCGCCGGATCTCGAGCCTATCAACATCCCGAGCGAGAATATACAGTTCGGAGAAGTTGAAAAGGAAGCCTTTGCGTTCGGGAACATAAAACTGACGCCTGAGCAGCAGGCTGAGGTGGAAACGCAGGCTAAGGACAGGATGCTACAGAAACTGGAAGACGAGAACGTGCTCGAAGATGCAAAAGCTGCTGCTGAGCACTCTATCTGGGAGATCTTCCAGCCTGTGATTTCGAATCTGTCATCGAAGTACAAATTAAAAGTGGAATTTAAGTAGGGCCCGGCAGGCTGAAGGAGTGCTGATATGAAGAAATGCTACGCGATCTGCGACTTTTTATCTGATGCAAACAAGCAGCAGATGCGCTCTGTCGCTGAGGAATGCGGTTTTGAGATGGGCTTTTTTGACAGTGGTATAGAAGCTGCCGGAAAGATCGGCGACGCGGAGGTGGTCTACTGCGATGAAGGAGAGCTGCTCAAGGAGATGCCTCGCCTGAAATGGTGTCACTCTGTCTCCGCCGGCGTGGGGCACTTTCTGAAAAGCGGAGTCTTCGACCGGGGAGATGTGCTGCTCTCGAACAGCTCGGGAGCCTACGGGTTGGCGATATCCGAGCACATCATAATGGTGACGCTCCTTCTCATGAGGCGCATGCCGGAATACTTCAAAGTAATAGAAGAGAGAGGATGGACCAGAGACCTTAAAATCAGATCCATCAAGGGCAGCGTGATCGCGATAGCCGGTACGGGAAATCTGGGACAGAACGCAGCAAAACGGTTCAGGGCTCTCGGAGCCGGAAAGGTGATAGGATTCAGTCGCAGCGGGAAAGACCGCGACTTCTTTGATGAGGTGTTCAGGATGGACGACTTTGAAAGTGTCCTGAGCAGCCGCGCTGAGGATGATCAGATAGATGTACTGGTACTCTGCGTACCGGGCACTTCTGAAAGCGATGGCCTGCTGAGTGCTGAACGCATAGCGTTGCTCCCTGAAAAGGCTTTTGTAATAAACGTCGGGCGGGGCACGGTTGTTGATCAGGAAGCGCTTATCGAGGCTCTCAATGAAGGCCGCATAGCCGGAGCGGCTCTCGATGTAATGTACCCCGAACCGCTCCCTTCGGATCATCCGCTGTGGACGGCAAAAAACTGCATAATCACACCACATATCTCAGGCGATATGGGGCTCCCTGAAACCATTGACATAACAGTCGACATCTTCTGCGAAAACCTGAGGCGATACACGGAAGGCAGGGAGCTGACGAATCTCATAGATATAAACGCAGGATACTGATCCTGCAAAACTATTATAGAAAGGATCATTGAAAAATGTGGGATCGTAAGGAACTTAAAGCAAAAGGTAAGGCTGCATACAATGCGAACAAGATAGCCTGCATAATTGCGGCGCTTATACTTATGTTGGCCGGAGGAATAGGCAGTGTATCGACATCTTCACCATCCTTCACGGCAAAGCAGGTCATCAACAATAACAACGGATCGTATGAAGCGCCGGCAGATGAGAATGCAGGCACTATCCAGGAGAGCGGAAATGATGCTGTTCAGGTTGAATTAAACGGGCAGAATGTCGATGTCAGCGGATCCGGAAGCAAACTGCTCCCTGTTATAGTTTCAACAGCAGTAATAGCCCTGATAGGTATAGTTTTGACGGTGGGACTGATGCTTAGCGCACTGGTACTGAACCCGTTGAATGTAGGTGCGAGGAGATTCTTTATTCAAAATGCATCAAACCCGGAGACCCATGTAGACGGTAACAACATCGCTTATGGATTCGGAAGCAATTACAGGGATATCGTGTTTTCCATGTTCGGCACTCAGATAATCAATATGCTTTGGACACTGCTTCTGGTAATTCCGGGCATCTACAAGGCGTATTGCTGGAGACTTGTCCCATATATAATCGCAGATAATCCCGATATCTCAGGCAAAAAGGCCAGAGCCATGTCTGCAGACATGATGAACGGGAGCAAGTGGGCCTCTTTCATACTCGACCTTTCCTTCATAGGATGGAGAATCGTGGGAGCGTTCACGCTTGGCATAGCCAACATAGTTTTCACGAACCCTTATCAGGCAGCAACTGAGACTGAGATGTATCTGACTCTCAAAGACCGAGCCAAGTAAAAACTGAAAGGGATAGAGATGAATAAAAAAACTGCATTAACTTTGATAAAACTGATACCAATCGTTTCAGCGGTATTGTCTTTTATACTGATCTTTTCGGATGTGAAAGCCGGACCGGTCGCGACCGTTACGGTCATACTGGCTTTCTTTGGCTTCATCTTCTTCTTCATTGGCCGCAAGTCCGCCAAAGAGGATAAGACCCTGAAGATACTGGGAATACTGGACCTTCTTTCAACGGTTGCCATAATCGCGATGTATGTTGCAGTATTCTTTATCCTTGCGAATAGCGCGGGCGGAAATGATGATGGCGGCGGAAACGAATATGCTGTTGAACAGATGGAAATAGGAAGCAGCATAGGAAGCTTCGAATCTGTAGACATGGATGGCAACGCGGTAAGCGACGATATCTTTGCTGAAAAGGATGTTACTGTAATCAATGTCTGGGCTACCTTCTGCGGACCGTGCATTGCAGAGATGCCACAGCTCGCGGCTATGGATGAAGAGCTGCCTGATAATGTTCAGGTGGTGGGCATCGTAATGGATGCATCTCCTGCAGGCGCTAAAAGCAATTCCTGGCATAGTAATGAAGACAACATCCGGGATGCGAAGAAGATCTGCAATGAGGCCGGCGTGAGATATACCAACATACTCGCCAACGAATCCGTATCGAAAGCGTTCGATAACGTCGAGGCGGTCCCGACCACGTTTATAGTGGATAAGTCCGGCAACACCATTTGCAAAGCCTTTGTCGGCGCAGATGTAGAAGGGTATAAGAAGGTTATTGAGGATTACCTTGATAGTTACCAAGAATAAATTTTAAAAGAGTGTTCCGGGAAGGACTCCAGGGCAAGATATTCAGACTGTGCCTTATTGTTATAGCGGACGCAGTATTTTTATTTGCCATTCTCGCCACGATGCCGTTGTTCTTGCAGAGCAGACTGAGAAGATCCTTAAGGAGCCGTGGAGATATTCTGAATATGATGTTGATCCTCCGAAAGAAGAGGCTGCTCCTTATGAGCTGTTTCCGCATGTTAAGACACGTGTTGATGAGTTTGTAGGTGATGCTCCTCAGTTTGATGACCTTACCATGCTGGGTATAAAATGGCTGGGTACAGCTCACAGATAGGGCGGCAGTCAGGACTAAGAAAAATTGGATCTTGGTTTCAGAAATGGTGTGCTTGGATAATTTCCGGGCGCATCTTTTTTCTTAAGAAAATCGTAATAATTATGATAGGAGTTTCTTAATATCATTGTTATACGATACAATTGAGAATTGAAAGGAGCCTGTTATGGAAAGCATGATTCTGATTGTTGATGATGACAGGGAAATAGCTGAAGCTATTGCGTTTTACCTGCGAAGTGAGGGCTACGAGCCTGTAATAGCACTTGATGGAATAGAAGCGCTTAATCTCATGCGCAGCAAAAGTATCAGCCTTATCATCATGGATGTCATGATGCCCGGACTTGATGGCATACAGACAACTATGCGCATCAGAGAGGAACATAACATTCCGATTATCATGCTGTCGGCTAAGTCAGAAGACTACGACAAAATCACAGGCCTGAATGTCGGTGCGGATGACTACATGACGAAACCTTTCAATCCTCTGGAACTTATTGCAAGGGTCAAGTCTCAGCTCAGAAGATACAATAAGCTTGGGAGCTCTGCGGAGGCAGGTAAAGCAAATGTGTTTAGAAGCGGCGGGCTGGAGATCGACGATAATGCCAAAACAGTGACTGTTGATGGGGATGAAGTTTCGCTGACTCCAATTGAATATGGCATACTGAAGTTTTTAACTTCAAGCGCCGGCAGAGTTTTCAGCATAGACGAAATCTATGAAAATGTGTGGAAGGAAGAAGCCTTCGGAGCAGAAAACACAGTTGCTGTTCATATCCGCCGTATCCGTGAGAAAATCGAGATAGACCCTAAGAATCCGCGCTACCTCAAAGTAGTTTGGGGTATCGGATACAAAGTTGAAAAGTACTAGAGGTCAATTGAGATGAATAGGGAACAAATTGAAGAAAAGAAAGATACCGGTCTGAGAACTTCGAGTAAAGGTCTGTATACTCTGATCTATGGTCTTGCGACGATCCTGGGAACTGCAACGGGGCTGGCGGGCGCTGCGACGATTGGCGTGGCCCACCTGGCAGACGCAGCACCGCTTTCCGAACAGGAATCAGAGCATACCAATATGTGGATCGCAGAGTTTACAGGGAATCATATCCAGGCGGATTTTATCAGCAAAGGACTGACGTTAATCGTAATTCTGGCAATCGCAACATTGGTATCGGTGGTGGCACTGTGCGTTATGACAGGACGCTTCCGCAGGGATGCAAGCGGCAAACCTGTATTGAACTGGTTTGACAGATTGTGGAGCGAGCTACAAATTATCGTGCTTATTTGTGCAAGCGTCGGAGCTGTAGCCATTGCATTTCCGCTTATGGAGATGACCAGATGCGACAATCATTTTGGCCTGATAAAACTGGCCGGAATATACACCCCGGTTATAAAAGATGAGTACTGCTTCGGAATACCGAACAATACAGTCTTCTGGTACTGCACAACAGGAATGGCAGCATGTATCTTTATTGCCATCGTTTGCTTTGTTACTGTTGTGAAGAAAATCAAAGCCGGAGAACTGATCCGGAAAGCCCTTCTCGGAAGAGTACTCGAGTTCCTTGGCTGGGGCGCAAAGCAAACGGGCGAAGGCGCGAAGAAAGCCGGTGCAGGCCTTAAGAATGTAATGGGCAGTATAAGAAAGTTTGCTATTCCTGCGGATGGAGACCGCAAAGCTGCAATCAAGTTAATGGTGAAATACAGCCTGATTCTGCTGGCGCTCATTGTTCTGCCGGAATGCCTGGGAGTCTTTTTCAGCAATGGCTTTATCGCGGTTATGGCAGAACTGGTTGCGGTGACTGTGGCGGTAATACTGGTCATTCGCAAGATCGGCAAACTTGCAGAGGTCAGAGCGGGAGTTATAGAAGTGAAATCGGGGAACCTGTCTTACAGGATACCTGTCAATGAAGATGAGAGAGGACCAAAAACAGACATAGACAAGCTCGCGTCTGACATAAATCACATTTCGGAAGCAACAAATGCTGCTGTTCAGAACGAAATCAAGAATCAGAGGCTCAAAACCGATTTGATCAGCAACGTATCGCATGATCTCAAAACACCGCTTACTTCGATGATCAGCTATCTGGACATACTGGAAAAAGAAGGCCTTGACAGTGAAGACGCTCCGGCTCATCTGGCAATAGTCAGGGAGAAAACCGAGCGGCTGAAGACTCTGACTGAGGAGCTGTTTGAAGCAGCCAAAGCGTCAAGCGGTAACATTCCTTGCGAAATCGAGACAATCGATCTGTCAGCTCTGATTGACCAGTCTCTTGCGGAGATGGGCGACAGACTCAGCAGCAAAAGTCTTGATATACGAAAGAAGATTATTGCTGATAACACAAAAGTGCTTGCTGACGGAAAACTTCTGTACAGAGTACTTGAGAATCTGCTCAGCAATATCAGTAAATATGCGCTTGAGGGCAGCAGGGTCTACATCGATGTTTCAAAGGTGCAGGCTTCTCCGGGCCTGGCCGATACGCCGGATAAGTTGCTTCTGGAAGTGAAAAACATTTCCCGGGACGAACTCAACATATCTCCTGATGAACTTATGGAGAGGTTCACAAGAGGCGATCAGTCCAGAAATACTGAAGGCTCAGGTCTTGGCCTCGCAATAGCCAAGGATCTCACAAGCCTTATGGGCGGAGTGTTTGATATAACGATAGACGGAGATATGTTCAAAGCATCGGTTCTTCTAAATGAGGCTGAATGAAAAGACGGAGTCCTGTAACATAGTGGTTGCAGGACTCCGGTCTTCTGCTTACTGGTGCGCCCGGCGGGGATCGAACCCGCGGCCCCTTCATTCGGAGTGAAGTACTCTATCCACTGAGCTACGAGCGCATATTTGCGGCTATAATTCCGCGTGACTGTGTTGCTGCTCGCGTTCTGCGATACTCACGTATTACAGATACGCTCCGTTTCTCGACGCTCGCGCGCCTCGTCACGCGGAATTCTATCTCGCAAATGCCCTTTGCAGTTGTAATGCTGCAGAGGGCTGTTGTTTCTTGATATCAGAGATAATCCCTCTCGTATCCGATTGGTCTCAGCATGAGGTCATCCATTGCGTCCTTTGCGGTGATCTTTCCGTTGATGACGTCATAAATCGCATTGAAGATAGGCATCTCTACGCCGGTCTGCTCAGCCAGCTCGTGCACTACTTCGGCGGTGTACATGCCCTCAGAGACCATGCCTATTTCCTTGATGGCTTCTTCAGGCTTTTTGCCCTGACCGATCAGTCTGCCGCAGCGGAAGTTTCTGGAGTGGATGCTGGTGCAGGTTACGATCATGTCGCCGATACCTGCGAGTCCGAAGAATGTCGAAGGTCTTGCTCCAAGCACAACGCCCAGTGCTGTTGCCTCTGCGCAGCCTATTGTGAGCATTGCGGCCAGAGTGTTATCTCCGTAGCCGGCTCCGTTGGCGATTCCCGAACCTACTGCGAGAACGTTCTTGAGCGACGCTGCGAGCTCCATGCCCATCATATCGTCATTTAAGTAAACTCTGAATTTATTTGTGCTGAGGAGTTCTGCCAGAGCAATGGCGGTGGACTCCTTTTTAGATGACATTGCAACTACCGTAGGAACTCCGATTCCCAATTCCTCTGCGTGCGAAGGACCGCTCATGCAGACGTATCTGTCGAGGTCGAAGTATTCGCCGATGACCTCGGACATCCTCTTGTGTGTTTTCTGCTCGAGACCCTTTGAAATGCATGTAACGATGGCGTCTTCGCGGATGTATGGAACTGCTGCCTTTATAGCGCTTCTTACATGCTGTGCCGGAAGAGCGAATACAACGAATGACGCATCCTTAAGTGCTTCTTCGTTGGTTTTGCAGAAGTGATAGTCGCCTTCAAGCTTTACGCCCGGAAGGTAATCCTTGTTCTCCCTGTCTGCAGCCATGCGCGCAAGGTGATCCTGGTCGATGTCGAAAATGTTGATTCTGCAGCCTTTGCCTGCGAGTACTGTTGACAGTGCTGTGCCGAAACTTCCTCCGCCGATAAATGCAACTGTAGTCATGTTGTTTATCCCCTCTTTAAAATATACTGTGACTTAACTGCGTTTTTTCTGAGCCCGCTTGCGGGCCAACCAAGTAATTATACTGTTTTTGAGCGCAAATTGAAACAATGACAGCCATTCATGTGGTATACTGTTAACCGTATAATGTGCCGGCCGTGACCAGCCGGCAAAAAGGAGACAGAGATGGCAACAAAAAAGAATCCAAGAGTTATAAAATTCGTGCTCACCGATGAGGACTATTCGGCATTCGGGCGTTACCGCATTCTTTATACTGAAGGTGGCCGCAAGCTGGTAAACAGACAGAGACTCACGTATTTCATCAGCGGTCTTTGCATAGCCGGACTTTTCACCTTGTTCCATGCAGACCACCAGTTCACAATGATTGCATACATCGTGGCTGCGGTAATCGGTATCGGCGGTCCTATAATGTCTGAGAGAATTCTGCTAAGGCAGCAGGACAAAGCCATAAAGAATTCATCGGATACCGTTGAGAGAGTTCACGCAGTGGAGAATGTGGTCACCATAGGTGATGATGCGCTCACCACCGACGCGGGTGACGACCATCAGTCGTTCGATTACAAGGATATAAAACTTGTAGACCTCACGGAAGAAGCTATATATGTATGGATGACCGACACCATGATAATGCCTGTTCCGCTTCATGCCTTTGACGGAATGCCTGAGATGAAGGAAGCTTACAAGCTTATCAGGCAGAAAATCAAAGAGGCCGGCGGCACAGCTGCAGACGATGATAAATAAATGCACTTTGTGAAATACAACAAAATTCATCGGAGTTATTGGTTGACATCACAAGCAATTGTTGCTATATTAGCAACTGAACTTATTCTATGAAAGGAGCACATTCACATGGCAAGAAACATGATGATGGAAATGGGAATGATGGGCATGTGCATGTGCAGAGCCAATGAATAGCATAGGATAAGGTCATAACGAATCCAGAAACTGTGTATATTTCTCATGTGTGAGATGCCGGGGCAGGTCGTTAAGACCTGCCCCATATTATTTTCAGGAAAGGGACAGAATGGCAGAACACATCATAAGACTGCAGGGTGTTACGAAGGAGTTCGACACTAAGGGCGGCAAAGTAGTCGCATTAAAGGATATCGACCTCGACATCGAAAGAGGTGACTCATATGGCATCATCGGACTCTCCGGTGCGGGTAAGTCGACCCTGGTCAGAACGATCAACCTCCTCGAGCAGCCTACAGAAGGAAAAGTCATATTCAATGACAGTGCGCTGACCGGACTTGGCAGCAAGGACCTCAACATTCACAGACGTAAGATCTCAATGATATTCCAGCAGTTCAATCTGCTGATGCAGAGGGACGCACTTGGCAACATACTCTTCCCGCTCGAGATCGCGGGAGTACCTAAGCAGGAAGCTCTTAAAAAAGCCAATGAGCTGCTGAAGGTGGTAGACCTTGAAGAAAGAGCGCATTCGTATCCATCGCAGCTCTCCGGAGGCCAGAAGCAGAGAGTAGCCATAGCAAGAGCGCTCGCGTCAGATCCGGAAGTCATCCTCTGTGATGAGGCTACATCGGCTCTCGACCCAAAGACGACAAGATCGATACTGAGCCTGCTCAAACAGATCAACGAGGAGCGCGGCATCACCCTGGTGGTGATCACTCACGAGATGGAAGTAATAAAGCAGCTCTGCAACAAGGTGGCTGTTATAGAAAACGGCGAGATCGTAGAGCGCGGCGATGTGGAGGAGATCTTCAAGAAGCCTAAGACAAAGGCCGCTCGTAAGCTCTTCTTCCCTGACGGAGACTACCGTGAGAAACCGCTCACAAAGACTTCCACCAGAAACAGAGTAAGACTGGTATTTGACGAAGCGACGGCAGGTGAGCCTATAATCGCCAACATGATAATGGAACTCGGAGCACCGGTAAACTTCCTGTACGCTAACCTGGACGTGCTCGGAGGCTCACAGAAAGGGCAGATGGTGATATGCCTGGCAGCCGATAAGGAAACTGCCGATAAACAGAAGGCATACCTGGTCGCTAAGGGAGTCGAATTTACCGAGATAGATGAAGATGAGGAGGTGCAAGCATAATGGAAATACGTGAATTGCTCAGCCTGCTCGCACAGGGAACACTGGACTCCCTGTACATGATCATCATCTGTACGGTGATCTCATACATAATTGGTCTGCCGATAGGTGTTTCGCTCATAGTAACTGCGCCGGGCGGTATCAGACCTATGACCGTTTACAACAAAGTCATGGGCTTCATAGTCAACATACTCAGGTCGGTACCATTCCTTATCCTGATGATAGCCCTGATGCCTTACATACGAAAAATCATCGGAACGGGTATCGGTAAGGAGGCGGCGACAGCAGCCCTGATAGTAGCGGCGGCACCGTTCGTTGCAAGGCTGGTGGAACAGTCGCTGCTGGAAGTAGACCCGGGCGTCATCGAAGCGGCTCAGGCGATGGGAGCCAGCAACATGCAGATAATCCGCAAGGTGCTTCTGCTGGAGGCCAGACCGTCATTGCTCAACGGAGCGGCAGTAGCCACAATAAACATTCTGGGTTACACAGCGATGGCCGGAATAGTCGGAGCCGGCGGACTCGGAGAGATCGCCATCAGATACGGACTTTACAGATTCCAGCCGTCGATAATGTGGATCACAATAGTGTTGCTGGTAATACTGGTTCAGATATTCCAGGAAATCGGCATCAAGGTGGTCAACAAATACGACAACCGCATCAACTAGTTAAAACCCCGATAAGGGTAAAAATAAAAAGTAACGCATATCTCATAAGCGACAATCAAAAGAAAGGGAGAACGGAAATGAAGAACATCAAGAGATTCAGCATTATTGCAGCAGTACTCGTACTTACACTCGGCATCCTCACAGCATGCGGCGGTGGCGGCGGCGATTCCGCAGACAAGACAATCAAGGTAGCAGCTTCGCCTACACCACACGCAGAGGTGCTCAACTCCATCGCAGACGCTCTCGCAGAAGAGGGATGGACACTCGAAGTCGTAGAATTCGATGATTATGTACAGCCAAACGTAGCTACTACAGACGGCGATGTAGACGCAAACTACTTCCAGCATGTTCCTTATCTCGATCAGTACAACGCTGAGAACGGAACAGACCTCGTAGCAGTCGGAAACGTTCACTATGAGGCAATGGGAGCTTACAAGGGCCAGAAGGACAGCTTCGATGCTCTTGCTGACGGAGACAAGATCGGCGTTCCTAACGACGTAACAAACGAAGCCAGAGCTCTCCAGCTGCTCGCAGCAAACGGCGTTCTCACTCTGAAGGACGGAGTAGGACTCGAGGCTACAAAGCTTGATATCGTAGATAACCCGAAGAACATCGAGATCGTAGAACTCGAGGCTGCAACGATCCCTGCTTCGCTGCCTGACCTCGCACTCGGCGTTATCAATGCCAACTATGCGCTCGGCGCAGGCCTCACAACAGACGATGCAGTAGCATACGAGGCTGCAGATTCAGAGGCTGCTGAGACATACGTTAACGTAATCGTAGTCAATGCCGGCAATGAGAACAGCGAAAAGACACAGGCTCTCGTAAAGGCTATCCAGACAGACGCTGTTAAGGACTTCATCCTTGATAAGTACAACGGAGCTGTTCAGCCAAAGTTCTAAATCAGGCGGAAAATGAGTGATCTGATCAAAACAGCAGTTATAGCGGGAACTCCCGTAGACACTCAGATGGGTGTCGAATACATTGAACAAAAGATGCATGAAACCGGTATAAAACCCGGTTTCATGCCTTTGTATTATCCGGCGGCACTCGACTGCGATGAGCAGGTGAAGTTCCAGTATTCGGACAACGACGAGAAGCGCGCTATTATGGACGGCATATTTGATGCCGCCATTGCCGAGGGCGTCAATGATTTCTTTATTTACTGCAACTCACTCTCGGGCTCGTTCGATTTCGATACCTACGCACTTCGCAAGTCCATAGAGTCGGGCAAAGACATACGCATCTATACTCCTCTCCAGGTTTACAGGAAGCTTGGGCGCAATTACGGCCGCATAGGGGTGATGGCAGCCAACAATCTTTCAGCTCACGCCATCGAGGAAGCGCTTATGGCGTCAAATCCTGACATTTACATGATAGGCACGGGCAACATGACCATAGTGCGCTCAATCGAGGACGGCCTTTCGCCGGAGGAGATCGTGGAGAACTGCGGCCTGGGCCATTTTGTGAAGTACGCTGAGGCGTGCGGAGCCGAGGCTCTGGTGCTTGGATGCACGCACTTTCCGTACATAAAGGATGAGCTTGCCAAACTTACGAGCCTGCCTATCGTTGATCCGGCAGGAGAGATGTTCAACGCGCTGGCAGATGCGACACGCTAAAGAAAGATACAAAAGACAGCACTGATCCGCAGATCCGAAATAGGTCTGCGGATTTCTTTATTTTGCGCGGATTATTTAGTATAATCTACTATGTATGATTATGTGCTCGCTTGAGCACAACCCAGATGTTAAACACTTTAAAAAAGGGACGGAAAAATGGCAGGCAACTTTATAAAAGTAGGTAAATGGGGCGAATGCCTCTGGGGGATAGACGAAAACGGAAACCTCCTCATAGACAGCGGTCTGGCAACAGATCTGGGAGACGAAGGAGCTCCTTGGAAGGGCTTTGAAGACGCTATCAGATCGGCAGTTGCTACGAACGGAGTATCATTCCCGGATGGAGCATCGCTCGCCGGATTGTTCAAGGGCTGCAGAAAAATGGCAAAGGCTGACCTCAGCGGATTCGACACGTCAAATGTCACCCGCATGGACTCGATGTTTGCCGGATGTGCGAGCCTCCGCGAGCTCGATATCTCATCATTCGACACACACCGCTGCACAGATATGGAAAAGATGTTTGCACAGTGCGCAAAGCTCGATGATATCCTCCTCGGCGACGGTTTCAGCGTAGAGGGAGACGGAAGTACCAGCTGCGGAAGGCTGGCCGTCAAGGAATACGGCAAGTACAAAAAGGGCAAACCTTTCTCTGTCGAGGGATTCAGCGTGTTCTATCACAGCAACTTCGAGGGAGAGGCTGCTGAGCTGGTCGAAGAAAGGCAGACCATTCCTAATGTCGACTATGTGATAGAGGCTCCTATGTTTGACAAGCCGGATGACAGCTGGTCGTTCATGGGATGGAACACCCGCGCTGACGCCAGCGGAACGACTATCTCGGTCCAGGATGCACTTCATGAGGTCGACAGGAATATCGATCTTTACGCGGTTTGGGGACACACTCCTAAGATCGGCGAGGTAACTGAGCCGGCAGCGTTCACTTACGGCGAGGCCATCCCGTTTGAGCTTCCTGAGATCATCTCGGTCAACGACCCTGAGGTTACAGGATTCCTCGAAATAAGCGAGACAGGCGAAGAGGGTACATGGAAGGCCATCAAGCACGATGCAATTCTGCCTGTATCCTGCGATGGATATCTTCTGAGACTGCATGCGTCCAACAGCATCGGTGAGGCTGTTTCCAACGCTGTAAGGCTCAACATCAAAAGAGCCAACATCGATGTTTCGGGCGTACGCTGGGCAGAAGAAGACGACATGACATATAACGGCAGCACAAAGCACGTGTGGCTCGAAGGACTGCCTGAAGGCGTGGTGCCTAAATATATCGGAAACGAAGGTGTTGAAGCAGGCACATATACTGCTACCATCAGCTTCGACTTTGATCAGGACAATTTCAACGAACCTCTAATCGTACGCGAGCATGAGTGGACGATCCGCAAGGGAAGCTACGACATGTCGCAGGTGAGCTGGGTTTATGATGGTCCGTTCATTTACGACGGATGCGAGCACGGCGTGTCGCTGAAAGGACTCCCTGAAGGCGTCAGCGCTCATTACGAAGATAACAGCGCTCTCAAGGCCGGAGTATACACAGCCAAGGCGAAGTTCGATTACGACAGCAGTAATTACGAGAAACCTCAGGACGCAGCTCCTTGCGTCTGGGAGATCAAGAAGGTTGCTCTCGACGCAGCTGCCCTCGAATGGTCGGGCTGTGAGGACTTCGTCTATGACGGCGAACCTAAGAAAGTGTTCATCATGAATCTGCCTGAAGACGCAGAGGTCGAGTACGACGGAGCTGAAGAGACTCAGGCCGGCAAATATCTCGCCAGAGCGTCCATCGGCAGTAACTACTGCTTCTCGGGCCCGGCTGAGTACGAGTGGGAGATCGCAAAGGCTTCCTACGATATGTCGGGTACGGCATGGAGCGAAGCAACGGAATTCGAGTACGACGGAGAGACACACAGCGTGCAGCTGGCATCCTATCCGGAGGCGCTCGGCGTCAGATACAGCGGATGCGAAGGAAGAAGAGCAGGCGAATATATGGCCCGTGCGTCTTTCGTCAATCCGGATACACACAATTTCAATACTCCTGAAGACATGACTCTCGGATGGAGGATCGGCAAGAAGAGCCTCGACATGTCGGGCGTTAAGTGGAACTACAGCGGAGCTTTCACTTACGACGGAGAAATCAAGACGGTTGAGCTCGAAGGCCTGCCTGAGGGCGTCTACGCGGAGTACGAGAACGCATCGGCTTACGATGCAGGTATCTATAACGCTCATGCGAACCTGAAGTTCGACGGAGACAATCTCGAAGTCGCAGCCCCTGCGGACTGCACCTGGAGGATCGTTAAGCGCAGACTCGATGTATCAGACGTTTGCTGGGACTACAGCGAGCCGTTCGAATACGACGGAAACGAGCACGGCATCTATCTCATAAACGTTCCTGATGGAGTTGAGGTAGAGTACAGCGATAACACCTCCATCGAGGCAGGCAAGTACGCCGCAAGCGCAAAGCTGGTACCGACTGATGCAAACAACTACGAAGTGCCTGAGGTGAACGGCTGCGCATGGTCTATCGATAAGGCTGAGTACAAGCTGCCTCAGCTCTTCTGGACTGATTCGACAAGCTTCATCTACGACGGAAGCGAAAAATCCGTAGGCATAATCAATGACCTCGGCGACGCGGTCAACGTTGAATACACCGGCAATACAGCCAAGGGCGCCGGCAGATACTTCGCGAGAGCGGTATTCGAACCTGTCGACAGCGACAACTATAAGGCCCCGGCTCCATTGGGTTATTCCTGGAGCATCGGCAAGGCGCAGTTCGACATGAGCGGCGTTTACTGGGATTACAGCGAGCCGTACGTCTATGACGGCACTCCTAAGACCGTAAAGGTTGCGGGACTCCCTGAAGGAGTTTACGCAGAATACGTGAACGCCGAAGCAACCGACGCCGGCTCATATACATCGACCGCGAAGTTCAGAGTCATGGATGCCGACAATTACGAGGACAACATCCCTGACATGATGCTCGACTGGAGCATCGACAAGGCAGCATTCGACATGAGCGATGTCAGATGGCAGGAGAACAGGACTTTCTCGTATGACGGCGAAACCAAGACTGTCAGACTCACGGGTCTGCCTGAAGGACTGACTCCTGAGTACGAGGGCAACTCGGCTTACGCTGCAGGTGAGTACACCGCAAGAGCCGGATTCGAATACGATGTGAATAACTACAGAAAACCTGAAGTGGCAACCTGCCACTGGGTCATCGAGAGAACACCGGTAGACATTTCGACAGTCAACTGGGACTACGATGAAGCCTTCGTATATGACGGCACCGTAAAGACGGTAGCTGCCAGAAACATACCGGAAGGCACCACAGTAAAATACAACAATGCAACGGCAAACCAGGCGGGCACATACGTGGCAGCCGCTGAGATCATTCCTGATGATACAGACAACCTCACAAAGTCCAGACTCGAGAACCTCACATGGAGGATCGACAAGGGCAACTACGACATGAGCCACGTTCGCTGGGATTACGAGAAGCCTTTCACATACGATGGCAGCGAGTTCAGGGTAGTGCTGAAGGGACTGCCTGAAGGCGCTCTGCCGACATACAGGGGCAACGCGGCACGCGACGCCGGTACATACAAGGCAAGCGTAACATTCACCGCTTCTGACAGCCGCAACTTCAATACACCTGAACCGATGGAACTCGAATGGACCATCAGAAAGGCCGACTACGACATGTCGGGAGCTTCCTGGGATTATGAAGGCGAGTTCAAATACAACGGCAGGATGCACGAAGTGTCGCTCAGAGGACTCCCTGACGGAGTCAGACCTGTATATTCCGGCAACGCGGCAGCTGACACAGGCTCTTACGAGGCATTCGCGGAGCTGATCCCTTACGACTCATTCAACTACAATCAGCCGGTCATCGAGAGCTGCAAGTGGCAGATCGTGAAGGCTGACTACGACATGTCTCTGGTCAGATGGGATTACAACAGGCCTAAGGTGTTCAACGGAAGAGAGCAGAGCGTAATGCTTGAGCAGCTGCCGAACGGCATCAAGGCTTATTACTCCGGCAACGAGGGCAAGGAAGCCGGCAGATACACTGCAAAGGCAATGCTCTCGGTCAATGACCCTGCAAACTACAACACACCTTCTGTTGCAGACTGCGACTGGGAGATCGAAAAGGCAGACTACGACATGTCAGCAGCAAGCTGGGGATATGAGCCTGGCTGCTTCACATATGACGGTGGCAGAAAGACCATCGAGCTGTCAGGATTGCCTGAGAACGTGACTGCTTCTTACAATGAGAACAGTGCTGACAGAGCCGGCAGATACACCGCTACAGCCAACTTTGCTACATCGGACAGCAACTTCAAGGCTCCTGATCCTATCAAAATCGACTGGTGCATCGAAAAAGCCGATTACGACATGAGCAGGGCTGAGTGGGATTATGACGGCAGCTTCGTGTTTGACGGCACACCTAAGAGAATACAGCTGACAGGAATTCCTGAGGGTGTAAGCGTCAGCTATGAAGGCAACACGGCAGTAAATGCAGGCACCTACACAGCTGTCGCAAGATTCGGAATCGACACTTCGGACTTCAATGTTCCTGAAGAGATGGTCTGCGAGTGGGCGATCGAAAAAGCTGATCCGGATATCCGCAGCCTCAGATGGGATTACTCGCAGTCGTTCCTCTATGACGGCGAGACTAAGACAGTAAGGCTCATGGGAGTTCCTGCGTCACTGAACGTTGAGTACACGGGTGACACCGCAACAGCGGCCGGCACATATACAGCTCATGCAGAGCTGATGCCAAAGGATCCTGCAAACTACAACGGCACATCGATCAGAGACTGCGAGTGGAGCATCATTAAGGCCAGATATGACATGTCGGGCGCAAGATGGGAAGGCGCATTCGAATCCGTATATGACGGAAGCGAGAAGTCGGTATATATCGCAGGTCTGCCTGACGGCGTGACACCGGTTTACAAAGGAAACACCGCCGTTAATGTCGGCGAGTACAGCGCATCGGTCGACTTTGAGTATGACGCTGCCAACTACCACGAGCCAACGATGGGCGGATGCGAGTGGAGCATCAGCAAGGCTTCATACGATATGTCGAAGGCTGCATGGCAGGGAGTCACCGGATTCACATTTGACGGAACTCCAAAGACTGTAGAACTCGTCGGACTCCCTGAGGGAGTTACACCGGTATACGCGGGCAATACAGCTACAGATGCAGGTTCATACGAAGCATCGGTAAGCCTTGAATACGACGCTGAAAACTACGAGAAGCCATCATTCGGAGGCTGCAACTGGAGCATCGCTCCTGCCGCTGTCGAAGTGGACACAGACGCGGTGGAATGGGTATATGACGGACCATGGGTCTATGACGGAACTCCGAAGAGCGTCTGCATAGCCACTAAGACGGAGGTTCCTGGATTCTTCCAGAAGCTCCGCGGAGCAGAGCCGAGAACATACCTCGCAGGCATCCCTGAGGGATTCGACGTGGTATACAGCGGCGAGACCGCAACTGACGCAGGTGTTTACTACACGACTGCGAAGCTGGTCAACAGAGAGCCGGGCAACTACACCGAGCGCGAGCTTCCGCCGTTCAAGTGGGAGATTCTGAAGAAGCCTATCGACATGAGCGGGGTACACTGGAATTACGAGGGGCCATTCACTTTCGATAATGAAGAAAAGTGTGTTGAGCTCGCAGGACTTCCTGATACTGTCAAGGTTACCTACACCGATAACAGGGCCGTGAACTCCGGCGAATACGAGGCCATGGCTGTCGTAGAGGCGAAGGATCCGGTCAACTACGAGGCTCCTGCTCCTGTAAGCGGATGCTGGTGGCACATCGATAAGTCGCACTACGACATGTCTCAGGTTCACTGGGATTACGATGAAGACTTCGTATACAACGGCAAGGAGAAGAGCGTAAAGCTGGTAGGCCTGCCTGAAGGAGTCAGGGTAGAAGCATACGTCGGCAACAAGGGCGTAGATGCCGGTGGCTATACTGCTGAAGCGAGACTCAGATACAAGCACAAGGACAACTTCGAAGCTCCGTCAGTGCCTGAGCTCAGGTGGAGGATAGTCAAGAAGCCGCTCGATGTGTCCGGAGTGAAGTGGGACTACGATGACAGTACAACCTTCGTATATGACGAAAAGGCTAAAGAGGTCAAGCTCGAGGGCGTTCCTGAGGGCATTGAGGTAGTATACACAGACAACTGCAAGATAAACGCAGGCACGTACACCGCCAGAGCAAGGCTGATCTATGACACACGCAACTGCGAGGCCATAGAGATACCTGACCTGAAGTGGACCATCCACAAGTCTTCTTACGACACCTCTGCAGTCCGTTGGGATTACGATGAGCCTTTCGAATACGACGGTACAGAAAAGCACATAACTCTGAAGGGAGTTCCATGGCAGATCGCTGTCAGATACAGAGATAACAGGGCAATTGCTCCTGGCAAATATACTGCAAAGGCTTATCTGACATACGATAATGACAATTACGAAACGCCTGAGATCGAGACTACCATCGACTGGGAGATCACAGGAAAGGAATAAATGAACGGATACCTTATAGCAATAATACTTCTTACGCTGAGCTCAACGTTCTTCTCGGCTACCGAGACGGCGTTCAGCTCGGCAAATAAGATAAAACTCAAAAACCTCGCAGCTGACGACAACAAGCGCGCAGCTTATGCACTTAAGCTGGCCGAAGATTTTGATCAGCTGATCACCGCGGTACTGGTAGGAAACACCATTTCCAACATCACCATGACCACTGTTGCCACTGTGTACGGCATCATGACATGGGGAGACAGGATCGGTCCTACCATAGCGACGATCATGGTGACTTTCCTCGTACTCGTATTCGGCGAGATATCTCCTAAGATTCTCGCCCGCGAGTATGCTGAGGAGGTGGCCCTTTTCCTTACGCCTTTCGTGAGGGGACTCATATTCATACTGACCCCGCTCACATTCATATTCAACGGACTCAAGATCATTCTCAAAAAGGCCTTCGGCAAGAACGACGAGCCGGAGTTCAGCGAGGACGAGCTGCTGACCATAGTTGAAGAGGCTGAGGCCGGCGGAGCCATAGGCGAGGAGCAGAGCGAGCTGATCGCTAATGCTATAGAATTCAACGACATCGAGGCCATAGATATACTAACTCCGAGAGTGGATATCGTGGCGATCGAGAGGGGCACTCCTGTCGCAGAGATCAAAAAGGTCTTCAAGGAGTCGGGCCTCTCAAGGCTTCCGGTGTACGAGGACGATCTCGACGACATCATCGGCGTTATCAACCAGAAGGATCTTTACAACAATAATGTGAAGAACATAAAGGATGTCGAGAAGATCATCAAACCGGTAGCTTACGTGGCAGAGACACTCAAGGCGGCAGTACTTCTCAAGAAGATGCAGGCCAAGAGAACTCACATAGCGATAGTAGTAGACGAATACGGCGGCACAACAGGACTGGTAACGCTCGAGGATATCATCGAGGAGATCGTAGGCGATATCTATGACGAGCACGATGCTGTTACGTCGAGGGATGTCAGACAGGCTGGCGAAGATGTCTACATGGTAGCCGGCGGAGCCAATCTCGAGGACTTCTTTGAGATGTTCGACGAGGAGATCGATGCTGACGCTACGACCATCAACGGCTGGGTCATGATAGAGCTCGACAGACTGGCAAAAGTCGGCGACGAGTTCGACTATGAATCAAAACACAAATTATTCCACGTTAAGGTCACCAAGGCCGACGCAAGGCGCGCTCTGATGACGCGCATAACGGTCAAGGACAAACCGGAAGACGAGGATTAAAACGAAAGGAATCATAACTATGGGTTTAATGGAAAAGATCTTCGGCGACCTGAACGCTAAGGAAGTCAGGAAGATCGAGAAAATCGTAGATGTAATCGAATCATATGACGCACATATGCAGGCTCTTTCGGATGACGAACTGAGAGCGAAGACCGGAGAGTTCAAGGCAAGGCTGGCTGAGGGCGAGACTCTCGATGACATCCTGCCTGAGGCATTCGCTGTCTGCCGCGAAGCGGCATGGCGTTCACTGGGAATGAAGCACTTCAGAGTGCAGCTCATCGGAGGCGTGGTGCTCCATCAGGGCCGCATTTCCGAGATGAAGACCGGTGAAGGTAAAACTCTGGTGGCTACACTGCCGGCCTACCTCAACGCTCTTGAAGGACATGGCGTTCACGTGGTCACAGTCAACGACTACCTGGCCAAGCGTGACGCGGAGTGGATGGGCAAACTCTACTCATTCCTCGGACTCAAGGTCGGTTGTGTAATACACGCGGTAGAGGGCAGAGCCAGACACGATCAGTACATGGCCGATATCACATACGGCACAAACAACGAGTTCGGTTTCGACTACCTGCGCGACAACATGGTGACATACAAGGAAGAGCTTACACAGAGGGAGCTCAACTATGCCATCGTCGACGAGGTGGACTCGATCCTCATCGATGAGGCCAGAACACCGCTCATCATTTCAGGCAGGGGCGTAGACTCCAGCGCGATGTACAGGAATGCCAACACCTTCGTAAAAACCCTTACCGAGGGTACTGACTATAAGGTGGAGGAGAAGGACAATCAGGTGTCGCTGACAGACGAAGGCGTAAAGCTCTGCGAGAGCTACTTCGGCATCGACAACTTCTCGGATCCTGACAACATGGAGCTCAACCACTACGTGCATCAGGCACTCCGCGCAAACTACCTCATGAAGAAAGACGTCGACTACATCGTCAAGGACGGCGAGATCCTCATCGTAGATGAGTTCACCGGACGTCTCATGTACGGAAGACGCTTCAGCAACGGTCTGCACCAGGCTATCGAAGCAAAGGAAGGAGTAAAGGTAAGATCGGAGTCCAAGACTCTCGCTACCATCACTCTTCAGAACTACTTCAGGATGTACAACAAGCTCGCCGGAATGACCGGTACTGCCAAGACCGAAGAGGACGAGTTCCGCGATATTTACAACATGGATGTAGTAGTAATACCTACAAACAAGTCGGTTGTAAGAGAAGATAAGCAGGATTCGGTATATGCTCACCAGAAAGCCAAATACAAGGCAATAGTCAACAGGGTAGTGGAAGCGCACCAGACCGGACAGCCGGTGCTGGTCGGTACTATCTCGATCGAGATATCCGAACTCATCAGCGGCATGCTCAAGAAGCGCGGCGTAAAGCACAACGTGCTGAACGCTAAGCACCATGAGCAGGAGGCTGAGATTGTCGCCGAAGCCGGCAGACTCGGTGCGGTAACCATTGCTACCAACATGGCCGGCCGTGGTACCGATATCATACTGGGTGGTAACCCGGACTTCGAGGCGCGCAAGCAGATGCGCAAGGAAGGTTACACACCTGAGCAGATCTCGTTCGCAACAGGCTTTGAAAAGTCTGACGACCCGGAGATGCTCGAAGCGCGTGCAAAGTACAATGAACTGCACGAGCAGATCAAGAAAGAAAGAGCTCCTGAGCAGCAGAAGGTAAAGGAACTCGGCGGACTCTGCATTGTCGGAACAGAGCGCCACGAGTCGAGACGTATCGACAACCAGCTCAGAGGACGTTCCGGACGTCAGGGAGACCCTGGTACAACACAGTTCTTCATCGCTCTCGAGGATGACCTGATGAGGCTCTTCGGAGGCGAGAGGATGCAGGGAATACTTGAAAGGGTAGGCATGGATGAAGATGAGCCGCTCGAAGCGGGCATGCTGTCGAGGTCGATCGAAAGCGCCCAGAAGAAAGTTGAGGGCAAGAACTTCGGCATCCGTAAATACGTTCTGCAGTACGATAACGTAATGAACAAGCAGCGTGAGATCATATACGACCAGAGACGCATGGTGCTCAACGGCGAGGACGTATCGGGCTACATAAAGAACATGACTTATGAGCTGATCGACGGCATAGTCGATCCTGTGGTTATGGAGTCAAAGTATCCTGAAGAGTGGGATATCCAGAGAATAGTCGACGGTCTCGTTCAGATAACGCCTAACTTCAAGGGCAGACTCAAGGTTGACGAGGATTATATAAGAGGCCTTGATGAGAACAAACTCAAGGACGATATCAAGCAGATCTTCGACGAGATGTACGAAGAAAAGGAAGCAGAGATCGGCAGCGAGCAGATGAGAGAAGTTGAGCGCATGATCCTGCTGAGAGTCGTAGACAACCGCTGGATGGATCACATCGACGCGATGGATCAGCTGAAAGACGGTATCGGCCTCAGAGGTATCGGCCAGCAGGACCCTGCAGTTGCTTATGCTCAGGAAGGTTTTGCGATGTTCGACGAGATGGTCGCCGACATCAGAGAAGAGACGGTTAAGTTCTGCTACAACGTAACAGTAACCACAAAGACCGAGATGCGCAACGTGGTGAGCGGCAGAACATCCGCTGCAAAAGAGGAATACAAGGACGATACTGCTGCGAAATCAAGAGCAGGCGGCAACATGCCGAATGCAGCTCCTAAGGCTGAGAAGACCGGCAAGCAGGAGACCATCAGGCGCGATATGCCTAAGGTCGGCAGAAACGATCCTTGTCCATGCGGAAGCGGCAAAAAGTACAAGAACTGCTGCGGCCGCAACGCTTAGTACTGCTGAAAGTAAAGGAGTCTGAGATGATCACATTTGTCATTATTCTGGTACTGGTAGTAGCTGTTTTCTTCGCGATCACATACAATTCGCTCACAAAGGACAAAAACCGCATCGAGCTTGCAGAAAGAGAACTCCGCAAGTATGAAGAGGCGGGCAATCCTGAGGACATCGACAACGCGAAGAAGTACTACTACGCAGTGCTTCGCGACTACAACAACAAGGTCGAGAGCTTCCCGACCAGCTTCGTCGCGAACATGTTCAATTTCCCTAAGATGCACACCGAGGAATTCGACGAAGGCCTTTAGGAGAAAGACAATGAAAGGTTTTAGAAACAATGTGAAGAGGGTGGCTTCGGTTCTGGCCATCGCTGCAGTCGCCGTAGTGATGACCCCGTTCGTTGATGCGGGCAGTTATGCGAGCGACAACACGATGTACACCATCAATTACGATGTCACCGTCGATGTAGCTAAAGACAATTCATATGACTATCACGAACACCTCGACATGTACTACGTGACTGCCCATCACGGTATCTACAGGTATCTGCCTAAGCAGGGCCAGAGGATATCGGGCATAAGGGTGCCGGGCTATGAATACGAATCATACACGCAGTCGGGTTATGAGGTCATAAAGATCGGAAGCGGCAGCTACACTCTCACCGGAGAGAATCCTTATGACATCCTTTACAATATAGCGATGTACGAGGATGAGAATACTGAGAAGGACATGCTTCTGCTCAACCTGGTGCCAACCGACTGGGAAACCGACATCGGATCGAGCAAGTGCGTGATCAACCTTCCTAAGGAAGCAGATCTCAGCAAAGCCAAGGTCTATTCGGGCCCTTATGGTACTGATTCCAACGTGGACAATGCCGTTCTGGAGACCGGAGCCGACGGCAAGACGATAACCATCACGGCAAAGGACATCCCTGAGCATCATGGCGTAACGCTGCAGCTTGAGCTTCCGCAGGGTTACTGGGAAGGCGCGCCGCAATTCGGCAAGCTCAGCGTGAGCAATATGATGCTGTTCCTGCTCGGACCGGTGGGAGCGATCTTGCTATGGTACCTCTTCGGCAGAGACAAGCATATGGTGAAGACTCTCGAGTTCTATCCTCCTGACGATCTGTCTCCGGGCGAGATAGGATATCTTGCTGACGGCAGGGCCGACAAACAGGATGTTATCTCCACGATCGTTTACCTGGCTGACAAGGGGTATATCGAGATAGAGGAGATGGACAGAAAGAAGTTCAGATTCATCTCTGTAAGAGAGCCGGGCATGGAAGTGCCGCAGTATGTACGTACGATTTACAAGGGCATGTTCCCGGGACAGAAGAAGTCAAGGACGAGTGATCAGCTCGGATCATCCTCCACGTTTGGAAGTAAATATGTGGATTCCAAGGAGGAACTTGAGAACATGTTCAAGGGCAGCAGGGCTATTATCAGGCCTGATTCGCGCATGGCAAGAGCATTCTGCACTATAGCAGCCATGGTTCCGTCCGCGGCGTATATAACCTGGGCTACGCTCAACGGAGAAGAGATGGGATTTTTCATGCTCTTCTGGTCAATCATACATATTCTGGTATCAACAAAGCTGATGTGCTCTGTTTATGATAATTTCCGCTCTTCATCGAAGGTGATGGCAGTTATAAAGAGCCTCGGAGCCATATGGTTCTTCACTATAGGCGTCGGTGTAATGCCTCTGACATCAGAGGCGATCAGCCTGCTTTCAAGAACAAGAGCAGCAGCGCTTGTTGTGTATCTTGTCATAGGTACACTGATCGCCATGTTCTTCGCGGTAATAGCTATCGCCAAGACGGATGATTATACAGACCTGCTCGGAAGAGTCCTGGGCTTCAGGGATTTCATAAAGACAGCTGAGCTCGATAAGCTCAATGAGCTCGTCGAGGAAGACCCTCAGTACTTCTATCACATAATGCCGTATGCTTACGTATTCGGTCTGAGCAACAAGTGGATCAAAAACTTCGAAGATCTGCCTATGGTTATTCCAAACTGGTATCGCAACCCGCGCGGACGCAGCTTCGATGGTTTCGACTACTACATGATGGGCAGAATGATGGGCGACTGCAACGCCAGCGTAAGCAACAACATCGTTATCCCTGCACCGGTATCAAGCGGAGGCGGCTTCAGTGGAGGCGGCGGAGGCTTCAGTGGCGGTGGCGGCGGAAGCTGGAGCGGCGGAGGCGGCTTCAGTGGAGGCGGCTTCAGCGGCGGTGGTGCCGGCGGCGGAGGAGGCGGCGGCTGGTAAAGCTCGCTGCTGTCCGCATAAAGTTTACGGCTCGCTTACCTTTAGAATTGATGAAGAAAAGATACGTAATATTTGATTTTGACGGGACTCTCGCCAATACCAACAACATAATCATTGCGTCATGGCAGGCGACATTCGACCGCTACCTGGGGCATACCAAGTCTGTAAGGGAAATAGAGGCTACCTTTGGTGAGATCCTCGCGAACACCATCAGCAGGCTGATACCCGATGCTCCTGTAAGCGAAGTAGTAGACTTCTACAGAGCCTTTCAGGATTCACACCAGCAGGACTACGTCGTGTATGTGTTTGACGGAATAAAAGAGCTTCTGGAGCAGCTGCGTGAGCGTGGCTGCATTGTTGGCGTTGGCACGTCCAGAACGGAATACAGCTTCAACAACTACATGAAGAAGCTGGGCATGGATAAGCTTGTGGATGTTGCCGTTACCATGAATGACGTGACTTCTCACAAGCCGGATCCGGAGACCATAGATGCAGTGCTGCTTAAGATGCTGGATTTCGAAGGAAATCCGGTTGACAGTACGGACGCCATACCGGACTCAGTCCGCGAGGCAGCTGTGATGATAGGCGACACAAAATACGATATAGGCTGCGCCAACAATGCGCGTGTAGACAGCGTGCTTGTAGGCTGGAGCCATTATGTAGATGAAGAAGCGATGCTGGCGGATGGCTTTGCGCCGTCTTACCGCATGGAAAAACCTGAGCACCTGCTCGAAATAATTTGAGGTAATTAATGGATCTAAGGACTTTTCTGCACATAATTATTGAATCAGGCTTTGCGTTGTTCTGCTTTTTATCAGCTATTTACATCAGGCTTTACGACAACCGTAAAAGCAAGACGTATCGGGTGATGACTGTAGCATTGCTGATGAATACCGTGATAAACATAGCGGATGCGCTTGCCTATGTTTATCGTGGAAATCCTACGGATACCGGATACAGCATGGTAAGAATAAGCAACTTTGTCGTTTTCATCGGCATGTTTGCATTGCTTGCTCTCGGTAATATTCTGCTCGAGTCTATGTTGCAGGAGAGAGGCGGCGGAGAAGATAAAAAGTACTATAAAGCCGTCTTCATCCTGTGCGCATCAGGCGCAGCGCTGATAATCCTTTCAAGCTTTTTCGGCTTCCTTTACAGCTTTGATGCCCAGAACAGATATCATAGAGGTCTGCTGTTCCCTGTGATACCTACTATAGCGGCTGTTGCTGTAATACTGCTTCTGCTGAGGACTTTCAATGAGCGTGAACACCTGCATGAAAGGGAATACCGCGCCATGGTATGCCTCTGGGTCCTCCCTGTGCTGGGTATGGCTGCGCAGGTGCTTTACTATGGCATATCGCTCTCAAACATTTGCAACTCCATCGCGATCATCATACTTACTCTGGTGTTCTTCCGTGAGACGATAGACAGTCTGACAGTAAAAAGAAGCTTTATTCTGAGCGGAGAAACGATAGAAGGCATCTCGGGAGATATCGACCGCTTCCTCGAAGGAACCGGTACTGAGCGGCAGAACCGGATCAGGATAAGATTTACGGTAGAGGAAGCGCTCATTCGCATATGGGAGAGATTCGGCTCATTGAACATGGTGAAGGTAACTGCCGGCATCAGATTCAGGAAGCCATCCATCAGGATAGAGCACACAGGAGATGCGTTCAATCCGTTCGGAATGGGCGATTCCGCAAACGATAATCTCAGCAGCAAGCTTCTCGCTTCGGCAGGCATAAGCCCTACGTACAGCTACACTCACGGTACCAACATCATGAAGATACCGATGAGCAGGATGAGCATTCACCCTGTCATAGTGGTGCTTTGTGTTGTCACCTTCGGTGTTATTTCAGGAAGCGTTGCGCTACTGACACTCGCTGAAGGCGATGTGGCATTTGTGGCTAATGACCTGCTGGTGCCTATATACGACCTGTGGAACAACATACTCTACAGCGTATCCGCTCCGGCTATGCTCATCATCGTAATGTCTACCATCCTCGATACCAGAGAGGTATCGGAGCAGGGCGGAAACGCCGGAATACTCACCGGAAGATACTTCGGGATAATGCTTGCTGTCGGTACTGTCACGATTCTGGCAGCCTCGCTGGTGTCCAGACACAGCATTCTGATCAACAGCTTTTCAAAATATACACTTACGGACCTGCTAAAAAGCTTTTTCAGCGTAGTGCCGTACAATCTTCTTGACCCGATCCGGGACTTCAACACGGCACAGCTCATACTGATGGGTATCATATTTGCGTACGCCACCATGGCGGTCGGCCAGGAGGCAGGCGGCATAGCATCGCTGATACATGAGCTCAATCTTGTAAGCATGCAGCTTGCACAGTGGATCGCGCAACTCATGCCTGTGTTCATGGTGTTCCTTACTGCTCTGCTTGTGCTCAGCCATAATGCTCAGCTGCTTGTTTCGCTTGTATCGGTCATCCCGTTCGCGCTGCTGGTCTCGGCAATGGTCACCGTGGCAGTTCTGCTGTTTGTAAGCCAACGGATGGGAGTAAAACCTTTAGTACTGCTAAAGAAAGTCTGGCCTCCGTTCATCCAGACGATCAAGACGGGACACGTATCTGACTCGTACGCTCTTGCGGAGAAAGTCTGCATAAGAGATCTGGGAATACAGAAGATATATACACAAAGGGTGCTCCCTCTAGGTCTGGTGCTCTACATGCCTGCAAGCATGGTGGGAATGATCTCATTCGTAATATATGCTGCATTCATGAGCGGACTCGACATAACGCCGGTCTGGATAATCAGGGCAATTGTATTCGCGCTGATCCTTCTCGTAGCAGCACCGCCTATACCGGGTGTTAACCTTCTGTCATACGTAGTAATAATCGGGCAGCTTGGCATCGCCAAGGAATACGTGCTCGCGGCTGTAGTGTTCGACATCATATTCGATTCTTTCGGAGCCGCAGCCAACCAGATGATGCTGCAGCTCGATATGCTCCTGCAGGCGGAACACGTGGGACTTCTGAACCACAAAATCATGACGCAGCTCAAATAAATTGGAGGAATAATGTTACAGCTTGATGAAATAAGAAGCCAGCTTCCGGCTCTGAAAGAGCAGATAGCGGAAGTGGGAGGTTATCTTTGACCCGGAGGGTCTTAAGAAAAGGATAAAGAATCTTGAGGATGAGAGTCTCAGGGATGGCTTCTGGAACGACCAGAAGAATGCACAGAAAGTGCTGAAAGAGAAAAAATCGCTCGAGGACAAGCTTTCGGCGTACGAGAAGCTCGCTTCTGATGCCGAAGAACTGCCTGAACTTATAGATATAGCCGAGGAGCTCGAAGACGAAGATGAGGCGAAGAGTGTGATCGCTGCTTTCGCGAAGCTGACGGACGAGCTCGAGGAGATGAACACGCGCATGCTGCTGTCCGGAAAATACGACAGCAAGGACTGTATACTGAGCATACATTCAGGTACGGGCGGAGTCGATGCCAACGACTGGGCGGAGATGCTCGAGAGAATGTATCTGAGAT
This sequence comes from Mogibacterium sp., assembly GCA_017405845.1. GTDB lineage: Bacteria > Bacillota > Clostridia > Peptostreptococcales > Anaerovoracaceae > Crickella. The sequence continues at coordinate 54,358 of JAFQZQ010000052.1, read as the reverse complement.
ACTGCGAGAAGAAAGGCTTCAAGACGAAGATACTCGACAGGCAGGACGACGTGGATTACGGCATCAAGAGCTCAACCATAGCAGTGAGCGGAGATAATGCCTACGGAATGCTCAAGTCGGAAAACGGAGTGCACAGGCTTGTGCGCATATCACCGTTCAATGCCATGGGCAAAAGGCAGACTTCGTTCGCGGCCGTTGAAGTTGTCCCGGATATCGGAGATGATATAGAAGTCACCATCGACCCTAACGATCTCAAGATCGATACATACAGATCGGGCGGAGCCGGTGGCCAGCACGTCAATACGACAGACTCAGCTGTCCGCATCACTCACATTCCTACGGGGATAGTAGTCACATGTCAGAACGAGCGCTCGCAGATCATGAACCGCGAGGTGGCGATGAAGATCCTCATCTCAAAGCTGACACGCATAGCGGAGGAGGCCCACAAGGAGAACCTCAACGAGATAAAGGGCGACCAGTCCATGGCGACATGGGGTTCTCAGATCAGAAACTACGTGTTCCAGCCGTATACTATGGTGAAGGATACACGCACGGGTGCTGAGGTCGGCAACGTTGAAGCTGTAATGGACGGAGACCTCGATGTGTTCGTCCGGGCAAAGCTTTCGCAGGACGCAGCGAATGCAAATTCATAATAATAAATGCTGAGATTATTTGCAGGCAGGGAGAATATCGACAAGGAGCGTTTCATCTATGACCGTGTGAAGGAGCACGGAGGTGAGACGCTTGTTTTGGTGCCTGATCAGTACACTCTCGTGGCTGAAGAGCAGGCGCTGAATTACCTCGGTACCGACTGCCTGTTCAACGTTGAGATAACATCGATGAACCGTCTGGGACTCAAGGTCCTCACGGAGCAGGGTCTGGAGTCCGTAAAGATGATAGACAAATACGGGCGATTCATGCTGCTTTCGATGCTCATACGCGAGCACAGCGATGAATTCGATATCTTCAGCAGGGTGGCAGGCAAGCTGACCTTCACCTCGATGCTCAACGATTTCATTTCCGAATTCAAGCAGCAGGACTGCACGCTAGAGAAGCTGCAGAAGATGACCGGCGACGCAGATGGCGATCCCATACTCGAGGCCAAGCTGAAAGAGCTGAGCGGCGTGATAAGCGCCTATGAGGAGGCCATCGAGGGCAGATACACCGACTCCGAAGACTATATCGAGATGTATGTAAACGCGATAAAGGATTCAAAGCTGGTACGCGGAAAGAACATCTGGATATACGGATACGACAGCATCACACCGAAATTTGCCGATGCCGTGGCGGAGCTGGCAAAGACAGCCGGGTCGGTCAACTTTATAGTCAATATCAGCGACTTCGGCCTCGACAAGCGCCTCGTCGCATCCCTGGATGTGACAGAGGGGATCGTCCTCATCGACTCATCCTACGAGAGCGCGAAATCCGAAACCATAAGGCGCATGGAAAAGTCCCTCTGGAAGGACGTGCTGAGTCCGGCAGAGAGAGCGGAGAACGCTGACTTTATTCCTGAAGATCTGACGATGGTCTGCGCTGCGAACCCGTACTACGAGGCGGAGAGCGCGGCTGCGTATGTGTGGCATCTGATACGCGATCTCGGGTACAGGATGCGCGAGATACAGCTTATAGCAAATGATGAAGGCTCGATGCAGCCGGTCATAAGGCGCGTTTTTGCCGAGTACGGGCTGCCGGTATTCGCCGATACATCGAGGGACATCACCGATAGCGCAGCAGTAGGGTTCATAGTCAATCTCCTGGAATTTCCTGTGCACCGCAAGTCGTCGCAGTTTCTTTTCGCGATGCTGAAGACCGGGCTCACGGACATCGATGACAGCGATATAGAAGACCTCGAGAACTACGCCAGAGAATACCGCATTAAAGGCTCCATGTGGGACAAGCCTTTCAAATACGGAAGGGACAGCCTGGGCGATGATGCTTTTGACCGCCTCGAATCGGTCAGAAAGAGCGTGTCGGATTCAGTGGCAAAGCTCTCCGCGATCGCGAAAGACGATACAGTCAGAGAGTTCATAAAGGACTTCAGGGAATACCTGGATGACGAATGGAAGCTTGCTGACAAAGTCGAAGCGGCCGCAGCCGCGATGGACGATGCCGGTCTGCACGACGAAGCCCAGCGTATCACTCAGAGCTTTACCAAAGCCATGGAGCTGCTCGGCCAGATCGACGGCATAATGGGTGATGCTCCGATGGATCTCGCGGAATTCACGGATATCTACGTGGCGGGTCTGTCAGACGTTGAGGTAGGAGTCATTCCTCCGTCGGTAGACGGACTCTCTATGGGCACCATGATAAGGACCAGACCGCGCCGGATGAAGGCTGCGGTGATACTCGGCGCGTGCGAAGGCGTCATGCCGCTTTCGCCTCAGACTGAGGGCCTCTTCTCCGTGGATGAAAAAGAGTATTTCAAGGAAAGGGGCTTTGCGCTCGGAAGCCTTGATGACATAAAGATGGACGAAGAGAACGTCGCCATGTACCGCATGATGGCGAGACCTTCCGAAAAGATATACATAAGCTGGTCAATGACAGACACAGAGGGCCGCGACGCGAGCCCGTCACCTGTGATCGACTCGATAAGAACGCTGTTCCCGCGCATAGACCGCGACGGGCTCATACGCAAAGACATAATAAGCATGGGTCGCGGGGAGACGCTGAAAGCAGGAGCGGCCGATAAACTCAACACAGCCGGCGACGGCATGAGGCACCTCATAAACCGCATAAAGGACGCAAATGCTCCGGACGAGCCGGATGCTCTGACACGGGCCATGCTCTACTGGTATGCGGACAAGCGCAAGGACGAGCTCGACACCATGCTCAAGGCGGCAGCCTACGACAACGTGCAAAGACCGCTCGGCAAGGCTACAGCGAAGGATCTCTACTGCAGAAAGGACGGCAGCCTTTCGCTCAGCGCATCGTCGATAGGCAGTTACATAGACTGCCCGTTCAGGTATTTCATAGACAGAGGCCTCAGACCAAAAGAGGAGAGGACGTTCGCGAGCGATGCACGCTCGGTGGGAGATGTATATCACGAATGCCTGATGGCTGTTGCCAGGCAGATAATGAAGGCGGATGAGATCCCCGATGATGACTCGCTGGAGGATCTCGTTACCGCGGCACTCGATGAGCTGTCGCAGAGCTACATGGGCGGACTCTTCATATCCACGGGATGTGAGGAGTATCGAATGAGCCGTATACGCGAGATCTGCGCCTCAGCAGCGAAAGCGATGGCCACTCAGCTGGCTGCAGAATCGGTGGTGAGCGCCTCGTTCGAGGAGCCGTTTGGCAGACACGCAAAAATTGAGCCGCTGAAGATCAAAGCCGGTGACGGTGAGGTATACGTAGAGGGCAAGATAGACCGTGCCGACATAATGGACATTGGCGGAGAGAGCCGCGTACGCATCATCGACTACAAGACGGGCAGCGACAAGCTCGACCTCTGGAAGATGCGTCAGGGATACAAGATGCAGCTGATGATTTATCTTATTTCAGCGACATCGGGTGAGCTCACGCCGGCAGGGATGTTCTACTTCAACATCAAGGATCCTATCGAATCGATAAACGATAAGAGCGAGAAGCAAATAGGTAATCTGCTCAGAAGAGAAGCCGAAGACGAGTTTAAACTTAAGGGCGCGTTCATAAATGAAGAGGGCGTTCTGGGGGCGATGCCGGAGAAGGTGCTGTCGTCGCCGAAAGGAGCAGCCATAAGCCGCGATGAGTACGAGGAAGTCCGCGGCGAAGTAATAGCGCGCATTGAGGAGACAGCCGAAGGCATACTCGGCGGAAAGATAGGGATAAACCCGCTGAGGGTAGACAACCGGCTTGCCTGCGGCTACTGCAGCTACAAGTCAGTATGCAGGCGCGACCGCGGATACGTAAAGAACTCGTACCGCCCAATAAAAGCAAAACCGAAAGAGAAAGAATGATCGAAATAGTTTCAGTAGGGAGCAGCAGCTCCGGAAATTCATACATAGTAATGACGGAGGGACGCACCATCCTGATCGACGTGGGTCTCCCGGCAAAGAAGATAATCGCCGCGCTCGAGCATCTGGGGACAGACCCGGCAGATGTGGATGCCGTGCTCATAACACACGAGCATGTCGACCACGTGAAGAGCGTGAGAGCGATATCGCGCAAGTGCTGCAACGCGTTCTTTTACGCGAGCCGCGGCACGGTGGAATGCACCGACGCCTTCTGCCACGTGCCGGAGGAGAGGGTAGTCCTGCTGTCTGCCGGCGAGATAGTCAGGCTCGATAACGATGACGACATGGAGATAGCCGCTTTTCCGCTCAGCCACGACGCAGCGGAGCCGTTGGGCTTCACCATTACGTCCGGAGAAGAGAAGCTGGCGATAGTGACAGACACAGGCATCGTGACCGAGGAGATATATGCAGCCGTAAGCGACGCCGGCCTTCTGGTCTTTGAAGCAAATCATGATGTAGACATGCTGATGTTTGGAGAGTATCCTTATCCGGTAAAGGTCCGCATAAAGGGAGAAAAAGGCCATCTGTCCAATGATTACGCCGGAGACGTGCTGGCAAGCATACTTACAGACAGAAAGGCAGCCCATATGCAGGAGCCGCTCCGCATTATGCTGGCCCACCTAAGCTTTCACAACAATGCGCCGCTGTTTGCCCGCCAGACAGTGGAAGACACACTCAGTGCAGCAGGCTTTCACCGGGGGGAGGATTACCTTCTCGATGTAGCTGCCAAAGAGGGACTTACATTTCTTCATGCTTAATATAAGGATAATCTGCGTAGGAAAATTCAAGGAGAAGTACTGGGAGGCTGCGTCAGCCGAGTACATGAAGAGGCTCGGCGCGTACTGCAGTATTTCTGTGGTCGAAGTCAAAGAGGAGAAGCTGCCGGCGCATGCTTCGCGCGCAGATGAGGAGAACGTAATTGTAAAGGAAGGAAAGTCCATACTGGACAGGATCGGAGCAGGCGATTACGTGATAGCGCTCGACATAGGCGGACGAGAGCTGTCATCGGAAGAGCTCGCAGCAAAGATAGCAGACATCTCATTCACCAGCTCCACGATAGACTTCGTTATAGGCGGCAGCCTGGGACTCAGCAAAGAGGTAAAATCGCGTGCCTCGCTCAGGCTCAGCTTCGGAAAGATTACACTTCCGCACCAGCTTGCCCGCATAGTGCTGCTGGAGCAGATATACAGGGCGTTCAAGATCAACGCCGGTGAAACATATCATAAATAAATAAGGGGAATAAAAATGGCAAAGAAAAGCACCAACACAAATAAGACGATGAAGGATTATGAGGACAGCAGGAAGCGTCTCAACAGGGGGGCAAAGGTCATGGCGCTCATACTTGTGGCGTCGATGATAGTGTTTTATGTACTTTCTGCGGGGATGTTTTTGTGGGACTGAAAAGGCAAAAATAGTTTCCGAAAAGGCTTGAAACTGCAGGCTTTTTGCGTCTAAATTGTTTTTTTGTGTACGGAGCCCGAAAGGGCTTTTTTGTTAACCATTGAAATGACTGCGTTAAAAGATTGTCAAATAAAATTAATCATGTTTTATTTGAAGTGCATCTCTTCTGCCGCTATAATTAACATAGGAAAAACTGTGCCCTCTGAGCATTGGTTTCAGGGGGTAATTTCATAAGTTTTCGGTGATGTAGTTTATTGATTCAAAACAGGAGGTGCCTATGGAATTACAGATTCAAGACCTTGTCTCCTCTATTCGTAAAGAGGGGATAGAGGCGGCAAATGCCGAAGCGGAATCTATTATTGCAGAAGCAAAAAAGAAAGCCGAATCAATCGTTGCCGGGGCAAAGTCTGAGGCACAGCAGTACAAAGACGCCGCTGAGAAGGAAATCTCAATTCTCAGAGAGAGCGCAGCAGTCAGTGCCGAGCAGGCAAAGCGTGATGCTGTCCTGGCATTCAAGACTGAGATTCAGGGAGAGTTCGAAAAGATCCTCGCCGCTGATATCGGCAAAGAGCTTTCAGGCGAAGCGCTTGGCAAACTTATCCGCGCGGCCATTGCTGGTGAGAACGTTGCAGATTACGCAGCAGAGGTATCCGAGGTCGGCGATGTCCTCAAGAAGGAGCTCGCTGATGAAATCAAGAAAGGACTGGAAATCAGGCCGACAAAGGAGGTTCAGAAGGGATTCCGCCTTGCAGCCAAGGATGGTTCCGGCTATTTCGATTGTTCAGATGACGGAATAATGGAAATGCTGATGCCTTACTTCAGAGATCTTGACTTCCAGTAAAGAAGGAGGAGCAGTATGGCTTCGTATTATTATCTGATAGCAAGCCTTCCTGACCTCAGAGCAGACGGAGATATGCCGATCACATACGACGAATTTCTGTCATGCTGCCAGTCAAATGTGAGTGATGCAAAATATCAGCTGCTAAAAGACCTCACACTTTCTTCAACAGAAGGTCCGCTTGTAGAAGAGTGGGCGAAGTTCTACGGAATGCTGACCAAAGAAATGAATTATCAGAGAAGCATGAATCTCGGCAGGAGCTATTCATCGGCCTTTGATAAAGACGGTCAGATCGCACAGGTAGTAGGCGCCGCACTTTCTGCCAAGAATCCGCTCGAGGCGGAGAAGCTCCTTCTGGAGTATGAGTTTGAGGCTCTTGACTCACTGGTAGGACTGCATATGTTTGATGATCATGTGCTGTTCGGATATGCGATCAAATTGAAATTGCTGGAGCGCCAGAACTGCTTCGAGGATACGAAGGGCAAGGCTGAATTCAAATCTCTATTCGACGGGATACAGCAGCGCGTATACAGTTTGTAACAGGAGTGCTATATGAAAACACAAACAGGATATGTAGCCGGAGTCAACGGCAACCTTATAAAGGTAGACTTCGATGGCTCCGTTCGAAAGAATGAAGTAGGTTACATCCTCGTTGACGACAAACGCCTCAAAGGAGAGGTAATCCGTATCAACAACGGGGAAGTAAGCATGCAGATCTACGAAATGACCAACGGCATCAAGGTCGGTGACCAGGTAGAGTTCACCGGCGAGCTGATGAGCGTAGATCTGGGTCCGGGACTGCTGACGCAGGTATTCGACGGACTGCAGAACCCTCTGCCAAAGCTGGCGGAGCAGTGCGGTTTCTTCCTGGACAGAGGAGTATACCTTGACGCGATCCCTGATCGTGACTGGGACTTCACACCGGTAGCCAAGATCGGAGACCATGTTAAGGCGGGCAGCACCATCGGTACCGTACCTGAAGGTCTGTTCACACACCACATCATGGTTCCTTTCACACTGAGGGGCAGTGACTGGACAGTGAAGTCAATCAATAAAGCAGGCTCGTACAACGTAAGATCGACAGTCTGCACAATCGAAAACGCAAAGGGCGAAACAAAAGATCTCACAATGATCTTCACACAGCCTATCAAGCAGGCAGTTAAGTGCTACTCTGAGAAGCTGCGCCCGACAGAACCGCTCGTAACAAAGATCCGCTGCATCGACTCCTTCCTTCCTGTAGCGAAGGGCGGAACATTCTGCACACCGGGACCTTTCGGCGCGGGCAAAACCGTACTTCAGCACATGCAGGCCAAGAACTCTGAGGCAGACGTAGTAATCGTAGCTGCCTGCGGAGAGCGTGCTGGCGAGGTAGTAGAAGTACTTAAAGAGTTCCCTGAGCTGATCGACCCTAAGACAGGCCGTTCACTGATGGAAAGAACCATCATCATCTGCAACACATCGTCCATGCCGGTAGCTGCCCGTGAAGCTTCCTGCTACACAGCGGTTACACTTGCTGAGTACTACAGACAGATGGGACTCGACGTCCTGCTGCTGGCTGACTCCACAAGCCGTTGGGCTCAGGCGATGCGTGAGATGAGCGGACGTCTTGAGGAGATCCCGGGCGAGGAGGCGTTCCCGGCTTACCTCGAGTCCACCATCGCTGCTTTCTATGAGAGAGCCGGAAGAGTTCGTCTCGATGACGGACAGATCGCTTCCATCACAATCGGCGGAACCGTATCACCGGCCGGTGGTAACTTCGAAGAGCCTGTAACACAGGCTACACTGAAGGTAGTAGGAGCGTTCCACGGACTCGCAAGAGAGCGTTCCGACGCCCGTAAGTACCCTGCGATCCACCCGGTAGATTCCTGGTCAAAGTACAAAGGCGTTGTAGACATGGATCTTGTCAACAAGGCCCGCGGCATCCTTATCAGGAGCACGGAAGTCAACCAGATGATGAAGGTAGTCGGCGAGGAAGGTACCTCCAGTGAAGACTACATCATCTATCAGAAGGGCGAACTTCTCGACGCCGTTTATCTGCAGCAGAACTCCTTCGACCCGATCGACGAAGCATGCGTACCTGATAGACAGCGCAGAGAATTCGGCAGACTCTATGATGCGTTGACAAAGAAATACGATATCACAGACAAGAGAGAGATCCGTGCATTCTTCAACCAGCTCAGACAGGAATTCCTTGACTGGCACGGATGTGAGTTCGAGACTCCGGAGTTCGAAGCACAGGAGAAAAAGATCTCAGACTTTTACATGGCAAAGGTCGTAGAGTAGGAGGTCGCAAGCATGCAAAAGGTATATACAAAAATAGAATCGATAGTCGGTAACGTCGTCACCGTACGTGCACCTGGCGTCAAGAACGGCGACCTCGCTCTCGTAGGCGACAGTTACGCGAACGTTATCAAGCTGGACAAAGACATAGTCTCACTCCAGGTATTCGCAGGCGCACAGGGCGTCAGCACAACTGACCCTGTACGTTTCCTCGGCAGACCGATGATGGTCTCGTTCTCAGATCACCTGCTCGGACGTATCTTCGACGGTGCGGGAGTTCCGAGAGACAACGGCCCGGCTCTGACCGAAAACATGATCCCTATCGGTGGTCCGTCCTTCAACCCGGCTAAGCGTATCCTCCCTAACAAGATGGTACGTACAGGTATCCCGATGATCGACGTATTCAACACACTGGTAGAGAGCCAGAAGCTGCCTATCTTCTCGATCTCGGGCGAGCCGTACAACCAGCTCCTCTCGAGAATCGCGATGCAGGCTGAGGTAGACGTCATCATCCTGGGCGGCATGGGACTCAAGTACGATGACTACATGGAATTCCGTGATACCCTTGAGAAGGGCGGAGCCATGAGCCACACCGTAATGTTCATCCACACCGCCGCAGACCCTATCGTAGAGTGCACACTGGTGCCGGATATGTCGCTGGCAGTCGCAGAGCAGTTCGCTCTCGCCGGCAAGAGAGTACTCGTGCTCCTGACAGACATGACCAACTTCGCTGATGCGCAGAAGGAAATGGCGATCACGATGGAGCAGGTACCGTCGAACCGTGGTTATCCGGGCGACCTTTACAGCTGCCTCGCTTCGCGTTATGAAAAGGCAGTAGATATCGAAGGCGCCGGCTCCATCACTATCCTCGGTGTTACTACGATGCCTGGTGACGACGTAACTCACCCGGTACCGGACAACACCGGATATATCACGGAAGGTCAGTACTATCTCAAGGGCGGCCGTATTGAGCCGTTCGGATCGCTGTCACGTCTTAAACAGAACGTAAACGGTAAAACGAGAAACGACCACCGTGCTCTGATGGATGGTATGATCAAGCTCTACGCTCAGTACAAGGAGTCCCTCGAGAAGAAATCCATGGGATTCATGATGACTGAGTGGGATGACAAGCTCCTTAAGTATGGTGAGATGTTCGAGTCAAAGATGATGGATCTTTCCGTGAACATCCCGCTCGAAGACGCGCTTGACCTCGGTTGGGAAATCCTCGCTGAATGCTTCGACCCTGTTGAGACAGGAATGAAGACAAGTCTGATCGAGGAGAGATGGCCGAACAGAGATGCGTTGAACTAAACAAAGGAGCGGGTCATGGCTATCAAACTTACAAAGAATGAGCTGAAGAAGCAGAAGGACAACCTTAAGCAGTTCCAGCGCTATCTTCCGACCCTCCAGCTGAAGAAACAGCAGCTGCAGACGGTGATCATGGGGATTCGCGCGGAGCTCGAGCGCAAGGAAGCCGAACGCATTCAGATGATCGGTGATTTGGACGATTGGGTAGCTGTATTCGCAGAAAACGAGCTCTTTGACGAAAAGAAAAGACTTGATCAGCTCGTGCAGCCTGACAGGGTCATCGTCAAGGACGAGAATATCGCGGGTGTCACGATACCTGCATTCGAAGAGCTCACGTTCAAAGACATCAATTACGATGTGGACGACTACCCGCTCTGGGTAGACACTGCAGTCTTCAAACTTCGTGAGATCGCCAGACTGGACGCTTTAGTCTCAACACTCCGGAAGCAGACAGAGCTGCTGGAGAAAGAACTCCGTACGACTTCGCAGAGGGTCAACCTGTTCGAAAAGGTTAAGATCCCTGAAGCCAAAGAGAACATCCGCGTCATCCAGGTATACCTGGGAGACCAGCAGACGGCAGCGGTAGTCCGCGGCAAGATCTCAAAGAAGAAATTAGTGGAGGTATAACGATGGTTGAAAAAATGAAAATGGTACACATCGTCACATCTGCCTCTGCTAAAGAAGAGATGCTCAATAGCCTCAGAGATATTGGTGTAATGCATCTCGCAGAAAAACAAAGTGCGGACCGCGAGGTATCCGACCGCTTCCAGGCACTGTCAAGGACGGAAATGGCCCTTAAGGACTATGCCGATCCTAAACAGGAGCAGGTAAGCGAGATCCTCGCAGACGATGAATTCAAAAAAATGTACGACGGGGTACAGGAAGCGATGGATCGCAAGAATGCCCTGGGTCAGGATATAAGTGCTGCAAACACGGAGATAGACAGGATCTCAGCGTGGGGCGACTTCTCACCTGAAGAGCTCAAAGAGCTCAAGGAAGCCGGCTACGATTTCCACTTCTACCGCATGGGCAGCAAGGAATTCCAGGCTCTGCAGGCAGAAAACGATGTGCGCTACATCCGCCTGGCTCCTGTCGACAAGCAGGATGCGGTAGCTGTATTCGGTACACTCCCTGCATCCATCCAGGCATCCGAGTTTATACCGGGTGATAGCAGCATAAGCGAGCTTAAGCAGAAGATCGAAGATGCACGCAAGGGCATAGAGGACTGCGACACTACACTCAAAGCCGCATCCGTATATGACGCCAGCTTCAAGGATCAGCTGCTCAAGATGCAGAATGAGGTCAACTACTCATCGGCAAGCGCGACATCTCAGGGAGACGATGATTTCGTATGGATCTCCGGTTATGTCCCTGAAGTCGAGCTCGACAAGATAAAGACCATGGCTGCCGAAAAGAAGTTCGCATGGGCAGCTGACGATGTAGCAGATGACGATGATCAGATACCTACGAAGCTCCGCTTCAACAAGGTATCCAAGCTCATCGAGCCGGTATTCGACATACTCGGCGTTCTCCCTGGCTACAGAGAGCAGGATGTATCGCTCTGGTTCTTCCTGTTCTTCACACTGTTCTTCGCGATGATAATCGGAGATGGAGGCTATGGTGTACTCATTCTGCTCGGTACGATTGCACTCAGAGTTAAGCAGAAAGAGGGCAGCACGGTCACATTCCTTCTCTTCGTGCTATCGATAGCAACCATCATATGGGGCGCTGTCACGGGCACGTGGTTCGGAATGGAAAGCGCCATGAAGGTACCATTACTAAAAGGCCTCGTAATACCGAGCCTGGCAACGTATCCGGAGTACTTCGGACTTACGTCGAATGTTACCCAGAACGCGATAATGAAATTCTCGTTCTCGATAGGCGCTATCCAGATGGTGCTTGGTTCCATCCTTTCGATAAAGGAGAAGCTTCCGAAGAAAGATCTTTCGTGGGTCGCAAGTCTTGGCTGGGCAATCGCTGTAGTGGCGATGTACCTGCTGGCCCTGAATCTGGTTATCCACGAAAACATCAGCCTTGTACCGGTGTTTGCACTGATCGGCGTAGCATTCGTGCTCGTACTGCTGTTTGGCGGCATGTCGCCTGACAAGACTTTTGGACAAGGTCTTAAAGCAGGTCTGGCAAATGCGTTTACGGACTTCTTAGACACAATAAGCTGTTTCGGAAACGTAATGAGTTACATAAGACTGTTCGCAGTCGGTATGGCCGGCGTTGCGATCTCGCAGAGTTTCAACGGGATTGCGGCAGGAATGCACGGCCCTCTGATAATCCTCGGTGTACTGGTCGTACTTATAGGCCATGCACTCAACATAATAATGTGTTTCCTGTCGGTAGTCGTTCACGGCGTGCGTCTGAACGTACTCGAGTTCTCGGGTCAGGTCGGCCTCGAGTGGACAGGACTGCCATATGAACCATTTAAGAAACTGAACAAATAAGAAAAGGAGAAATTATTATGAATCTTGCATTTATAGGTATGGCTGCGGCCCTTGGTTTATCTGCTGCTGGTTCTGCATTCGGCGCCGGATTCGCCGGAATGTCCTCGGTAGGTGCATGGAAGAAATGCTACGCTGCCGGCAAGCCTGCTCCATTCATTATGATCGCTTTCACCGGTGCTCCGCTCACACAGACCATCTACGGCTTCCTGCTGATGAACTTCATCAACAGCGCAAACTGCGATGCCGGCATGGCTCTCGGCGTAGGCCTCTTCGGCGGACTCGCCATCGGAATGTCAGCCCTCTTCCAGGGCAGATGCGCAGCTGCTGCATCTGATGCTCTCGGAGCAACAGGCAAAGGTACTGCTAACTACTTCATCGTAATCGGTATCGTAGAGACAGTAGCGCTCTTTACTCTCGTATTCGGACTGCTGCTGCTCAATAGTGCAGGCTAAGCGGCTCGCTAATCCAAACTATATAGAATAGCTGACTGAAATAAAGCAGGGGCCATTCGGCCCCTGCTTTTAGTTTGTTGCAAGTGTATACCTTTCTATGAAAATAGAGGGTAGGAGGAGCACTTTTGTGCTCCCTAAAAGCCGTAACATGACTATTGGGCTTTCTTCACGACGGGCAACCACTCGTCGGCAAGAGAGGAATTATTAATTGATGATCCTAAATGCACAATTATGTAATAAAAGTATCACAAAAGTGATCCCTTTCTCCCAAATAACCTTCTTTGGTATACATGAGCAATATGCATTTATATACAGGCGTTACTCTCGAACTTTGTTGACATACGACGAGCAATGGGGCAATTCTCAGAAGACTGTAACATCAGAACATCCTTATTTGTCTTTTATATAAAGTAAAACATAGGAACACTGCTTCATTTTATATGTTAAAATAGTCATGCAATTATCTGGACAGGAGAGGCGAAACATATGATAGATTTCAAAAAACTTCAGAACGGAAGCGATATCCGTGGAGTTGCCATTCAGACTGAGGGTGGCCCGGAGGTCAATCTCAATAAGGAAGTAGCAGGGCAGATCACAGGAGCTTTCATTTACTGGCTTTCAAAAAAAGTGCAGAAGAACCCGGTGATGCTCAATGTGTGCGTAGGCCAGGATCCGCGTCTTTCAGGCGATGAGCTCAAGGAAGGCGTGCTAGAGGCTATTGCGCTCTGGGGTGCAGTTGGCCACGATGCAGGACTTGCAACAACGCCTGCGATGTTCATGTCTACCGTGATGCCTCAGTTTGAGTTTGACGGTGCCATCATGATCACCGCCAGCCACCTGCCTTACGAAAGAAACGGATTCAAGTTCTTTACTGCAGAGGGTGGTCCGGAGAAAGAAGATATAGCTGAAATACTCAGACTGGCTAGCCGCTATACTTTCATCGGCGGTGTATATGATGAGATGAAGACCAACGTCAGAATGATGTATGCCGCATACCTTCGTCAGATGATAGCTGCCGGACTGAAGGATGTGCCGGGCTATCTGAAAGGCATGCATATAGTAGTCGATGCGGGCAACGGAGCTGCGGGATTCTTTGCAAATGAAGTTCTGGAGAGAATGGGAGCTGATGTAAGCGGAAGCCTCTATCTTGAACCGGACGGAACCTTCCCTAATCATCCGGCCAATCCTGAAAACGCTCAGGCGATGGCGGCTATTTGCAAGGCTGTAAAGGACAATGACGCAGATCTCGGAATCATCTTCGATACGGACGGTGACAGGTCTGCAGCTGTAGGACCGGGAGGGAAGCCGATCGCGCGCAACGAGATCGTCGCTCTGGCAGCGGCTCTGGCAGCGGAAGATTATCCGGGAGGCACTGTCGTTACAGACAGCATTACTTCGAACGAACTGCATGAGTTCCTTGAGGGCAAGCTTGGTCTGAAGCATCTGAGATATAAGAGGGGATACAAGAACGTAATCAACAAGGCCAAAGAGCTTAATGCCGCCGGAGAGCAGGCTTTTCTGGCTATAGAGACATCGGGCCACGCTGCATATTCCGACAACTACTACCTCGATGACGGAGCTTTCCTGGCTGTACAGATTATAATCAACGCAGCAAGGCTCAAGGCACAGGGCAAAGACATCATGGCGCTGCTCGAAGGGCTGGAGTCGCCGGCTGAGTCAAAGGAAGTCAGATTTAAGATCAAAGCAGAGGACTTCAAGACATACGGTATGGGCGTGCTCGAGGACTTCGGCAAATGGGCTGAGTACTCAAGCAAGCTCGAAGTAGTGGTGCCTAACTATGAGGGCGTGAGGGTCAATTATGACCTTGACGGATATAAAGGCTGGTTCCTGCTGAGGCTTTCCCTCCACGATCCTGTCATGGCGCTCAACGTTGAGTCGGATGCCGAAGGCGGAGCAGACAAAGCTTTGGCAGCAATATATGATTTCATGAAAGACTATAAGGAGATAGAAATCCCTGAAGCCTGAGCTGCGACGGGGATGAGATAAGCTAATGGACGAAACACCTAAGAAAAAACCATCAAAAAACAAGAAGATAAGACGCACTGCCTCTAACGTGATCATGATATGCCTCGCGGGCATCATGCTTGTTTCGGGCTGGAGAGTCTTCACGATAATGAAAAACTATCAGGCTGACAGATCGGTATACAACAAGATATCTGAGCAGGCCGGAGACGCCGAGGACGCTATCGATTTTGATGCTCTCAAAAAAATTAACCCTGATGTTATCGGCTGGCTGTTCTATAAGGATACGATCATCGATTATCCGGTCGTAAAGGGAGAGAACAACGAGATGTATCTCAGCATGCTGTTCGACCGTACGTGGGGCGGCTGCGGCACGCTGTTTGCGGACTGTGTCACCAAGGCGCCGTTCAGACAGTTCAACACGATAGTGTACGGCCACCATATGAAGGACGGCACTATGTTTGCCTGTCTCAAGGAGCTGAGAGATCCTGAATACTGCGAGAAGAATCCGAAGCTCGAGCTCAGCACCCCTGAAGGGAAGTTCGATCTCGAGATATGGGCTTTCCTCAACGAGCCGTCGGACAGCAACATCTATATGACAAATATTGAGGATGAAGAGGAAAAGCAGAAGTATCTCGATCTGGTCGAGAAGCTGGCTGATTATACTACGGATGTGAAGGTAACCACAGAGGACAGGCTCGTCATGCTCTCTACATGTGCATATGAGTTTGAGAATGCCCGCTACATCATCGCGTGCAAGATGGTTCCGCAGGATTAAGCAGACAGGCGCAGCAAAAAATCTACAAAAACAAGATGCGTTGTGATAAAATTTTTCTGTTGTTAATGTGATGATCGAAAGGAAAAGACCATGGATTATAAGATGACAATCGCAGGCCTCGAGAGGCATCTGCCGCTCTGCAAGGTCACAGACGACCTGTATATCGCAGGTTTCATTATGTTCAATGACGTTGAGGTTACTGAGGCCGCAGCACGCGAGCTTCTGAAGCAGGCGCCTGAGTTCGATGTTCTCGTTACTGCTGAATGCAAGGGTATTCCTCTGTGCTATGAGATGGCACGTCAGTCCGGCAAGCCGTATATCGTAGCCCGCAAGGGAGCGAAGCTCTACATGCAGGATGTCGTAAAAGTTCAGGTCAATTCTATTACTACAGACCACATTCAGACACTGTGTCTCGGAAGAGATGAGAGAATGGAGATCCAGGGCAAGCGCGCACTGATCGTTGATGACGTTATCAGCACAGGCGAATCGCTCGCTGCTCTCGAGACTCTTGTTGACACTGTCGGCGGAGAGATCGTAGGCAAATTCACTGTTCTCGCAGAAGGCGAGGCTGCAGACCGCACTGACATCACATACCTCGAGTACCTGCCGCTCTTCAATTCGGACGGCACTCCACAATAGGGTAAAACGCCCACAATTGCTGAAATTTCAAGCCTCCCGAGTGGAGGCTTTGTTTTTTGACAAAAAATGTACCGCCTTGTTTTGTATAATGTACACAAATTAGAGGTCAAAAATTGAACTTTTTCACAAAAAGCGTTGACACACAATCTTCACAATACTATAATCGCACTGTACACAAAACCTGTACACAAAAGGAGACCATTATGTACTTTAGTTCTAGCGTTATCGTCATCGGTATTATCGGCGTCCTTCTGGTCGTAAGACTGGTAGAGGGCGATGTTATGCTGTAGGGCGATAGAGTACAAAAGGTCAAAACCTGATGCTTGGGAGCCCGCAGCGATGCGGGCTTAATTAATGCCCGGGCAACGGTTAACAGGCAACTATCAACTAACACTCAGTCAGATTCCAATTGTTTCAGAAGAGAAAGGGAGAAAGAAAATGAAAAAGACATGGACAAAGGTCGTAGTTGTAGCACTCTCCTGCATGATGGCATTCATGCTCGCAGCGTGTGGCGGCGGCGGAAGCAGTGATGCAGGAGATGCTGGTGCAGTATTACTCGGAAATACAGGACCTCTCACAGGACCTGCAGCTATTTACGGAAACGCAGTTAAGAACGGCGGACAGCTCGCAGTAGACGAGATCAACGCAGCTAATCCGGACGGAATCCAGCTTGCATGGCAGGCAGAGGACGACGAGGCTGATGGCGAGAAGGCTGTTAACGCTTACAACAAGCTGATGGATGACGGAATGAAGGTATTCATCGGATCCACAACTTCCGGTTCCTGCGTAGCAGCATCCGAGAAGGCATTCGAAGACAGAGTATTCGAGCTCACACCTTCGGCTTCCCAGGTAGCTGTAACAGAGGGTAAGGACAACGTATTCCAGCTTTGCTTCTCCGACCCTAACCAGGGTGTCGCTGCAGCAGATTGGATAGTAGCAAACATGGCAGATGCTAAGGTAGGAGTTATCTACAACAACGCATCCGACTACTCCGCAGGAATCTTCGACAAGTTCAAAGCAGAATATGAAGCAGCAGGCAAGAAGCTCGTAGCAGTTGAGGCATTCTCTGATGATGCTAACACTGACTTCCAGGCTCAGATCAACAGCATGAAGAACGCAGGCGCAGACTTCGTCTTCCTGCCAATCTACTACACACCGGCTTCGAACATCCTGATCCAGGCAGACAAGATCGGATACGCTCCAACATTCTTCGGAGTTGACGGTATGGACGGAATCCTCACACTCGAGGGATTCGATACATCACTGGCAGAGGGCGTTATGCTCCTGACACCGTTCATCGCTACAGCTGAGGATGAGGCTACACAGAATTTCGTAGCAGCATACAAGGAAGCTTATGGCGAGGAGCCAAACCAGTTCGCAGCTGACGCTTATGACTGCGTATATGCTGTATACAAGGCAATGAACGAGGCTGGACTTGATGCTTCTGCATCCCACGAGGAGATCTGCGAGGCACTCATTGCTCAGTTCGCAGGCGACTTCACAGCAAGCGGCGTTACAGGCGCTGAGATGCAGTGGAATGAGGCAGGCGAAGTCAACAAGACACCTAACGCCATGGTAATCGAGAATGGCGTATACGTTCCAGTTAAGTAATACACTGACTGAAACAAGTGTATAGTTGTCGGCATAGGGGTGTTGCATAACAATGCGGCACCCCACAGCCACGTCTAAAGAAGAAAGAAGAAACCATGAATTTATTGACTAATATAATCTCAGGTCTCAGCCTGGGAAGCGTATATGCGATCATAGCGCTTGGATATACCATGGTTTACGGTATTTCCAAGATGCTCAACTTCGCTCACGGCGATGTCATCATGATCGGCGGATACATGTCATTTGTAATGACCATGTATATGGGGCTGAACGGATGGCTGGCGCTTCTGGTTGCTATCTTCATTTGCACGGCTCTCGGTATTACCATCGAGAGACTCGCATACCGACCGCTCAGAGGTACGGGCTCACTTGCAGTATTGATCACAGCTATCGGCGTATCATACTTTCTGCAGAACATAGCGCTTCTCATCTGGGGAGCAAACCCAAAGATGTTCACCAGCCTGTTCAAGGGCATGAAGCCTATCCATGCGGCAAACGGACAGCTGACCATCACACCGGAATCGCTCTTCACGATCCTGGCAAACATCATCATCATGGTCCTGCTTACGCTTTTCGTAAACAAGACAAAAGCGGGCAAAGCCATGAGAGCGGTTTCTGAGGACAACGGTGCTGCACAGCTGATGGGTATCAACGTCAACCAGTCAATTTCGCTCACATTCGCCA
Organism: Mogibacterium sp.; assembly: GCA_017405845.1. GTDB lineage: Bacteria > Bacillota > Clostridia > Peptostreptococcales > Anaerovoracaceae > Crickella. Next base: position 35,936 of record JAFQZQ010000052.1, on the reverse strand, counting down.
TCGGATCCGGCCTTGCCGCCGTGGCAGGAGTTCTGATGCTTTCTGCTTATCCGGTACTCATGCCTACTACCGGCGCGATGCCTGGTATCAAGGCGTTTACCGCTGCTGTATTCGGAGGCATCGGTTCCATACCGGGAGCTATGATCGGAGGACTTATCCTGGGAATAATCGAGATCTTCTCGAGAGCATATATCTCGACAGAACTCTCAGACGCCATCGTATTTGCATGCCTGATCATCGTGCTGCTCGTAAAACCTACGGGCCTGCTAGGCAAGAAGGTCAGCGAGAAAGTGTAGGTGCGCCATGGCAGAAAAACTACTTAAAATCAAGAAAATCAATACCAGGGGCTTCAAGAACCTCGTCAGAGGAAATGACTATCGTAAGGAAGCAACTATTTCCTACGCGATCCTCGTCGGAGGATACCTTGTTCTGCAGCTGCTTACTGCTGCTGGACTGATCGGTCACAATCTTCAGGGACAGTTCGTGCCTATTTGCGTTTATATTTCGCTCGCAGTCTCACTCAACCTTGTCGTAGGTATTTCGGGAGAGCTTTCACTCGGACATGCAGGATTCATGGCGGTCGGAGCGTTCAGCGGTATACTGATGTCACGTATCCTCGGAAACGGCATGTCGTTTGAGCCGCTCATCATCATCATTTCGATGCTGTTCGGAGCACTCATGGCAGCCCTTGCAGGATTCATCATCGGCATCCCTATCCTGGGACTCCGCGGAGACTATCTGGCTATCGTAACCCTGGCCTTCGGCGAGATCATCAGAAACTTCATGAACGTTCTGTACTTCGGTCTTGACGATGGCAAGCTCAGATTCGCGTTCAACCATACCATCGACGGTATCGACAACAACGAACGTATCATTACAGGAGCTATCGGAGCTACCGGCACAAAGACCATGGCAACGTTCACATGGGGATTGCTGCTGTGCCTCTTCACAGTGTTTGTAGTACTTAACCTGAAGAACTCCAAGCAGGGACGCGCCATCATGTCCATCAGAGACAACCGTATCGCGGGTGAGTCCATCGGACTGGACGTCAGAAAGTATAAGCTCATGGCGTTCGTAGTCAGTGCGGCTCTCGCCGGAATGGCAGGCTGCCTCTTCGGACTCAACTACAGCACACTCGTACCGGTCAAATTCAACTTCAATACATCGGTACTGATCCTGGTATTCGTCGTACTCGGCGGAGTAGGCAACATCTGGGGCGGCATCATCGCCGCAGCACTTCTGACAGTGCTGCCTGAGACATTCAGACAGTTTGCCGACTACAGAATGCTCACATATGCTATCGTGCTGATCGTGGTAATGATCTGCACATATAATCCGGCTATCAAGGCCAGAGTCACAGGCATATGGGCAAAGGTCAATCCGTTCAAGAAGAAACGAGGCGGCGACAAGGGTAAAGGAAAAAAGAGCAGAAAGGAGGCAGCATAGATGGACGAAGAAAGAGAAATGCGTGAAGAATTTCCTAACATCGATATGGCTGACTCCGGTCACGCATACGAAAACAGACAAGAGATCTACTACAACGACAACGTAGGCGGCAGAGCCGTATTCGTTGACTCGAAAGAACAGTACGATCCTAACGAGCCGTACAACGAAGAGATCCTGATCCCGGAAAAAGACAAGGGCAAATCCCCGATCCTCGAGGTCAAGAATCTGGGTATCGACTTCGGCGGACTTACTGCCGTAGACAACTTCAACCTGACTCTCGGCCGCACCGAGATCGGCGGACTCATCGGACCTAACGGCGCGGGCAAGACTACCATCTTCAACATGCTCACTAAGGTATATGAGCCTACAAGAGGAGAGATCTTCTTTGACGGCAAGAGCACAAAGGGCATGGATACTGTAGATATCAATAAAGCCGGAATGGCACGTACATTCCAGAACATCAGGCTTTTTGACAAGCTGACGGTTGAAGAAAACATCAAGGTAGCTCTCCACCACACAACAAACTACGGGCTTATCGACGGAATGCTTCATACTCCGAAGTACAGACACGAGGAGTTCCGCATCCGTAAGGAAGCCATGAAGTACCTCAAGATCTTCGGAATGACAAAGACTGCCGATTACAGGGCCGGATCACTTCCGTACGGAGCTCAGAGAAGGCTCGAGATCATGAGAGCGCTGGCTACAAAGCCAAAACTGCTGCTCCTTGATGAGCCGGCTGCGGGTATGAACCCATCCGAAACATCGGAACTGATGGACACAATCAGGGAAATCCGCGACAGATTCCAGATCGCAGTATTCCTTATCGAGCACGACATGAGCCTGGTAATGGGAATATGCGAAGGTATCGTGGTGCTCAACTACGGCAGAGTCATAGCAAAAGGCTTGCCTGAAGATATCCAGAGCAATCCTAAGGTTATCGAGGCTTACCTCGGCAAGAGCCGCGGCAAGATGGAAGAAGAGGAAGAGAAGGAGAAGGCAGACATCGAGAAAGCTCTCAGGAAGGGCAGACTTGAATCTGCTGCTTCCGGAAAGCCTGACAGAAAGGGGGGTGAGTGATGGGTACAGTACTTACAGTTGACAACATCAACGTTTACTACGGAGCCATCCATGCCATCAAGGGCATCTCTCTTGACGTAAACAGGGGCGAGATAGTTACACTTATCGGTGCAAACGGTGCCGGCAAGTCGACAACGCTCCATACAATATCCGGACTGCTGCGCAGCAAGACGGGTAATATCGAGTTCCTCGAGAGCTCCATAGCGCACGTTCCGGCACATAAGATTGTTGCGATGGGTATCTCGCACGTTCCTGAAGGCAGACGTATATTCCAGGGTCTGACGGTAGAGGAGAACCTGCAGATGGGAGCCTTTGTTACAAAGAAGGACCGCATCGTGCACAACCTCGAGTATGTATACGAGCAGTTCCCAAGACTCAAGGAGAGGACCTCGCAGATCGCGGGCACTCTCTCCGGCGGAGAACAGCAGATGCTGGCTATGGGAAGGGCGCTTATGTCCGACCCTGAACTGCTGATGCTCGACGAGCCTTCGATGGGACTCGCGCCTATCCTGGTAGACCAGATCTTCGAGATCATCAAAAATCTCAACAAGGCAGGAACCACAATTCTTCTCGTTGAGCAGAATGCTCAGATGGCGCTGTCGGTAGCAGACAGGGCGTACGTCATTGAGACCGGACGCATAACGCTCTCCGGAACAGGTGAGGAACTTGCTAAATCTGAGGCAGTCAAGAAGGCTTACCTCGGAGGTTAACGCAGCAGACATCAAGGTTTTGTAACGTAATATTCATAAAAAAACACTCAAAGAAACGGCTCTGCCGTTTCTTTGCTTTTGTATGCTGTGGTATTATTACTTGGTAACAATTTAAAATAGGGAGAATAGTATATGACAAAAAGAAAGAGATTATTGGGAGTGGTATCGCTGTTTCTCATGCTGGCTCTTGCCATGATGATGACAGCCTGCGGATCAAAGACTGAGGCAGAACCCGTGGTTGAGGAGCCGCAGCAGGAAGTCGCAGAGGAAGAAGCTGAGCCTGCAATAGAGGCCGTGAAAGTGATAGAGGAGATAGATACTGAAGACATGGCAGAAGTCCCGCTTCAGATCGAATCCATCACACTGTTTGAAGACGGATCGCTCAGAATAGTTCCTACAGAAGACCTTCTGAAAAATGCCGAAACAAACAACGAGGTCGTTGACGGAGCAATATATCCGTTTGCGGACAGCGGTAAGGTCAAGGACGTATATCTCGTAAGATGGGGGAACGGCGGATACAGAACAATCATCTGTCTCATGAAAGACGGATCGCTTTCGGCATTGAGTGCCAATGAGCTTATTAAAGACCACATAACCGTAGTATGGGACAACCTCACCGGCAGAGACACATATGTCTCCGTTGAAGAAAGAGCGTCTGAAGAGGATGACGGATATGGAGTCGTTGGCATAACTGAGGACGGAGAGGAGATAGACCTCGATTTCAGCCTCGATTTTTAACGGAAGCTGCAAAAATGTGGTACAATGTAATGTAAAGTTTTTTCTGAACGAAAGGAACGGAAATGACAAACGCAATAGATGCACGCGCGGCTATCGCGGAGTGGTTCGAGACCGACTTCAAAGATTCGGCTAAGGCTACAACAAAGACATCGAGGCTCGAGGACGGAAGACTGAGCTACAGCTTTTCTGTTGTCAATAATTCGGGCTTTGACTTTGACAGATTCTCGTTCAAAATCAAAGTTATAGACAGGACAAACAACAGAGAAATCGGTACAGCATCAATTAATGCCGGCAAGTGGGCAAGCGGAGAGAAGAAGAACTTCAAGTCAAAGCTTGCAATACCTGCCGGAGTAAGGAACCTTTCCTTTGTAATGTATGCCAACTCGCTCGACTACGAAGCCATGCCTGCAGACGGCGCGGCTCCTGTAGTAAGGGAAGTCGGAGATGCGTTCAGGGATCTTGGTGAGGCTATCACAGGTGCAGACGGAAGCGGCGGCGTATTCGGCGAGCTCTTCGGCACGGGCGGAATGCCTCAGCAGGGCGGCAAGACGGTCACAACCAGAACGACCACCACGAGGAACGCTAACGGTACTACCACTAAAACCACAACAACAACGACTACAACAAGACAGCCTAATTCAGGCACTGTAAATGCAGGTCCGCGCAGACAGCCTGCAGCAGGACAGACGCGTCCTGTTGCGCAGAGCGGATCGTTCACGCAGAGACGCACCGAGAAGATGCTCAACAAGAAGAGACTCGGCAAGTCCGGATGGACTGTGGCCTCACTCGTTACAGGAATACTGTTCCTGTTCTCGGCAGCAGGCTCGTCAGGTGATCCGGAATTCGCGCTCGGAACTGCGATCGTAGGCGGAATCCTTGTAGCAGCAGCGGGAATCATGAAGCTGGTGCTGAACTCAAGGGCTAAGAGAATAAGAACCTACGAGGCTAAGATAAACAAAAACGGCAACACATCCATAGACGATCTTGCATCATATGTGGGCAAGCCGTTCAACAAGGTGGCTGACGATCTTCAGGCCATGATAGCAGACGGCTTCTTCCCGGAAGCTTATGTGGACATCGATAACCGCATGCTCGTCATGACAAAGAACGGCGTGCCTATCGAACCGGTCGAAAGGTCTGCTGCAGAACGTAAGGCTGCAAAGCGCAGAGCTGCCCGCGACAAGGGCGTTGTACCTGAATCGCTCGACGATCTCATCGTTATGACTGACGATCCGGAGATCAAGTCGAAGCTTAAAGCTCTCAGAACAGTCACAAAGAAGATCGATGCGAGAGTCGAAGAGGTGCCTGAGCTTGAGAAGCAGGTAAAGGATTTCAGAGAGAAATACTATCCTGAAGTAGTGCGCCTTACCGACGACTATAATCAGAAGATCGCAGATATGGGCAAGATGGGTACAGAGCAAAAGGCAGAGGTCACAACTGATGCCTCCGGAGCACCGGTGCTCAACACCAACCCTAATTACCTGCAGGAGCAGGCCGACGAAATCAAGGCTCAGCTTATCAGCCTGATCGGCACCGTAACAGAGGCATCGGAGAACCTGCTTGAAAGACTCCATGAGGACGACATCATGGACATCACCACAGATATCAAAATGCTGCAGACTACGCTTGCGAGCAAGGGCCTGCTGGATTCAGATTTCGACATCTAATAGTTATAAAAGGAGGACAAGATGGCAGATTTTGAACTTAACCCTGAAGCTGTAGTTGACGCAGCAGAGACACAGGCACTCGATCTTGAGGCAGAAGTACAGGACGTTGCGGCACAGGCTGCAGCAATCGATGTTGCTCCTGCAATCGACTTTGCACCTGAATTTGCACCTGTAGAAGAAGAGAAGAAGGAAGATTCTCTCGCTAAGTTCACACCGGATGAGCAGAGACAGATCAGAGCGGTTGCCGATAAGATCGACATCACTGACAGCAACGCCGTACTCAGCTATGGTGCAAGCGCGCAGCGCAAGGTCTCCGACTTTGCTGACGGAGCTCTCCAGAGCGTAAGAACAAAGGACATGGGTGAGACGGGTCAGGTGCTTACATCACTGCTCGTTGAACTCAAGTCAAACAGCGGTGAAGAGAAGAAATCATTCTTCGGAAAGATCTTCGGAAGCGCGGAGAAGAACTTTGAGAAGCTCAAAACCCAGTACAGCACAACTGAGGCAAACGTCGACAGAATCGTTAAGTTGCTCGAAGAGCACGAAGAACAGCTCCTTAAGGACATCGTTCAGCTCGACAAGCTCTATGACAAGAATAAACTCTACTTCAAGGAAGTTTCGATGTACATCGAAGCCGGCAAGCTGGCTCTCGAGAAGGCAAAGAACGAAACTCTCCCTGCACTCGAAGCAAAGGCAAAAGAGACAGGCTCTGTAGAGGATACACAGGCTGCTCAGGACTATGCTGACATGATCACAAGATTCGAGAAGAAGATCTACGACCTGGAGCTCTCCAGAACAGTATGCCTGCAGTCAGCTCCTGAGATCAGAATGGTCCAGAACTCCGACACCATCATGTCCGAGAAGATCCGCTCCACGATCGTGAACGTGATCCCAATGTGGAAGACACAGATGGTACTTGCGCTCAACAACTATCATACACAGAAGGCTATCGAGGCTCAGCAGGCAGTCACAGAGGCTACCAATGAGATGCTCAAGAAGAACGCCGAAGCTCTTCACCAGAGCTCTGTTGAGACAGCAAGGGCAAGCGAGAGAGGCATCGTAGACATCGAGACACTCCAGCACACCAACCAGGAGCTCATCAGCGCACTCGATGAGATCATCCAGATCCAGGAGGATGGCAGAGTCGCAAGAGCAGAGGCTGAGAAGGAACTCAAGAGAATTGAGCAGGAGCTCAAGGACAAGATGCTCGGTATCGCTGCTAACGCAAGATGGACAGGCGAGGACATCGCAGCTGCAAGAACAGAGCAGAAATAATCTGGACTATTAGCCAGGACGGAAAAACATTAAAAGACTAAAGGGTGTAGAATTCATTGGGTTCCCAGCGAATCTACACCCTTTTTTACAAATCGGGTGCAGTACTCATAATAAACTGTCGAAATATACATCTGAAATAATCCGGAAGAGATGAGCCAAAAAAAGACAAAGGACAGGAACAGCGAGAATAACTACCGGCGAAGCCCGGCTCTTGTTTTGGTGCTTGTGATATTGATTGCCGCGGCTTTCTTTATGATGTCTGATGCGCCATTCATCAAAAGTGCCAGGGACAGCCTGATGCAGAAACTCGGATACGAAGCCATAGATCAGGAAAGCGGCAGCGAGAACAGCGGCGAAGACGGCAGCGACGAAACCGGTGGCGGGAAAACCGCGGAATGGGACGTCAATGCTGACTTAGACCCGTCATCACTTCCGGAATTCAATGGACAGAACTACGTTAAGGTGAACGGCGGAATCCCGGCGTTTCCTAATGAGGTCTGCGAGCGTGCAGGCCTGATAAAAGACGGTGACAGCTGGAAGACCAAAGGCAATCTGATGGGCACTGTTGATTCACATAAGCTGACTCCGTACGAGTACTACGGTGAGCTTGACGACCGGGGCAGATGTACTGTCGCTTATGGCCTTCTGGGAGAAGAGACCATGCCGGCGGAAGGGCAGGATCGCGGCGATATTTCTTCGGTGCATCCTTCGGGATGGGCCAAAGCCCAGAACTGGGAACGCTGTCATCTCATAGCCTGGGCGCTTTCTGCCGAGAATGCCAATCCTTCCAATCTGGTCACGGGTACCCATTACCTCAACTATGACGGAATGAGGCCGCTCGAGGAAGAAGTTGAGCATTACATCTGGAATACAGGCAACCATGTGCTCTATTATGTGAAGCCGTGGTTCATGGGCAATGAGCTGGTTGCCAGAGGGGTACAGATGATAGCATGGTCAGTCGAAGACAAAGGCGATGGAATCTCCTTTAATGTCTACTGCTTCAACGTGACCCCGGGCGCTGAGATCGACTATAAAACCGGCATCGTTACGACAGAAGAACAGGCTGCACAGGATGCAAGAACATATGTAATAAATACACGCTCCGGCGTGTTCCACTATCCGACATGCGACGGTGTAAAGGAGATGTCGGAGCACAATAAAAAGACAGTTACAGCGACACGCTCAGAGCTGACATCACAGGGCTATACTCCATGCGGCGCCTGCGAACCATAAACAATTAATTACTAAAAAGGAGCATGTACTATGCGATCGATCACATCTATCAAAACATCACTTTCAGCAGGCAGTTATGACATGATGCTCAAAAGCCTTTACTGCCGTCCGGTTGAAATGCTCGGACCTTACAGAGACAGGATCGTCAGAGTCCTCGACGGATTCATGAAGGAATTCGGTGCAGGACCGGATACTGAAGTTTCTGTATTCAGCGCACCGGGACGGACCGAGATAGGCGGAAACCATACGGACCACCAGAGAGGTAAGGTGCTCACGGGATCCGTAGATCTAGATGCCATAGCCTGTGCTGCACCGAACGGAAGCAGCATTGTGCGCATCTATTCGGAAGGCTACGGGCTTACAACTGTGGATATCACTAATCTTGAGCCGGTTAAGGAAGAGGAGAATACGACAAAGGCTATAATCCGCGGAACTCTGGCTGCAATATCGTCGAGAGGATACGATGTCAAAGGTTTTGATGCCTATGTTACGTCTGACGTTCCGGGAGGATCGGGGCTCTCATCTTCGGCATGTTTCGAAGTTCTCATAGGCGTCACTGTCAATGGCCTGTTCTGTGCCAACAGGATAGAACTGGCTGAGATCGCCAAGATCGGTCAGTACGCTGAGAACGTGTATTTCGGAAAACCATCCGGTCTGCTCGACCAGATGGGATGTGCACTCGGCGGCATAGTAGCGATAGATTTTCAGGATAAGGAAAACCCGCAGTACCACGCGGTGGATTTCGATTTTGCATCAGCGGGATACGCGCTCTGTATAATAGACACCGGAGCCGATCATGCTGATCTTACGGGAGATTATGCTGCAGTACCTGCAGAGATGAAGTCCGTTGCGCAGGCATTTGGAAAGGAAGTCCTCTGCGAAGTGGACGAAAATGAATTCTACGGCTCGATTGCGAAACTTAGAAAACAGCTGGGAGACCGTGCGGTTATGCGCGCGATACACTACTTTACAGACTGTCACCGCGTTGAGCAACAGGTGGAAGCTCTTGAAAAGCACGAATTCGATAGATTCCTGAAGCTGGTGAGCAGCTCCGGACATTCATCATACATGTATCTTCAGAACGTAGCCACATACAGAGATCCTGCAGATCAGCCGGTCGCTTTGTCACTTGCCATGGCGGGATATTATCTTGCCGGACGCGGCGCGCGCAGGGTGCATGGCGGCGGATTCGCGGGAACCATACAGGCTTACGTACCGCTGGATCTCGTTGAGGATTTCAGGAAAGGAATGGATTCCGTGCTTGGCGAGGGAGCCTGCAGAGTCACATATATACGCCCGGTCGGCGGATGCACTCTCATAGACTGATATTGGGGATAGGGGACATGACATATCTTTACAAACAGGAGAGAGGAAATGGAACTGCTGATTTCACAACTTATTGAGTATGCTGTCAGAAAGGACTGGATCGAAGACTCAGACCGCATCTGGGCGTCAAACAGGATACTTGAAGCCCTTCACGTGGACGGCTTTGACGGTCTGGTCGAAACAGAAGGGGAACTCCCACAGATACAGGAGATCCTTGACGGACTATGCGACTATGCTTATGAGCACGGCGTAATTGAAGGTAATTCCGCGACATACCGTGATCTTTTCGATACTGCGCTAATCGGGCTCATTATGCCGAGACCGTCTGAGATCACGGCGGAGTTTTACAGGAGATACGAAAGCTCGCCAAAGGAAGCGACTGACTGGTATTATGGTTTTTCCGGAGATACGAATTACATCAGGAGAGACCGTATTGCAAAGGACCGCAAGTGGACTGTCGACACAGAGTACGGAACTCTGGATATCACGATAAACCTGTCCAAGCCTGAGAAAGACCCTAAGGCAATCGCTGCTGCCGGTAAAGCAAAGGCATCGGGTTACCCGAAGTGCCTGCTCTGCGCCGAGAATGAAGGATACGCCGGAAGACTTGATCATCCGGCAAGACAGAATCACCGCATCATACCTGTTGAACTCGGCGGGCAGGAATTCTTCATGCAGTACAGCCCGTACGTTTATTACAACGAGCACTGCATCGTTTTCAACAAAAAGCATATACCAATGCACATAGACAGACAGGCATTTACCAATCTGCTGGATTTCGTGACTGTATTCCCGCACTATTTCGTGGGATCGAATGCAGACCTTCCTATAGTTGGCGGAAGCGTTCTGAGCCACGATCATTACCAGGGCGGCAATTATGAATTCGCCATGGCGCGTGCTGAAGTTGAAACGTCCTTTACGGTGCCGGGCTATGAAGATATAGAGACAGGTATAGTAAAGTGGCCGATGTCTGTGATCCGTCTTAAGGGGACAGATCGTAAGAGGATCATCGATCTGGCTGAACTGATACTTGATAAATGGCGCAGTTACGATGATCCTGATGCTTTCATCTTCCATGAAACAGACGGAGAGAAGCACTCGACCATAACACCGATAGCACGCAGAAGGGGCGAATCTTATGAGCTCGACCTCGTGCTGCGCAACAACATTACGACAGAAGAGCATCCTCTTGGGGTATTCCACCCGCATGCAGATAAACATCATATCAAGAAAGAGAACATCGGACTTATTGAGGTTATGGGACTGGCCGTACTGCCGGCCCGCCTGAAAGGCGAGCTGGAAGCCGGGCATTACACCGAGCAGGAGATCGGTGAAGTCTTTGCAGCAGTGCTCGAGGATGCTGGAGTATTCAAGAGGACTGAAGAAGGAAGAGCGGCATTCGAAAGATTTATCGGCTGTATTGCCGCTGATGAATGACTAATAATCAAGGAGGAGAGAACATGGCAAGCGGAAGAATGGAATTCCACGCAGAATCCATAATGCAGCATACGAACTTCAGCTTCGTGCTGCCAAACGATGTTGCGATGGAGGAGGTCTTCGACCTTAAGTATTATGACAGGGACCCGATGAATCTAATCTTGCTTCACGGACTTACAGGCACTGATACCGACTGGCTTTACGGCGGAGTAGCGCAGCTGATGGCCATCCAGTATAACCTGAACATATTCATGCCTACAACGGGCAACTCCTTCTATCTTGATAAGGGATACCAGGGAAGAAATCACTGCGAGTTCATCGCTGAAGAGCTGCCTGAATACATACAGAAGACATTCGGGATAAAGATGGAAAGAGAGAACACCATGATCGGTGGTCTTTCGATGGGAGGATACGGTTCCCTGCACACAGCTCTTACATATCCTGAAAGATTCAGCGCATGCATAGCGCTTTCATCGGCTCTTGTCGTAAGGGATGTGGCGAAAAAGCCTGATTCAGAAGTCGGAAGCGTTCTTCCGCTCGAATTCAGACAGGAGATATTCGGGGATGTTTCAAAGATCGTCGAATCTGACATAAATCCTGAAGTCCTTTATAAAAAGATCAAAAAGCAAGGCAAGGAGGCTCCGTTTATATACCTCGCTGTGGGAGTTGATGACAATCTGCTTGAAAGCAACCGTACATTCCGCGATTTCCTCAAGAAAGAAAAGGCTGACTTCTTCTATGAAGAGGGACCGGGCAGACATACCTGGCAGTTCTGGAACGAATATATCGACAGAGGACTGAAGACGGTTTTGAACCGTTAAAGGAGAACGCTAAAATGCTCAGTGAGAAATACAATGAATTCACGAAATGGGTCATCTACCAGATCTATCCGCGCAGCTTCATGGACAGCAATGGCGATGGTATCGGCGATCTGCAGGGTGTGATCAGCAAGCTCGACTACATAAAAGAACTTGGAGCAAACGCGGTGTGGCTCTGTCCGTGTTTCAAGAGTCCTAATGAAGATAACGGATACGATGTGGCGGATTACTGCGACATCATGGACGAGTTTGGTACCATGGAAGATATGGATCAGCTGATAGATGAGCTGCACAAACGCGGCATGAAACTGATCCTCGATCTCGTGCCTAACCATACCTCGACTGATCATGCATGGTTCCGGGAGTCCAGAAAGGGAAAGGACAACCCGTACAGCGACTTTTATTACTGGTTTGATGTACCTCCGAACGACTGGGAATCATCTTTCGGAGGCAGTGCCTGGCAATATGATGAGATGCGGGGGCAGTATTATCTGCACACATTTGCAGTCGTACAGGCTGACCTTAACTGGGAGAATCCTGCAGTTGTGAAGGCGATGCAGGATGTAGTCGACTTTTGGGTCAATAAGGGCTGTGACGGATTCCGCATTGACGTCATAGACTGCATAGCCAAGGATCTTCCAAACGGTAAGGACAGGCTGGGACCGCGTCTTCATGAATACATACGTGCGCTTTTCGGGCGTGAAAAGACGGCACATCTCTTCACTGTAGGTGAAGGCAATACCAACGATATAGAAGATATCGTTCTACATTGTGCACCGGACCGCAATGAGCTTTCAACTCTGTTCATTTTTGAGCATATGGAGTGCGGACGTTCAGACAAATTTACACCGAAAGAAGAAGGACTGAAGTCTCTGAGGGACTATCTGGTTTACTGGCAGAATGAGACCGGCAAAAGAGACTTGCTTTACAGCCTGTTCATAGAGAACCATGATCAGCCGCAGATGATATCACGCATAGGCAATGACCGCGAACTAAGATACGAGTCGGCTACAGACATTGCTGCGATGGTCTACCTGCTGAAGGGCGTACCGTTCATATATCAGGGGCAGGAGATCGGCATGCCGGCTGCACACTATGACAGCATAGATGACTTTGATGATGTGGAGAGCCTGGGAGCATACCGCAAGTACCGCCAAACTCTCAGCGAAGAAGAGACTATCGAAAAAATCAATTTCGGAAGCCGTGATAATCCGCGTCACCCAATGGCCTGGGATGACAGTAAAAATAACGGGTTTACGGAAGAAGGATGTGAACCGTGGCTTATTACCCACTCGAGGGCTGAAGAAGTAAACGTCAAGAAAGATCTCGTATCTGAAAAATCTGTTTACAGGTTTTATCAGGAGCTTCTGAAACTGCGCGAGGAGAATTCCGCTTTTCACGACGGAAATGTTGAAGTGATCTCGTCACCGGAAGACGGGTGTTTCATATATACCAGATCTGCTGGTGATGAAAAGTGGGTCGTGATATGTAATTTCGAAAAGGATCAGGATATAGAGCTCCCGTTTGAATGTGAACTGCCGTTGCTTTCAAACCTCGGAAGGTCAACCTCCACAGGCAGGTATTCTCCGTATGAGTGTGCTGTTTCAAAAGTAAAATGCGCAGCTGGCATGAGAAAAAAATAACTAATGCGATAGTTTTATCGGAAAAATAAAAAAATGGTATACCAGACATACTGTAAAATGATAAAATACCTCTGTTAGTACTCCCTGTACCACAATACAGTGATACAGAGATTTTACGCTAATGATATATAGGAGGAAAAATATGAAGAAAAGCACAGTCAAGAAGCTGTTGGTTGCAATGCTTTCATTTGCGATGATCTTCGCAATGGCAGCATGCGGCGGCGGCAGCAGCGAAGGAGAAGAGGCTAGCAGCGAAGGCGCAGCTGGAGCACTCAAGATCTTTAACTCAAAGATGGAGATCCAGGACGTTTTCGAAAGCGATCTCGCCAGCGCATATGAGGCTGAGGCTGGAGTACCTGTAGAAGTTTATTATTCAAGCGATACAGTTGCTGCACATCTTTCAACCAAGTATGCTTCAAAGGATCCTTATGCAGTCAACATGGTTGATGAGAAGGACCTCTACTCACTTGCTAAAGAGTATGGCGCTGACATGAGCGACATGGATTGGGTAAAAGATACAAACTATGCTGTATCAGTAGATGGCAAGGTTGTCGGATATCCTGTCTGTGTTGAGGCAAGAGGCATTATCTACAATGCAACAGCAATCGAGAACACCCTTGGCGAGAAGTTCGATCCTGCTTCGATCAAAACTCTCGACGACTTCAAGGCACTGCTCGACAAGCTGGTAGCAGCAGGAATGGAGACACCGACTTCCGTTATGAAGGAAGACTGGTCACTTGGTGCTCACTACCTTGCTCAGTTCATCGAAGAGAGAGAAGATGTTGACGGATACGTTGCTTCCCTGAAGGCTGGCGAGGCAAAGGTAATCGAGGATCCGAAGTTCAACGCTCTCATGGATACATTCGATGTTCTCAAGGACTACAGCATGTGGAAAGGCCAGGAAGGTTCTGCAGAGAGAGAACTCTCCGAGCAGGCTCTTGCTGAAGGAAAGATCGCATTCATGTTCGGCGGTAACTGGGACTTCGCTATGATGAAGGACTTCGACTACACTGGCGGCGCCGGAATGATGCCTGTTCCTCAGAATCTTGAGGACGACTACACAGGTAAGCTGGTAGGCGGCGGTTCCAAGTACTTCTATGTTGACGCAAGTGAAGGCACAAGTGCTGAGACACAGCAGGCTGCTAAGGACTTCCTCGCATGGTTCGCATCATCCGATACTGCACACAAGTTCGTTTCCGAGACATGCGGAATGGTTTCCCCATTCGGAAGCAACACTGTAACATGCACAGACGACCTCGGCGCTTCTGTTAAGGGCTTTGCTGATGCAGACATGCTCATCCCTAACTATCCGGGATTCCCAGATGATCACTATTCAGTAATTGGTGCTGAGATGCAGAAATACCTCGCAGGTCAGTGCACACGTGAAGAGCTGGCAACAGCTATTGAGAACTACTGGAAGGCTCAGGCTTAATCATAGGACCTGATTATTCCGTGACATGTTCAATGTCTGAAAAGAGAATGGCACGCGCCGATGTCATAATGGCACCGGCGCGTGTTGCAACAGTTTTAGGTATCAAGTAAAGAGAGAAAAATATGAATAGGAATACATTTAGCTACAAGCTCAGACAGATTCTGATGTTTGCAGGGCCTGGTACTATCCTGTTCTTCGCTGTCGTGGTAGTTCCGTTTATTTACGGTCTCTATCTGACATTTACAAGCTGGGACGGAGTATCAGCTCACAAACCTTTCGTAGGCTTTGCAAACTATGCAGCAGCCTTCTCAGATGGTGCGTACTGGGTTGCTCTCGGCAGGACAGCTATCTACTCGATATTCGCTGTCGTGTTCATCAACATACTTGCCTTTGCGTTAGCGTATCTGGTAACCAGCGGAGTTAAGGGTCAGAACTTCTTCCGTGCAGGGTTCTTCGTACCTAACCTGATCGGCGGTATCGTACTTGGTTATATATGGAAGTTCGTTTTCAACAGAGCATATGTTGCTATAGCCAGCGCTATTACAGGCGGAATGGCAATCTCGCCGCTGTCGACTACAGGAGGCGCGATGTTCTGCCTGATATTCGTATCTGTATGGCAGTACGCAGGCTATATGATGCTGATATATGTAGCAGGATTCATGAGCGTATCTGATTCGCTCAAGGAAGCTGCTATGATCGACGGATGCACACCTTCTCAGGCGATGCGTAACGTAACAATTCCGCTGATGCGTTCATCCTTCGTACAGTGCATATTCCTGAGCATCACAAGATGCTTCGTAGTATACGATGTCAACCTGTCGTTGACCAAGGGCGAGCCATTCAATACATCAGTACTGGCGGCCATGCACGTATATAACCAGGCGTTCACTTACAAGAACTACGGCCTTGGCCAGGCCGAGGCGCTCATACTCTTCATTGTATGCGCTGCAGTAGGTATTACTCAGGTTATGATTGGTAAGAAAGGAGAGGTGGAAGCATAATGACTCAGAACGAAAAAGCTGCAAAAGCAAAAAAGAGAAATCATGCAATCATGATCATTATACTGATCCTGCTGTTCATCCTCTTCATCATGCCGTTCATCCTGGTAATTATTAACGTCTTCAAGACAAAAGCGGATATCGTTACGGATCCACTGGCGCTCGTTGGTGCTCATGGATTCACGATGCAGAACTTCCCGGATGCCATGGCGAAGATGAACTTCTTCAACGTATTCAAGAACTCCCTGATAATCACCATTTTATCAACAGTTCTTACCATCTTTGTTTCGGCAATGGCATCGTTCGTTATCGTACGTAATGGAAAGTGGAAATTCTGCTCAGGATTATTCGCGCTAATGGTTGCCTCCATGGTAATCCCGTTCCAGGTACTGATGGTACCTCTGGTATCGGTATACGGAGGAATCTTCGGAGTGCTCAATCATCGTATCACTCTGATACTGATGCACACAGGATTCTCAGTCTCCATGGCTACGTTCATGTTCCACGGAGCAATACATACTAACATTCCTTTAGAGCTTGAGGAAGCAGCACTGATCGACGGCTGCTCAAGATGGCAGACCTTCTGGAAGGTCGTATTCCCGCTGCTCAAGCCTACAATTGCTACAGTTGCTATCATCGACGCGATGGCATTCTGGAACGACTACCTCCTGCCAAGCTTAGTGCTGACAGACAAGGCGCTCTATACCATCCCAATCGCAACACAGGCATTCTACGGGACCTACTCAACAGATATCGGTCTCGTAATGGCTGCACTGCTGCTGGCAATGCTGCCTATCCTCATCCTGTATCTCTTCCTGCAGAAGTACATCGTAGCAGGAGTTACATCAGGAGCTGTAAAGGGTTAATTACCGCAGGACATGAACTGACAGCAAACTGTAACGAATGGAAAAATTCTTTGATTCTAACAATCCGGTAATGAGATTTCTCTCCCGCCTGGTTGACCTGGCGATAGTCAACATACTGACGGTTTTCACATCAGTACTGCTGATAACAGCCGGCGGAGCAATAACGGCTATGAACCATGTATTGCTTCATCTTGTCAGAGGGGATGAGACATATGTCACGAGGATGTTCTGGACTTCGTTTAAAGCGAATTTTAAACAGGGCATACCCGAAGGACTGCTGCTTATAGCGCTGGGTGCCATTACAGCTATAGACATGTGGGCACTTCACGGATCGGAATCAAGGTTTGCCACACTGATGATGATCTCAATAACGATCATAGCAATGTTTCTGGCAGCAACATTCGTATACATGTTTGCACTCCAGTCAAGGTATGAAAACACAGTTCGCGGTACTATCGCCAACGCACTCAGGCTGGCAATCGGCAATCTGCCGAAAACAGCCGGAATGATAATAATATGGCTCATATGGGTGCTGATACTGGTTTATCTGCACAAGGCAGCACCGGCATTCTTCATGCTTTACGGTCTGTCTTTACCGGGGTATCTGTGTGCCATGCTTTATAACGGAGTATTTGAAAATCTGGAGACTGAAGGAGAATAAAAAATGGCAAGTTTATCATTACAACACATTGAGAAGATTTACGAGAACGGATATCATGCCGTTCACGATTTCAATCTCGAAGTAGAAGATAAAGAGTTTATTATCTTCGTAGGACCTTCCGGCTGCGGAAAGTCCACAACTCTGCGTATGATCGCCGGACTCGAGGACATTTCCGAGGGTGATTTCCTCATCGATGGCGTCAAGATGAACGACGTAGAGCCAAAGGACAGAGACATCGCTATG
Organism: Mogibacterium sp.; assembly: GCA_017405845.1. Taxonomy (GTDB): domain Bacteria; phylum Bacillota; class Clostridia; order Peptostreptococcales; family Anaerovoracaceae; genus Crickella. Next base: position 18,366 of record JAFQZQ010000052.1, on the reverse strand, counting down.
GTATTCCAGAGCTATGCTCTCTATCCACACATGACAGTAAGAGACAACATGGGATTCGCTCTTAAGCTGAGAAAGGTACCTCAGGCAGAGATCGACGCTAAGGTAGACGAAGTAGCAAAGATCCTCGACCTCGAGAAATTCCTCGACAGAAAGCCTAAGGCTCTCTCCGGCGGCCAGAGACAGCGTGTTGCCATGGGCCGTGCTATCGTAAGAAGCCCTAAGGTATTCCTCATGGACGAGCCTCTGTCCAACCTCGATGCTAAGCTGAGAGTACAGATGAGAACAGAGATCGCTAAGCTCCACGAGAGACTGGGAACTACAATCATTTACGTAACTCATGACCAGACTGAGGCTATGACTCTCGGTACACGTATCGTAGTCATGAAGGATGGTATTGTTCAGCAGATCAACTCGCCTGAGCACCTCTACAACAAGCCTTACAACCTCTTCGTTGCAGGATTCATCGGATCGCCTCAGATGAACTTCCTTGAATGTGCTGTTGAGAAGAAAGGCGCTGACATATTCCTTGATATGGCAGGATTCCCAATCAAGCTCCCTGCTGATAAGGCAGAGGCAGTCAAGGACTACGTTGGCAAGACTGTTATCGCAGGAATCAGACCTGAGCACCTCCTCGACGGAAGAGGCAAGGAGAAAGACTTCTGCACTATCAAGGCTCCTATTGAAGTACGTGAGCTCCTCGGTGCAGAGGCATATCTGTACTTCACACTCGGAGGCAAGCAGTGCACAGCAAGAGTTGCTTCTGATGTTGACCTCTATGTCGGCATGGAAGGAACAATGGCACTTGATCTTAACAAGCTCCAGCTCTTCGACAAGGATACAGAGCTCAGCCTTCTCTGGAAAGAGTGGTAGGATTTTAAAGATCCGGTACTTAAATAATCATTTGCGGGACTGTCACTATCTGGTGGCAGTCCTGTTCATTTTTTGATATTATTTTCGTGTATAAAAAACTATATACGGAGAGGGAAATGAGCATACGATATATTGAAGAGACTAAGCACCTTATTCTTGAAACAAAGAACTCCGGGTACCACATGAAGATCGACCATCAGGGCTATCTTCAGCATATGTATTACGGACCGAAACCTGGGCAGGATGACCTGTCATATGCATTCAGATATTATGACAGGGGATTCTCCGGTAATCCATATAACATGCGATATGACCGTACATACTCTCTGGATTCAATGCCGCAGGAGTATACATCTTTTGGTGTCGGTGATTTCCGTGTGAACAGCATAGCTGCATCATGTTCAGACGGTAGCCGCTGCGCAGAATTCAAGTATGTATCTCATGAAATAAGAGAAGGAAAGTACAGCATACCGGGGCTTCCATCGGTCTGTGATGAAGACGGCAAAGCACAGACTCTGGTAGTTACACTGATAGATAACGCAGCGAATATAGGGATAAAGCTTTATTATGGCGTGTTTGAAGATCTTGATGTCATTACGAGATCTGCGGAAATAATAAACGCCGGATCAGAAATGGTATGGCTGCGCAAGGCATCCTCCATGTGTCTCGAACTTCCGTACGGAAACTGGGATATGATACACTTCCACGGCAGGCACTGCATGGAACGCCAGCCGGAACGCATCAAACTGTTCCACGGTGTTCACACCCTTATTTCAGGACGCGGCATGTCCAGCCATCAGCACAACCCGTTTGTTATAATATGCGACCATGATGCTACCGAAGACAGCGGCATATGCTACGGCATGATGCTCATGTATTCAGGCAACCATAAAACCGAGGTTGAACGCGATCAGTTCGAGAGCGTCCGTGTAGTAATGGGCCTCAATGATGACCGCTTCCGCTGGGAGCTTGAACCGGGCACATCGCTTCATACTCCTGAAGTGATACTTACGTGCGCTGACGGACTGACTGAGCTTTCGCATAATTATCACCGCTGCATACGCAACAATGTCGTAAAGGGTAAGCACAAGCTCAGCCACAGACCGGTGCTTGTCAACAACTGGGAGGCAACATACTTTGATTTCACAGAAGACAAACTCCTCGAGATCTGCGGTATAGCCAAGGATCTCGGCATAGAGATGTTTGTGCTTGATGACGGCTGGTTCAGAAACAGGAAAGATGACAACGGCGGCCTGGGCGACTGGGTGGTCGACACAGATAAACTGCCGAATGGGCTCGGAGGTCTGATCTCGAAGGTCAAAGGAATGGGTCTTAAATTCGGACTCTGGATAGAACCGGAGATGGTGAGTGAAGACTCAGAATTGTACAAAGCGCATCCTGAGTGGGCACTGACAGCTCCGGGACGTGCTCCGATGATGGCACGCAACCAGCTCGTGCTGGATCTCTCCAACAGCGAGGTGCATGAATACCTGTACAACAAGATATCCGGCCTTCTGAGAGACTACGATATCGATTATATTAAATGGGACTTCAACCGTCCGATATCTGATGTATACTCGCATTCTACACCTTCGGCCAGACAGGGCGAGGTGCCTCACCGCTACTACCTGAGTCTTTATAAGCTCTACGACAGGCTTACTTCAGAGTTCCCTGATGTGCTTTTCGAAGGCTGTGCGGGCGGCGGCGGACGCTTTGATGCAGGCATGCTTCAGTATTCCCCGCAGGTCTGGTGCTCCGATAATACTGATCCGGTAGCAAGACTTGCCATTCAGTACGGAACATCATTCGGATATCCGTCTTCTGCAATGGGAGCACATGTAAGTGCATCACCAAACCATCAGACAGGCCGTAAAACACCTCTGACGACGCGTGGTGTTGTGGCAATGGCTGGTACATTCGGATATGAGCTTGATCTTACAAAGCTCACAGTAGAGGAATGCGGCGAGATAAGGAATCAGATAAAGAGATATAAGGACATAGAACCTGTTGTCCATGGCGGACGTTTATACAGGTTGAGTGACCCGTCGGAAAACAGCAGGTATTACTGCTGGGAACACGTCAGTCAGGATAAAAGCCGCTGCATACTCAGCGTTGTCGTGACCGATCCTCAGGCAAACTATACGCTTGTACATGTGAAGCTGAAAGGCCTGGACCCGGATGCGATGTACTCTGTAGGAGGCGAGTTCGAATGCCGCGGCAGGACTCTGATGCAGAACGGATATACCTTCCCTCAGCTGACCGGTGATTATCCGGCGCAGCAGTTGGACATAATCAGGATATAACAAGGAAGTGACTGAGTTGATAAGCAAAGAATTACAGCATGTAAGAGATTACGAAAAGAGGGAGACTTCGTCTGTTTCCCGAGAAGAACGCCCAGTGTTTCATTTTTCTCCGCGCGTAGGATGGCTCAACGATCCGAACGGATTCTCCTTCTATAAAGGTGAATACCATCTTTTCTACCAGTACCATCCATACAGCTCATACTGGGGCCCGATGCATTGGGGACACGCAGTAAGCAACGACATGATAAACTGGAAATACCTTCCTGCTGCTTTGGCTCCGGACACGGATTACGACGGAGCGGGCTGCTTTTCGGGTACGGCGATCACTCTGCCTGACAGCAGGCAGCTTCTGATGTATACAGGGTGCGGAGATAGCAGCAGGGACCCTCTGCGAAAGGGCAGATGGCTTCAGACACAGTGTGTTGCTGTTTCGGAAGAGCAGGAAGACGGCAGCATTGAATATGTAAAGTATGAGGGCAATCCTGTCATCAATGAGGATGATCTGTCTGAGGACTGCGATGCATATGAGTTCAGAGACCCGTACATATGGCGTGTTCCGGACGGCACATACAGAGCACTTGCTGCCGTAGGCAGGACAGGCGAAATAAATGAAGACGGGAACTATAAGCATGAAAAAGGCACGCAGCTTATTCTGTTCAGAAGTGATGACTGCTTCAGCTGGGAGTATGACAAGGTGCTGTTTGAGGACCACCGCAAGATAGGAGTTATGTGGGAATGTCCAAACTTCTTTGAGCTTGACGGCAAACAGATACTTATCGCCAGTCCTATGGATATGCATGCGGAAGCAGATGAAGCAATGGGTTCCGTAAGATTTCCACAGGGCAGCAATGTCTGCTGCATAGCAGGAGAGTATGATGAAGAAGCGGAAGTCTTCACCCCGGACGTCGGCTATGAGCCGGTAGATATCGGCCTCGACTTCTATGCCCCGCAGGTCATGAAAGCTCCGGACGGAAGATGCATAATGATCGGCTGGATGCAGGACCCTAAGAACGGCAACTTTGCTGATGCAAGGGATGGGCTTTCAAGGCCCGGACTTCTGTATGCTGTTCCTATGGACCATCCGGACGGGTATGTTCACGGGCCGGAGGGCTCGCGCATATTCGGGCAGATGACTATTCCGAGAGAGCTGAGTTATAGGAATGGAAGGCTCTATCAGTGGCCGGTCAGAGAAATCTGTGAATACAGAAAAGACAGACTGGATTATGACGGGGTGCTTCTTAAAGATGAAGTGCGCAGCTTTGAAGGAATATCCGGCAGATCGATAGAACTTGAAGTGGAGATCGCACCATGCGAAGTGGGTGCTCCGCTTTACAGGGAATTCACCATAGACTTTGCGAAGGATGACGATCATTTCATCAGGTTAAGTTACAAACCGGCCAGATCGCTGATCACCATAGACAGGAGTCGCAGCGGCCAGTGCAGTGAGATCACTTCAAGGAGAAGCTACAGGGCAGAGTACGCGGACGGCAGTATGAGCCTCAGGATACTGATAGACAAATGGAGCGCTGAAGTGTTTGTCAATGGCGGCGAGCAGGTCATGTCGCTCACTTACTACACTCCAGCAGATGCAGAGGGGATCACGTTCTCGGCAGACGGCACAGTTGCAATGGATATAACAGCATATCATATACAAAAATAGAGCGATTCAATGTATAATTAAGTGTCGTACATAACGCACTGGCGGAAAGATAAGGGGAATAAATATGACAGATATTATTACACTCGGAGAACTTCTTATAGATCTTACCCAGAGAGGTTCTGATGAAAACGGAAACGGAGAATTCACCGCATATCCGGGCGGAGCTCCTGCTAACGTAGCTGTTGCAGCATCAAGACTTGGTGCAAGCGCAGGCTTTATCGGCAAGGTCGGAAATGACGCTTTCGGAAGAAGCCTTGCAGATACACTTAAGAAAGACAATGTAGACATCAGCGGTCTTTATTATGAGGACAGCCACCCTACAACGATGGCTATCGTTTCGGTCGATGAGACCGGAGAGCGCGAGTTTGCGTTCTACAGAGATCCGGGTGCGGATACACAGCTGACTGTTGATGAAGCGATATCGGCGCTTTCCGCAAACATGCCTAAGATCCTTCACGTAGGTTCGCTTTCGATGACAACATCACCTTCGAAGGAAGCCTGCGAAGAGGCGGTGAAATATGCTAAGGAGAACGGTGCTGTAATAAGCTATGACCCTAACTACAGAGCAGCACTTTGGGACAGCGAAGAGCACGCGATAGAGATGATGAAGGCACTGCTTCCTTACGCTGATATTCTGAAGGTATCGGATGAGGAGATGGTAATGCTCACCGGTTCTGAGGACTTCGAAGAGGGAAGCCGCATACTTGCTGAATGTGGCGCAGGCCTGGTGCTGGTTACTCTCGGCGCTGACGGCGTGTTTGTACGCATGGGCAGAAAGTCAGCAACAGTACCGGGATTCAAGGTACAGGTCGCCGACACAAACGGAGCCGGAGATACATTCCTTGGAGCGATGCTGAAGCAGATCGCGGTAGGAGTTGTTGCTGAAGAAGATGTATGGACACAGATCCTGAGAATGGTGCGCTATGCAAACAAGGCTGCATCGCTGACATGCTCGCGCCACGGAGCTATCCCTGCAATGCCTACTCTTGATGAAGTGGAGAAAGAATTCGATGAGTAACGAGCCAAAGCAAAAGAGAAGAAGCGTATTTGATGACAGACTGGAGAAATACTATGATGAGCTCAAGTGGCTCTACATGGAACTTTACAATGACGAGGAGGCCTTTGAGTACTTTCTGAACATGCTTCGCAGAAGCTTCAAGGAGCGTAAATCGTCGCTTCGCAGTGTTGATGCCAGACGTTCAGCTCATCCTGACATGCATCATTCCAACAAGATGATGGGCATGATGCTTTATACGGAGAATTTCGCGGGAAACCTGCTGGGTGTCAGAGACAGACTTGATTATCTCAGGGAGTGCGGTGTCAAGTATCTCCACCTGATGCCGCTTCTGGACACACCTGCAGACAGCGCAAGAAGTGACGGCGGATACGCAGTCTCTGATTTCAGAAAAGTAAGGCCTGATCTCGGTACTATGGAAGATCTCGAGAAACTCGCAGGAGACTGCCACAAGAGAGGGATAAGGGTATGTCTCGATTTTGTGATGGACCATACGAGTGACGAGCATGAATGGGCAAAGGCTGCAAGGGCAGGTGATCCTGAAGCTCAGAGCAGATACTTCTTCTATGATAACTGGGATATCCCGAGACAGTACGAGCAGACGATGCCGCAGGTATTCCCTGAGACGGCTCCGGGCAATTTCACGTATTTTGAAGACTTCGGAAAGATAGTCATGACGACTTTCTATCCGTTCCAGTGGGACCTTAACTACGCGAATCCTACAGTCTTCAACGACATGACAGAAAACCTGCTCTACCTGGCAAACAGGGGAGTAGATATAGTAAGGCTCGATGCTGTTCCGTATATCTGGAAAGAACTGGGCACTAACTGCCGCAACCTGCCGCAGGTGCACACGCTTGTCCGCATGATGAACATATCCTGCAGGATCGTATGCCCGAGCGTACTGCTCCTTGGCGAAGTCGTAATGGAACCGAGCAAGGTTCTCCCGTACTTCGGCACTGAAGAAAAGCCTGAATGTGACATGCTTTACAACGTCACCACCATGGCTTCCATCTGGCACACCATGGCTACACGCGACGTAAGACTGCTCAGGCATCAGCTGCAGCAGATAGAAAACCTGCCTTCAAACTGCATATTCCAGAACTATCTCAGATGCCACGATGATATCGGCTGGGGACTGGATTACGGGATCCTTTCACAGTACGGCATGGGCGAGGCTTCACACAAGAAATACCTCAATGACTGGTTCACGGGAAAGTATTACGGAAGTCCTGCAAGGGGCGAGCTGTATAACGATTCGGAGTGGCTCCGCGATGCCAGACTCTGTGGTACAACAGCTTCTCTCTGCGGGCTCGAAGCTGCCCTGTATGAGAATAATGAGGAATTAGTGCAGAGGTCCATCGACGCTGTCGTCATGCTCCACGCATGCATGCTTACACTTCGCGGCATACCTGTTTTCTACAGCGGCGACGAGATCGGAATGCTGAACGACTACGGATACCATGATGATCCGGGCAGATGGGCAGACAGCCGTAACATACACAGGGGAAAGATGGACTGGGAAAAGGCGGAGGAAAGAAAAGATCTCTCCACTCCGACAGGAAAGATCTTCCATGAACTGCGCGAGCTCGTTATGATACGCAGATTCAACGAAGTATTCCATTCAGACGCCCACGTTTATCCGATCGATACGGGTGACAACAGAGTGCTTGGAATAGCCAGAGACTACAAGGGAAAGCGCATGCTCGGCCTCTTCAATTTCTCACCTGATGAGGTGTGGGTAAATGACTGGACAGGCGGAAGCATGATGAAACCGTACGGATTCCGCTGGATCCTTGAAAGATAATATAGTAACTAAAGATTTGCTTCAGATCAGATCCGGTTCGGATTCCTCATCCGGACCGGATCTGTCCGGCAATTCGAAATCAAAATACGGAGCAAGAGGCTTCATCATCAGCTTTGAACAAAGATAAGCCGTGCCGCCGAAAAACAAAGCCGGCCACAGTACGATGATGCGGCTCAGAATGAACGGGGCAAAAGCCAGCAATGCTACCGGGACCAGCCACAGCACACACATGACAAGTGTGCGCGGCAGCCATGAAATGCCTAAGTAAAAGGCGTTTTTTATTGTCTGAAAAATACCGTTCTCAAACTGTGACGTGAGCGCGAATGCCCACACTGCAGTGATCATCCATATGATCATTCCTATTACCGCTATGATGCGCTGGATGCGTGCGGACGGGCTTCCCGATGCAGAGAGTACGACCAGATCAAATATAAAAACAGCAGCAGCCAGAAGGAACAGCAGCCAAAGCAGCGTGCCGTTCTTTAGATTGCTGCGGAAGTAGCGGAAGAAGTGGCGTGAGCGCCAGTTGCCTTCCTCGGTATTCATGTTAAGTACGCATCTCATCAGGGCAGCCGAAGCGGCACCCATCGTGATGACGGGGATCGAACAAATCGTCCAGAGTATGCTGAGCATGGCAATATCAGCCATCCTTCCGAACAATGCCCAGATGGGAGTCTCAGAATCAAACAGTCTGTTAATAGCTATACCTCCATATATGATGGGACAGAGATCCAGAGCGGATCGCCGTCACAGTGTATGAGTCCGCCGGAAACGCTTACCTTGCCGCCTCCGAACAGGTCGTCGTATACTCCGTCAGGAAGGTCCACCGGAACATCCTCGGAAAGACCCCTGAATGAGAAAATGCCTGTCTTGCAGTTTATCCTGTCATCTCTTGTGAGTACGGCAATATCTTTTTCATCATCTGTCTCAGCAGTAAATATATCATCTGCTGAGAGAGTTTCTTTCTTAAGTTTTGCAAGCTTGCTGATGAGATCCGAAATGTCTGCTCCCGCATCCCAGTCAACAAGGTCACGGTCGAAGAGGGAAGGCGTGTGAGCGGCTTTCACTTCCTGTCCCCCGTAGATAAGAGTCGTTCCTTTGAGGAAAAAGATCAGCGCTGTAAAGTTCCTGAGCGCCTGCTCGTTTGCCGCTCTCGGAGCAAAACGGGCTGTATCGTGGTTCTCCAGATAGCGGAGCTTGTTATACGTCTTAGGATATGCGAAATCCTGGAAGCACAGAAGATCCATCCAGTGTGACAGGCTGCCTTTTCCGTCAACATACTTGTCGAAAGCTTCGCGCACATCGTACTCATACTCGATGTCGAATGCTTCAAAGGCCTCGGTATCGGTAGCAGAGTACATTCCGCGTCTCCGGCATTCCACACTGAAACCGCGGTGGACGCTCTCGGCAAGCCAAATGAAATCAGGTTTTATTTCAGCGATCTCCCTGCGGGCTCTTTTCCAGAATTCCACCGGAATGAAAGACGCCACATCGCAGCGGAACCCGTCCACTATCCGTGCCCATCCCTTGAGCGACTCTATCTGGTAGTCCCAGAGCTCCGGGACGTTGTAGTCAAGATCGATTACATCGGTCCATTCGCCTACATGGTTGCCGGGCCTGCCGTCAGGCTTTTTATAGAAGAACTCAGGGTGTTCGTTCCAGAGTACGGAATCCGGGGAAGTGTGATTGTAGACTACATCGATCATGCAGCGCATGCCTTTATCGTGGATGGCATCCACAAGAGCCCTGAGATCCTCGAGTGTACCGTATTCCGGGTTGACACTGCGGTAATCCTTATTTGCATAAGGGCAGCCAAGAGTACCTTTGCGGTTCAGCTCTCCGATAGGGTGGACAGGAAGGAACCAGATGATATCAGTCCCGAGTGAGCGGATGCGGTCGAGGTCGGGAATCAGAGCAAGGAAAGTACCTTCATTTGTGTGATTGCGTACAAAGACAGAATAGATCATCTGATTTTGCAATGCGGTATCGGAGTTTGCTGCCATAATAAAACCTCCTAAGTCAGCGATGTTAATTGTTTTGTAAACAGACGCATTTCAGAACATCTGGTAAGAGATCCACTTCCAGGTTGGCTATTTCAGGATCAGTCAGATAAAGCAATTCCGGTCTCTTCAGCCATTCCTCCAGTATTCTCAGAAATCCGCCTGCAGCACAAATAACGGCCAGTTTTTCATATGTAAGCAGACAGGACCGGTCTTTCCTCAGGAGATACTGCTGTTCATAAAACTTGTATATGTAATCATATACATACTCCTTAAGAGGATCTTCACCATTAAGATCGTAAAGTCCATTTAAAAAAAACTGTCTGTTGCTTTGCAGCACGTTGATAATTGCATGGGGTTTTTCAGTGTAACTGACTTGCTTCATTCCTGAAAGAGAATCTTCCATCATTCTGCTGAAGCAATAGTTCATGAGTTCATATTTGTCTATGAAGTTCCGGTAGAAAGTCGATTTTGATACACCCGATTCCAGGAGAATATCCGAGAGCCGGATGTGTGAGATGCTTTTTCTGTTCAAAAGATGCACCATGGCATGCATTAAAACATCTTTGGCTGAGTCTCGATACATTTAGTCCCCCCCTGTACGTTCATATACGATCCTTATTGAGCTGTTTTTTATCATATGGTATATTATCATCAAAGATTTAGCAATATAGTGTCATTTCTGCCCGAAAAATACGACAAAACAACCATGTCTTTACTTCGATTTGATGAATCCGTACGTGCTGACGGTAAGGAAATAGTAGATCATAAAACGGACTCGCTGCTTGCGGCTGCCTATCAGGATGATGTGTCTGTCAATCGCATCACCTGGCACTGGCATGACGAATTTGAGCTATGTCATCTTCTGCAGGGGAGTCTCACGTTTGTCGCCGGAACTGAACAGTTCGGAATTGATGCTGGGGATGCGCTTTTTATCAATTCACAGGTGCTCCATGGTGCATGGAGCAATGATTCCCCAACATGTCCATATCATTCCGTAGTCTTTCATTCCAGACTTGTGAGCGGCGGTGATACAGGTGTGTTCTGGGACAAATATGTACGGCCGGTACATCATAACAAGAGTCTGCCGTTTCTGATCCTGCGATCCGATAAAGACTGGTCAAAGCGTGTTATCAATAATATCGAGGATACATGGACTCAGCTGCATGAGCGGAAAGACGGCTTTGAATTTACAGTTCGTAATATGATCTCCGAAAGCTTTTATCAGATATATCTTCACACCAATGACCGCCATGCGCCATTGGCTGAAGCGGAGCATCGAAGAATGGAACGACTCAAGATAATGATCACCTACATAGAAGAGCACCTGGCAGAAGAAATCACAGTCAGGGATATCGCTTCTGCTGCATATGTCAGCAATTCTGAATGCGATCGATGTTTTAAATGTATACTCAAGGCAACCCCGATACAGTACTTAAAACAGCTGAGGCTGCAGAGAGCCGAGCATCTTCTCACATCTACTAAAATGAGCGTGGAGTCGATTGCATTGTTATGCGGGTTCAGAGATATGAGTTACTTTGCACGGTGTTTCCGTAACGCATATGATGCCAATCCGCTTGCATATCGAAAGGGTAATGTCAAACGATACATCCACACTCCTCTAGCCAGCGATTAGAATCAGATGCTGGTTGAATACGGCTCACAACCCCGGATGGGAAAAAAGTGCGAAATAGCACCAAAAGGGAACATATACATCATTTAGTTTCTAGGCAACTGGAAACTATTTTTTTTACAATCAGATAGACAAAGATTTGTCATCAGAAAACACTGTAGGCACATGCTGATGGTGCCGAAGAATGTTTTCAGGGTAGTCAGATTTATTATGTAAAGTGAGGTTTTTTTAAGGAGGGAAATTAATGAAGAAGAAACTATTTGTTCTTTTCCTTGCATTCGCTATGGTATTTGCTTTCGCAGCATGTGGCGGCGGCGGCGGAAGTGACTCCGGAAGCGATGAGGGAACCGGCTCCGTATACTGGCTGAACATGAAGCCTGAAGCAGATGAAGCACTTCAGGGACTTGCTGCAGCTTATACCGAAGAGACAGGCGTTCCTTGCAAGGTCGTAACAGCTGCATCCGGATCGTACAGCGATACACAGACTGCAGAGATGGCTAAGTCCGAGCCTCCAACGCTATTCAATGTCGGTAACATGAGTGCGCTGAAGGACTGGGAAGACTATTGCCTTACACTGGACGGCACTGATTTCATGAATGAGCTTACGACCACTGACTTCAATCTGAAGAATGAAGCCGGTGAGACAAAGGCGATCGGCTGGATCTATGAGTCTTACGGTATCATCACCAACAAGGCTCTTCTGGAGAAGGCAGGTCACTCACTCGATGAGATCAAGGACTTTGATTCCCTGAAGGCTGTTGCAGACGATATCCACGCACGCGCAGGCGAGCTCGGATTCGATGCATTTACTTCAGCCGGTCTTGATGACTCTTCATCCTGGAGATTCTCAGGCCACCTGGCCAACATGCCGCTCTTCTATGAGTTCCGTGATGACGGTATCGTAGACAAGCCGGCTGAGATCAAGGGAACTTACATGGACAACTTCAAGAAGATCTGGGATCTCTACATCACAGATTCCGCTCAGGATCCTACATCCCTGACAACTGCTACAGGCGACCAGGCTGAGGCTGAGTTCGGCGAAGGCAAAGCCGTATTCTATCAGAATGGTACATGGGAGTGGGCTGCACTTACAGCAGATAAGTTCCAGCTGAACCCTGATGATATCACAATGATCCCGATCTACTGCGGCGTTGACGGCGAAGAAAATGCAGGACTGTGCTCTGGTACAGAGAACTGCCTCGCAGTAAACAGTCAGGCTTCCGAGGCTAATCAGCAGGCTACACTCGACTTCCTGAAATGGTGTGTAACATCCGACAAGGGAATCGAAGTACTCAGCTCGATCGGCGACATCCCGTTCAAGAAGGCTCCTGAGTCGGCAAACGGATTCTCCAGGGCCGGTGCTGAAATGCTCGCTAACGGCAACTACGCCTGCACATGGGCATTCAACTTCACACCAAACGTAGACAGCTTCCGTGCTACACTCGTGACTGCTCTTGCAGCTTACTCTGCAGATCCGTCCGATGCTAACTGGGACGGCGTTGTTAAGGCGTTCGTTGACGGCTGGGCTTACGAGTACGGTGTAGAGAACAACTAATACTCACTCCTTTTAGCTGATAGCTAATAAATGACAGAGGCGGGCGATACTCGCCTGCCCCTGCTTTTTTATAAAAGCTTATAGGTAATCAAAAGAGAAAGGAGATGAGCGTTTTGCGCAAAAAGAAAAAGAAACACGATCACTCCACCGTGAACAGTGTTCTGATCCGCAGACCGATACAGCGCTGCTTTCCGCTGTTCATACTCCCGACATTTGCATGCTTTGTTATTGGCTTCGTATGGCCTTTCCTTCAGGGTATTTATCTCAGCTTCTGCACTTTCAATACTCCAAGGGATGCAAAGTGGGTAGGATTCCAGAACTATGTCAGAGCATTTACTGATGTCGGATTCCGTCATGCTTTCTGGAATACGGCGGCATTCGCGGTAGTTTCGATCATACTCATTAATGTGCTTGCGTTTTTCATCGCTTACGCACTGACTCAGCATATTAAAGGAGCAAACCTGTTCCGTACGGTGTTCTTCATGCCTAACCTCATCGGAGGCGTCGTACTTGGATACATATGGTCGATGATCTTCGATGCCATACTTAAAGGCTATAACACATATCTGACAGCTAACGCCACATACGGTTTCTGGGGACTGGTCATACTCGTGGCATGGCAGCAGATAGGATATATGATGATCATCTACATCGCAGGTCTTCAGGCTGTTCCGGGCGACATGCTGGAAGCTGCAAAGATAGACGGCGCTACCGGCTGGCAGACTCTTACAAGAGTCATCATACCTAATGTGATGCCGTCGATCACCATTTGCACATTCCTGACGCTGACGAATTCATTCAAACTGTTCGACCAGAACTTAGCTTTGACCGGAGGAGCTCCTTCAGTCATGCTTGAGAACACCAAGGTCAACATGACAGAGCTGCTCGCGCTGAATATCTTCTCAACATACAACATCAATAAGAATTATCACGGTGCCGCACAGGCTAAGGCCGTGGTATTCTTCATTCTTGTTGCGGTGCTGGCACTCGCTCAGCAGAGAGCTACCAGGAGCAAGGAGGTGCAGCAATGAATAAAAAGCACTATAAGAAATTTACTCCGCTCAGCAAGGTCGTCTCTGCGATATTCGTTGTGCTGTGCATAGCATGGATAATGCCGATTTTCGAGGTAGTAATAAACTCGTTCAAGTCGAATGCATCAATCAATACAAATGCATTCTCGCTTCCTACTGCAGAAAGCTTTGTAGGATTCGCGAACTACATAAAGGGCATGACTTTCGGTAATTATCCGTTTATGAAGTCCGTCGGATACAGCTTTTTCATCACGATTGCTTCGGTATTCCTGATACTGCTGTTCACATCGATGTCTGCATGGTATATTGCCCGTGTAAACTCAAAATTTGCCAACATTTTCTACTATCTCTGCCTGTTCAGCATGATCGTTCCTTTCCAGATGGTGATGTTCACTCTGACGTTCACGGCAGATAATCTGAAGCTGAATACACCTTGGACTATCCCGGTCGTATATCTGGGATTCGGAGCGGGACTTGCGATATTCATGTTTGCGGGCTTCGTAAAAGGCCTGCCTCTTGAGATAGAGGAGGCGGCCGCGATAGATGGTTGCGGACCGATACGTACGTTCTTCTCAGTAGTCCTGCCTATGCTGAAGCCGACACTTATTTCAGTCGGCATCCTTGAGACCATGTGGGTGTGGAATGACTACCTGCTCCCGTACCTTGTACTCGACAGGACCAAATACATGACGATCCCTATCCATGTACAGTATCTCAAGGGAAGCTACGGCTCGGTAGACCTCGGCGCTACGATGGCGGTAATCATGCTTTCCATGCTGCCGATCATCATCTTCTACATGGCGCTCCAGAAGCACATCATCAAGGGTGTGGCTGCAGGAGCCGTAAAGGGTTAATCTTATGAAAAATACAGAGCGCACAGCAGGAATACTTATGCCACTATTTTCCATCCCGTCTCCGTACGGGATCGGGACTCTCGGTCTTGAGGCAAGGAAGTTTGTCGACTTTCTGCACGCCGCGGGACAGAGCTGCTGGCAGATGCTTCCTGTAGGACCGATAAGCTACGGAGACTCTCCGTATCAGAGCTTTTCTTCTTACGCCGGCAGTCCGTATTATGTGGATCCGGATATCCTGATCGAAGACGGACTGCTGACGAAAGAAGAGGTAAGTTCCCCGGATTTCGGACAGGATCCTGAAAAGATCGATTACGGAAAGCTTTACGAGAACAGGATCGGACTGCTCAGAAAGGCAGCCCGGAGAGGCATTGCCAGAGACAGGGAGGCGTTTTCCGCTTTCATCAGAAAGAAAGCGTGGCTTCCTGATTACGCGCTCTTCATGGCGCTGAAACAGCACTTCGATTCACGCCCGTGGTTCGAGTGGCCTGATGAGGACATAAGGCTGCACAGACCTGAGGCCTGCGCAAAATGGAGAAGTGAGCTCCGCGAAGAAGTGGAAATGTATGAATACATACAGTTCCTGTTCTATCGCCAGTGGGCACAGCTGAAGGCATACGCAAATGATGCCGGCATCTCCATTATCGGTGATCTTCCGATATATGTTGCGCTTGATTCCGCAGACGTCTGGGCAGAACCTCACTGGTTCCGGCTGGATGAAAAGAACATTCCCGTAGAGGTTGCCGGAGTTCCGCCTGATCTGTTCAGTGCGGACGGACAGCTTTGGGGAAACCCGCTGTATGACTGGGATGCAATGGAGGCAGACGGTTTCAGCTGGTGGGTCCGCAGGATAGCCGGTGCGGGAGAACTGTTCGACAGGATACGCATCGACCACTTCAGAGGGATCGAGAGTTATTTCGCCGTTCCATATGGAGAGACTTCCGCACAGAACGGACACTGGGTCAAGGGACCCGGGATCCGGCTCGTGGACACACTTAAGGAACGTTTCCCGCAGCTTGATTTCATAGCGGAAGACCTTGGCTATTCAACACCTGAGGTCAAGCAGCTGCTTAAGGAATCAGGATTCCCGGGCATGAAGCTGCTGGTAGCCGCTTTTGACGCCATGAATACCACGGCATTCAGGCCTCATAATTTCGTAAGCAACTGCATTTGCTATACCGGCACTCATGACAACCACACGCTGGCAGGCTGGCTTGCAATAGCTGGCGAGGAGGAACTGTCAACTGCAAAGCAATACTTCGGTCTGAACGAAGAGGAAGGCTTCTGCAGGGGAGTCCTCCGCGGGGGCATGAGTTCCGTTGCGAGGCTGTTCGTCGCACAGATGCAGGACTGGCTGGAACTCGGCGATGAGGCCAGGATAAACGCACCGGGAGTACCTATGGGTAACTGGACCTGGAGGATGAGACCCGGCGCAGCCACAGAAGAACTCGCTGAGGAAATATTAAAAATGACCCGGCTTTACGGCCGGACAGCTCCGGAATAACTACCAACTAAAGGGCGCCTGATCACTCCACGATCTGATCTTTCGTCCTAAAGAAAGGAGGAACTATCCGCCGGCTCGCGGTGCGGCAGTGTGGAGACCTGTCGTAATGCGGCGCGTCCCTTGCGGGCGGTCGCGAGGCACTCGGGAGGAGTCCCGTTTGTCAGGGCTGTATATATGGCAGAAGTAATCATAAAAGGGTTAAAAAAGGTATATGACAACGAGGTAACTGCAGTCCATGACGTCAACATCGATATCAAGGACAAGGAGTTCATCGTACTGGTCGGACCATCGGGATGTGGTAAATCCACAACGCTCCGCATGGTAGCAGGACTTGAGGACATCAGCGGCGGCGAACTTTATATCGACGGCAAGCTGATGAACGATATCTCGCCTAAGGACCGCGATATCGCAATGGTATTCCAGAGCTATGCTCTGTATCCGCATATGACGGTCCGTGAGAACATGGCCTTCGCCATGAAGCTGAAAAAGGCTAAACCGGATGAGATCGATAAGAAAGTAAATGAAGTCGCGGAGATCCTCGACATCACACAGTATCTGGAGCGCAGACCAAAGGCTCTGTCCGGCGGTCAGCGCCAGCGTGTTGCTATCGGCCGCGCCATGGTACGTGATCCTAAGGTGTTCCTCATGGACGAGCCTCTTTCGAATCTCGACGCTAAGCTGAGAAACCAGATGCGTGCTGAGATCATAAAGCTCCGTCAGCGCATCAACACCACGTTTATGTATGTAACGCATGACCAGACAGAAGCCATGACTCTCGGCGACCGTATCGTTATCATGAAGGATGGATATGTGAACCAGATAGGCACGCCTCGTGATGTGTTCAACAAGCCGGTCAACCTGTTTGTTGCGGGATTCATAGGAATGCCTGTGATGAATTTCTTCGAAGGATGCAGGCTGCTGCTTGAGGGCGGAAAGTACTATGCGGAGATACGCGGAGTAAAATTTGAACTCTCGGACTTCCAGCAGAAAGCGCTTAAGCATAATGGTCAGGCGCCATGCGACATAATTGCGGGTATCCGTCCGCAGCACATCCGTGTCGGTTCAGGCGAACTTACAGCTGTAATCGAAGTATCCGAACTCCTTGGTTCCGAGTACAACCTCCATGCCCGCAGCGGAGATGATGAGGTCGTAATGGTCATCCCGACCATCGGACTGGCAGAAGATGTTTCGATGGGAAGCAAGGTGCACTTCGATGTGATGCCTGAGCTCATCCAGCTCTTCGATAAGGAGACAGGAAAGAACCTCATCTGGTACGATAAGGAATCGGCAGAGGCTCATGCACCTGTATGCAAATCATATGATTTCGAATGATAATCACTTAAAACTGCACAAACCAAAAGGAGGTCTTCCATGAAGACCTCCTCTTTGTTGTAGCTTCAGCGCGAATATACCACCGGCTATGCCGGTGAGAATAAAAAGCTTTAGCTTCAAGAAGAAAACCTCCAATGCTACCATGGATGTGGCTACCAACCGCATCTTGTAACAAAGGAGGATTCAAACATGAGTAGTAATGATAATGACATAAGTAGTCTATCACATTCAAAATGGCGTTGCCATTACCATGTAGTGTTCGCGCCAAAGTTCAGGCGACAGGCAATATATGGCAAGATCAAAACAGACATCGGAAAGATCCTGAGGCAGCTTTGTGAACAGAAAGGCGTAGAGATAATCGAAGCAGAACTATGTCCTGATCATGTACACATGCTGCTTGCGATTCCGCCGAAGTATAGCGTGGCGCAAATAATGGGGTATCTGAAGGGGAAAAGCTCTCTGATGATATTCGACAGACATGCGAACATGAAATACAAATATGGGAACAGGCATTTTTGGTGCAGAGGTTACTATGTTGACACGGTAGGAAGAAACAAAAAGGCGATAGCAGAATATATACGCAATCAATTACAGGAAGACATAGCGAATGACCAGATATCGCTGAAAGAGTATATAGACCCGTTTACGGGTAGCAAGAAAACGTAGGCAATAGAAAAGCGCCTTTAGGCGCCGCCTGAGAATAGAGATGCGGTTGGCAGTCTATTCGGCGCGTCTTAAGACGCTTGCAAGCAAAAGGCCCTTTTAGGGCCAGTGCATACCACCAGTTCAACTGGTGGTTATGATT
>JAFQZQ010000051.1 GCA_017405845.1 Mogibacterium sp. | reverse complement strand
GCACTGAACACCTATGTCTGGCAGGAGTGGTTTCCTTCTGAAGGAATGAAACGTCGCGCAAATGGCAAATCAACGATCGAAGTGTACTCCGCAGGCGATCCACGGTCACCGGATTACGAGAGCGGCATCTGGGTCCCATTGAAAGAAGCATAAATGTCCTTATAACATGGCAAATATCATCACAATTATCAGGATCATCTGCTCCATTGTATTACTATTCTGTCAATTCCCCTCCACAGCCTTTTATATTCTGTATGTAACCGCGGGGATCACAGATACAATTGACGGAGCGGTTGCGCGAAAAACAAATACAGTCAGCGAGTTCGGTGCAAAGCTGGATACCGCTGCCGATTTTGTGTTTGTTGTTGTATGCATGAAAAAGCTGATTCCTATACTCGATATTCCCAAATGGCTATACGTTTGGATCGCCGTCATAGCTTTGGTCAAAGTAATCAATATCGTGTCCGGATATGTGATGAGGAAAGAATTTATCACAGCACATACCGTTATGAACAAGGTCACGGGTATCCTTTTGTTCATTCTGCCGCTGACCCTGCGAACACTTGACTTAAAATACACCGGGGCTGCGGTCTGCACAGTGGCTGCATTTGCCGCAGCACAGGAAGGACATTACATCAGGACGGGGAAAGTTTAAGAGATATTTATGAGTTTGTACTTAATCACTCCTATGACTTGAAGTATAGTCCGTCTGTGGATGCAGATATGAAAAGGGAGCACAAAAGAACAAAAGGAAGCAGAGAAGCAGCGACGGTATGAAATGAAACAACAAAAGAAAAGAGATAAACGCAGAGGAAAATAACATGAACCATAAAGCCATTGTTGTCATCGATATACAGAATGATATCACCAAGCATTACAGGGACATCATTGACAGACTGAATGCCGCCATCGAATGGGCGGTGGAAAGCGGTATGGAAATTGTGTATATACAACACAATAACCTGTCCGCCGGTACGCGCACCTTCAAGCCAGGCACAAAAGGAGCAGAACTTGTGCCGGAACTCAAGATTGTCTCGGATCATGTTTTCGTTAAAACGAAGGCCAACACGCTGACAAGCGAAGAGTTTTCCGCGTATATCCGGGAAAACGGGATCGATGAGTTCTACATCACCGGAGCGGATGCCACTGCCTGTGTGAAATCCACCTGTTTTAATATGGCGAAAGCAGGGTACACCGTCCATGTCATTTCTGATTGCGTTACCAGTTACGATCTTAAGAAGTTGCCGGAAATGCTCACATATTATGCGGACAAGGGCTGTGAGGTCAGAACATTAGAGGAGTATCAAAACGATGTTTGATTTGGATAGTTATTTGAATGACCTGATTTCGAACTGCCAGGCAGCCTTCGGAGAGCGGCTGCTGTACGTTGGCCTTCAAGGCAGCTATCTGCGTGGGGAAGCCCACGAAAACAGCGACATTGACGTGATGGTGATCCTGGAACAGTTTTCCGTTCAGGACATGGACCGGTATCGGGAGATCCTAAAAAGGATCGGTTTCTATGAGAGATCCTGCGGGTTCATCTGCGGCAGAGACGAGTTGCTTCGCTGGAATCCCCTGGAGGTCTGCCAGCTGCGCCATACGACGAAAGACCTCATCGGCGCATTGACGGATTATCTTCCGGCCGCGACAAGGACGGATGTTGTCAACTATGTTAAACTGAGCCTGGGGAATCTGTATCACGAGCTTTGCCATCGCTATATCCATGCAGATAGAGAGAGGAATGTCGCGGCGTTTCGCGGAAGCTGCAAAGATGCGCTTTTCCTGATGCAGAATCTGCACTATCTGGAAACCGGTCATTTTATACTTACAAAAAAGGAACTTAAAGAAGCTGTTTCAGCGGAAGACCGACGGGTACTGGAGCTGGCAGAACTGACGGACGGATTTGATTTCGATCAGACTTTCTCTGCTCTGTTTGCCTGGTGTCAATCAGCTTTTCTGCGTGCGGAACAACTTGAGAAAAAAGGTGACTGAAAACATGATTGAAATCAAACCGGCAGGCATGAACAATTTCTGTGAAACGTCAATGGATTCATTTGATAGATTTCAAGAGGTCCAAAATGTTTGGCGCATAGAAAACGGCAGATTCGTTTTGAATTTCCAACCCTTTACCGAAAACTGGTCGCTTAAACAGAGGCGCAAAAAGGCGGGAGAGATACTGTCTGGCAAATATATTACCTTCTGCGCATTTGACGGATATGCGGTTGTTGGTGAAATCATGCTGATACCGGAACTTAACGAGAATCGCCTTATCATTGACAGTTTTCATGTTTCCCGCGAGTTCAGAAGGTGCGGAATCGGACGGCAGCTGGTTGAAGCTGCCGCAGATTATGCAAGAGGCCGCGGGGCTTCTGTCTTGTACGCATCATGCTGTTCTGCTGAGGAAACCATTGATTTTTACAAGGCAATGGGTTTCAGACTGAGTGAACATCCGATACCTTCATATGTAGAAGATGAACCTTTTGATATTCAGATGGAGTGTAAATTATATCCTGAATGATATGGTATTTGAGAAAGTGAGATCATGAAATAATGCGTATCTATGTTGATTTTGACGATTGTCTGTGCGAGACAGGAAGGGCCTTCTCAAAGCTTGCTCAGGAAATGTTCAATAAGCATGTTCCTTATGACCAGATTCATTATTTTGAACTGGACAGGTCTTTTGATCTGGATGCGGAACAATACGAACGGTTTATGCTTCGGGCGCACGAGCCGGAGATACTGCTGTCATATGATGCGACGCCGGGAGCTGCGGAGACCATAAACGAATGGATTGCTTGCGGGCACGAGGTATCGGTCATTACAGGCCGCCCATCAAGCGTTTATGAGCCATCACGTATATGGCTGGATGAGCATGGACTTAAGAACGCCAGACTGTACTGTCTCAATAAATATGGAAGGGATCACTTTATCAAAAACAGTAACAGCACTCTTGAACTTGAAGATTATTACAGGATGAAGTTTGATTATGCAGTTGAGGATTCTCCAAAGGCGTTCAAGTTTTTCGAACATCTGCCGGAACTTAAGGTTCTGGTGTTTGACAGACCATGGAACAGAGAATGTGCTTTTCCGAATGGAAACTATCAAAGATGCGCCGATTGGGAGAGCATTCGCAAGATTGTTACAGGCGAGTGAGAAAGAGACGTGCAATAAGAAATCTCATTTATAGGGTTTTCGCTAAATCGGAGCTTGTCGATGAACAGCAGGTGGTTGGGTGAGCAGTTGGATGAAAAGAGATGGCATGCTGTCATCTCTTTTTAATTTTTCTGTAGTAATTGTGTAATGATGAAAGTGGTATACTGATTATAATAAAGGATGAGTATGTCAGGCTATTCGGACAGAGTATCCCGCATTCAACCGGGTAGATGGAGGCGAGGGTTAGATTATGTCGAAAACAATGAAAAGGATCTTAATATACAGTCTTATCCTGGTCTTATTGCTGAGTTCTGCTGCTCCGGTTTTCGCAGAAGAAAAACCTGCAGAAACCACAGACCTGACCGACACTTTTTATGTGATAACGACAGGGGCAAATCATTCGCTGAAGGTCCCTTTCAGCCTTTCCTGATTCAGGAAAGATGCGCGCCACTATAATCATGATCTGGCGAAGTTATCTCTGGGGCTTGCAACTTCTGCATTCCGCACAAGCAAGCAGCGTGCTGAAAAAAAGGGAGGAACAGACTATAATGCCCGCTCTTTTTTTGAACAGGCAGGTTTTACTGAGCTTCGCAGTGATGATTATGATAAAAACCCAAGTATGTATACAATTTCCACGGTCATGGGGCATCAGACGGTCAGCGACGGAGATGGATCCTTTGAACTGATTGCTGTTCATTACGGCTACCAGTGGTACCTTGATATCGCTTTCGTTGTTTCGGGAGCAGCTCTTATGGTGTCCGCCTTTACATATTCCACCAGGTCTTCTTATGGCTCGGTCCTGCTGTTTGTGTCAGGAATTATGATGATCCTGAACATGGCAACAGTAAGTAATATTTGGATAACCTTTGCATCCGCGGCGCTGCATTATATAGCAGTCTGTATACTGGCCAGCACGGGAAGCGGCTATATAATTCCGAGGATCGCTTCGGAATATGAATACAAGACAATAAGCAAGTGATGAAAAAGGGCAATGCTATGATCAGGAAGAAAACAGTAAAGGAGCTTATTGGAGAATCGCTTGAAGAGCTCTTGAAAAACAAGCCATTTGAAAAAATCACCGTAAATGAGATTACCGAGAACTGCGGTGTCGGAAGGCGTTCATTTTACAACAATTTTGTTGATAAGTATGATCTTGCAGCCTGGCTGTACTTGAGTCAATTGAATGAGTTCATCGAAACTAAGGATACAGCCCGGCTGACGGAATTCATAAAATATACGACAGAAGTTGTTGAAAAGGATCTGCAGATCATTCTTGCGCTCGATAAATACAGAGGGCAGAACAGCCTCAGGGATTCGCTGCTCCAGCCAATGACAGATCAGTATATAAAGGCGCTGGAGAAATTCTACAAATGCAATATCAACGATCAAATGCAGGAGGATATAAAGTTCTTTATAGCAGGACAGATCTCCTATGTAGGCAGCGTCATTCACGAACCTGTGCCGCCTACTTCTGAAGAGGCTACTGAACTTTTCATCCGGTGCATTCCGGAATCTCTGAAACAATTTATCTAGTTAAAACTACAGGGGAATAGCCATTGCACTATTCCCTATTTTTGTGCACTTTTGCACAAATGAGTCCGTTTATTTAAAGAGCGTTTTTATGCCTGATTTTATAATTACAGTACCGGTTTTTTTAGACTATAAGATATGTATAAAAGGGAGGAAGAAATGGCAGGAGAATGGAAACAGACAGCCTGTAATTTCTGCGGTGTAAGGTGTGGTTTCGAGATGCTTGTCGAAGACAACAAAGTCGTCGAAATGCGTCCAAGCAGGCACGGACATGGAGATGACTTTCCTGAACCATACTGCTGCAGAAAAGGGCGTTCCACAAAGTACTTTCAGGATCATCCGGGAAGGCTGAATCATCCGCTTAAGAAAGTAAACGGAGAGTTCGTTCAGATCAGCTGGGAGCAGGCTTACCGTGAGATCGGCGAGAAGCTCAGAGGGATCATCGATAAATACGGCCCGAAATCGTTCGCGATATGCGACATGGGTCTTGCAGGCGATCAGTCAGATGCTGCAATCATTCAGGCAGCTTTTGCCGCCACCGGCGGACAATACATGTACAGTCCTATCGGTATCGAATTTGCAGGCAATTGGTGGAGCCACGGGCGCATATGCGGACATCAGGGAATGGTGTGCGAGGCCGATGAAGAGAACATCGATATCATGATCTTCTGGGGATCCAACTCATATGTTTCACACCAGATCGTAAACGCGAGGACCGTAATCAGGGAGAGGTCCGAAAGACCCGATCAGATGGTTGTCGTTGTAGATCCGAGGATGTCAGAGACTGCAAGGATGTCGGATCTTCACATACATCCGAAGCCGGGATATGACGCTCTTATGATCCGCGGTATGATCAGCCTCATAATCGAAAAAGGCTGGCAGGATCAGGAATTCCTCGACAAGTACTGCACGGGTTGGGACAAGGCAAAGGCTATGTGGTATGACGGCTTCGACTACAAAGCGGCATTCGAACTCTGCGATGTTCCTTACCAGCAGATGGAGGACTTCTGCCACCTGCTGTCGCATAACGTATGGGGCGTCCATCAGGATCTCGGACTGTTCTGCGGCAGACACAGCACGCTCAACAGCTACTTCCTGTATGAGCTCATGGCAGTAACGGGCTGTCTCGAGCTCAAGGGAAACAAGACCATGGATTCGCTCGTGAGATTCGCGGCTGATGGAGATGAGACGACCAACAAGAACATGTGGCGCACGGTCGAGACGGGGAGAATGCAGGTAGCGAACTCATATCCGCCGGCAGTACTCTCAGATGAGATACTGTCCGATCACCCTGAACACATCCGTGCGATGTATGTCGCCAAGGCAAATCCGGCAAGGTCATACCCGGATTCAAACAGACTTGAACCGGCTCTCGACAAACTCGATCTTCTGGTCGTTACGGAAATAGTCATGACAGAGACAGCAAGGCATGCAGACTACGTGCTGCCGGGCAAGACGGGTTTCGAGGAATATCAATGGACCATCTTCCAGGGTAATCCTCAGTTCATAGCATGCAGACTGAAGCATCCTATACTGGAGCAGATCGAAGAACGCGAGGCTTCATCCAATATCCTTCTGGAGATCATGAGAGCAGCGGGCTATGTACCGGAAATGCCTGAAAAGATATACAAGGCAGCAGAAAAGTCCGTCGAGGAGAGGGATGTTCTGGTGTTCATGAAAGCGTTCCTGCCGTGGTTCATTGCTCATCCTAAATATAAAAATTACATGAATCTGCTGGTTGCGGATGCTCTGTCGAGACCTCTCGATGTAAAGTCAGTATCATCGGCCATGTTCCGCGCGGCTGCTATGATATCGCCGCTAGCATCGCTCGGATACTGCGAGAGAGCAGGTTTTGAGCCGAAGAAAAAGTATAAGTGGATGCTCAAGACTCCGCTAAAGCCTCTTGCACAGATGTCGATGATGGACAATGTGTTCTGGGCTATGTGGGATACGCCGCTTGATGTAATAATCGGCTACCCGGATCCGAATCCTGAGAAGCAGATGAAGAATGTCATCACGACAAAAGACGGGAAGATCCACCTGTTCGACGAGACTGCGGACAAGTTCATAAGGGAGCTCATAACGGTCGAGAAGGAACGTGCGGCTACCGCACCTACAGAAGAATACCCGGATCTCATGTCCAGCGGTATACATTCTGACGATGGCGACAACAACACGATGCGTAACAACGACACATATAAATTCAGGAAGCCGTACAAGCTCTTCATGAACCCTGTTGAAGCAGAGAAAAAGGGAATTGAGGACGGCGAAGCGGTACGCGTTACAACAAAGGCAGGACACGTCGATATCCCTGTTGAGCTCACATGGAAGATGAGGGAAGGCTACTGCATGATGCCTCATCACATGGGTCTGAAGAACGAGCATCAGCCGCTTTACGGCGATACCGCCAACAGGATCATGAGCCATGAGGATTACGATGAGATAACGAGTGATCCGCTTATCAGATACGTACCTTGCAGGATCGATAAGATCGATGCTTCCGATCCGGCAGCGAATGGAGGAAGAGCATATGAAATATAAAGAAGGAGCAGATATCCTGGATGCACTGAAAGCGGTCCAGGCAGAGAAGGGATATCTTTCGGAAGATGACATCCGCAACGTAGCTGCAGAATATGGAAGATATCCATCGGAAGTATACGAAACAGCCACCTTCTATACGATGCTTCACGTAGGCAATAAGGCAGAGCACGTGATAGAAGTCTGCGGAAGCACATGCTGCGATGCAGGCGAGTCCGCGCTGCTGATGACAACGCTCGAAGCAGAGCTTGGGATCAGGGCAGGAGAGACTACTGAGGACGGAAAGTGGTTCCTCAGAAGATGCGAGTGCCTCGGCAGATGCGATACCGCACCAAACGTGATGTTCGATGGCGAACTCATAACGAACGCAAAGGCGGAGGACGTGATAGCTAAGATAAGAAAGGCAGGGAAATAAACATGAAAGAAGTAAGAATAACCCTGCGCAATGCGGGAAAGATCAATCCTGGATCGATCGATGACTACATCAAAGCCGGTGGCTACAAGGCTCTTGAGAAAGCGAGAAAATCCGACCGCGTAAAGCTGATAGATGAGATCGAGAATGCCGGCAAGCTGAGAGGCCGCGGAGGCGCGGGCTTCAAGACAGGCTTCAAGTGGAAGGGCGCATATGACACTCCGTCTGAAGTAAAGTACGTAGTCTGCAATGCGGACGAGGGCGAACCGGGAACATTCAAGGACAGAACCATCATCGAGAACGATCCGCACACACTGATAGAAGGTATGCTCATCTGCGCATACTGCATCGGAGCTGCGGAGATCCTCGTATATGTAAGAGGAGAATATACGCACTGCATAGAGCTTCTCCGCAAGGCGGCAAAGGATGCTGAAGACAAGGGCTTCACAGACGGAGTCAAAGTGACTGTTGTAGGCGGAGCAGGCTCATACGTATGCGGTGAGGAAACAACTTTGCTGACCTCTCTGGAAGGCTACAGGGGCGAGCCAAGGTTAAAGCCGCCATATCCTACTGTGGCGGGATACCTCGGCAAGCCTACTGTAGTCAACAACGTTGAGACATTCGCCACAGTCCCTGTAATCGTGGACAAGGGAGCTGACTGGTTCGGATCGATCGGTGCACCTGAGTATCCGGGAACAAAGCTGTTCTCGCTCTCCGGCGATGTTAAGAATAAGGGCGTTGTTGAGTTCCCTACAGATGCTACACTCCGTGACCTTGTAGAAGGATTCGGCGGCGGAGTAAGAGAAGGCCATAAGATCAAAGCCATTCAGATGGGTGGCGGCTCATGCGGTTTCATTACAGAAAAGGATCTAGATACTCCACTCGACTTCGAATCGATGAGAGCTATCGGAGCATCGCTCGGATCAGGCGCAGTCCTGGTACTTGATGAGACACATAACATGGCTGAGTTCGTCAAAGGCACAGCGCATTTCTTTGCGCATGAGTCATGCGGCAAGTGCTCCCCGTGCAGAGAGGGTACATCCAGACTGGAGGAAATCATGGACGACATCCTCACAGGCGGCGACTTTGCAAAGGACAAGGCGCTTATCGAAAAACTGAACGATGTGATGAGTATGTCGTGCTTCTGCCCGCTGGGACAGGGAGCATGCACACCGATCATGTCAGCAATGAAGCTTTTCCCTGAAGACTTCAAGGCAAGGAAGGAGGCATAACCATGGCTGAGGTAAAACTGACAATCAATGGAAAGCAGATCACAGCCGAAAAGGGACAGACCATCCTTCAGGCTGCAAAAAATAACGACATTTATATTCCGACACTTTGCCACTTCGAAGGCATAGAGGGCAGAGCCAACTGCCGTATCTGCGTAGTTGAAGTAGAGGGAATGAGGACATTCCAGCCTGCCTGTGTAACTAAGGTCAGCGAGGGAATGGCAGTAAATACCGATACCGAAAAGATAAGAGCTGCAAGGAAGACGACTCTTGAACTTATCCTTTCTCATCATGCCGTGGACTGCCATCACTGCATGAGAATCGGTTCGTCAAGCGAGCAGTCGCTCGACCCTAAGTTCTGCGAGATGTGCTTCTGGTGTGACTGCGTAAGAGATGGCTTCTGCGAGCTGCAGAGTCTTGCAAGAGAGTATCATGTGGACGTACTGCCGTTTATTCAGCACGAAAAAGACTACGAAGAGGATACTTCACTGAGAAGTGTTATCCGTAACCCTAACAAGTGCATCAAGTGCAGACGCTGCGTTGACGTTTGCGGCGAGGTCCAGACAGTGCACAACCTCTCGATGGCCAACAGAGGCCGCAAAATCATGGTCGTTCCTGAGTTGGGCAAGCCTATGGCAGAGAGTGCATGCGTAAGATGCGGCCACTGCGTGGATATATGTCCTGTAGGAGCTATCTACATGGAAGAGCACAAGGATGAAGTGCTGTATATGGCACACGCATATGATACAGACGTTGTTGCACAGCTTTCAGACGATGTGCTGCCTGAACTCGATAAGCTCTACAAGCTCGAACCCGGCACGATCCGCATCGGACAGGTCGTATCTGCACTCCATAAGATTGGTATAAAGAACGTCGTATCTGATGAGCATGCAGCATTTCTGAGCGCACAGCAGGCAGCTGAGATAATCGAAAAGAAGCTCGGCAAAGAGCCTGTCATCATTACAGACAGCAGCGCAGTTATGAACTTCGTTGACAGATACTTTCCTGAGATTAAGGGGCAGATCAGCAGGTACGACAGCAAGCAGGACGTATTCTGCAAGCTGGCTGAGGAGTTCAAGGGCGACAAAATTCTCAAGAAGGTCAATGTCACTAACGTTAAGGAAGCCGGAGCAGAGGCAAGGGAAACAGGCAACGTCGACTACGCTATAAACGCCAGAGAGCTTTACCGCATCTTCATCAGAACGGGCGGAGCTCCTGCAAGAAAGTACGTATCTGCGTTTGATAAAACATGGAACGACAGCAGCCTGCCATATGCCGAGCTTCTGAAGAACAAGGACTGGAACCTCGAGCCCGATCCTGAAGAACTCGCAGTACTCGTTGACGGCAAGCCTGTCAAGTGCGCAGTAGCGCATAACCTCGGACAGGTGAGAAAGCTCCTCGAGGGCGACTGCAAGAGGTATGACATCGTAAGACTGATGGCATAAAAGAATTGACACAATTTCTTTTCTATGTGAATTGCCAAAAGGGATATTCTTTATTACAATAGAAACGTAGGGACAGAGTATCCCTCTAAAAACTTAATAATTGTTCTTTGAGCAAAAGTACCTAAGCGGCTGGAATATATCGACCGTATGGTGCTGCGCCGAGATCCTCATCAGGATCTCCGGGGCCTTGCGGGAAACCGCACGACCTTCCTTATTCGTAAAAAAGAGCATCGGTATGAATCGCAGTGGCGCTGTATGATCTTTTTTCGTACAGCGCCATTTTTAGATCTGACTGAGCAGGTAAAACACGGAAATGAAATACGGATGCGTGCTTCTCGCAGGCGGCAGGGGACGCCGCATGGGAGAGGTAAACAAGGCAAAACTTGAATACGGGCATCAGACTTTTGCAGACAGGATAACGAATGAGATGATAAAGACCGGCCTGCCATGCTATATATCTTCTGCTGCTTACGAGCAGGAGGTTCCTGATGGATGGACTCCGGTGAAAGATGCGGTAACGGATGCTTCCGGAGGGTATATAGGACCTATCGGAGGTATATACTCCTGCCTCAGACAGGCTAAGGCAGACGGCCTCGATGGACTCTTCTTCGCACCCTGCGATGCACCATTCTTTAGCAGAGAGTTGATTGAAAAACTTGCCGGATCCATAGATGAGAAAACCGAAGCTGTCTGCTGGCGCACGGCGGATGGATGTATACAGACTACATTCGGATGGTATTCGGTAAATGTACTGCCGGCACTGGAGAAAGATATAAAAGACGGGAAGTACAAGCTCGTTAAAAGCCTTGAAAAGGTCAGATGCAGGATCATAAGCACTTCGTCTGCAGATATGGATGACAGAATTTTTACGAATATAAACAGTGAGGAAGAGTACAGGGACTTGAAGTAAGGACCCGCGCGAAAGGAACAATAAACGATGAAGAATGAGTTTGACACGCCAGTCACTCTTGAATATGCAACTGAACTGCTGCAGAGCAGGGTCAGGAGAATAGACGACAGCGAAAAGCTTCCGCTCAGGGAGCTTTCGGGAAGAACCCTCGCAGGGGATGTATGCGCACTTCATGACCAGCCGCCATTCCCGCGCTCGCCGCTTGACGGATACGCAGTTCGCGCTGCAGACACAGCAGGTGCGTGCAGAAACGATCCGATTACGCTCAGGGTGATAGCAGAGGTAGATGCAGGCGGCACTTTTGAAGGCGCAGTAGGTGAAGGTGAAGCTGTAAGGATAATGACAGGCGCGCCGATCCCTGAAGACTGTGACGCTGTCATAGGGCAGGAAGACACAGATTACGGTGAGTCGACTGTAAACGTATACATATCTGTGGCTCCCTATGAGAATTACTGCAGGCAGGGTGAGGACTACCGCCGTGGGGATATTCTTCTTCCGGACCGCACACACATCGGACCGGTAGAGACAGGCATAATCGGAAGTCTTGGAATAGCTGAGGCGGATGTATACAGAAAACCGCGCGTGCTGCTCATGTCTACAGGGGATGAGCTTGTAATGCCGGGATCAGAACTTACACCGGGCAAGATATATGACTCAAACCTCTTCACCTTTGAGGCAATGCTGAGAGATTGGGGTGCAGAAGTCGTAGCTGCGACCCATTCCTCCGATGATCCTGAGGATGCTGTTGAAAAGATAACCAGGTATGCAGAAAGCGTTGATCTGATCATAACGACCGGAGGGGTGTCTGTTGGCAAGAAGGACATCATGCACGACGTCTTCAGAATAATGGACGTTGAGAGGATATTCTGGAAAATAGCTATGAAACCGGGCATGGCAATGCTTTCAGGGATAAGAGAAGGAAAGCTGTACCTGGCGCTGTCGGGCAACCCGTATGCTGCATTTGCCGACATGCATCTGGTGGTCAGACAGGTGATATGTGAACTGACAGGTGATGATCACCTTCAGATGATCAGAGGGACTGCAGTGTTGGCCGACTCATATAAAAAGAGCAGCCCGGCAAGGAGATTCGTGCGGGCTTATGTTCAGGATGGCGTGGCACACATTGAAGGTCATACCGGCGGCAACGGTGACATCGCCTCCGGAATAGGGATAAACGCATTGCTGGATATCCCGGGTGATTCCGGAGAGCTCCGGCCGGGAGACAAGGTCAGCATATTATATCTTTAGCGCGGAAGGGGAAGTATAAATGCAAACTGTAATAGCGGTGTCGGGAGTCAAGAACTCCGGCAAAACCACTCTGCTGACCAGGCTTGTCGCAGAGCTTTCCGCAGAGGGATATAAGGTCGCGGTCATAAAGCATGACGGACACGACTTTGAATGTGATGTACCGGGAACAGATACGCGACGGTTTATGGAGCACGGAGCATATGCGACTGCCTGCTTTTCGGAGAACCGCATGTTCGTGCACAGGACCGGAACCGGGGAGTCATATGAGGAGCTCATAAAGATGTTCCCTGAGGCGGACGTAATATTCATAGAAGGGGCCAAGAACAGCAACTTCTGCAAAATCGAAGTGATAAGAAG
Source organism: Mogibacterium sp. (assembly GCA_017405845.1). Classification (GTDB taxonomy): domain Bacteria; phylum Bacillota; class Clostridia; order Peptostreptococcales; family Anaerovoracaceae; genus Crickella. The sequence continues at coordinate 3,065 of JAFQZQ010000051.1, read as the reverse complement.
CTGTATATCGCACGAGCCGGTATCCGATCCGGCAGGAAGATTTCTAATAGCTACGGATATGCCGGAGGCTGCATTCACTGAGAGAACAAAGGATATAGACGATATTAAAGGCATCGCGGAAATCATTGAGAAAATGATTGGGGGAGAAAAATGAAGCTTTTAAAAACTGAAGATGCAGTAGGACAGATGCTCTGCCATGACATAACACAAATAATCAGGGGAGTGACCAAGGATGCGGTATTCCGCAAGGGGCACATTATAACAGAGGAAGACATACCTGTTCTGCTTTCGGTTGGCAAGGATCATGTATACATCTGGGAATATGACGAGACCATGATGCATGAGAATGACGCGGCCGAGGTTCTTGCGGACATCTGCCAGGGTGAAAACATCAGTCGCGGCGGAGTAAAGGAAGGCAAGATCGAGCTCAAGGCTGAATGCGACGGAGTACTCAGAATAGACAGAGAGAAGCTGAATGCGGTCAACTCCTTCGGACGTATGATGATAGCCACCAGACATGGGGGCTTTCCTGTACGTAAAGGCGATAAGATTGCAGGAACCAGGATAATCCCGCTGATCATAGAGAAAGACGTGATGGAGCAGGTGAAGGCTCTTTGCGGCGATGAGCCAATCATGAAGGTCGTTCCATACAGTACGTATAAAGTCGGAATTGTTACAACCGGGAATGAAGTCTTCTATGGACGTATCGAGGACACGTTTACTCCGGTGGTACGTGCCAAAATCAAAGCTTACGGCAGTAAGGTTACCGGACACAGACTGAGCAACGATGCCAGCGAAAACATCGAGAAATGCATCAGAGAGCTCCTTGATGAAGGATGCGACATGATACTTTGCACGGGCGGCATGAGCGTGGACCCTGATGACAGAACACCTCTTGCAATCAGGAATGTATGCGGCAGCGCGGTCACTTACGGAGCGCCGGTATTGCCGGGAGCGATGTTTATGCTTTCATACTATGGAGAAAAGAACATTCCTGTATTGGGCCTTCCGGGATGTGTTATGTATGCAAAGAGGACTATCTTCGACATAGTGCTTCCAAGAATACTTACAGGGGAGATACTCAGCAGAGAAGATTTTGACAGACTCGGTGAGGGCGGACTTTGCCTGAACTGTGATGTATGTACGTTCCCGAATTGCGGATTCGGTAAATAATATTAATGAACGTATGAAAGGAGAAATCACTATGAAGAAGATGTTAGCTATCGCACTTGTGCTTGCCATGGTATTTGCTTTTACTGCATGCGGCGGAGGAGCATCTGAAGATGCAGCAGAACCGGCTGAATCTGCGGAAACAACAACAGTGAATGTTTTTGCAGCAGCTTCCCTCAGTAATGTCATGGCCGAGTTTGAAGCATCTTACGAAGCTGCAAATGAAGGTGTTGACATTGTAGTCAACGCAGACAGCTCCGGAGCGCTTCTGACACAGATACAGGAAGGTGCACCATGCGACGTATTTTTCAGCGCGGCCCAGAAGCAGATGGACGAGCTCGAGGGAGCAGGGATGCTGGTTGACGGAACAAGAACAAACGTCGTAAACAATCAGCTCGTAGTAGTTACTCAGCCTGACAGTGAGACTGCTGTTACAGGCCTTGCAGATATTGCCAAAGCAAAGAGCATAGCGCTTGCAGACGGAAGTGTACCTGTTGGCAAGTATACAAGACAGGCGATGATCAACCTCGGCCTCCTCGCTGAAGTTGAGGACCCGGCAGCCATCACTACGCAGGAAGTATCTGATCAGCTTGGCGGAGTAGAGATCAGTGAGCAGGGCAACGTAAGCAAGGTGCTTGCAGCAGTAGAAGAGAAGTCCTGCGAAGTGGGAACCACATATCTTTCGGATACTATCGGTCACGAAGACAGCATAAAGATTCTTGAGACTGTAGGCTATGATGTTACAGGCAACATCATTTATCCGGTAGCTCAGATCACAAATCCTGACGCTACGGACGCTGAATCTGCAGCTGCGGCTGATTTCATCTCGTTCATCACAAATGATGAGGCAAAAGCGCTTTATCAGAAATACGGTTTCGACACAGATGTAGAATAATCTGTGGTACAATTCCGGATATAGGAACAAGTATCACACGCGGAGGTTTTAATGAGCAGTTTTTCCCAGCTGGCGGGAACTCTTGACTGGAGCCCGCTCTGGATATCGCTGAAGACCGGGGTAGTAGCGACGATCATATCGTTTTTCCTCGGCCTTTGGGCTGCCCGTAAAGTCATAAAGAAGGACTATAAAACCAAATCGATACTCGATGGCATACTTACGTTGCCGATGGTGCTGCCGCCTACGGTAGCCGGTTTCTTTCTTCTGCTGATTTTCAGCAGAAGAAGGGCGTTCGGCATCTTCCTGGATGATGTTTTTGATATCCGTGTAGTGCATACCTGGCTGGGATGCATCATTGCAGCTACAGTAATAGCATTTCCTCTGATGTACAGGAACGCCAGAGCAGCGTTTGAGCAGATAGATGCCAATCTGGTATATGCCGGCAGAACTCTCGGCATGTCTGAACTCGCTATCTTCTGGCGTATTGTTGTGCCTACAGCCGGTCCCGGTATAGCCAGCGGAACCATTCTTACATTTGCCCGCGCTATGGGAGAGTACGGCGCAACGTCGATGCTTGCCGGTAATATACCGGGAAAAACAGGCACCGTTTCTCAAAGGATCGCGATGGTCATACAGGACGGAGACTATGTGACGGCGGGATTCTGGGTCATCGTTGTTCTCCTCATAGCGTTCTTTGCAGTCTTCATGATCAACATGATCACCGGAAAGCATATGAAGAACGTGAGAAAGTGGTAGGTGTATGGCCATGAAGAAACTATACGCAGATATCCACAAAAGCATAGGCGACTTCAAACTCAATGTCACTATAGAAAGCGATGCATCAAGGATAGGTATTCTCGGTGCGTCCGGAAGTGGCAAGAGCATGACTCTGAGAAGCATAGCGGGCATCGAGGGTGTGGACAGAGGTCATATCGAAATAAACGGCAAGGTGCTTTATGATTCAGAGAAGAAGATCAATCTGAAGCCTCAGAAGCGCAAT
>JAFQZQ010000050.1 GCA_017405845.1 Mogibacterium sp. | reverse complement strand
TACAGCCGGCCTCATAGTCCGAATCTTTCTTTGATCATCCTGGCCGCTTCAGCCGCTTCAATATCCGTATTCTCGATCCTAAGATAGTTGTCGAACGGGATCTCGCCCTCATAACTGACGCATCTGTGCCTGCTGTCAGAATCGATCAGACGCTGATTTGAAAGGGCCAGATCCCGCTTGGATGCTTTATTCTTCAGGCGGTTCTCTGTAATGTTCCTCTGCAGCCGGACCTCCTGCGGCGCAATCAGTTCGACATAATAGAATTCTGTCCCATACGGTTCAAAAATGCTTCTGACATGTTCCAGATACTCCCACTCTGAAGGCATGTCAAAATCCATCATGTACGTGAAAATCATCCCGTAGCTGCCGGACGCGGCAAAGTTCCTGAAGATGACCTCGCGCAGCTCTGATGTGGTCTTCCCGTCATATCTTCCGAAGATCTCGATCACCGGCTCGATCGTCATATGATTGTGAAAAAGCCGCAGATCCGTTATTTTCATCAGTTCCTGACCGACTGTCATTTTGCCGACAGCCGCGTCGCCGATAATGATAACCAGCTTCATTTTCTGTCTCCTGATGTGTCCCGAACAGCAATATACTCGACCCATTTCCCGTCGACAAGCGTTTCGTAATGTCCCCACTCCGGCTTCCCGATGTCCCGGCCTTTCACTCTGAGGGGTATAAACGCGTCATGCTGACAATCCGGCAAAGGATCGTCCAGCCCGATCCAGCCGCACTCATCGATCAGATCGTTCCAGTCGTCATACAGATCCTCCAGTGAATCATACAGACGGTCGTCAGAACACTGCACCGCGTCCGGGCTGCCGTATTCGAAGAGATAGATTCCTTCTGCCGTCTCATACAACATGATCTTATAAACACAGACACCGTCGTCATATCTGTACGGCTCTTTAAGCCTGGCGTATTTTCTCATTCCGTCACCTCTTCCGGACCGGATGCCGGATCACAGTCTTCAGCTTCTCAGGGGCTGTTTTTCTGGCGTCACTCAGGTAGATCTCGTGATGCATCCGCTGATCGGTGATGTCGAGAACGTATCCCTGCTGCTCCATAAATTCATGCATCAATGCGACTGTCCGCGGTTCATCGTCGTAGGAACCGACGTGCATGCACTGCACACACGTTCCTTCATCATAAGTCATGTATTCTGCCTTGCTGAAATCTGCTTTCTTTTTCGTGGAGGCCTCCTGGACTGCCCAGTCAAAATCCTCTTTCGTGACAAAATCCGGCAGACGGATGACGGAGATCCACTCAAAGTTTTCCTTGCGGGTATAGTCCACTCCCCGGACGCCTTCCTGCCACCAGAAACCTTCCAGCGGAGGGACCACATAGTCGTAATACCCGCTGATCTCGCGTCCGCCTTTCTTGCTCATCTTGATGGTAAACGCGATACCGTACAGCAGTCCGATTGCCTGTTTGTACTCGCCGTCTTCCGTATTCGGGTCGCCGTGCCCCCGGACGGCAATGTAATGCATGAAGGGAACAGTAACAATGGCCGGCTTATCCTTAGGCATGTAGAACTCTTTGTACTCTTTCTTGAAATCAAATGCCATGATATCAGTCTCCTGTAGTCATTTTCTGACAATAGACTTAACCTTGTCAGCAAAATCGTCCGCATGGTTAATGGAAAATTCACCGTGGTACAGTCCCGGGAGGATCTCAAGTTCAGCGTTCGGAATCTTCTTAACGATCACGTCGGCAGAGGACAATATCTCGTGTGTTTCCTTCTCCCCAATAAATACGTGGACTTCAGCAGTACTCTCCCGGATGGCTTTGTTCAGAGAATAAGCCGTATTCGCCTTCATGAAAGCGATCATGTCTGTCTTGGAAATCCGGCAGGTATCACGGTAATAGTCTTCAAACAGCTCCGGCTTCATCCGCAGCGACTTAAACTGCAGCCTGGCAAAACTCTTGTTCCGGATCAGCCCGTAGCTGCTTCCGAAAGCCGGTCCAATCAGAGCATTCGTAATTTTCGATGGTATAACAGCGGCGCTCTCGACCAGTGCATAACGGCAGATATCCTTCTTTTGGCTCAGCATCTCCAGAACGATCTGAGCGCCTAAGGACAGCCCGCCGATCATAAGCACCCTGCCGTTCAGATTCTGATCTATAAAATCGATGATCTCCGCGGCGTTGTCCTCGATCGATGTGAAGGCTCTGCCGCTCCCGGCGTGGCCGTCCAGGACCGGAAGGATCACATGAAAGTCCGGAGCCAGCAATCCGGCTGCCTCGCGGTAATTCCACCAGGACAGTCCCCCGCCATGCAGCAGGACAATAGTTTCGTTATTTACCGTTCCATATTCTTTATAAATCATAGCAGGACCCCTTCTCCGGGAACAGCGGATCTGTATAATATGGATCTTTGCGCGCTTTTCTCATGAAGAAGAAGTTGCGGATATTCAGAACCAGGCAGAAAACAGCGAGCAGCAACGCGATAAATCCGCAGAATGTTTCGACGAGGGATTCATCCAGACACAGATCATAAAGACCATGGATCAGCGTAGTTACAATAATGGCGGGAACGACAGCTGCTTTTCCGTTTTTCTTATAACCTTTGGCCAGTATGAAGCCCATGATCAGGCCGAAAGCAGCATGCATGTTCGTGATGCCGCGGACCAGGATCTGCGGAACATTCGTCGAGAACATGTAGAAAACAGCCTCCATCAGCTCAAAACCGATCGCGGAGATCGTGGTGTAAGCCATGACATCCAGGAAGCTGACGCTCGCAAGATTCTTCCTGATGACCTTTTTGGCGAGCAGATATTTCATCAGCTCCTCCGAGAACGCGGCAAGAACAAATGCCTTGAAGACGATCTTAAGGAACGGATACTTATCGCTGATATGTGTGATGGCAAAAAGTATATTACACAGCAGTGAGAATCCGAAAACCGGGAAGCCCAGCAGCAAACCGCCAAGCAGCAGTTTCCGGCAGTCCTTCCGGTAGCCGGGATCGTCCTTATGTGCACTTTTCAGATAGAAATAGACTGCCAGCGGGAAAATATAACTGACGATCAACGCTCCTACAGATATCAGCATTTTTTCTCTCCTCTCTCCGCTGTTTCACAAACAGCGGCATGTCATCATAAACATTGCCTGCCGCTTTTGCTCTGTGCACTCCGCACCTGCTCATCTGCGCAAATTTTACACTAAAACCGTCTGTATTTCAAGCCTATAAAAAGAAACAGCACCTGGAGGTGCTGTTTCTGCGGTAAGATCATATTCTCGCGACTGTGATCATATCCAGAAAAATGCAGGATCTCTTTCGGCATCTGATAATTGCCGCAGGAATCGAAAGGGTTCCAGGGTCCCGTATGCGAGGCATCGATCCGGTCCATCCATCTGTAATCGTTCAGGTCGCAGGCGATGTTCTGCTCTCGATCTTTTGAAGGAAGCAGTTCATCCCGGGTCCGTATTACGTCCGGGAAATCGATATTGTATCCCCGGCATCGTCCGTTATCACATTTGCGGAATGTATCGTCCAGACCGCAGCCCAGATTGACTACCGCCGCTTCCGGATATTCCTTCAGATAAGCCTCAGCTTCACAGCGAAGATCGTACTGTCGCTGAGCTACCTCAAGCGCGCCGAAAAGTCCGGCCGGTGATTCCATCTTTTTCCGTTTGGAAGCAAAATCATAATCCAGAGAATCGCAGATCCGCTTTGCCTCCGGATCCGAAAACAGTTCCGGGAAGCGCTCCGAGCAGATCAAACGTCCGAAAAGCGGGATGACCAGTGTCTCCTGTACGGTGTTTTTTTCAATATGATATTTCATCATCCCCGCCTGAATAATCCTTTTTTCTCATAAGGTGCTGATTCGATACCCAGACAGGTATAGCCGGTCGCGTCGATCGCGGCCTTCAGACGGGTGGTATCTACGGCCTCTTCTGTCAGGAACATGGCTTCTTTCCTGCCTTTGGAGGCTGTGACCTTCTTTGCTGAAGGTACTGCCTTGCGGATCGCGTCACTAACATGCGCCTCACACATTCCGCACATCATACCGTCGATCTTCATCGTGATCTTGTTCATATCGTTTGCTCCTTCTGTATGCTGTAAATATACATGCCGGTTAGCGCCCTCTAACTCATTTTCAAAAAAAGCCGGTCTGAACCTGTTCTCTTTCAGTCAAAATCTGTCAGACCGTCAAAGTTAGATTCAACTAACCATCCCACATTATAACTTTCTTCATATGGAAAATCAAGAACAATTTATAAAAACGTCCGCTGCCCTCGCACAGTCTCCTGTCCTCTGCCGACAGACTCTGGATTACCCCGGGATCTCTACTTCCTCGCCGGTATAAAGATATCTCAGATGATAACCTGCCTCCGGATCCTTAAGGTCTGAATATGCGATGCTCACGCCGTAGGCTTCCGATACATCCAGAGCCTTATCGCCTATTCCGTAGACATAATGATAGTGGGGATGGGCATCCTCAATAAGTCTCGGCTTCCTGTCCTTGACCCACGCCTCATCCTGCATGAAGTAAGCTCTTTTCTCTACGCGTTTAATGGTGCTCCCCGCAGGCATCTCCTTTACACTTTTCCTCTTCCCTTTGCCCTTGATCCTGCGGTCGGTCCATACACCGTCCTTAAGGATCCCGATATACGTTTCCTTAACAGACTGGTTCTCCATGACCGCAAACCAGACCGTATCGTCCTTGCCGCCGATGATCCAGTCCACCTCATCGCGAAAAGCCTGATAGAATTCAAAACCTTTTTCTTTCTCCACAAGTTCCAAAAAACGATAGTTATCCATTCCTCTGTTTCTCCTTGTACCTTATAATCAGATGATTCCGACGAGCTCTGCGCACAGCTGCACAAGATCATACCGGACGCCTTCTCTGCTCTGCCAGCTTCTGCCATCCCACTCTTCACCGGCGAGATCATCTCCGCCGTAGATCAGAGCGCCATACGCGAACCTACGGAACTGAGCGACTGCAATGCATCCCGCCTGCTCCATCTCGACAATCTTAGCGCCTTCTTCCCGCCGGAGCGCGATCCGGTCTGCGGTCTCACGGAAAACAGCATCAGTCGTCCAGACCAGCCCCCGCAGATAAGGGATTCCTTTTTCAGCCAGATAAGCGGTTATTTTCTCAGTAACCGCCGGATCTGTCCTGATCACGCGCGACGCGGGGATATATTTATACGAGAATCCCTCGTCTCTGATTGCGCCGTCCACGACTAGCAGCTGACCGACTTCGATTTTTTTGTCCAGGACTCCTCCGCCGCCGCAGAACATCGCCTTTTTGATTCCCATAGCGTTAAACAGATCCAGGTTCCCGCCGCATGCAGGGCATCCGACCTGTCCAAGTGTAAGCAGAACATCCGTCTTATCGGCAAACCTGTAGACGATGACCGGGTTCTCTCCGGGAATCGTACGGTACTGGCGGATCTCGCCCGAAAGCAGCATTTTATCTATCACCTCCGGGAAGAAAGTGATCACCATCTTATCCGTATCGAAGCTTTCTCCGGCAAAATGTTCCGGATTCAGCTTGGCTGTCGGACTATCATCATACTCTAATACTGGCCATTCATTCTTGTATAACATTTTATCACCTCTGTGACAGCCATTCCTCGCGTAGAATCCGCATCATGACAAAATCGCTGTATTCTCCGTTGTAATAATATCCTTGCTCCTGGAGGCCTTCCTGTCTGAATCCGGTCTTCTTATAAAACTCCAGTGCATCTGTATTGAGCCCCACCACTCCGATCGATACGCGGTTCATTTCATATTCACCGAAAGCCATATCCAGCATAAGCCTTATCGCTTCTGTGCCATAGCCTTTTTTCTGCTTCTCAGGATCAGGAATGATTATGGTAAGATCGGTACAATGCCATGCAGGAAACATTCTGAGCAGGCCTGTTTCACCGATCACTGTCCCATCAGTGTCTGTGATGGTAAACCATACGGAATCTTCGGATTTATGATATTCATTGATATACTGAAGTTCTTTATCTTCGTCGGTAGGTTCTGTAAAGCCGCATTGAAACATGATCGCCGGCTGATTGAACCAGTACGCAAAAAACTTCGCGTCCTCTTCTCTCTGCTCCCGCAGAACAATTCTTTTCCCTTTAATTGCTTTGTGCTCCATACTGTTCTTCCCTCGATAAAGCCTGCAAGACCTTTTTTATATTCTCCTCATCCGGAATGATAATGTTAATATCCACCTCCGGATGTTCCTTAACATATGCGGTGAGGAATGCCATCAGATTATCTTTGGTTTCCATATAATCGTCTATAATGACCGGATCGCTGTAACCCAGTTTTTTAAGAATGACTGCCGATACAACGCCAGTCCGGTCTTTCCCCGCCCCACAGAAATACATGACACTGCTTTCTGCATTCATTATGGTGCTGATGATCTTATCCATCTGTTCATCCAGCATCCCGAGATAGACTTCACCCACAGCTTCGCGGGATTTAGGTGTGTCCCCGCCGCCGGTCAGCGATTATACTTCTTTACTGCCGCTGCCAGCAACACGATTCCAGATACCAGCCCGGCGGTCATCGGAACAAAAACAAGTGCAGACCGGACAGATATGGTGCAGATCCCGGAAAGCAGAAAACCGGCTCCCATCACAAAGACTCCGATACCCATGAGCCTACAATAGGCCTGTTTATTCTCTTCGCTTACTTTGTCACTATGATGGCTGATGATAAGATCCATCTTCTGCTTGCTCCAGATCTGCCAGCCAAGCCCGATGAATATCAGACCTAACAGCGCAAACAGGATGCCGATAATAATGAACCAGACAAAATCACTCATTTCATTCACCTTTTTCAATTCCAGATGCTTCTTTTTTAGATCGTTTCAAATCACAATTCGTATGCTTTGGACTGAATTACAGTGACCTTTTCATCAAATATCCCGCGGCATATCTGCAATTCCAATGCCTGTCTATGCCGCAGGTGCATCAACAGATCTTCGTATTGATTCAAAGAGCGCTTCTTTGCATACGGTGAATTGATGAAGAATTCCATCAGCATGTTGAACCATATTTCATTCCCGTCTTTGTCCACTCGTTCCTTTCGTACTGCATTCAGGTTTTCCCCGATATCAGATGACTCGATGTAGTAGATCCTATATTCTTTGTCGCTAAGCGCGGATCGCACTTCTTTATAGAAGCTAAGGATGGCATCATCTGACATATCTCTGAACAGGATCATATCTTCCACTGCATTCTGAAACAGAGAGCATTCAAATATATTGCCGTCTCCATGCCAGTTCCGATATCTCGTCAGCACGATATTCTTATATTCTTCAAATGCCGTTCTTCCGTTGTAGATCTCATAATTCTCCAGCTGCTGATAAAAAACACGGTTATCGCTCTTGACCTGTGTATAACAGACGATCCGGCAGTTGCCTTCCTTATGCGACTTGCTGCAGATCTGATCCTGCAGAACGCTCCACTGTTCTATGATTTCCGAATACTGAGCCTCATTCATTCGTGCACACCAGGCCAATTCTATCGGAGAATAATCACCTTCCATAACTGCCGTATAGCCGGGGTGCTTTTCAGATAATCTACGGACCAGTGTACTCTTTCCGCATCCCTGTATCCCTTCAACGAAATAATTCATGATTATCTTTCTCTTACTCCGCTTTCCCTTACCTCGCGTATCCGCATTCACCTTTCTCCGGCATTCCAGTCCCAAAAACATATCGCGCACTGAATTCCATGTTGATATCGCGGATCTCTCTTTTGCCGTCAATGTAATCCTGATACATCTCCGCGAGCCCTGCTGCACAGCCATCGCAGGCGCCTTCTATATTTCCGATCGAATCCGCTACGATCTGTTTCCGTTCTTCTCGGGTAGTATCCTGAATCAAAAGCGATTTCATACGATTGCCTCCTTAATGCTCTTATTCTGTCCCTGTTTGATACAGGTCATTTTCCATCTCAATCATTGACATCTGATCTGTAGTCTCAGGCATATTTGGCATGCAGATCAGAGGTTACAATCATGATGATAATAAATACGGCTGTAGATCCTATTACGCTGACCAACTGTATTGTTCTGATTACTCTGCTGCGGACTCCAAACAGAAACAAAACACCTGTTATAACAGTAACAGCGGCAAACAGAATCTGCAGATATATCAGGAATGACTGATCAGCAATACTTAGTCTTGTTATTGGGCTGCGATGCCATTCCCGATCCTCCCCGGTAGGCATCATTGCTCTGTCCGTATAGATGTTCATATTCAGAACAACAAAATACACAATACTTACAATGACGGAAAGTATAGTCATCAGCATCTGTCGTCAGCTCCTTCTGCGCTATGTATTATTTCATTCTGATATTTCCCGGGAAGAAGGCACCAGCCTTCAATTTTGTGAAAGATCAGTCATCCAGACATCTCTGCATAACAATTGCATCGCTGTAGACATTATTCGCAAACCAATAATCCTTGTATACTCCAACATCAGAAAACCCCATTTTATGGTAAAGCGCAATGGCTGCCTTATTTCCGGCAACTACTTCCAGCTCAATATTACGCAGATTCATTTTTTTCGCGCGTTCAATGATTTCTGTCATCAACATTGTGCCGATTTTCTTATTCCAATAGTCTTTCCTGACCGAAATCGAAAACACGGCATTATGATGTAATCTTGAACCGGGATACCCATTCAGCTCTGCCCGAGCTATGATTCTTTCTCCTGCCAAAGCAATCAGAATAACACTGTTATCTGCGTCATGAGAGGCTTTAATGCGCTGTTTTACTGCTTCGACCGGCACATTAAACCCATCAGATCCATGCATGAGATTATCGGACTCTCTCCCAACGATGTTCAGATATGAAATCATTTCCTCCGCGTCATCAATTTCTGCTTCTCTGAAAACTATATTTTCCATATGCTTTTCTCCCTTACAACTCCCGATTCTTCTGCTTCCTCCAATGCTTCATAGTACTTTGTATAACTCGTAGCAGTCGTGTCCTTTGGGAACATCTTTCAGTTCACCTCTGAGCAGATATCCGTTCTTCTTAAAGAAATCGACGTTCCAGTCTCCGGCGGTTGTCAGAATCATGGAAGTACCGTTTTCCTTTGCCAGTTTTTCCACTTCCTGCATAAGATAAGTACCCAGGCCTTGACGCCTAATCGGCTCTTCCACAAACACCGCGTCGACAAAAGCATAGACGCCTTTATCTACGTCTGCAATTATGCCTGCCGCAAACTTACCGTCTTTGTCCACAAGTTTCCTGTAAAAACCGACTCTCTCATATTCCGGCTCGTACGCCTCGCTGTATGTTTCGATACCGTTTTCGATAACCTCTGCGTCATCCTCATCACCCAATGAAATCTTGAACCGCGCGCCGCTGTTGTCTGTCGGCACATATTCCGGTGTGTCCCTGTCAAGATATTTGACCAGTGAATAACTGATATAACCGTTTGTCTTTTTCAGCGTCGTGAAAACCGTGTAGCCATGTTTTTCATAGAACGGTCTTGCCATATAGCTGGCAGTGCCGAGCGTCACGACCCGGCAGCCTTTCTCTCTTGCAATACGTTCCACCTCATGGATGATCATGGAACCGATCCCATGATGACGATAGCGTTCATCCACCCAGAGAGTGTCAAGAAACATTCTCGACCAGTGGTATTCGTATGCTTCCGCAATACATCCGCCGATAATCCCGCCGTTTTCGTCCTCGATCTTAAGGACAAATTCTTCCGGATCCGCATCCACTTCATGCGGCACGATCTCATTGATCTTTTCGCCTATATATGCGGTTTCCTCTTTTGTCAGATCCTCGATTTTATATTCCATTTATTCTTCTCCTCCGAACCGGATTTGTCTATTGCCTTTATTACGGTGCACCGTCAAACGGTAATCTGGCAATCAAGTAATCTCTCTATCGATCTCTCATAGTTATCTGTAAGCAGAGTAATCTGCTCTCCTGCAGCCCGGAACCCTTTAATAAAATGATGATTATCTTTTTTCAGTTGTTCGGCCGTGCAGTAAGAATCATCCAACCTTGCTTCGATATCAGAGCTATGCGCTTTTATCTCTTCAAAATGTGAATCTATGTATTCATCTGTCATAGCCAGACAGATGAATCTTATCGACTGAAGATACTGCTCATCAAAACTATCTCTCCAGTCAAAAGGTATATAACAGCCTTCAACAATAAGATTCTGCTCATTCTCAACAGCGGTCTTTATGATCTCTCTGACGATCGGCCAAAGATAATCTGTAAGCTCATCGTCATCTTCCGGAGTGAGATCCGTAATACCGCTGCGAATAAGTCCCATTTTCAAATGATCAATTGACAGATAAGGGTATTTGAATTTCTCCAGCATCCGCTGTGCCAGAAGTGTTTTCCCGGCATGGGATGCTCCTGTTATGATTATTACCATCTTTACCTCATTAAACTCCAAACCCCGGTTCGGTTATTCTTTCTTTGTCAGATAATCCGTTCCGGATCTCAGCGCTTTTCATGAATGCTCGTGCAATGAGATTCTGAACGCCCTCGTTATCAGCATTCTTAATTATGCACAGAAAGTCCATGAACACCGTGAAATCTTCCAATGTGACACATCCATTGCGCTCGACAGCAGAATAGAAGTTGTTGACGAATTCTTCTAATGCCTCCAGCTCCCATTCAAATAACGCAAAATTTCCGGCCCGGAAGCGTTCCGCTACATCATACATCAGGTTATCGTATTCTTCTGGTATTATCATTTTACAGCCTCTCCATTATTCTGCCCCTGATTGATATGCGATGCACAAACGGGAATTAATCACAGATAACTCACTCGTAAAAGAATTCGTATTCCGGGAACGCTTCCCACTCAGGAAAAGATGTAATGAGATTTACAATCTCTTCTTTTGCGGTCAGGAATGCTCTTGCCTCATCACTATAACAGTCTTGCAGCGATCCGAAGGCAACGGCATTACATGTAACGGTCTTCGTGCGTCCGTTTGCAATTGCAGAAATAATGATCGTCTGATTGGGTACTGACATCATCTTAGTCTTTGCATCAGGGGCGTTAAACGGATCATAGGAATCCGGATACTTCGTAATGTCGATATCGCAAAACAGATAACGGTAAACCGTTTGCAGTTCATCCTCTGACATTTTAGCATAAGCTGTATATTTGCTGACATCGGTCGCATCTTTGGTTTTTACAAGTTTTCCGCTCTGGCTATCGTATGAACTAATACCGTATGTCCCCCATACGATCGAGAAGGAAAAGTCTTCCGGAATCTCAATGTCGGATGTTTCCGGATACGGAGTATTGTCGCCATGCTGCATAACAGTTCGACATGCCGCACAGCTTAGCAGTACCATTACACAGATTACTAAAGCAGTTGTTTTATTGATCATAAGACACCTATTGCCTCCATAAACAGGAATTTGTCATCCTGTACTACCAATTACCCTGCGGATCCTCCTTATACACAGGAATTGTTACTTCGCAGGCATAGTCTTTTGTCAAGGCGTCACGTGTTCCTCTTAAACGCCAGTAGTCTTTCCAGTATTCCCACCACTTTCTTGACAACGGCTCTATTTCTTCTTCCGTATATTTTCCTATTTTCCCTGCGATTTCTATTTCATCACCGCCAACGATGAAGCCGACTTCACCACATCGGGCACAGAGAATGTGTTTTGCGCTTACCAGCTTTTCTACACCTTTGAAGTCTTTGACGGGGACATGGTTTCTGTAATCATTCAGTAATGACTCAGCCGCTGTTTTATCGTCGAATACCATTTCATATGTATCGACTTGATAAAGGATCGAATCGTCATCACGGAAATGTTCATGCCAGTTATCATCATTCAGATCATCCAGAAAGACCGCAAAGACATGACCATAGAAGCGCACAGCCAAAACATCAGTAGTGTGCGTTTCTTCTTTGGCTTTTGTTTCATCATAAAGCTGTACATCACAGAACTCCAGCTGAAGCATATCGTCACCCACATGCCAGCACCACCACGACCCCACATCAGATATGGCGTCCGCCAGTATGTTGAGCGTGTCTCTGCTTGTGATAGCTTCATGGGAATCGGGCTTTGAATCGTTATAAAGTACATCTGAGACAGGACGTCTGTCTGTATATCCCGATTCAGTATCATGGAAAGTAACGGTATCTCTATCCTCTATAAAAACAGCTACGTCGTACATCATCTTTTCAGCGTATTCAATATCGTCATGTTCCTCTACAGAAACTATATCTGTCTCCTCATGACCATGCGCGCGATAGTTATCGCGCAGTTTTATTGCCAGATCAGCATATTCCGGATTATAAAAAATCAACGTTCTTTTCATAGAGCCTCCCAAACAAACACCGATCCGTCCGCTTTCATTATAGCCGTTTTTAAATGGCCTGCAATAGCAGGTCTTGTTAAAGTTACTCTTTTTTTCTGCTCTATGGCGCTCAATTTCTTCAAAAAAACACTTGACAAACATTAGCAAGATTTGTCAGTTAGTTTTCTTCTTCACATACGTGATCTGGATATCGTAGCCCAGCTTTTCGAGCATCTCCACGAACACCTTGTTCACGATGCCGTCCTTCTTGTTTATAAGCTTGCTGATGTACGGCGCGGAAGTCCCCACCATCTCCGCAAGCTGCACCTGGGTGAGGCGCTCCTCTAGGCATTTGTCTTTTATTCTGTTCTCGTCATCAATACTACCGTCTCCAGAGAATTGAGCGGATGAAACATATCAACAAGCAGAATATTTTTAGAGTTTCTTGATCGGAAAGAACATATAGTTTTTGCCAGTCTGCGGGCATGTGAAGTCATGAACTGCGCCAACGAGGCTAACGCTGTTATCCTCCATGTACCGCAGCATCTCCGAAAAAGTATTTTTCCCGTCGTTTTCCACCCGCAGATATTCATAGCCTGGGATGACCCATTTCACCCATCCGTCAGGGGCCTGCGCTTCGTCTATACACTCTGCACCTGCAAGATAGAAACCGTTCCTGAAATCTTCCCAGGGCATAAAGGAATGCGTAAAGTCAGACATTGCCCCCCATATACCTGCAAGGTTTCCGTTCTCATCTTTTTTTGCCAGATGTGAGATCTGATCAAAGTGTGTGTTGGTGTCCTCCCATAATTTCTGTATAAAGCCATCGCCATCAGAGGTTGAGCCTTCTTTTCCAATCACTGCAAATGATCCCTTTATGATCTTTTCAATCTTCATGATTCCTCACCCTCCAGTATGTTTCTAAAATCATATATCCTGCTTCCGATATTCTGCATCCTTCGGCTCATATGGCACTGAAATAAAGTCTTTCTTTTGGTGGTACAAGCAGCATACCGTCTCGACATGCCTTGGGACAATGGGTTTGATAAAAAGGCACATATTAAGAGCGTTGCCACAACCCTCCTCAAAAAGCCTTTGCCGTTGACCACTTGCGATGGAGCAGCGGAGACGATTCTATGGTCTCGACAAACAGGATTTTACAGCCAGTCCGCAATCTTCTGTTTAGAGTTCTTAGCTTGCGAACCCTTAATGGCAAGTCCATTCTTTTGAACATCCGCTCCTTTGCACATCTTCTGTACATCCGAAACCATACTTGCAAGCCCGGACCCCTCGTGCGTGCTGATGACCCTGACAGTCTTTCCTGTGAAATCCAGTCCTTCGAGAGCAGTCTCAACCTCCGGAGCATATGTTCCCCAGTAAATGGGACTCATGACAAAGACTGTATCATAAGTAGATATGTCCGTCAGTTTCTCTTTAATAGGTGCGTTGTCGATACGCTCCTTTGCTTCTTTTATGCAGGTATTATAATCTGCGGCATAAGGTACGGCAGGCTCAACTTTGAACATATCAGCGCCGGTCCGCTCCTGAACAAACTCTGCAACAATCTCGGTGTTACCTTTGTCAATGTAACCGACAGCGTAGTTTTCATCAGCCCTGCTGAAATAGATAATCAAGTTCTTGCTCATTTGGTTTTCCTCCCATGTACAAATATTACCGCTCCCCGCCGCCGCTGATGGCAGTGTGGGAGTCTTAGTGCGTACATATTGTTTGTGCCCTATTCCACTGATAGTTTTACAGTAACATCTCCATGACTGAGCAGCTCTGGCATCTCAGACGAAGACAATTCTATGTGACCGAGCCTCGTGTATGCCCATGAATTCGAACCATAAAAGATTACGATATTATTTCCGGAATACAGAACGATGTCCCCGGCCTGCGTCGTGATTTGCACATCGTTTCGTGGCAAGCTCGTCCCAAGAGAGCCGACCTGCTCAAATCCGCCGTATGAGGACATCTGGATCGAGAGCGGCTGGGCTATCACCAAGTCCCGGAGGGCGGCAACACTGTCATTCTCCTCCCAGTCAACGCAGACCTCGACATCGTTGATTCTTAATCTCATATCTGCCTCTGATTCCTCCGGCGATGAAGGTTGCGGTTCTGTTTTATTCTCATTATCTGCTTCTTCAGTAGGAGCCTGTGAAACCGCTGCTTCGTTAGTAGCTGTTGATGCTGCCGAAGTTGATGCTTCTTTGGCGCCGTCCCCCGTGCCCCCGGTATTTACCCCGCAGGCGGTCATCATGAGAAGCGCTGCCAGCGCCAGAGTTATTGCCAAAGTGTGCTTCATATCACAGAATACCTCTGCCCATAGCATAGGCTTCCTGCAGGGCCTTATGGTCTTTGATTGCTCCTGCGTCGTTCACACCGCCCGCAAAGACTTTTCCCGCAAGGCGGCTTTTGGGGTAGCAGGCGATCCAGCCTTCGAGTCCGTGAATGGCACGCTCGTCACAATCCTCCTCTTCACCGGCAGCTGTGGACAGGAAGTAGATATCCCGGAACTTATAATCCTTGGTGAACAGAGCGTTTGCCCGGTCGATCATTGTCTTCATCTGGCCGCTCATCTCGTAATAGTAGACCGGCGTCGCCCACACGATCACGTCGGCCTGTGCCATCTTCTCCGTGATCTCCGGCGCGTCGTCCTTGATGACGCATCTGCCCAGTTTTAGGCAGCCGAAGCAGCCACGGCAAAACGCAATCTGCTTGTCTGCAAGGGATACCTTTTCCACTTCGTTTCCGGTATCCTTCGCGCCGTTCATGAATGCGTCGGCTAGGATGTCAGAGTTACTGTTTCTTCTCGCGCTGGTACTGATGATCAACACTTTCTTTGCCATGATACATACCTCCTGATTCAGTTTTCCTGATTGCCGTCAAAAGCAGCGGAAAAGAATTCGCGCAGCTTATCGAACGGGATCTTGTCCTTCTGATCGTACAGATCGCAGTGGTCCGCGCTGGGAACGATCACCAGCTCCTTCGCTTCACCGAGCCTTGCATAGACATCCTCGGAATAGTAGCGGGAGTGGGCGTTCTCTCCGGCGATCAGCATGACCGGGCGCGGGGAGATATCCTCAATGTGACTCATCAGGTCAAAATCGAAGAAGGACAGCGGCGTGGTCTGCGTCCAGGCTCCGGTGGAGTTGATAG